>NZ_CP034015.1:3637056-4238467 GCF_003855395.1 Shewanella livingstonensis | reverse complement strand
GAAGGTAATCGAGATGCTCCAGCAATGGAATATGATCTTTTTGTCCATATCCGTTGTGATCGTTATGATATTTTGCATCTTGTCGCTAATGAAATTAATCAAATGTTTGAAGATTTGGTTGAGCTAGTCGATGAAGAGCGTGGTTTTCGTTTTATGGACAGCCGCGATTTAACCGGTTTTGTTGATGGAACTGAAAATCCTAAGGGACGCCAGCGTCAGCAGGTTGCGCTTGTGGGAGATGAGGATGAAGACTTTGTCTCTGGTAGCTATGTTCATGTCCAAAAATATATGCATAACTTAAGTAAGTGGCATCGTTTACCGCTTAAAAAACAAGAAGATATTTTTGGTCGAACTAAGGTTGATGATATTGAGTATGAATCAGAAGATAAGCCATTAACCAGCCATACTAAGCGAGTCAACTTAAAGGATCCACAGGGTAATACATTAGAAATTTTACGTCAAAGCATGCCATATGGTTCGATTAGAGAACAAGGTTTGATGTTTATTTCAGTGTGTCGCACTCCGGAGCATTTTGAACAAATGCTCCGCAGTATGGTGCATGGTGATGGTCATGGAAATCATGATCATTTAATGCAGTTTACCAAAGCGCTGACCGGATCGTCATTCTTTGTCCCATCACTGGATTTTTTAACTCAATTTGATGATGTGTAATCGTTAATTTTAGATAATAAAAAGCAATGCCATGGCATTGCTTTTTTATTTAATGGTTTGTTATTCACTATAATTGAATAAAGATCTAACAGTCTCTAAAGTCTCATCGATCGTTTTTATACTTGCTGGACAGATAAAAATTGTGTCATCGCCTGCAATGGTACCTAATATCCCTTCTGGTTTGCCTATTGAATCGAGCAAACGTGCAATTAATTGTGCTGCACCTGGGCTGGTTCTTACCACGATCATTGCTTGGTTATGATCAACATCGAGTACTAAATTTTTAACTGGGCTACCCGCAGTAGGTACTCCAAGCTCGGCTGGGAGACAATACACCATCTCTTGCTTAGCGTTACGAGTTCGTACAGCACCAAATTTGCTGAGCATGCGTGATACTTTAGATTGATTAATATTACCGAATCCTTCGGCTTGAAGCGCATTAACAATCTCGCTTTGGCTTCC
This sequence comes from Shewanella livingstonensis, assembly GCF_003855395.1. NCBI lineage: Bacteria > Pseudomonadati > Pseudomonadota > Gammaproteobacteria > Alteromonadales > Shewanellaceae > Shewanella > Shewanella livingstonensis. Next base: position 4,237,333 of record NZ_CP034015.1, on the reverse strand, counting down.
AAAACGTTCTTCTTTCAGAATCGCTTTAAAAGTGCGTACGAGCTCATCCTGATTTCTTGTCGCTGGCATAGTGATTATTCATCTTATAGTTGTTATTCAAAAATCTAGCACATTTTGAATAGATTGACTGATTAAGTCAAGAAAGAATCAGATTTGCTGAATAAAAATTCATTTTTATAGTGGAACCTTAAGCTGACACAAGTGGCTGTTCCTAGGACCCATTTAAATGATGGATATTAGGGCCTGTTGATCTTTCAAGGTTATTTTTGCAGCGAATTGTTGGCCATTTGTACAAGGCAGAGACTTTGAGGTGTAGTTATTCTACATAAAAAGTCGATAACACAGTAAAAATGGCCAACAAACGCTGCCCGAAGGGTTCGGCTAAAAACGTTTTACTCTTTGTTGAATGCATTTTGCTTAGATGACTAGGCATCAATCCATTCGCCTTGATTAAAACGTTTTTAACTCGAACAAAATTCAACCAGCAAAGATCAACAGGCCCTAGGATATCGGCTACGATTGTTTTGTCAGAACCAGTAGCGTATCACCATTTATAGACAATAGATTGAGTTTTCCTTTTGAAAAATCAACTTGCTGTACTAATGAAATAGCCTGCATCAGTTCGGTTTCTTGGGTCATCAAACTATCAACGCAGGCTTTCATGGTGGTACCTGATGGTGCAAGTTGTAGCAAGTTACCTTGCTGAGCGTAACGACCAAAAAACTGATTACAGCTATTATTACCGGTTAGCTCACCGTTTGGTGCAAAAGTTAAATTTGCTGGACTATTATTAACCGTCGGAGTGTCGAGAACGACGTCTACATGCCAAGTACCAATTAATTGTTCATTTGAGACAATTTGAGTGTGGTTTTGACAAGCACTAAGGCCTAAAAATATAACCGCGGCGCCGAGAATATGCTTTATCATGCGAAGAGAGTTCCAAATACTAAAAAATTGCCGTTATTCTACTACTTGAACATTAATAAGGGCGTAAATAATTGTAATGTTTTGGATTCATGAACATTATTTAACGTATTAAAGAGTGTCAAATGATCAAATTAGTCAAAGTGTTGCATATCATTGGTTTAATCATGATGTTGGTGGGCGTCGGCTTATATTGGCAAAGTGATGTAGGTCAACAAGTCAGTGGTATGTTAGTGATTGCGTTACTCATTGGCGTAGGAACATTAATTATGTCTCCGCTGCCTGTTGCGCTAGTGATAGAATGGGCCAAGAAACAATCTCCCCATTCAGGTTCAAAGGAATAATCATTGTCATTTATTATCCGTAAGGCGTTATTAACCGATGTTGCTGCTATTGTGCAGTTAGAGCGTGCTCATGTAGATGATGAGTTGTTTGGTTCAGATAACCAACTTCATGCCCACTCGTTCACCAAAAGTGAAGTGAGCCAGCTTATCAATCAACATTGGTTTATCGTGGCAGAAGAACAAGGCCAAATCATTGGTTATGTGATGGCTGCAAAATGGTCATTCTTTTCTGCGCAGCCATTGTATCGTCATATTATCCAAAAAATTAGGTTTGCTGAGTTAGAGGGTCAAGCCTTATCGACGACTAATTCGTGTCAATATGGACCTGTTTGGATTCAAGAATCTAAACGTGGTCAAGGCGTGTTTGTGGCGTTAGTGAGTGAGTTAAAAACACAAGTAAGCGCTACTTTTCCATTTATGGTGACCTATGTTGCCGCAGATAATGCGCGTTCGTTAGCTGCACATCAACAAAAAGCGGCGATGACAGAGATAGAAAAATTTAGTTTTGAACAACGTGACTATTGTTTATTGGCCACCTCTAATGTTGCACTCTAGTTAAGCTAGATTTTATTGCTAACGTGGTTGTTTATTAACTTTCCTTTAGAGATAAACGGTTATTAAACAACTTTTTTAGAGTCTATTGTATTGCCAATAATTATGTTGAAGCAGCGACTAACCCACTAAGGCTATTTGTTAGCAAAACACATAGCAAGTTTAACGTTACTCGCTTTAAATCAATCGATTTATCCCACCTTTTATCTCGAGCTGAGATTAATTAGGAATATTATGGTCGCTGACTTTGAAACACTTTTTTCACCATACTGTCATTTAAGGTTATCAGCGTTCGACAATATGAAGCTAATAGCTGCGGTATTGGCAGACGCGACTGAGTCTTATGAGTGTGTTGAAGCTGATGTGCAAGGTGAACAAAATCCGCAATTGCAGCAAGCAGGATATTTTGTGCGCTGGAATGATATGTGGTTATTTTGTGGTGTAACCAATGACTACCATGCCGCGATTACAATGTTTACCCAAGTTGAGCGTATCAATCTGACGTCAATAAGTGTCAAAGAGGTGCCAGTAATGAGTATGCAGCAAGTATCATTTATGTGTATTGAAAGCTCGCATTTCGATCACTGTTAACGTATTTGATCGCATTGGCTTAATGTTAATCGGCATCTTCCCTTTGTACATTAGGATTATTTAGCTAAATAATTGATACAAATAATTGATACAAATTATTGTTCAGGATTAGTTAACTGCATCAACACCAGTGGTCGTTCTTCAGAGTGATAACGATAATATAATTGAGTGATCTCTGCCGGTAATGCCAATAGTGCTTCATTGTCTATCACTACAAAGTGTTGCTGTTGATATAAGCCTATTAACCACGGGTGAGCAAATAAGAAGCAATGTTTAACTTTTAAAGTTGGCGCAATAAACTGCAATAATTGAATTGAAAGTTGCAGGCCGCGATAATCAGGATGAACCAGTAATCCATTGACCAGTTGATATCGACCTATCGGTTTAACTCTTATTGCGGCAATAATTTTCAGTTGTCTGTATTCCGCTTCATTAACGTCATTACTACCGTTATTAATATCACGACTAATATCATCTCGACTATTTTTAGCCGTCGAATCTAGATGATGGATCACTGCAACGGCTTCTTTTTGGGCTAGTCGCGCATAAGGCATATAACGGCGATAGAATAATTTAATCGCAGACCACTCTTTTATGACGGAGAGTTCAATAGCAGCGAGTTCATCCTCAGTGACTTTAACTGCAGTAGGATTGGTTATCACCGATTTATTTGCAATCGGTTTAGCCTCAATGGATAACGATGTAACAGATGGTTTGAGGTTTGCCGTTATTTTTGTGTCCAGCCAAGTCGGTTGATACATAACAAAATCCATTGTTGAGACCAAATCGTTGCCTTTAAAGTGATTACTACAAATGAGGTATCGTAAATAACATAAAACCGCCAATGGGCGGTTTTATGTTTGATATCGTTTTAGCGTAATCAACAAGCTACAACGTTATGACGATATATTTAGTTTGCTTATTATAGTCCGGCATCTGCACGGAGAATTTCAGCTTTATCCGTCGCTTCCCACGGGAATATATCGCGACCAAAATGACCATAAGCCGCAGTTTGTTGATAGATTGGACGCGCTAAATCTAACATTGCCGTTAAGCCATATGGGCGTAATTCGAAGTGTTGACGAATTAACTTGATCAATACTTCTTCAGACACTTTACCAGTACCGAATGTTTCAATACTAATAGAGGTTGGCTCTGCAACACCAATAGCGTAAGACACTTGTAGCTCACAACGGTCAGCAAGACCAGCAGCAACGATGTTTTTAGCTACATAACGTGCAGCATAAGCTGCGCTACGGTCTACTTTTGATGGGTCTTTACCAGAGAAAGCACCACCACCATGACGCGCCATTCCGCCATAAGTATCTACAATAATCTTGCGGCCTGTTAAACCACAATCACCAACAGGGCCGCCAATGACAAAGCGACCAGTAGGGTTGATAAAGTATTTAGTGTTTTTGTTTAACCATTGCGCAGGTAATACCGGCTTGATGATGGTTTCCATTACCGCTTCAATCAAGTCAGCTTGGGTCACATCTTCACGATGTTGAGTTGATAATACAATCGCATCGATACCGATGATTTTTCCATCATCATAAGCAAACGTGACCTGGCTTTTAGCATCTGGGCGTAACCAAGGTAGTGTGCCGTCTTTACGGACTTCAGACTGACGCTTAACTAATTTGTGGGCATAAGTAATCGGTGCAGGCATTAATACGTCGGTTTCATTGCTGGCATAACCAAACATTAACCCTTGGTCGCCCGCGCCTTGCTCTGCAGGATCTGAACGATCAACACCTTGGTTAATATCTGGAGACTGTTTGCCAATAGCATTTAAAACAGCACATGAATCAGCATCAAAACCCATATCTGAATTGGTATAACCGATTTCGCGTACCGTTTTACGGGTAATTTCTTCAATGTCGACCCAAGCAGAAGTGGTGACTTCACCGCCCACTAATACCATACCGGTTTTGACATACGTTTCGCACGCAACACGAGCTTTTGGATCTTGCTCAAGTATTGCGTCTAATACCGCATCAGAAATCTGATCGGCGATTTTATCTGGATGACCTTCTGAGACCGACTCAGAGGTAAACAAGTGCTTTGCCATAATAGGAGAATCTCGTTGGTTGCATTTGAATATACGTCTAGACGTCTATTTTAGTCGAAATCTAATTTGATAACACCCCTTTATACGAATTTAACTGGAGAATTGTGCAGTAGTGCAGGAATATTTTATATTCACAATGAGTGTGTTTAGCTGGTGGGTCAATCAAATTACTGATTATAATGGGTATTAATGGTTTGCGTTGATCTGTTTTAATCACTTTGGTGCCATTAATTGAACAATATCAAGGTTGATTATTAGGCCTTAGCTGAAGATATGATATGTTTTTTACCGATGTTGAGTTGCTTTTTAGCTTGACTGTCAATAAATAATTACTCGGTTCATCAATGTCTCTGATTGGTTTTTATCCTTGAGATGTGGTGCATAAAATAGAGCTGTTTTGTGACCTGCAATGGTTAAAATGTGGTTTATTAATGACAAAAAATGTAAACTGAGAAATTTTAATTTGCGTCACATCGCCTAGTAGGGGAAAATATGGCTTCACAATTGCCCGCTAAACCTTACAAACAAGCAGGAGAGAGCATGTCATCTCGTAAAGTACTCGCTAACGCTATTCGCGCCTTAAGTATGGATGCGGTTCAAAAAGCCAATTCTGGTCATCCAGGTGCCCCAATGGGTATGGCTGATATCGCCGAAGTGCTATGGAATGATTTTCTAAAGCATAATCCAACTAATCCTAACTGGGTCGATCGCGATCGTTTTGTTTTGTCAAACGGTCATGGCTCTATGCTTATTTACTCTTTACTGCATTTATCTGGTTATGAATTGCCAATTGAAGAGCTAAAGCAATTCCGCCAATTACATTCAAAAACACCTGGCCATCCAGAATATGGTTATACACCTGGTGTTGAAACGACAACGGGTCCTTTAGGTGCTGGTTTGAGTAATGCTGTTGGTATGGCGATTGCTGAAAAAACCTTGGCAGCCCAGTTTAACCGTCCAGGTCACGACATTGTCGATCACTTCACTTATTGTTTCTTGGGTGATGGTTGTTTAATGGAAGGTATTTCTCACGAAGTCAGTTCATTAGCCGGAACATTAGGCCTTGGAAAGTTAGTGGCATTTTGGGATGACAACGGTATTTCTATCGATGGTCATGTTGAAGGTTGGTTCACTGACGATACCCCTAAGCGTTTTGAAGCTTATGGCTGGCATGTCATTGCTGATGTAGATGGCCATAATCCAGATGCTATCCGTGCAGCAATTGAACAAGCTAAATCTGTAACAGATAAACCATCTATGATTTGCTGTAAAACCATTATTGGTTTTGGCTCGCCGAACAAATCGGGTAGCCATGATTGTCATGGTGCACCATTAGGTGATGCTGAAATTGCCGCCGCACGTGAGTTCTTAAACTGGCCACACGCGCCATTTGAAATCCCATCAGATGTGTATGCTGGTTGGGATGCTAAGCATAAAGGTGTTGCTAACGAGTCATTATGGAATGATAAGTTTGCCGCTTATCAAGCTGCATTCCCAGAGCTTGCTGCAGAATATGAACGCCGTGTATTGAAAGGTGACTTACCTGCAGATTTTGAAGTAAAAGCACAAGCTTTTATTCAAGAAAGCCAAGATAAAGCTGAAGGTATTGCGAGTCGTAAAGCGTCTCAAAATGCGATTGGTTTCTTTGGTGCTATGTTGCCTGAATTACTCGGCGGCAGCGCAGACTTAGCCGGTTCTAACTTAACGCTTTGGTCTGGTTCAAAAGGCATACAAGACGATCCTGCCGGTAACTACATCTATTACGGTGTACGTGAGTTCGGGATGAGCGGTATTATGAACGGCGCGTCGTTACATGGTGGTTTTATTAACTATGGCGCAACCTTCATGATGTTTATGGAATATGCGCGTAACGCGGTTCGTATGTCTGCGTTAATGGGCATTCAAAATATTTTCGTTTACACCCATGACTCTATTGGTCAAGGCGAAGATGGTCCAACCCATCAGCCTATTGAGCAATTGGCTAACTTGCGTTTAACGCCGAATATGGCCGTTTGGCGCCCATGTGATGCAGCAGAAACGGCTGTTTCATGGAAAGTAGCCATTGAGCGTCGTGATGCTCCTACATCATTAATCTTTAGTCGTCAGGGTCTTAAAGCCCAAGCGCGTACCGCTGAGCAATTAGCTAACGTGGCTAAAGGGGGTTATGTACTGTCTGATTGCCAAGGTACTGCTGATGTGATTTTGATTGCAACAGGTTCTGAAGTGCAATTAGCTATGGATTCTGCTGTAGAGCTAACCAAACTAGGTCAAAAAGTACGGGTAGTGTCTATGCCTTCTACTACCGAGTTTGATAAGCAAGATGCTGCTTACAAAGAATCTGTACTACCAAAAGGCGTCACTAAACGTGTTGCTGTTGAAGCTGCCCATACTGATTTCTGGTACAAGTATGTTGGTTTTGATGGCGGCGTAGTGGGTATGACTACCTTCGGTGAGTCAGCTCCTGGTGGTGATTTACTTAAACATTTCGGCTTCACTGTTGATAATGTAGTAAAAACTGTCCAGTCTTTAGGATAATCATCTGAGATTAAACACTTATCTATTAAGTGTTTAATCTGTATAATAACGGCTTGCAATACGATTGCAGGCCGTTTTTTTATGTCTTTATTTCACGTAAAACAATACATGCTAAGTTACTTATATTTCAGTTCTTTTTACTATAATTGATTCAATCATAAGTGCTTTAGTTAATTATTCTGGACCCTAAATGATTCGAGTTGCAATTAATGGTTATGGCCGGATTGGCCGCTCAATACTTCGTGCCTTGTACGAATCTGGTAAACGTCAACAAATCCAAATTGTGGCGATCAATGAGTTGGCAAAGCCAGAAGCCATTTGTCATTTAACCCAATATGACACTACTCATGGTCGTTTTAAGCATACCGTTAAACTAAGCGGTGATCAGTTACTTATTGGCGATGACAGTATTTTATTACTCAATCAAGCTGATGCTAACTTATTGCCTTGGGCTGAGCTTGATATTGATATTGTTTATGAAGCCACCGGCAGCTTAATTGACCGTCATGCTTGCGAAGCACATATTCAAGCTGGCGCTAAGCAAGTGCTTATTAGCCATCCTTCTTCTGCAGACGTTGATGCCACCATTGTCTATGGTGTCAATCATGACTTATTACGCGCAGAGCATACCGTTATTTCTAACGCGTCTTGCACCACTAATTGTATTGTTCCGGTTATCGATGTATTAGATAAGCATTTTGAAGTCAAAAGTGGCGCGATTACCACAATTCACTCGGCGATGAATGATCAACAAGTGATTGACGCTTATCATGACGATTTACGCCGAACGCGCGCCGCAGGTCAATCTATTATTCCAGTGGACACAAAATTAGCTCGCGGCATTGAGCGTATTTTGCCGCACATGAAAGATAAGTTTGAAGCCATTTCTGTGCGGGTTCCCACCATAAATGTGACCGCGATCGACTTATCTGTCACGCTAGAGAAAAAAGTCAATATTGAACAGATTAACAGTGTGTTACAACTTGCCTCAAACGGCAGTTTTAATGGTATTTTAGGTTATACTGACGAGCCATTGGTATCGTGTGACTTTAACCACGATCCCCGTTCTAGCATCGTTGATGGTACCCAAACTCGTGTCAGCGCCGGCCACTTGGTCAAATTGTTATTATGGTGCGACAACGAATGGGGTTTTGCCAACCGTATGCTCGATACTAGCTTAGCAATGATCCAAGCAAAGTTAGATAGGTAATATCAACAGATTATGTGCAATGGGTTAAACCGGTTGCGCAGCAAGACTTTGTATTAACTTAAAAAGGAACTGCTAATTATGGCAATTATTAACATGACAGATTTAGATCTACAAAATAAGCGCGTGCTTATCCGTGAAGATTTAAACGTACCTGTCAGCGACGGTGTTGTAACAAGTGATGCGCGTTTACGAGCATCATTACCAACCATTCAACTCGCATTGAAAAAAGGCGCCGCCGTAATGGTGATGTCTCATTTAGGCCGCCCAACAGAAGGCGAGTTTAACGCTGAATATTCAATGCAACCGGTAGTCGATTATTTAACTAAAGCGTTAGATTGTTCAGTGCGCTTAGTGAGTAATTATCTTGATGGTGTTGAGGTTAATGTTGGCGAAGTCGTCGTATTTGAAAACGTTCGCTTTAATATTGGCGAAGGTAAAAATGATGAAACATTATCTAAAAAAATGGCAGCACTGTGCGATGTCTATGTAATGGACGCATTTGGAACGGCTCACCGCGCCCAAGCATCTACTCATGGCGTCGGTGTGTATGCGCCTATTGCCTGTGCTGGCCCATTATTATCACAAGAATTAGATGCATTAGGCAAAGCGCTTGATAACCCTGCTCGTCCAATGGTGGCGATTGTAGGTGGATCTAAAGTGTCAACTAAATTAACCGTGCTTGAAAGCTTATCGACCAAAGTTGACCAGTTAGTTGTGGGTGGCGGTATTGCTAATACCTTTATTGCTGCTGCAGGTTATAAAGTTGGCAAGTCGTTGTATGAAGCTGATCTAGTAGAAGAGGCCAAGCGTCTTATTGCGAATGCCCGAAGCCGTGGTGGTGATATCCCTGTGCCAACGGATGTGGTAGTGGCGAGTGAATTTAGCCCTACCGCAGCAGCTACGTTGAAATCAGTGAGCGAAGTGACTGACAGCGACATGATTTTCGATATTGGTCCTGACAGTGCAGAAGCCTTAGCTAAAATTATTGAACAAGCGGGCACTATCGTCTGGAATGGCCCAGTAGGCGTGTTTGAGTTTGATCAATTCGGTGAAGGTACCAAGCGTATTGCTCAAGCGATCGCAAATTCCAAAGCATTTTCTATTGCTGGCGGTGGTGACACTCTGGCAGCAGTGGATAAATACAATATTGCCGACAAAGTATCGTATATTTCAACCGGCGGTGGTGCTTTCCTTGAATTTTTAGAAGGTAAAGAGCTACCTGCCGTTGCAATGCTTGAAAAACGTGGCGCTTAGTTCACGTATTAAATATTTGTGCCGTAAAGCCTAATAATAATTATTATAAAAAAAATGCTCTGACATAATCTACAGGATGTAGGTTATGTCAGAGTGTAAAATCCGTCCAAACGATAGCGACCTAGGTGAGTAATCACCCTATTAATGGAGAACAAAAATGGCTCTTATCTCTCTACGACAACTGCTTGACCACGCTGCAGAGCATGGTTATGGCGTCCCTGCATTTAACGTGAACAACCTTGAGCAAATGCGTGCAATTATGCAAGCGGCTGAAGCAACAGACAGCCCTGTGATTGTGCAGGCATCTGCAGGTGCACGTAAATATGCACGCCCACAATTTTTAAAATACTTAATGGCCGCCGCGCTTGAGCAGTATCCTGATATTCCGGTCTGTATTCATCAAGATCACGGTACTGATCCTGACATTTGTCAGCGTTCAATTCAGTTAGGTATGTCATCAGTGATGATGGACGGCTCATTAATGGCTGATGGTAAAACACCAGCGTCATACGACTACAACGTAGATGTGACTCGTCGTACGGTCGCATTTGCTCATGCTTGTGGTGTATCTGTTGAAGGTGAAATTGGTTGTTTAGGCAGTTTAGAAACTGGCCAAGCTGGTGAAGAAGATGGTGTGGGTGCGTCAGGTATTCTAAGCATGGACCAAATGCTAACTACGCCAGAAGAAGCAGCGCGTTTTGTTGCTGATACTCACGTTGATGCATTAGCCATTGCTATTGGTACCAGCCATGGTGCGTACAAGTTTAGCCGTAAACCAACCGGTGATGTACTACGTATTGACCGTATTAAAGAAATCCATGCGCGTATCCCTAATACGCATCTAGTGATGCACGGTTCATCTTCAGTACCGCAAGAGTGGCTTAAAATCATCAACCAGTATGGTGGTGAAATTCCAGAAACTTACGGTGTACCACTAGAAGAAATCGTTGAAGGTATTAAGCACGGTGTGCGTAAAGTGAACATTGATACCGATTTACGTTTAGCGTCCACAGGTGCCGTGCGTAAATTCCTAGCTGAACATCCTGCAGAATTTGATCCGCGTAAATTCTTAAAAGCATCAATGGAAGCAATGGCTGACATTTGTACTACGCGTTATGAAGCATTTGGTTGTGCTGGCATGGGCTCTAAAATTAAGCCTAAGTCACTGCAAGCCATGTATAAAGCTTATCAATCTGGTGAACTTGATCCTAAAATCATGTAAACCAATTATAGCGTAAAACAGCAAATCAGCTCATTTTTTGAATGAGCTGATTTTTTTTGTAAATAAATTACGATAAACGTTGTTTTTTTAAACGCTATCGAGCATCATCCTCGCCTTAAAAATTGACGCTAAACGTCATTATTTACTGATATAACCTTATTCTGTTAGCCATTCTCAATAGTTGAACTCATTCTATGCTTGTTAAGCCAAATGCACCTTTGTCATTATTTTCATTAACTTGGCCATTATTCGTCGATTTTGCTCTGCACTTTTTAACCGCCGCAATTAATACCTTTATGATAAGCCATGTGTCGTATCAGGGAGTGGCGGCGTTGTCTGTTGGTAATATGGTGTTCGAACTGGCAATTACGTTATTTAGTTTCGTCAGTATTGGCGCTAGCGTTGTCATTACCCAGTATTTAGGCGCCAATAATAAAACTGCAGCCAGCGCCGTGGTGTATTCATCTATCGGATTCAATTTCTTAGTTGGCTTGGTCGCAGCGGTAGGTATTTTAACCGGCTCAACCATGATGTTGAATTTAATGAACTTACCAGCCGAGTTGATGGCCGATGGTAAATTGTATTTACAAATTGTTGGTTTATGTTTAATTCCTGAAGCTATGGCCATGTGTTTAGCGGCGGGAATGCGTGCTCATGGTTTTACCCAGCAAGCCATGTGGGTCACATTATCGATGAATGTGATCACCTTTATCGGCAACTTATTATTGCTCTATGGTTGGTTTGGTTTGCCCCAAATGGGTGTAGCGGGGGTTGCGATTAGTACTGTTGTCGGGCGACTTGTGGGTGTGAGCATTATGATGGTGTTGTTTGTACGCTATACCAAAATACCATTACATATTCCAAGTATTTTACGTCCCGATAAAGCCATGCTTAAAAAGGTATTCCATATTGGTTTACCTGCAGCGGGCGAAAATGTCTCGTGGATGCTGCAATTTATGGTAGTCACTTCATTTGTTGGCTTAATGGGTGATAAGGCCTTAGCTGCGCAGTCATTATATTTTCAAATTTGTATGTTTATCTTATTGTTCGGTCTATCGATAGGCATTGGTAACGAAATTATTATTGGTCATATGGTGGGTGCTAAGCAATTAAAAGCCGCAGAGCAGCAAATGTATCGCGCATTAAAGTTGGGTTTGATTGTGACCAGTGTAGTGGCTTTATTTGTCGTAATATGGGGACCTAATCTTGTCAGTCTGTTTACGGATGAACAGGATATCGTTGTCCTTGTGGGGCAATTATTTGTCCTCACGTTGGTCATGGAACCGGGTAGAACATTTAACTTAGTGGTCATTAATGCGCTAAGAGCCAGCGGTGATGCTAAGTTTCCGTTTTTCATGGGGTTGTTTTCCATGTGGTGTATCGCGGTACCTGGTGCTTATTATCTTGGGATCTATTTAGACTTTGGCTTGTTGGGTATTTGGGCTGCTTTAGCGCTAGACGAATGGGTTAGGGGATTAGCCATGTTGTGGCGTTGGCGTAGTGGCCGCTGGCAAAGCAAGAGCTTAGTCGCTTAAATCAGCTGACTATTTTTCAATTCTGCGACCAAAGTGTTAATATGCGGGGAATTTAGGCATATAACCCCCCCGTTAGATTTTATTACATTATAAATAAAGGACGAAATGACATGAAAAAACTGCTACTTACTGCAGCTATTACACTAACCATGCCATTTGCAGCACATGCTGGAAGTGAGTTTGTTGAAGGCGATGCTACTTTTGCTGGTGAAGCAGAATTAGGTGCAACGTTAACCACTGGTAATACTGATACTTCTTCGTTTAAAGCGCGTTTAGCGCTAAAACAAGAATTAGGTAACTGGGAGAACCAGTATGTGTTAGAAGGGTTATACAAAGAAGATACTGAAGAAGTAACCGCAAAACGTTATTTTTTAGGTGTACAAGGCGACTATCAAATTAATGATGTGAGCTATTTGTTTGCCAATACTAACTATGAAGTTGATCCATTCACTGGTTATGATTTCACCTCAACAACTTCTGCCGGTTATGGTCACCGTTTTATTGATACTGACAGAATGTCTTTAAAAGCAGAAGCTGGTCCTGGTTATATCTATCAACAATTAGATGAAGAGTCTGCTCTTGCTGAAGGTTATGATAGCGACGACAGCATTGTTGCTCACGCTGTGATTGATTTTCAAACTAAAATAAGTGATTCATCTAAGTTTCAACAGAGATTTATTGCCGACTGGGGTAGTAAATTAGATGCTCGTTCTGAAACCTCATTAACAGCAAATATCGTTGGTGCGCTAGCAATGAAGTTTGCAGTGATCGTGCGTTATAACAGTGAACCACTTGATGACAAAGAAAGCACTGATACTGAAACAAACATGACATTACTTTACGCATTTTAAGTTAATGTCTAAAGGATGTTAACGTCAGTGTGAATAGAACAAAGCTGGTTTTGCCAGCTTTTTTTATGCCCGTTTTAAAAAGGCTGATATGGCATCTATATCATAGTTATTACCACTTTTCATTTATTAGTATGTTGTTACTGCTTGTGATTAATGGTCGACTAAGGTTAACTTTTTTATCCTATCTTTATCAGAGTTAGCGCTATTCGTGATGCGGTAATTTAGCGACCTCTACTTTCATCATCATGCAATTATACCTTGTGCAAATAAACGCTATATTCGCGGACTGGTTCACGAATTAGCAATCTTATCCAGAGGATAGCTGACTTAGCATTCATGCGACTCGTACTTGAGAGTATACTTTTTGCATAAGTCGATACACTGAGAAAGTGTGATGCAAATAGGATGTTGTTGGTTCGACAGTACACAGCGTTTGTTGATAGATAAGACCACGGCAGCGCAGTGGCATTTAAATGATCATGAATATTGGGTTTTAAACCAGTTAGTCGAGCATCGTGGCCAAGTGGTTGCTTTATCTATGCTCGAAACGGTGGTTATTTCTGGCAATTGCTCTCAGCCATTATCCCATGCTGAATTGCTAAGTATAATTGATAATATTATCAATTATCTGTGTCAACCCCATACTAATCTTATCGAATATGTTCCTGAGCAGGGGGTCATTTTATATGCAACAGTGTCCACTAAGCGCACCAAAATTTTAGAATTACCTAATAGACTATTATCTTTAGGCCAGTATCTGTTTATTATTGCGATTTTATTGAGTGTTCTATTATTTGTATTTTCTAAACTTCACCCGCCTCAGCTTGCTCAGGCTGATGTGCTAAGGCAAGTGTTAACCTCAGATGGACATATTGTTCAACTATTTGTATTTGGTAATAATAATCAGCAAGATGCGCTATTACACGCTGATTGCTTATCTTCACAATTACGCTTATGCCATCATGTTCGCTGGGATTCAATTAACATGACTTTATCGGCGAATCAACATTACATCAGCTTTACCTTGGCAGATTCCACTGAAGAAAAACCATTAATTAATAGCATTAAAGTCAACATTGATAACATGAGCGTGCCATTTATTACTCAGCAATGGCTGCAAAAGGTGCATATTTGTGGCTAGATTAATGAGCTGGCTAATGCACATTAAAATACATCGATTACTGCAGTCAACACGCGGTAAACTTGTTTTTGTATTGAGCTTTGTGTTGATGATCTTCATTGTTATTAGTGTCATTAATCGTATTGCTAATAGCCATAATATGGGGCATTTTGATTGCCATGCTGACGGTTATTTTAGTCAACAAGGAGAGTCGTCGTTAACCGTTAATAAAAGTGATTTATGGTTAACGCTAGATATTGATCACCATGACGCTAAACTGACTTATAGGTTAGAATCGTCAAATAGTACTGAAATTGCTCAACTAGTTGGTAAGGTTAAACGTGTTGATATGGGCTCATTTACTTATTATTTAATCTTAACTATTTTGCCTGTTCGCTGGCAAGATAACAGTCGATTACATCCCTATCTACGTAATGAATTTGGCATTCTGCCACCCCAATCTATAGATGGTATCAGTGTATCCCAGCAAGTTCAGGTGATTGACTTGGATCATACATTAACCAGCGCAACGCTAAAGTTTCTTCCTAGTAATAATATCTGGGCCTGTCAGTTAATCTCTGCCAATACTTCTGACTAATTTTCATTGAATAAATTATCTTTTAGCTTAATATTGCCTTTGCGGTATAGTAGCTACGTGTTAATGAAAAAAGGTGTGTGAAATATATAGTGGCAAAAGTTAAAGTAAAACAAGAAGAAGCGTTATCAATTAAGTTCAGTCATCAAATGGGCCCTGGTGATCAACGGGTATTTGATCTGTATTTTTATTTGCCAACAGAAATGGGCATTGGTTCGCATACTTTAGATGAAGAAGACTATTACCACAGTAGTATTCTTGGACGTCGTTCTTATTATTCTAAAGGGCTGCATTTACCATTAGTTCAGTCTCGTTTTGTTAGTTTAAATAAACGCACCTTAGAAGAGTTTCGTTTATACCTCAATTTATTCGCCTACCAATTTGCTGTCGCCATTGAAACTGATGTTAAAGAGTTACAGCAAAAAGTTGATCCCAATGAATTTTATCCAGCTTTAGATGAGCTGTGTGATGTGGTTGCACAACTACTGAAAAAGTTTCGCCGCAATGAACCGAATGATCCTAAGTGGAAATCCTATTTTGAACATGCGGATAATTACCTGTCTTGGTTTTGTGAACAGCAGTTATTAAAGACATTGGCTCGAAGCCCTAGAAGTGCTGACTATCACGATGTTAAAGACAAAGTTTTGAATTTATGCCGCAGTGAAAATCATTATAGAGAAAAAGAGTGCAAATATAATTCTTTGCAAACTCAGCTCGATGCTAATCGAATCTCTAATAAAATGCTGCTTTTAAGACGTTTAATCCAACAAGGGGTTGTGTTAAAAGAAGAGTTAAAACCCTTGGGTGTTGGTCTTAAAAAATTCGTTACTGGCGTAGCAACGGGTCTAGTGATGCTAGTAGTATCGGCTTTAATTATAAAAGCTCAGGGTTTCTTTAATGAATTAACCTTGACCTTGCTGCTGACGTTAGCGGTTATTTATGGTTTTAGGGAGATTTTCAAAGAAGATTTTCGTAATGCAATGTGGCGGTTTATTCAGCGCGGTCGTCCAAGATGGAGCCGTATTTTACGAGATACAACAACCCAAGCAGTCGTCGCTAAACAGTTAGTTTGGCTTGAATTTATGCGTAACCAGGATATCCCTAAAGGGGTTTCTGATATTATGAGACAACGCCACAGTCAGAATAAAGTGGATTCAGAAGTACTGCATTATCGTATTGCAACTAAGGTAACCAATAGGCCCTTTGAGGCAGATTATTCGCAAATCCAAGAACAAGTTAATTTTAGTTTAGTACCTTTTGCTCGTCATTTAGAGCGCGGAAAAGCTAAAATATACTCAGAAAGCGAAGGCAATATTAGTAATGAGTCTGTGGAGCGCCGTTATCAAGTTAACCTAGTTGCGGTGCTCCGCGATGGTAAACAACAACCTGAGTATGCTCGTTTTAAAGTGACTATGAACCGTTCAAGTATTGTTGAGATTAATGAAAGTAAACTACCTGATAATGTACAGCCTTTTAGGCTTGAATCTGATGAGCTTCTTCCTGAGGTTGTTAGTCATCCCCAGCTAGAAACATAATATGAACAGGGTAAAACTACGCCAATATATGTTCTGCCTGATGAATTTATCCATGCCTTGGTGTTGACGTTATAAATTATTATTAATGGTTAACATTAAGTATCACCTGATATTGAGCAATACAGTATCAGGTGATTTAATCCGGTAATGTTAGCGGATATTGTTGCTGTCGTTATTACTCGGACGAGTAAAGGCTTGGCAAATATTTTGGTCAACAGATTGTTTAGCGCGCTTTAACGCTATTTCAGCGTTAGTAAGGTATTGGTCTAAGCTTTGTTGTTGTAAATAACTCGCGATACCAATGTTAATTCCTTCACCTAAGTTATTTTCTTCTAGGCGCTGCATCATATTAAGTGCATATTGATGTGCTGAATTTGCATTTGTTTCGGTCAACAAGATCACTAGCTTTCCGAGCTGCCATTGAGCAATTTGGTAATTAAATGGTAGTTCAATCAGTAACTGTAGTTCAATATCTTTTTGGCGCTTTTCAAGTTGGCTCATGTTGCCCATATTGCTGAAAATGCCTTCTGGATTAATGTCCATAATGAGTAAACATGAATGTTCTTTAGTGAGTTCACTGAGGTTGATAAAGTAATTTTCAAGCTCATTTAAGCGTAATACTATGGCACTGCGATGGCCAATGATGTTACTGCTGTTCTGGGAGGAAATCGCTGGAGTTGTCTGTTCAAAAGTACAAATAAGATATTCAATATCACCTTCAAATGTCAATTGACCTGCTAGTGTCGTTTTTAAGCAATGCTCATAACGGCTTTGGTTAAATGGCATTATTTGCGCTGTCCATTCGCCCTGCAAACTAATTTGTGCAGTAATATTTTGCCATTGATTACTCAGTTCATCGCCGAGTAATTCGGTAATTGAAATATCCGTATCACCGTGTAAAGACATCAGACGATCAAATTGATTATTACATTTTATAATCATTCCGTTGGCATCAGTTAGCGCCGAAGCTACTGCTCCATTACTCATTAGTTGATACAGGTAAGCCTGGCGCTGACTATCAAATAACGCGCTAATGTCTTCAAATGTGACTAACCAGTAATGCTCATTACTGTTAGGGCATTTTTCACTACGAATGTGGGTTTGTAACATACTACTATTAAGCGTGTCTAAACTCAGCTCACCATGCCATTGCTTATGATCAGTTAACGCCTGTTTAATGTGATTGAAGCGGTCATCATCAAGATGCAATACACGTTGTATACTGCGATCTTTGAGAGCCTCAATGGGCAAAGACAATGCTGCAGCAGCCTTGGCATTGATGCTCTGAATACGGCCGCAATCATTAACAATTAAGCAGCTTAATTGACTGCTAAATAAACCGTTGCTCAATTGAACGCTATTTTGTTTCGATCGTCGTTCAAGCACAAATCGGTGTCTTAATATAATCAGTAAACTGGCTAACAGTGCAATTAAGCATCCAGCGATAATAATCACTATGCGCCATTGTGCATACCGAGTGGCAATGTCGTCATGACGAATATAAGACAATAAAAAATATTCTCTTTTAGTTTCGAATTGACTGGTTAACTCGACTTTTAAATATACAAAAGTGGCATTTTGGCTGTGAAACTGGCCAAAATTATTCATTGCCATTACCCGCCACAATTCTGGGTAAGTTTGTTTTAAACTTGCACCAAGTGTGTCTGGCATACTGTCTAATGGCGCAGGTTGATTGGCGCCGGCATAGAGAAAACCTTGAGTATCAAGCAGTAATAAAGGTGAGTTTTGATTGAAAAAAGCAGGTTTTATGGTTTCTAATAATTTAACAATAGAATTGTAAGTGACCAAATAGCCTTTAATGCTTTGGTCTGGGTTTTCTATCCATGATAATTGATAAAAATACGGTTCCAATATGCCATCAATGGGTGTAAATGCCATTGGTGAGGTGTAAATGTCATTACCCCCCATATTTCTACCTGAGCCTAATAATGCTGCGGGAAGTTGCATGTTATTAAAACTTCCAGTGGTAGAAAACTGCAGTTGTCCTTGAGGATTAAATAATGCTAAACCAAGCAGTTCTGGAATATTATCTGTCAATGAGTCCCAGTTTTCGATAGTTTTTAATTGCAGTTTTTCTGATGGATCTTGCAGATATTGTCGTAGTAACTCGCCTTTGGCGATGATCTGGGTTCTAAACTGCAAAAATGACACTTTGTCAGACGCTAAGGATGCGACCGTTTGTAACTCACTATAGCGTTGGTCTGCCCAATCTTCTTGCAGGCGACGTTCGCCTAAATTGACCACCATACTGGTGACAATAAACAGCGTAATTAATAAAATAATCAATTGGCTAAGCAGCGAAAGAATATGCTGTTGAGACCAATGTGTCGCTTGTGAAGATATTAATAACGAGTTTGAAGAACCCACTGCTTTGTGTTTAGACATGGTGCCACTTTTTTAGCATTCTCTTGCAAGCAATACTAGCATGAAGCCGACGTTGGCGAAAATGTCTATCCACTAATCGAACAGATTTGTTTAGCCTAGTATATCCAACTCGCGTTGCTTAAATATTGCACCACTGCGTTCAGCAATGTCGCGGCAACGCTCAATATTTACATTAGCCAGTCCGTTGATTGCACTGACATGTACTTCAGGTATGTATTGGGGTGCCAGTTGAATAAATTCAAGCAGTGCCTTATAAGAGCCTGCTAGCTTGGGACGACAGTGTTGTTGGTAGCTTTCTGGTGTATCGGCATTAAGTGAAATAGATAGACTGTCTACGCATTGGCTGAGTTCTGGCAAAATATTACGGCGATGAAAATGGTTGCCTAATCCATCAGTGTTTAACCTTACGTATCCACCTTGTGCTTTAATTGCTTTGGCAACGTGTAATAAACATTCAAGGTTTAATGTGGGTTCACCAAAGCCGCAAAAAACATACTCTTCCACTTCGTTTACTTTACCCAGCAAGGGTAAAATATCTTCTGCAGTAATACGCTTAGACAGCGATAGGTCATACTCATGTATTTGTTTGGAACCATTGTGTTTAGGGCAAAATTGACACCTTAAGGTGCATCTTGCGGTGATATTAAGGTAACGGTGATTACCGATATCGTAAACGAGGGTGGGTGTAACTGAATTCGTGGTGGTCATAATGGCTTGTTATTATGGAGTGCATGACAAGTATTGTAGCTAAATATCATCGGTGACTATGTTGCTTGGCTCGCAGATTTTAAAGCAAAAAAAACAGAGCTGACTTAGCTCTGTTGTTGGGATTAACAATCGTGATTAACTCGATTAATACTGCTCGTCAGAACCTAATGGTTCAGTAATGCTTTTAGGTTGCCACCACCAAATGAAAAATCGTTGCCACAAGCGTTTTATATCATCCAAAATGATGTACAAAATAGGCACCAAAATCAACGTCACTACGGTAGAAAATAAAATACCAAATGCGAGGGATGTAGCCATTGGGATAACAATTTTAGCTTGTAAGCTTTTTTCCATAATAATCGGCACTAAGCCAACAAAGGTGGTGAGCGAGGTTAATATAATAGCTCTAAAACGGTAACAACCAGAATCGATAGCAGATTGCATTAACGATTTGCCCTCTTCACGAGCGCGGTTAACAAAGTCGACTAAAATCAGCGAGTCATTTACCACCACCCCAGCTAATGCAACAATTCCGCACAAACTTAGCACGCTCATGGATAAACCAAGTATATAGTGGCCAAATAAAGCACCAATCATGCCAAAAGGAATCACCGACATAATGATTAACGGTTGTGTGTACGACTTTAAAGGGATGGCCATTAAGGCGTAAATGGTGAACATGGCAAAAAAGAAGCCTTGGGCTAAACCCAGCATGGCATTTTGCTCATCTAAACTGCCACCATCTAAAGCTGAAGCCACTTTAGGGAAACGCGCGGTCAGTTCAGGTAAAAAGTCTTCCTGAATTTCGGCGACCACTTTAGATGGCTCAACATTGTTTTTATTCACATTGGCACTAATGGTAATCGCTCGGCGACCATCAACACGGGTGATCGATGCATACGACTCACCCAGTTCGATATTGGCTACTGTTGAAAATGGCACCGCTGCGCCTGATGGCGTGCGGATAAGCATGTTTTCAAGATCACCCACAGTGCGGCGTTGTTCGAGTGGGTAACGTACCATGACTTTGACTTCTTCTTTATTACGCAAAATACGTTGGGCTTCATAACCATAAAAACCATAACGTACCTGGCGAGCTAAATCTGACAGGGTTAGTCCTTGTGCTTCAGCCTCTGGACGAATGTTTAGGCGGATTTCGTGTGAACCGGATGAAAAATTATCGGTAATGTCGTACACGCCTTCATAAGTAGCCAATTTAGTTTTTAGTACTTTGGCGGCTTCTGATAGCTGGCCTAAATCAGTTGCGGTTAAGCGAAATGATAAATCGCCACCGGCATCGTTGGTGCTCGCATTAATATTAAGCTTTTTAACTGATAATAACTCAGGTAATTGGTTACGCCACTCTTCTGCAATTGCAACTCCGTCGATTTCGCGGTCTTCGCCTTTAGTCAGTTCGGTAAACACAAATGCACTGCTGCGTGAGCTAAGCTCGATATAGCTATGCTTTACCATTGGGTAACCGTATTGTTCTTCAAGCTTGGCGTTCATCTTATATAACGCATCTTCGACTTGTTGCAGTACTTTTAGGGTGTTCTGCTCAGAGCTACCTTCTTCCATTTCAAGCTGGACTTGAATAAAATCTGATGGGATATCAGGAAAGAAAACCCAGCGGACTTTGCCACTTTGTACTAATGCAAGCGACAAAATCAGTATGCCAATAAATACCGCGACGACACTATAGCGTCGCGTAATACAACGTTCTAAAAAGTGACGATAGGTATTATGAATAAAGTGTTGTAACCATTCATTAAGACCAAATTTAAAGCGTGAGAAAATATTTGTTGGTGTAGTGCGTTTTTTGATTTTCATGTGAGCTAAATGCGCAGGCAGAATCAGTTTAGATTCGATCAGCGAAAACGCTAAACACAAAATCACCACCATACCGATAGATTTCCAAATAATGCCCATTGGCCCAGACACCATGATCATTGGTATAAAGGCGGCAATAGTGGTGAGCACGCCAAATGTGGCGGGCATTGCTACTTTTTGTACTCCTTTTACCACGTTTTCTAGCGAGTGGCCGTTTTCTTCTAACTCGGTATAGGCGCTTTCTCCGATGACAATGGCATCATCGACGACTATCCCCAGCACCAAAATAAATGCGAATAAGGTCAGCATGTTAATCGACATGTTAAACGGCTCAAGCGGCATTAATAACATAGTGCCCAAAAAGCACACCGGTAAGCCCATCATCACCCAGAAGGCGAGCTTAAGATCTAAAAACAAGGCCAGAATAATAAACACCAGCAGTGCACCATAAAACATGTTTGATAACATCATGTTTAAACGACCTTGCAAGTAGTGAGTTAAATCACCCCAGGTATCAAGTTGAATATTGCTTGGTAACGTTTTTTTACGTTCGGCTACATAAGCCTTAACTTGTGCTGAAATATCTAACGCATTTTGATCATCAATACTGGTGATTTCGATTACCGCAGCAGGTTTGCCGTTAAAGCGGGTGTACTCTAAACGTTCTTCAAAATCATCATTAATAATGGCCACTTGCGGTAACATAATACGACTACCGTCTGGGCGAGTCTCAACTACAATTTGGGCAAAATCATTAGCGGTATAGGCTTGCCCCTTGGTACGCAGTAGGATGTCACCATCTTGGGCTCGAATTGATCCGCCGGGTAAGTCGATAGACGAGTTTTGTACTGCTAAAGCCACTTGAGTAAAGGTAATGCCGTATTCACGTAGTTTGTCTTCCGACAGCTCTATACCTATTTCGTAGTCGCGAACGCCAGTCACTTTTGCACGAGTCACTGCGGGTAAGTCGGTAATATCGTCTCTTATCGCTTTAGCCATTTCTTTCATGTCATGTAGGTTCATGTCGCCATAGACCGACACCCAAATGACATTGTTTTCTGGCTTTATTTGGTAAATATTGGGTTTTTCGATGTTATCTGGAAAGGTCGCAATAGCATCGATACGCAGCTTGGCTTCATCTAACACTTGCTGTACATCGTAACCGTCTTCAACTTCAATGGTGACCGATCCGACACTGTCGCTGGCAACTGAAGTGACTTTTTTAATCCCGCTAATATCTTGAATAGCTTCTTCAATTTTTATGTTAATGCCTTCTTCAATCTCCTGTGGCGCGGCGCCAGGATAGGCTACATTGATATTAATAAGGTTTAATTCAAATGTTGGGAATATTTCTTTATTAATAAGAACAGCACTAAATAAACCACCAATAAGTAAGGCGGCCATTAATAAGTTGGCTGCGACACTGTTACGGGCAAACCAGGCAATAATTCCTTTATTAGTATCCATGGTTATTCACCTGCCGTCGTAGCAGCTTCGGTATCAGTTTCAACTGGAGCTGTTTGGGTTTTTTCACCGAGTACTTTAATGGCCTGCCCGGAGTTTAAGTTATTGATACTAGTGGTAGATACGCGTTCATTGGCCTTGAAACTACCTTGAATATAAATAGTATCAACGTCTGAGCGAATAACATTTACAGAACGCATTTCGATAATATTGTCTGCACTCACTACTGCGACTTGACCATTTCGCACCACGTGACGAGGCAGCTTAACCACATCACTTACCGTTCTACCTGTAATAACAGCGTTAACAAAACTACCGTATTTTAACGGTAATTGGCCTTCGATTTTGTTATTACGTAAATAGGGGTCATGAATTTCAGCGACCAGATACACCATGCGAGTTTTCTCGTCGATGACGTTTTCGCTGCGAACAATGTTGCCTTGCCAAGTCACTTGTTTACCAGCCAATAACGCGGTAAGTGTGACTGCGGTTTCAGGGTTATCTACAGATTCAAGGTAAGCAAGATCTTCATTTGTTAATGGTAATCTAATTTCAGCAATACTGGTGTCGTATAGCTCACCCAAGTTAGTGCCTAGTGTTACGTACTGACCTAAGTCAACATTACGAGCCTTAATGATACCGTCAAATGGTGCACGGATAACGGTGCGGGCTAAGTTACGTTGCGCACGAGCTAGCGCGGCTTCAGCATATTTGACGTTAGCTTGCTCTTTTTTTAATTGTGGAATACGTAAGCCAAGTTCTGGTGGTAAGCCTTTACCAAAATCTTTAAATTCAATTTTAGCAACTATGCCACGAGCTTTTTCTTCGTTAAGGGCTGCAGTTGCTTGAGCGACTGTTGCTTCTGCTTGTATCAAATCGGCTTCGTAATCAGAGGGTTCAATAATAGCCAGTTGTTCGCCTTGCTTTACCACGCCGCCAGCAACAAAGTTGGCTGAAATGCTAAGTAAACGTCCTTGAACTTCAGTGACCAACTGGGTTTTATATTTTGGACTAACCACGCCATATGACGGTAAATTTAGCGATAAGGTTTGGGGTGTTACGGTTTGCACATCAATAATCGGCACGCTGATAGGTTCATCTTTTTGTTCGGGCGCTTCTTGCGTGCTAATAAGTAGCATCGCTGCGGCGGCAAACACCGCAATGATCAGGAGGGGTGATAATCTTCTTAATATTGTTGTTATCATTTCTTTTTGCGTATCCATGCTGAAATAATGCGGAAAGGCTGTTAACTACGTTGGCTAACAAGCTTTATCTGATTCATGTTGTTACTCATTAGCTCTAAATTAACAGAGTATGAAGCGTATCTGAATAGCTTAATGTAAATAAAATGTTTCAGAGTTTTATGTTTTTACTAAATAGTATGGCTTAACGCGACATAATCAGTATTTTAATGATTTATCGGTTCTATGAGAAATAAGTGACTTATATAAAAACTATATTATTCAATTTGTTATATATCAATTAGCGAGAGTGCTTTTTTTGAGCATATTTTTATATATGTTGATACTTTTAAGCTATTTTAGCGCAGTTTAATATACTGATATGTTAGTTTGGATATAAAAAAGCGAATTACTAAGTAATTCGCTTTTATGAAGACAACATTGCTATTTAAAATAACTGACGAAGTCGGTTATTTTTTCTTATATTTTTTCGATTTTACTCGAGCATCTTTCGCATTGGCTTTTTTCTTACCAGGGACCTTAGCTTCTTTATGCTTAGGACGAAGCTCTTCAATCACACGGCGTTTCAGTGGGATCTCAATGTAACGTTCAATTTTAGACACTATGCGCATGTCGTGTGCTTCAATCAATGAAATAGCGGTCCCCTTTGCGCCAGCACGTGCTGTTCGTCCTATACGATGAACATATGCATCTGCAGAGCGAGGCATGTCAAAGTTAATCACATGAGTAATGTCATCAACATCAATACCTCGAGCGGCTACATCTGTTGCCAATAGCACATTGACTTCGCCTTTAGAAAAACGTCCAAGCGCTTGGAAGCGTTTTTTTTGTTCCATATCGCCTCGCATAAATGCACAAGGGATATTGGCTTTTAGTAATAAACCTTCAAGGCTGGCAACCATTTCGCGGGTTTTAACAAACACTATGGTGCGTTTAACATTTTCTTGTTGAAGAATATGGCATAACAACGCAAATTTATGTGCTTGATCATCTGCTAGGTGAACCCACTGATGTACTTTTGCTTTTTCGCTACGCGGTGCTTCTACATCAACCATGACTGGATCGTTTAGCAATTCACGCGCAAAACGATTAACGCCATTGCCTTCAAGCGTGGCAGAAAACAACATATTCTGCTTACGGCCTTGGGCTTCAATGGCAATTGATTGCACCACTGATGAAAAGCCCATATCAAGCATACGGTCAGCTTCATCAATAATTAAAATTTCAACTTCAGTCGCGTCAAATTTATCTTTATCTAAATATTCCATTAATCGGCCTGGGGTGGCGATTAATATATCAACATTGTCTGCAAGAGCTTCTTCTTGTGGGCCATATGGCACGCCGCCAGTAATAATGACGATGTTAAGCTCAAGTCCGGTGGCTAAATGACTGGCATAACGATGAATTTGACTGGCTAATTCACGAGTTGGTGTTAGTACCAAAACACGGGCTTGACCTTCAAAACGACGTGGGAAGTCGATAAGGTGTTGTAAAGCAGGCAGTAAAAAACTGGCCGTTTTACCGGTGCCGGTTGGCGCACGCGCTAAAATATCCCGCTGATCCATGGCCAATGGAATGGTTTGCTGCTGAATAGTGGTAGGGGTGTTGTGTCCCATGGCCTTGAGTGACTCTAATAAGCTAGGGTCGAGCTGGAAATCTTCAAATTGCATGCGCTGGTCTCGCTGAAAAATAGTTGAGTATTATAGCTGACCTAATGAGTAGGCTAAAGCTTTAAGTAGAATGGGCGGCATAAATCTATCATCGTTTCACTGTATCGTCCTTGTTTATCGCGGATTGTCATTTGCAGGTATTGAGTTTCAACAGGAAGATAAGTGTTTATTTGTTGTTGAGTCATCGCTTGTTGATGTTGGATTGCTAGTATTGATCTGTTGGGGAGCTTTCCCTCAATGCTAATGATATCAAACTGCTTTGCAACGAATAGACCATAAGCGTTAAGTTGTTGAATAAAGCTGGTTAAACTTTGTTGCGGTAAAATAACACTTGCTGTGCCCTGGGGAGCAAGTAATTGGCTTATTGCACTCTGTAACTCAGCAAAAGACAAGGTATTGGTATGCCTTGCATCTGCGCGAGCACTATTTTTGGCCTGTGTACCTTGTTCAAAGTAGGGTGGATTACAAATAATATGCTCAAATAATGGTGCATTATTCTTATGGTGTTGTTGCTGAAAGTCCTGAATAGCGCCGTGAAATAGTTGTACTGTGTCTGACCAAGGGCTTTGGTTAATATTAAATTGGCAAGCCTTTGCAGCGGCGCTATCTATCTCTACGGCAATAATACTGTTGTGTTGGGGGCTGCGCTGCGCTGCCATTAGGCTAAGTAAACCACTTCCTGCACCAATATCGAGTATATAGCTCGATTGTGTTAATTCAGCCCAAGCACCGAGCAAAACAGCATCAGTACTCACCGCCATACCACATTCTTTATCATCTATATGGAATTGTTTAAACGTAAAAGACATAGGTAATAGATTACTTTTTCAGCTGCTTGAATGACTTGAGCCAGATCATAGCCGCTTTGGTTTTTACTGTCGCGTTTTAATTACTGCCAGATGTTGTGGTTGATTTTTTGTTATGTTGATTAACTTAACATTCATAGATGTGCTGGATATGTACACAAGTCTTGCTATAAAAGGTAACTAAAGAGGTTTTTTTAATTGTTTACAGTGCTGAAGCTTGAGTATTAAGGCGATATTTGGTATTAGTTTGGCCCCTTTTTTAGGCTTTAAATTGAGTAAAAAGTCTAATTAAGGCTATTTTGACAGGAGTATGATGCTGAATACTGAGCTGACGGTTCATTTTCGTTACTCTCTCAACAAAGTTTACTATTTTCTAAGTGTATTTTTAACTTTACAAATTATTATTCGTTCAGTTCAGCAGTAGCTAATTATGGCGTAATCAATTAGGTTTGTTAAAAAACATAACAATAAAACGAGGCTAGTAGTGCAAACAACCAAAATGAGTGTAACTGATACGCTAGGGTTAGGGTTTATGACCTTTGCGTTTTTTTTAGGTGCGGGCAACTTAATTTTCCCACCTTTTGCTGGCATGCTTGCTGGCGAGAATATGTCTTTTGCGATGTTCGGTTTCTTAATTACCGCAGTCGGTATGCCATTGATAGGCTTAATTGCGGTTGCCAAAGCTAATGGTAAAGTAATGGCGTTATTACCAGCATTTGCAGCAACGACATTAGCTATTGCGATTTATATCATTATCGGTCCAGCATTTGCCGCCCCGCGAACCGCTTTAGTGGCGTTTGAAATTGGTGCAAGACCCTTTATTACTAACCCTGATGCATTGATGATGTTAGGCGGTAAAGAGTTTAATATTGCACAACTTATTTACACTTTAGTGTTTTTCTCCATTGTGTTGTTTTTATCATTATTCCCTGGAAAATTACTCGATAGCGTAGGTAAAGTGCTTACTCCGGTATTGATTCTATTATTAGTAGGCTTAGCCAGTTCAGTGATTATCCTTCCTGGTGCAGAGGTTAACTTACCCGTTGGTGAGTATATTAATAATCCATTAACCAAAGGAATTATTGAAGGTTACAACACCATGGATACCTTGGCATCATTAATGTTTGGTATGCTAATTATTGATTTATTACGCAAAAAAGGCGTTAACGATGCAGCCGATCAAACAAAGTATTTAGTTCGTGCAGCCTTTATTGCTGCTGGTGGCTTAGCCTTTGTTTATGTTTCGCTATTTTATCTGGGTGCATCTGCGGGCGATTTTGCTGTTGGTGCAGATAATGGTGGCCAAATTTTAACTAATTATGTCACCTTTCACTTTGGTTCTATTGGCACATTAATGTTGTCAACCGTTGTGACGCTGGCATGTTTAACTACCGCTGTTGGGTTGGTAACCGCGTGTTCGGAATTCTTTAATGAGTTAATGCCAAGCTTGTCTTATAAGTCGCTGGTGGTTTTGTTAAGTTTGATTTGTGCTACCGTTGCTAACGTTGGCTTGTCGCAGTTAATTAGTATTAGTATTCCGGTGCTAATGACCATTTACCCTGTTGCGATAGCATTGGTGTTGGTGACCTTTTTAACCGAACGATTTGCTCGACCAAAGTTTTCACATCGTATTGTGCTCAGCGTTGCGTTATTTTTCGGTATTTTCGACGGGTTACAAACCGCTGGTATGGACATGAGTTTTCTTGATTTTCTGCCATTGCATGCAGAGGGAATGGCTTGGTTACTACCCACAGCGTTGACCGCGATTGTATGCTTGTTTTTACCTAAAAACAGGCCTCAAAAAGCGGGTGTTTAAACGTTAAATAAGTATAATAAACGCATCAATATAACGACGTTATGATAGATTATCTAACGTCGTTTTTTATCACTTATTGGATAATGCTTTGGCCAAACCTGCTTATCAACCAGATCCATTAATTAACCAGTTTGTTGACGATTTATGGTCAATCAACGGGTTAAGTGATAATACTTTGGTATCCTATCGTACTGATCTACAAAGTTTAGATCGCTACCTTTCGGCCAAAGGCCATAATTTACTTCAAGTAGACCAAGCTGGGCTGCGTGACTACCTTGCCGAACGTTTCGATAAAAACTTTGCTAAAAGTAGTACCGCTAGATTACTCAGTAGTTTGCGACGCTTTTATGCTTACTTAGTGGTTAAGCAGAAAGTGAGCCAAGATCCCACCGCGTTAATTAAGTCTCCAAAACTCGCTCGCCAATTACCCGATACCCTATCGGAGGCCCAAATTGATAGTTTATTGTCAGAGCCTAATATCGATGAGCCAATTGAGCATCGCGATAAAGCGATGTTGGAGCTCTTGTATGCAACCGGCTTACGAGTAACCGAATTAGTCAGTTTAACGATGGAGCAAATTAGTTTGCGCCAAGGTCTGGTTAGGATTATGGGCAAAGGCGGTAAAGAGCGTTTGGTTCCTTTAGGTGAACTGGCCATTACAGCAGTAGAGCAGTACATTAAGTTTGCTCGAGGTGAGTTATTGAGTATGAAGCAATCCGATGTGTTGTTTCCATCACGTCGTGGGCAAATGATGACTAGACAAACTTTTTGGCATCGAATTAAATTGTATGCTGCAAGGGCAGGGATTGTGTGTCATATATCGCCACATACACTCCGACACGCCTTTGCGACTCACTTATTGAACCACGGAGCTGACCTACGAGTAGTACAACTTTTATTAGGACATAGTGATTTATCTACCACGCAAATATATACTCATGTAGCTAAAGTGCGTTTGCAGCAATTGCATAGCCAGCATCATCCGCGCGGTTGAGCGCGAAGATGATCAAATCGTTACATTTTATGCATGCCAGGCTAGTTGCGTTAATGAAACTAAGTCTGTAAGTTTTATCGACTAAGTCGGGTCTATTCAATTGAACCCGTGCCATTTAGGAATTATCATGAAGTTAACCAAAGCATTAGCCCTTGTTGCCAGCCTTGTTATTGCCCCTATTGTGTCAGCTGCACCTGCGACCGATGTATCAAATCAATCAGCATTAAAGCAAAAGCTTACCGATACCTTGGGTGTCAATGTGAGCTTAATTCAACAGTCTCCAATTGATGGTTTATATCAAGTCCTAACCGACCGAGGAGTGCTGTATGTGACTAAAGATGGCGCTAAGCTATTTCATGGTAATCTTTATGACATCGATAAAGGCATGAAAAACTTAACCGAGGCGGCATTAGCCGGACCACGTATTGAGTTGCTTAAGCCATTTGAAGATGAAATGTTGGTTTATAAAGCCAAAAATGAGAAGCATGTCGTTACTGTATTTACCGATGTGGACTGTGGCTATTGTCGTAAGCTACATAATCAAATGCAAGGTTATAATGATTTAGGTATTACTATTCGCTACTTAGCTTATCCACGTGCGGGTATTCCTTCTGCAAATGCTGATGAAATGCAAGCGGTATGGTGTGCTAAGGATCCTTTAAAGGCGATGTCTGAAGCTAAAGCGGGTGGTAATGTCAAAGCCGCGAGTTGTGATATTGATATTGCTGCGCAATATAATCTAGGCATGTCGTTCGGTATTAATGGTACTCCAGCACTTATTCTAGAAAATGGTGTGATGGTGCCTGGTTATCAAGCTCCGGCAGATTTATTACGTACTATTGAATCAAACTTATAAATAAGATTGATAAATCAAAGTCGTAAAATGTGTACTAAAAAAGTAAAATCAAGGTGAGCTTAGGCTCACCTTTTTGTTATGCTCATTGCTTAGATTATCCGATTAAGGTTACCTTTTGTCTCATAGAATAGTCCGTCGTGTTCAGGTTGATGATAGCCATTTACCCGTGTCTTTGTCGCCATTACTAAAACAACTTTATGCTCGCCGTGGCGTTAACGAAGGCAACTGTGAATTATTGCTAAGTAAATTGTTACGTCCAGATACCATGAAAGGGCTCGCAGAGGCTGCTGTTTTGGTTGCAGATGCAATTGCTGCACAGCAATCAATACTGATTGTTGGAGATTTCGATGCGGATGGTGCCACCTCGACTAGCGTTTGTATGCTGGCGTTAAAAATGATGGGGGCTAAACATGTCGATTACCTTATTCCCAATCGATTTGATTATGGTTATGGCTTAAGCCCTGAAATCGTTGCGGTGGCGTATTCTAAAAATGCCGATGTGTTAATTACCGTTGATAATGGCATCTCATCTATTGAGGGCGTCGCAGCGGCTAAGTTGTTAGGAATGACGGTTGTTGTGACAGATCACCATCTGCCTGGCAGTTCTTTGCCCAATGCTGATGTTATCGTTAATCCCAATCAGCCTGGTTGTCAGTTTGCCAGCAAGTCTATTGCCGGTGTTGGAGTAGCGTTTTATCTGATGTCAGCTCTGCGCGCCGAATTACGGCAGCGTAATTGGTATCAACTGCAACACATTACAGAGCCCAATTTAGGGACTTTACTTGATATTGTCGCTTTAGGGACTGTTGCTGACGTTGTGTCGTTAGACACTAATAATCGTATTTTAGTTAATGCTGGTTTGCAGCGTGTTCGAAGTGGTCGTTGTCGTGTAGGCATTACAGCATTACTTGAAGTGGCAAAACGCAGTCCCGAAAAGACTGTAGCCGCTGATTTTGGCTTTGCGGTTGGTCCCAGGTTAAATGCCGCAGGCCGTTTAGATGAGATGGCGCTTGGGGTTGAAACC
The DNA here is from genome assembly GCF_003855395.1 of Shewanella livingstonensis. Taxonomy (NCBI): domain Bacteria; kingdom Pseudomonadati; phylum Pseudomonadota; class Gammaproteobacteria; order Alteromonadales; family Shewanellaceae; genus Shewanella; species Shewanella livingstonensis. The sequence goes on along the minus strand of NZ_CP034015.1, from coordinate 4,206,215 downwards.
TTACTGTGTGAAGACATCATGTTGGCCAGAAGAATGGCTGCTGAGTTAGATGGATTAAACCAAGAGCGCCGCGAACTTGAAACTGGTATGCAACAAGAGGCATTAAAGAGTTTATCTAAAGTGTCGCTTAATGAAGATGATTTACCATGGGGTATCGCCATTTTTCAGGATGATTGGCATCAAGGTGTGATTGGTATTTTGGCTTCACGAATTAAGGACCGCTATCATCGTCCCGTGATTGCTTTTGCTGATGCGGGTGATGGCATCATTAAAGGTTCGGCACGGTCGATAAAAGGCCTACATATGCGTGATTTACTCGAGCGTATTAACAGCCTTTTTCCTGGTGTGATAACCAAATTTGGTGGTCATGCTATGGCAGCAGGATTATCGTTAAAGGCCGATGTGTTTGAATTGTTTAAGCAAGCCTTTGATGATGCAGTAAGGGAAGTATTAGACTATGAGCAGCTTACTGGAGAGTTACTTTCAGATGGCGAGTTAACGAGCGATTTAATGACGCTTGATACAGCATTGTTATTACGAAATGCCGGCCCCTGGGGGCAATCGTTTGAAGAGCCTTTATTTGATGGTATTTTTAAGGTTATTCAGCAACGGATTGTTGGTGAAAAACATTTAAAATTATTGTTAGAGACCGAGTGTGGCAGCATGATGTTAGATGGCATTGCCTTTAATGTTGATCTAGCAATATGGCCTGATGCAACAATCAAACATGCTCGAGTGGTTTATAAGCTTGATGTGAATGAGTTTAGAGGTAACCAAACTGTGCAATTAATGGTGGACTATATTGAACCCATTTAGGCTAGTTTAATCTTTAGCAGCATAAATCTTATTAGTGAACGATGAGATTGAAGTTGTAAATTAGTAAAGCAAAAAGGCCTCGCAATGCGAGACCTTTTTGCTAAATCTTATAAAGTTATTTGGTACAGGTGAGAGGACTTGAACCTCCACGCCCTTGCGAGCATCAGCACCTGAAGCTGACGTGTCTACCAATTCCACCACACCTGCAAAACATGTATTGCGAAATAACTTCATTGTATTAGTCGCAGTAGCCACCAATATAAATATGGTGCCCGAACCCGGAATCGAACCAGGGACACGAGGATTTTCAATCCTCTGCTCTACCGACTGAGCTATTCGGGCGACGGACGCAATTTAAAGGGTTTTGACCCGCCGAGTCAACCAGTTTTTAATATTTATAGCAAATTTTGATTTGTTTGAGTGTATTTTGGTCGTATCGCATGTTATTCAGTCAAAGACGCCGTAGTGCAAGAAATACTTCATTGCATGATGGTTACTGGATAAAATGGTGTTATGGTGCCTTTTTACAGGTGTAATAATCACAGTAACTAAAAAAACGTAAAGTAAGTACCGATAAAATGTGCAGATATTGATGAGTTAGATATAAAAAAACGCTCCAAAGAGCGTTTAATGTCAAATATGAGCTAACAGCCGTTAAACTAGAATAATAACTAGAATAATAACTAGAATAATAATTAGTTAGCTAATATCTCATTATTTGGAAAGTTAGCTTTCATCACGGTTTTAACGTTTTGTTGTAACTTTTCCTGACCTAACTCGTCATACGCTTCAGCCATTATTTCTAATGCTCGTTCAGTTGAAGGTGTACCTGGAAACTTCTCCATAACAGATTGAGCACGAACAGCAGCTGCACTCCATGCGTTCATTTTGATATAATATTCTGCAACTTGAATAGAATATTTAGCTAAACGGTTTTTTAAGAACTGCATACGTTGTTGTGCATCAGCAGAATACTTGCTATTTGGATACGATTTAATCAATCGATCAAAATCTTTAAATGCATCTTGAGCATTTTTGGGGTCACGATCGGTACGATCAATATTCATTAAATCGTGAAATAAGTAATTATCTGCCTGCATATTGGTTAAACCACGCATATAATAGACGTAATCTATATTAGGATGCGTTGGATTGAGGCGTAAAAAGCGATCAATGTTGGCAAGTCCTGATGCAGCATCATCCATTTTGTAATACGCAAAAATCAGGTCTAATTGAACTTGAGTTTTGTGCGGACCGAATGGAAAACGAGAGTCCAATGCTTCAAGTGAACGAACGGCTTTAGAGTAATTACCTAATTCCATTGATGTTCTTGCTTGAGAGTACAGGGCGTCGGGTGATGCTTTACTGGCAACATCATCGTCTTCTGGACTGCTACTACAGGCTGTTATAGCCAGTGAAAGTAATACTAGGGCGGCACCTTTGGCAATTTTATACATACTTGAATTCAATTCTTTTTAAGTTGTTGTTAAGAATTTTTCCATTTCACGGTAAAATAGAAAACATCCGATTGTAACAGATAGCACATTCACTTTGGACCCCTAAACTGGGGTACGGTTCCTATGACACAAGAGATTAATCTAAAAAGCGAGATAACAGCAACACAAACTGGTCTGAGATTAGACCAAGCATTAGCTGGTTTGTTCCCTGACTACTCGCGCACACGCATCAAGGAATGGATCCTATCTGGTGCAATTACTATTGACGGTATCACAGTCGACAAGCCACGGGAAAAGGTTTTCGAAACTCAACAGATAGAAGTGACCGCCACTATCGAGGAAGAAGTTCGCGCAAAAGCGCAAAATATCGCCCTGAATATTATCTATGAAGATGATCATATTTTAGTGGTAAATAAGCAAGCTGGTTTAGTTGTGCATCCCGGTGCAGGTAATGCTGACGGTACATTGATGAACGCGCTACTGCATCATTGCCCTGATATTGAGCATGTTCCAAGAGCCGGTATTGTGCACCGTTTAGATAAAGACACCACAGGTTTAATGGTTGTTGCTAAAACAGTTGAAGCACAAACGCATTTGGTTGCAGCATTGCAAGCTCGTGATATTGTTCGCGAATATGAAGCGATTGTATTAGGCACTATGACGGCGGGTGGCACAGTTGATGAACCTATTGAGCGCCACGCAACGCGTCGTACTCAAATGGCGGTGATCCATAGTGGTCGTCCATCAGTGACTCATTATCGTGTGTCAGAAAAGTTTCGTGCTCATACTCGTTTGCGTTTACGTCTGGAATCTGGTCGTACTCACCAAATTCGTGTTCACATGGCGTATATTGGCCATGAGTTAGTTGGCGATCCGGTTTATGGTGGTCGTCCTCGTCCGCCTAAATCTGCCAGCCCAGAGTTTTTTGAGTTACTCAAAGGCTTTAAGCGCCAAGCTTTACACGCCGTGCGTTTAGAGCTCGCGCATCCGTTTACCTGTGAAATTATGACTTGGCATGCGCCTATTCCTGATGACATGGTTGAGCTGACAAAAGCACTTCGAGTTGATACAGAGCTTCATCCTATAGTGTATTTATAATGCTCAAGCATGATTGGCCAATACCTGATAATGTCGCCATGGCGATAACAAATCGTTTTGGTGGTGTTAGTGTTAGCCCTTTTGATAGTTTAAATTTAGGGTTACATGTAGGTGATAAGCCTCAACACGTATTGGCTAATCGTGCGATATTAAGTCAACAATTGTCATTACCAGCTGAACCAACCTGGCTCGAGCAAGTTCATGGCACTAAAGTGATTGATGCAGGTAGATTAATAACAACGACTACAGCAATTATAGCTGATGGTAGTTATAGCAATCAGTTTGGTCATGTTTGTGCAGTAATGACAGCGGATTGTTTACCTATATTGTTGTGCAATAAGCAAGGCACTGAAGTTGCCGCTGTTCATGCGGGGTGGCGAGGATTGTGTGAGGGGGTAATCGAGCAAGCATTAGCGATGTTTCGGTCTCCACCGTCAACATTAATCGCTTACCTGGGGCCTGCCATTGGTCCTGTTGCATTTGAAGTTGGCAATGAAGTACGTAATGCTTTTATCAATCAAGAACCACAAGCTTCAAGGTGTTTTATAGCTCATAACAGCAAATACTTAGGTGATTTAGTTGGGTTAGCCAAGTTGCGTTTATCCGCAGCAGGCGTAATTCAAAGCTATAGTGCAGATGTGTGTACCTTTTCCAATCCAGATTACTTTTCTTATCGTCGTGATATGCAAACGGGTCGAATGGCTTCATTAATTTGGCTTAAATCTTAGGTTATTCATCTAAAACAGGTTTAAGTTTAAAAAAAACAACAGTTTTTTTGATCTAGGTTAAGTTTTAACCTTGAGTTTACATTAAATGCCCCCATCTTTAAGTTAACAAATTATTCATTTCTGAATTAATTTCCTATTCCACAAGTGTCAGATCCTAGGAGGTTGTATGAGACTCGATCGTATGACTAATAAGTTTCAAATTGCTATTTCTGATGCCCAATCTTTAGCATTGGGGCGCGACCATCAATTTATAGAACCTATCCATTTAATGATGGCGCTATTAAATCAAGATTCCGGCTCAATTCATTCTTTACTCACCCAAGCGGGGATTAGAGTAAGTGCGCTTCGCTCGGCGATTAGCCAAGAGTTAGAGCGCTTACCACAAGTTGAAGGTACTGGTGGCGATGTTCAACTGTCACAAGGATTAATTCGGTTACTGAATCTATGCGATAAACTAGCGCAAAAGCGCAAAGATAAATATATTTCATCAGAATTATTTGTCTTGGCAGCATTGGAAAATAACGATCCTCTTGCCAAAGCCTTGAAAGACTCCGGTGCTAGCAAAGAATTAATGGAAAAAACCATTGAAGATATGCGCGGTGGGCAAAAAGTCGATGATCCTAATGCAGAAGATCAACGTCAAGCATTGAAAAAATTTACCGTTGATTTAACTGAGCGTGCTGAACAAGGTAAATTAGACCCTGTTATTGGCCGTGATGAAGAAATTCGCCGTACGATCCAAGTGTTGCAACGTCGCACTAAAAATAACCCAGTATTAATTGGTGAACCTGGTGTGGGTAAGACCGCCATTGTTGAAGGTTTAGCACAGCGCATTGTTAATGGTGAAGTCCCTGAAGGGATCAAAAATAAACGAGTATTGTCATTAGACATGGGCTCGTTAATTGCCGGAGCTAAATATCGTGGTGAATTTGAAGAACGTTTAAAAGCAGTACTAAATGAATTATCTCAAGAAGAAGGTCAAGTTATCCTCTTTATTGATGAGTTACATACCATGGTCGGCGCTGGTAAAGGCGAGGGCGCAATGGATGCCGGTAATATGCTTAAGCCTGCGTTGGCACGAGGTGACTTACATTGTGTTGGGGCAACAACTCTTGATGAATATCGCCAATATATTGAGAAAGATGCCGCGCTTGAGCGTCGCTTCCAAAAAGTGATTGTCGATGAGCCTAGTGTTGAAGATACTATTGCCATTTTGCGTGGTTTAAAAGAACGCTACGAATTACATCATCATGTTGAGATTACCGATCCTGCAATTGTTGCAGCAGCAACCATGTCACATCGTTATATTTCTGATCGAAAACTGCCCGACAAAGCCATCGACCTAATTGATGAAGCTGCATCTAGTATTAGAATGCAAATAGACTCTAAGCCAGAAGCACTAGATCGATTAGAGCGTCGTGCGATTCAACTTAAGCTAGAAGAACAAGCGTTAAGTAAAGAGTCTGATGAAGCCAGTCGTAAACGTCTTGAGTTTTTACAACATGAATTAAAAGACGTTGAAAGTAAAGCGGCTGAGATGAATGAAATTTGGCATACTGAAAAAGCGGCATTAGCAGGTACTCAGCATATTAAAGCCGATTTGGAACAGGCTAGAATGGACTTAGAAGTCTCTCGTCGTGCGGGCGATTTAACGCGGATGTCGGAATTGCAGTATGGACGTATTCCTGAACTTGAAAAACAGTTAGATTTAGCCTCACAAGCTGAAATGCAAGATATGACATTGCTACGCAATAAAGTCACCGATGTTGAAATTGCCGAAGTGCTATCAAAAGCTACCGGTATTCCGGTATCAAAAATGCTTGAAGGTGAACGAGAAAAGCTATTGCATATGGAAGATGCACTTCATCAGCGTGTTATCGGCCAAAACGAAGCCGTTGATGCGGTTTCTAATGCCATTCGTCGAAGTCGTGCTGGCCTTGCTGATCCTCAACGTCCAATTGGTTCATTTTTATTTCTTGGACCAACTGGTGTCGGTAAAACTGAGTTATGCAAAGCATTAGCTAAGTTTTTGTTTGATACCGAGTCTGCCTTGGTACGTATTGATATGTCTGAGTTTATGGAAAAGCACACTGTCTCTCGTCTAGTTGGTGCTCCTCCCGGTTATGTTGGCTATGAAGAAGGTGGCTATTTAACTGAAACTGTCCGTCGCAAACCTTATTCGGTGATTTTATTAGACGAGGTGGAGAAGGCGCATCCGGATGTTTTTAACGTTCTACTGCAAGTATTGGATGATGGTCGCTTAACTGATGGTCAAGGCAGGACGGTTGATTTTAAAAACACGGTTATTATTATGACCTCAAATCTAGGATCAGATATTATCCAAGAGGGTTTTGGTCATACTAGCTATGAGGAGATGAAAGCTGGAGTCATGAATGTGGTGACGCAGAGTTTCCGACCAGAGTTTTTAAATCGAATTGATGAATCGGTGGTATTTCATCCTTTAGATGCTGCAAATATCAAGCATATTGCTAGTATTCAATTTGAGTTATTACGTAAACGTTTAATTGAAAAAGAATTCGATATTGAATTATCTGATGCGGCATTATCATTAATCGCTGAAGCTGGATTCGACCCTGTATACGGAGCAAGACCATTAAAAAGAGCTCTGCAGCAAGAAGTGGAAAATCCACTAGCGCAAAAATTACTTCGTGGTCAATTATTACCAGGTAAAATGATTAAAGTTGTTGTGGAAGATGGCAAACTAGCCTTCATTCAATAATGTTATTTAACACTATTATTTGAAGCCGTTATAACAAAGGGAGCATTTGCTCCCTTTGTCTATTATTTACTTTGGCAAAATAAGCTGACTCTTTCTGTATTTTCAGCTATTGCAGCTTGCCTTTGTTCTTCTGTCATGGCTATTGACTCGCCAGTTTCTTTATTTTGCTGATTTAATTTACTGTGAGTCTTCAAAACACTCAGGCTGTGTTTAGCACTTTCACAGATATCTTTGGCTTGTTGTTTATCTTTTTCGTTAATGATTTTTGCCGATTTTTCTAATTCAGTTTCAACTTTAGTAAAGGCTTTTTTTTGAGGGGTATAAGTTCCGATCTTAGCTGGTTCCATATCCTCACTATAAATCTTGCGAGCATCTACATTTAAGGGTTGTTGCTGACTGTAATGTACAACTCCAGAGTCATCTACCCACGTGTAAATAGTCCCGGCTAATAATGATGTACTAAATGCTAAAGTGGCTAAACCAATAACTAAACGCATAATTCCCATTTGAGTATCCTAGAGCTAATTGACGTTATGCTTGAATGTTCCAAAATATGTCATCTTTGACTATAAATCCAACAGCTAAACAGTAATGTCTAAAGTGTATGCAAAATTCACCTAATCACCCAGTAAAAAATAAAGGTATTTACTTATTACCTAACTTATTTACTACCGCTGGATTATTTTCAGGTTTCTATGCTGTCATTTCATCAATGAATAGTCATTTCGAATCTGCCGCTATCGCTATCTTTATTGCCATGATCTGTGATGGACTCGATGGCAGAGTGCATGATTGACAAATACTCAAAGTTATTTTGGGACTTAATATGATAGCTTGGCCGATATGGTTTCTTTTGGTATGGCCCCAGCCATCCTTGTTTATAACTGGGCTTTGCAAGATTTAGGTAAAATGGGTTGGTTAGCGGCTTTTATTTACTGAACTTGTGTTGCATTAAGATTAGCTGGTTTTAACACTCAAGTTGGTGTGGTCGACAAACGCTTTGATCAAGGGCTCGCGAGTCCTGTTGGAGCGTTAATTGCTGGTAGTATTTGGAGCCGATCTCAATATGAACTCGATCCCACAGATTTTAATTACCTTGCGGCACTGATAACCACACTTCACTATTTATGGTGAGTAATTTTCGCTATCACTTGTTTAAGGAAGTTGATTAGCGAGGGAAAGTGAATTTTATGGTGATGTTATTGCTGGTGGGTGTATTCATTATTATCTCTATTGAACCAGCAATCATCCTTTGTCTTGGTTTTTGTATATATGCCCTATCTGGAGCTGTGATCACCATTAAAACGATTAAGAAGTTAACCGTAGCGCAGATTGTTGGTGATGAACCGCATAAACAAGATCTTCAACCAAGCTCAACTATCGATTCTCCTAATGATAATGCTCATACTAAGTAGTAGTGCCCATAACACTAATAACAATGAAAACTAAAATACGCCCTTCAATACTATCAAAAGCGTCCGTCGTTATGGGTCATTAGCTTATAAAGAGCAAAGCTAATCAGAGTTTTCTAGTAAAATTTTATAAAATGACGTGTTTTCTATCCAAATATTGATGTTTTACTATAGTTTCTGTCCATTTTGGCAAACATTAATACCTTACGGAGTATTAATGCTTAAATAGCTAATAGCTTTTTTGAACAAAAATAAACCTTATTGATTGCTTTTAGTACTCATCTGTTTGAATAGTGTTCGGTTGAGTGCTGTTTTGATAAAATCTTTTAAAAAGGCCTTGCACAAAATCTTGTGTTGCCTATAATGCGCATCCACTGACACGGCAGACAGCGAAAGCGGTCACCGAGTTGGGTTGAGTTAAGTGGTTAATAACACTGAATTCAAGGCAAAAAGAAAGTTTGAAAAAACACTTGACGCCGACACGGGAAAGCGTAGAATACGCACCCCAAGCCAACGACCTAGCGTCTTATGGCGATGTATGAAAAATCGACATCACGTTCTTTAACAATCTAAACAAGAAATCTGTGTGGACATTCACAGGTATTGAGTTATTCGAAATTGTCTTCTGTTCTTCGGAATGTTGACAATCAAAAAATTTAAACTCAATGCAACGATGAATGTTCATAGTAATATGTACAAACATTATTTAGATTCTTCCGAGTCTAATTAATGAAATCAGAATTCATTGAGCCGAAACCTTCGGGTTTCAAAAAACTTTAATTGAAGAGTTTGATCATGGCTCAGATTGAACGCTGGCGGCAGGCCTAACACATGCAAGTCGAGCGGTAACACAAGGGAGCTTGCTCCTGAGGTGACGAGCGGCGGACGGGTGAGTAATGCCTAGGGATCTGCCCAGTCGAGGGGGATAACAGTTGGAAACGACTGCTAATACCGCATACGCCCTACGGGGGAAAGGAGGGGACCTTCGGGCCTTCCGCGATTGGATGAACCTAGGTGGGATTAGCTAGTTGGTGAGGTAATGGCTCACCAAGGCGACGATCCCTAGCTGTTCTGAGAGGATGATCAGCCACACTGGGACTGAGACACGGCCCAGACTCCTACGGGAGGCAGCAGTGGGGAATATTGCACAATGGGGGAAACCCTGATGCAGCCATGCCGCGTGTGTGAAGAAGGCCTTCGGGTTGTAAAGCACTTTCAGTAGGGAGGAAAGGTGATGTGTTAATAGCACATTGCTGTGACGTTACCTACAGAAGAAGGACCGGCTAACTCCGTGCCAGCAGCCGCGGTAATACGGAGGGTCCGAGCGTTAATCGGAATTACTGGGCGTAAAGCGTGCGCAGGCGGTTTGTTAAGCCAGATGTGAAATCCCCGGGCTCAACCTGGGAATTGCATTTGGAACTGGCGAACTAGAGTCTTGTAGAGGGGGGTAGAATTCCAGGTGTAGCGGTGAAATGCGTAGATATCTGGAGGAATACCGGTGGCGAAGGCGGCCCCCTGGACAAAGACTGACGCTCATGCACGAAAGCGTGGGGAGCAAACAGGATTAGATACCCTGGTAGTCCACGCCGTAAACGATGTCTACTCGGAGTTTGGTGACTTAGTCACTGGGCTCCCAAGCTAACGCATTAAGTAGACCGCCTGGGGAGTACGGCCGCAAGGTTAAAACTCAAATGAATTGACGGGGGCCCGCACAAGCGGTGGAGCATGTGGTTTAATTCGATGCAACGCGAAGAACCTTACCTACTCTTGACATCCACAGAAGAGACCAGAGATGGACTTGTGCCTTCGGGAACTGTGAGACAGGTGCTGCATGGCTGTCGTCAGCTCGTGTTGTGAAATGTTGGGTTAAGTCCCGCAACGAGCGCAACCCCTATCCTTATTTGCCAGCACGTAATGGTGGGAACTCTAGGGAGACTGCCGGTGATAAACCGGAGGAAGGTGGGGACGACGTCAAGTCATCATGGCCCTTACGAGTAGGGCTACACACGTGCTACAATGGCGTATACAGAGGGTTGCAAAGCCGCGAGGTGGAGCTAATCTCACAAAGTACGTCGTAGTCCGGATCGGAGTCTGCAACTCGACTCCGTGAAGTCGGAATCGCTAGTAATCGTGGATCAGAATGCCACGGTGAATACGTTCCCGGGCCTTGTACACACCGCCCGTCACACCATGGGAGTGGGCTGCAAAAGAAGTGGGTAGTTTAACCTTCGGGAGAACGCTCACCACTTTGTGGTTCATGACTGGGGTGAAGTCGTAACAAGGTAGCCCTAGGGGAACCTGGGGCTGGATCACCTCCTTACCTATACGACTAACTCAATACCTAAAGTGCAGCAATGCATGTGAGTGTTCACACAGATTACTTGTTAACTTCTTCGGAAGTAGAGTGAAATGCGCCGCGAGCCGGTTAGCATTGTTCTTTAACAATTTGGAAAGCTGATAGTACTAACTAAAGGCGCATGGATGATGATTCGTTGTCGTTTGTGTGATTACGTTAGTGCGAAAAACGTTAATGCGAAAGCATTAACACTTGAGTTCTCAACACACTGTTTAAGTGTCTTGAATATTCTAAAAGACTAAGGCGAGTCCACTTCCTGGTCGGGAGTGAGACAAGTAAAAACCAGCAGGTCATGATATGACCCAGAGTTCTTCTCTTGTTAATTCAAGGGTGTGAAACTCATTTGGGTTGTATGGTTAAGTGACCAAGCGTATACGGTGGATGCCTTGGCAGTCAGAGGCGATGAAGGACGTAATAACTTGCGAAAAGCGTTGGCGAGCTAGTAATAAGCATTTGAGCTAACGATATCCGAATGGGGAAACCCGGCCACATAAGTGGTCATCATAACGTGAATACATAGCGTTATGAGGCAAACCCGGGGAACTGAAACATCTAAGTACCCGGAGGAAAAGAAATCAACCGAGATTCCCCTAGTAGCGGCGAGCGAACGGGGATTAGCCCTTAAGTCTATGGGGTGTTAGTGGAATGTGTTGGAAAGCACAGCGGCACAGGGTGATAGCCCCGTACATGAAAACTAACCATAGATGAAAACGAGTAAGGCGGGACACGTGACATCCTGTTTGAATATGGGGGGACCATCCTCCAAGGCTAAATACTCCTGACTGACCGATAGTGAACCAGTACCGTGAGGGAAAGGCGAAAAGAACCCCTGTGAGGGGAGTGAAATAGAACCTGAAACCGTATACGTACAAGCAGTGGGAGCGGTTCTTGAGACCGTGACTGCGTACCTTTTGTATAATGGGTCAGCGACTTACATTTTGTAGCGAGGTTAAGCGAATAGCGGAGCCGTAGGGAAACCGAGTGTTAACTGCGCGTTTAGTTGCAAGGTGTAGACCCGAAACCGAGTGATCTAGCCATGGGCAGGTTGAAGGTTGAGTAACATCAACTGGAGGACCGAACCGACTTATGTTGAAAAATGAGCGGATGACTTGTGGCTGGGGGTGAAAGGCCAATCAAACTCGGAGATATCTGGTTCTCCTCGAAAGCTATTTAGGTAGCGCCTCGAGCGAATACCATTGGGGGTAGAGCACTGTTAAGGCTAGGGGGTCATCCCGACTTACCAACCCTTTGCAAACTCCGAATACCAATGAGTACTACTCGGGAGACAGACAGCGGGTGCTAACGTCCGTTGTCAAAAGGGAAACAACCCAGACCGTCAGCTAAGGTCCCAAAGTACTAGCTAAGTGGGAAACGATGTGGGAAGGCTTAGACAGCTAGGATGTTGGCTTAGAAGCAGCCATCATTTAAAGAAAGCGTAATAGCTCACTAGTCGAGTCGGCCTGCGCGGAAGATTTAACGGGGCTAAGCTAGTCACCGAAGCTACGGGTGCATTTCATTAGAAGTGCGCGGTAGAGGAGCGTTCTGTAAGCCGTTGAAGGTGAAGGGGTAACCCACGCTGGAGGTATCAGAAGTGCGAATGCTGACATGAGTAACGATAAAGGGAGTGAAAAACTCCCTCGCCGAAAGACCAAGGGTTCCTGTCCAACGTTAATCGGGGCAGGGTGAGTCGACTCCTAAGGCGAGGCCGAAAGGCGTAGTCGATGGGAAACAGATTAATATTTCTGTACTTCTGCTAACTGCGATGGAGAGACGGAGAAGGCTAGGCTAGCGCGGCGTTGGTAGTCCGCGTTTAAGGTGGTAGGTTGATTTCTTAGGCAAATCCGGGAAATCGTACTTTAATGTACAGGCTGAGAGCTGATGACGAGTCACTAAGGTGATGAAGTAGTTGATGCCATGCTTCCAGGAAAATCTTCTAAGCTTCAGGTTAGTAGGAATCGTACCCCAAACCGACACAGGTGGTCGGGTAGAGAATACCAAGGCGCTTGAGAGAACTCGGCTGAAGGAACTAGGCAAAATGGTACCGTAACTTCGGGAGAAGGTACGCTGCTGTTGGTGATGGGACTTGCTCCCTAAGCTGACGGCAGTCGCAGATACCAGGTGGCTGCAACTGTTTATCAAAAACACAGCACTGTGCAAAATCGCAAGATGACGTATACGGTGTGACGCCTGCCCGGTGCCGGAAGGTTAATTGATTGGGTTATCTTCGGAGAAGCTCATGATCGAAGCCCCGGTAAACGGCGGCCGTAACTATAACGGTCCTAAGGTAGCGAAATTCCTTGTCGGGTAAGTTCCGACCTGCACGAATGGCGTAATGATGGCCACGCTGTCTCCAGCCGAGACTCAGTGAAGTTGAAATTGCGGTGAAGATGCCGTATACCCGCGGCTAGACGGAAAGACCCCGTGAACCTTTACTATAGCTTGGCACTGAACATTGAACCTACATGTGTAGGATAGGTGGGAGACTTTGAAGCTTGGACGCTAGTCTGAGTGGAGTCAATCTTGAAATACCACCCTTGTAGTTTTGATGTTCTAACTCTGGCCCCTTATCGGGGTTGAGGACAGTGCCTGGTGGGTAGTTTGACTGGGGCGGTCTCCTCCCAAAGAGTAACGGAGGAGCACGAAGGTTGGCTAAGTACGGTCGGACATCGTACGGTTAGTGCAATGGCATAAGCCAGCTTAACTGCGAGACATACACGTCGAGCAGGTACGAAAGTAGGTCATAGTGATCCGGTGGTTCTGAATGGAAGGGCCATCGCTCAACGGATAAAAGGTACTCCGGGGATAACAGGCTGATACCGCCCAAGAGTTCATATCGACGGCGGTGTTTGGCACCTCGATGTCGGCTCATCACATCCTGGGGCTGAAGTCGGTCCCAAGGGTATGGCTGTTCGCCATTTAAAGTGGTACGCGAGCTGGGTTCAGAACGTCGTGAGACAGTTCGGTCCCTATCTGCCGTGGGCGTTGGATGATTGAGGGGAGCTGCTCCTAGTACGAGAGGACCGGAGTGGACGAACCGCTGGTGTTCGGGTTGTCATGCCAATGGCATTGCCCGGTAGCTACGTTCGGAATCGATAACCGCTGAAAGCATCTAAGCGGGAAGCGAGCCCCAAGATGAGTCATCCCTAGAGCTTTAAGCTCTCTAAAGGGCCGTAGGAGACTACTACGTTGATAGGCAAGGTGTGTAAGCGTTGTGAGGCGTTGAGCTAACTTGTACTAATGACCCGTGAGGCTTAACCATACAACCCAGATGGGTTTTACTGACCTTAGTGTTAGAATGAAGCGCTTAAACGATGTGAAGAGACTCAAAGTAAGATAGAAGCAATCAGCTTTCCGAATTATTATTTAATGCCTAATGAAGAATTAGTGTGTTAGATATGCAAATTTGTCTGGAAACCATAGAGCTGTGGCACCACCTGATCCCATTCCGAACTCAGAAGTGAAACACAGTATCGCCGATGGTAGTGTGGGGTCTCCCCATGCGAGAGTAGGTCATTTCCAGGCGCCTAATTGACTTGCAAGAGTCGTGAAACAGCCCGCTATTATATAGCGGGCTTTTTTACGTCTGTAATTTAAGCATATCGAAACATAGATGATGCTAACAAGCGCAAACTAGATTGAAATATGACTGCAGTGTGACCTTTATGCCCATGCGTCCCCCTACGAGGATAAAAGAGTCCTCGATGATATAGCTAGCTTTTTTGTCTGTAAGTGAGTTTGTAATTTAGACAAACTATCCTGAAACATCTTACTTATTTGAGTTCTAAAGGTCATGATCAGTAGTGTGTTAAGGCGTTGCGACAAGCTATACCTAATGACCCGTGTTGCAGTCATTATAATTAGTATTTTTTATTGAAAGGTCATCATAGTCTTGACCATCATAACGCTGAGCATGAGAGCTAACCTAGACTTCACCACGGCTATAATTTAATCGCTACATTTCTATGTCCTTGCTGATCATTTAATGCAAGTATTAGCCATAGAGGCATTATTATTAGGTAAGTATATAGGCTGACTTTAGATCTTGTTATAAGAGTCGTTTGAACTGTCAGTATCACTTGTTGGGTATGAGGATTAAAGAAACAAACTAGTCCAATCTTGCTTGAAAATCGATATATTTAAATCACAAATCACAAATCACAAATCACAAATCAAGCAATATCTTGAGCATGATGGCGCTATGGTTATTGACCTCATGCTTGGAAAATAATTGTCGAATACTATGCTCAGATTATTTCTATTTTCGTCCATAAAGACACTAAAGCCAGCGAAATAAAGCAACATTTCGAATGGCATTTTACTGAACTTAACCAAGTTACAGTTGAAATTAATCAACTTCCGCAACGGTGTTGTAAAAACATAATCTGTTTAGAAACCAGTTATAATGGCTAACTTGCCTGAAAAAACTGCAATTGAGCACTTTATTATAAAAAGTACTTTACCTTTGGTGGTGGTTTTAGCATAATGCCCCTCGTCAACAGGGGTGTAGTTCCAATTGGTAGAACAGCGGTCTCCAAAACCGATGGTTGCGAGTTCGAGTCTTGCCACCCCTGCCAAATTAAGAAGGCCTAGCAGAAATGCTAGGCCTTTGTTTTTTCTGGATTTTATCATTTTTTAGTCTCCTTTATAGCACCAATTCCTTACCCCAGAAAATTTCAATTTTGCCATTGGTGACCAAATGGTGACCAAACCGTGACCATGACGCTTTTATCTTGTCCATGTATGGGACTTTCTCGCCTGCAAAATATTGTTACTGATGATATGAGCGCTCTGTTAATTGTCGATAGCCAAGCTGCGAGAATAGTCGGTATCAACGTACGGTTAACACGTTAAACATCAACATGAGCCTACCGATAATTGGTCACTTATCGCCAGTTACACAAAATTAGTTACAGTCTCTTAATGGACTTTGATATGAGATTCGTTGAATTATATGGAGTGGTTAATAGAACCGATTTATTGTATTGCAATAATGAAGGGTTGTTAGCTAGCAACTTGTCAAAAGTCTCACAAATATTATCGAATGCTCATGATGGGTCCGTTCTATTAATTGCATCACCTCCAGCGCCCCTTGATTTGCCATTCATTTTTAAAGCTGGCTCTACAAGCCGTTTGATAGGTCTCTTGGCTATCAACGGCCATTAGCTTAATTGTTGAATCGACTACACATATAAAACGTACATGGCGTTCGCTCTCTAAACTGATCAGTTTTCACTGATCTTGTGTCGAGAAAAATGACTTGGCTTAATACATATTAATTTTGAGCAATAAAGATTGATTTGTATCTAGCTCTTTTACTGTTTGATTCACTACATTAGAGAAAGATAATGCTAAATCTCTTGGATTAGAATAAACCTATGGTTTGCAGGAAGACCAACTCGTTCCCATAATTTGCGTGCAGGGTTCTGACTGGGGGATAATTTGTATTTTTTTGGTGTACATGTCTAGTAGCCTGAAGTACCCAGTATCATTATCAACTGTATGCTACATGAGTGGTTTGGTAACCCACTTAATATCAAATATGAGGTATTCACAATGAAGCTAATCAAACTTAGAACCGTCATGGAGTGCACCGCACTGGCACGCTCAACAATTTACAAGTTGATGGATGAAGGCGTATTCCCTAAGTCAGTTAACCTCGGTGTCAGGTCAGTCGCCTGGGTTGAGAGTGAAATACAAGATTGGATATTGGAAAGGATTGAAGAACGGGACTTGTTGAAATAAATTTAATGTGGTGACTTTCTTAATTTTTTATTCCTTATCAATCCTCACGAATAAACATCATCACAGTTGTAACTACATTGATATTTCTGCTATTTTACGAATCACCTTAGCACTTGCAAGTGCTAAGATTGTTACTTTTCACTTAACTGATTATCAGTTAAGTCTATTAGAATGACGGTAGCTGTAGTGATAGCTATGGCGATATATGAGCTGGGTTTAGGGATGAACAAACAAAGATTACTAGTTAGTTGGATTGGTGGAAATGATCTAAATATGCCAGAAGGGCAGATGACGGGTCCTATTTGGGCAACGATTCAAGCAACTAAATTTGATGTTATTGAGCTTATCTATAACTATAGCGATGATGAAATAAAACCGTATGTATCCCTTCTGTCAGAAAGAGTGAATTGTAAAGTTCATGCTCGTAAGGCAAACCTTTCCTCTCCAATTGATTACGAAGACATTTATATTGCAGCAGAGCAATTATTGAAAGATGTTGTACAGTCCGATTCTGAATTAAGTATTTTACTAAGCCCTGGCACACCAGCAATGCAGGCTATTTGGGTTTTGCTGGGTAAAACACGTTTCCCTTGCACTTTTTATCAAGCGTCTAAAGAGCAGGGGGTGCAAGTCATTAATATACCTTTTACGCTATCTGCCAAATATGTTCCTGCTGCTACCAAATTAAACCAATCCGAATTAAATAACTTAGCCAGATTAGAAGCACCTATAGATACTGCTTTTGATGACATCCTTACTATTGAGTCTGATTTTCAAGTCTTAAAGTCTCAGGCACAAATTTTGGCCCAACAGGATGTACCTGTACTAATTTATGGTGAGAGTGGTACAGGTAAGGAAATGTTTGCTAGAGCGATTCATAATGCCAGTACCCGTAAAGATAAGCCTTTTATTGCTGTTAACTGCGGAGCCTTCCCAACAGAGCTTATTGATTCAATACTTTTTGGCCATAAACGTGGAGCCTTTACTGGAGCCATTTCAGACAAGTCAGGTGTATTTGAGCAGGCTCATAACGGAACTTTATTTCTAGATGAGTTTGGCGAATTGGATGCTGTTGTCCAAGTAAGGTTGCTCAGGGTGTTGCAAGATGGAAAATTTACCCGCCTAGGAGGTTCTGATGAGCAAAGTAGCAATTTTAGATTAATTACGGCAACCAATAAAAACTTGATAAATGAAGTTGCCCAAGGTCGCTTTCGTGAAGACTTATTTTATCGAGTCGCAATAGGCGTCTTGCAATTACCGCCATTAAGAATGCGGCAAGGTGATTTAGACTTTTTAGTTGATTCACTAATGCAGATCTTGGCAAAAGAGCACTCGGTATTAAAAGGTAAAAATATTTCCTATCTTGCAAAGAAAGTTATCAAAGAACACAAATGGCCAGGCAACATTCGGGAATTGAAGGCGACGTTACTACGAGCTGCACTGTGGTCTGGTTCAGACTGCATCGATGAAGCAGAAATTCGACAAGCTTTATTTATTATGGAAGGTAAAAAAGAGTCTCTGTTAGATAGAGATATCCACCAAGGGTTTGATATAAGTCATATTTTAGCTGAAGTTGAGAGTTATTATATTGTCAAAGCGCTTGAGCAGCATGATGGGAATAAAAGTAAAGTAGCAAAATTACTTGGCTACAACAATCACCAAACATTGAGCAATAGAGTTAAAAAACTAGGGATATAAGTAGTGCGCTATACATTGGCATGAATCTAGCTATTACAGCTTCATTCCGGAAGTTGTATCGGACAGCCACTTAAAATAAGGATGTAAACTTTGAACAATCAAACACCAGTTAGCCTACTTTCACGCAAAGAAAAAATCGCAAGTTTAATTAATGAAATGAACAAGGGGCTGCTTGAGCGTAATGAGCAAGTAAAGCTAATGTTATTAGCAGCATTAGCTGGTGAACATGTGCTGTTAATCGGGCCACCTGGCACAGCAAAAAGTGAGCTGGCTAAGCGTTTGAAAAGTGTGTTTGTTGAGGCTAGCTACTTTGAGCGTTTGTTGACGCGATTTTCTGTACCAGAGGAACTATTTGGTCCCTTGTCTATTAAAGCGCTGGAAGATGACAGGTACAAGCGATTAACCAGTGGTTACCTACCAGAGGCTTCGGTTGCTTTTATTGATGAAATATTTAAAGCCAATAGTGCCATTTTAAATAGTTTACTAACATTGCTGAACGAACGAGAGTTTGACAATGGTAATCGTAGATACAAAGTGCCTCTAATTTCCGTTGTAGCGGCTAGTAATGAGTTACCTGAAGGAGAAGAACTTTCAGCGCTCTATGACAGATTTATGCTGCGAAGTTTTGTTGCACCAGTATCGAACGAGAGTTTTCAAAGCTTGCTGATGCTATCGGGTTCAGCTTTTGACCCTGAGTTAGAGGTGCGCCTAAGGTTAGAAGATCTCATCGAAGTCCAGCAGCTGTCTGAAAAGGTGTTAGTAACACCTTCAGTCATTGAGCTATGTAAGGCGTTTAGAGAGCATTTACAGCGTGAAGATATCTATGTGTCAGACCGTCGTTGGCGAAAAGTTATTAAACTAATGAAAGTATCAGCATTTACTGCTGGGATGAATGAAATCAGTAATTATGATGCATGGATTTTACCTCATTGCCTTTGGAATAAACCTGAAGAATTTAAGGGGCTGCTTGATCTCTACAAGCAGGCGATTGCACTGGATGGTGATTTTAGTTCTGAGAGACTCAATACCGCTCTTCTGGCATGGGAACAGCGGCTACGCGAAGAAAGCGTAAAAAAGGTACAGAAAACCAATGAAAAAGGACGACTACTTTTCCACACAGCGAATGGTAGACAAACGAGCAAACCTGTAAGTGAAGTACAAAAAACAAATAAAGATGGGCAATTGCTTTACAAAGATCGCTGGGATAAGGAGACCATTAATTCTAATGAAACACCAATAATGGTGGACAAAGAAAACGAACCATTTTTGGTTACATATAACTATTCAATTGGCCATATTCAGAGTCGTGTGAATAGTGTTAAAGAATTAGAGAACTCAATATCGAAACATTTAAGTCAACTCAATGAGCAGCTTGAGCAAGTCGGAAATGTTTTTGCCACCCATATATGGATTGATCAGGCTCTCGAGACTGAAATCACATTAAATATATCTCATGCTAAGGAGCACTCAAACACCTTGCTAAAGAGGGCTAAACTGCTGATTAAAGGTTTTGAAAGTCTGTCTGTCGAGGACCCTTTGAACGTTCTAGAGACTCGGCAAGCTGATTCGATTTTAGAAGGTGAACTATGTGAGTGAATCTAACCCCACGATGACGAAGCATTCAGTCGGATTGTTGGCGCAGTTAGACCAACAGTTTGCTGCTATTGATTTACTGCCGAATGAGCTAGTACCTGCGGTGGTTACTTTATCGGGTGGCGATTTAACAATTCGCTGTCAGTCAATAGCACTGTTACGTTCACAACTATTGGCTGCAGAAGAGATATCTTTACCTTGCCCATGGCTCCCCGAGGTTATACAACAAGAAATCGCGACTTCAATTAAGGCATCAGGTGTGGCGCGGTATTGTAAAGATAACCCAGAGGTAACCGATGCTTTGCTTAGTGACCTATTAGTTAAGCTAGAGGACTTACAGCTACAGACATCAGCATTATCACGACAGTTGGCGATTATTGCAGAAAAGGAAGCACTGGAGCAATTACGACTTGAATTGGAAGCAATTCAACAGCAACGCCGTTCTTCAAAAAAACAAAAGCATTTAGCACTTAATGATGCTCAACGCTTAGATATTAAAATACGAGCTGAGCTCAATGCTTGGATTCAGCTAGTAAACAGTGCTGGTGGACAATTATTTAAACTTCCTAGTATCTGGTCTGAAAGGCTAGAAATATGGCAAGAGTTAGAAGGAGTTTTTACTGATTTGGGATTGGTGACAGGTCTTGGTTGGGATCTATCTCAAGGAATATTTCAAAGTCATGGCTGGATGAATCTAGTTAGGCTGCAAAAGATTGTAAAGCAGATCCCACAACTGCGTGAAGTCATTGAAACCTTGGGAAGAATGAAAGATACCGAGGGTGAGGCAATCATTGAAGAAATTATTTCACGTATGAGCATGGCTTTTCGTTTTCGCCATGATGTCGAAATTAAGACTCCCTTAGTGCCGATGGAAACCAAAGGTATTACTCGTTCAGACTCTATTAGTCGAATGCTGCCACAAGAAGCTGCTTTTTTTGGACACCCAGTACTTAAAAAATTATGGCATGCTCGCAGAGCTGAACATGCTCTGCTGAGTTATGCCGTTGAAGGTACTGAGATGGTGACTCAACTAACGGAGCAAGAACAAGATGTCAAAGAAAGCCATTCTGGGGAAAAGCTAAATCGTAATCGTGGCCCTATGATTGTGTGTTTAGATACTTCTGGTTCTATGGCTGGGACCCCAGAGAATGTTGCTAAGGCGCTTGTTCTGCAGTGCATCAGTGTTGCCCAAAAAGAGAAACGAGCATGCTTTGTCTATTTGTTCGGCAGTAAAGGGGAAGTTAAAGAAATGGAACTGACACCAGATAAAGCCGGGCTTGAGCAAATGATCCTCTTTTTGTCGATGTCATTCGGTGGCGGCACAGACGTTGAAGGCCCTCTCAATATGGCGTTAGAAAGAGGTGATGAGCAACAATGGCAACAGGCCGATATTCTTTTGGTTAGTGATGGCGAGTTTTCTGTGTCGTCAGGACTTTCTCGAAAGATTAATAACCGTAAAGAGCAACGCGCAATGAGCGTGCATGGTGTCGTCATTGGAGGCAGTTTGTCACCAATGGACAAAATCTGTGACCCTCTACATCAGTTTTCAAGCTGGTTAGAATTTCAAAATAATAAAAATTAAAGGTAAAGGAATACTTATGTCTAAAGCGAGAGACCATTTTGAGAACGCAATTCAAGACGCCGAAAGAATTTTGCAGGCCTATGATCATTTAAACCAGATGGAGGGCAGAGAAAGAGAGCCTGAAGAGCTTAAGCGAGCGGCATTAATCATGACATTAACTGCATGGGAAACCTATGTCGAAGATGCCATAGAAGAAAGGTTAACCGCTGATTTACGGACTCTGGAAGGTTCGAAGGTCGCTAATTTTATTAAATCTACTTTAGAAAATGAGTTGAAGTGGTTTAATACTCCAAACTCGAAAAATACGAAGGGAATGTTTGAGCGTTTTTTACATCAAGATGTGACAGAAAAATGGACTTGGATTGATGGCGATGCTGATCAAGCTAGATCTAAATTGAACCAATGGATTAAGAAAAGAGGCGAAGCTGTACACCGCTCAATCAATGACACGCAAGCAACTCATCTTGTCAGTCGTCCAGATATGAAGAAGTGCCTTATATTTTTTAAAAAATTAGTTGAAACAACAGACCTTGCAATAGATCAATCTTAGCCTGGATGAGTTACTAAGTTAGGTATATTGTGAAAGGCTAAAGCTTAGAGTCAAACAAGACGACTACGATGATGAATAGTCTTTTTAATTATGTGACTCATAGTCTGTTGAGCTTTTAGTTTGATAGGAAGATCCTAGGGAAAAGTTAACAACAGTAGTAGCGTGTGAATGATTTTTAGGCAGGCAACAGCATCAACATTGAAAAGCTTACGTCTTGAGGCTGGTTTGAGCCAAGAGCAATTGGCAAGGAAGTCAGGGATAGATAGGACTTATATTTCTGGTGTAGAGCGTGGTGTTAGAAATATTACTTTAGACTCACTAGAGACTATCGTTCTGGCTTTGGGTATCAGCCAATTAGACTTTGTTATAACACTTCATAACCACCTAAAAATGGTTAAGGCTGTCGATTAGCTCATTAACTTGTCGATAGCCTTATAAGCGGCTTCAAGCGCTTGATTGACTTCAAAGTCTAACCCACAGTCAAGCTCATCATCACCTCTGCTTATCGACCAGCTAAAGCCTTCACGATACTGATCTGGATTCGATTCAATAAAAATATCAAATCCAAGATATGTCTCTTCATGTGGAAGATTCATTGTAGATAGTTTGTTCATTGGCGCTTCCAGTGATGATGTTTGAGGTGATTATCATACTTCTGATGCCTAAGGTCTACGGACTATAAGTCACAATTTTAGGTGTCTGATTCAATTGAACAATTTGTTAAACGTTGCGATAAATTTCAATGTGGTAGAACATTACTTGGTATAGGTCACATCATTTGTAGCGCTGTGTGTTTTAAAATGATGCCATTTCCTAAACAATTTGCAAAAATTCTATTGCCACGTATAAGTATTTGAAGTATCTATAGATTAGTATCGTAGAAAGTTTTTTTTGATAGTTAAATAGATAATTAATACTTCGCGGATTTAGTAAATTTGTCTATTTAGATGCAAAAGGATTAGCAGTGAAGTCTAACATGGAGTCCGATTTGAAAGTTAAGAATAAGTTTGGACACTTAATGAAACTGGCCATTTTATCTGGTTCAGAAATAGCAGTAAGAGCTCACTTGAAAGTAGCTCTTACTGCTAATCTCAAAGATAATAATGGTGCAACCCCTTTAATGCTTGCCGCTAGTAAGGGACTTCACGATATCTGTCAGCTGCTTTTATTGGCTGGCGCAGATACAGAGATTGAAGATAATAAAGGCCAGAAAGCTAAAGATTACGCTAAAGAAAATATGTATTATGATATTCATGATACTTTGGTGAGTCATCTCAATCTCAAAGCACCTAAGAACGTAGATGTAGCTTATCCAAGAGAAGTTGCTCAACCTAACAAGGTTTCTGAAATAACTCTGATAAATCCTGAAACTGAGAGTCAGACATATATTGATTTATCCGGGGCTTTAGATATCCCTAGTGATAAAGAAAGCTTTAAAAATATTACCCCAAATACTCAAGATACAGCTCCTATAAATTCAAATAAGCATAGGTCAATAGAGACCTTCCCAACAACGTTCATTAGTCTTGACGGCGTTGGTGAACATGAAGATAGCGATGGATGGGTCATCCTCACAGATATAGATAAACCAGAGGAAAATTTTGAGAGTAAGGCTTCAGCTCAGGTAGCTCAGAATCATATCAGTAACCACTTTCTTGTAGACAACAGAGAGGATTGGTCAGACATTATTATTGATTTGCCTGAGATAGAAAGCTTTAATACCGATCTTTTCAGAAGCAAATCTATTCATGATGGTTTCAGGGAATTCTTTTCTTTAGTAATTAACACAGGGTCTATTTGTGAACGGCAGCTAATTAGCTCTGTTTCTAGCATCTATGAGTCAAAGTTATTTCGCGAAATACTTAACTTAAAAGGAGTAAAAAACAGCGACAATTTTAAAGTTGATCAGGATAATACAATTCTCCAACAATACGATGAAAAATTAGCTCATAAAGTCTTTCATTGTAAGCAAATCCTTCAAATGTCCGGTATTACTATATTGGATGACTTTTTTGAAATAATTCCCGAAAGTGATCACATCTCAATTGATGAAGAGCATTCCACAAATGAAGCTGTTGAATTATTAGAACACACTTTGTTTAGTCGTGATGATCCTACAACATACTACCTAGCTGGTTTACCGAAAAGAGCTATTTTAACTAGGGTTCAAGAAGCTGAGATAGGTAAGCTTATAGAGTCTGGATTGAAGCGGATCATGCAGGCTTTAGCTAATGCTCCAACCACACATAAGTATATTCTTAAAATCTATAATGAGGCCGTGAATGCTGACGAACCTGCTTCTGAGTTAAAGAAATATATCACCGGATTAAATGATACATTTACTCAAGATGATGAACTTCTCAATGAAAATGATTTAGATGATGAGCCGTTAGAACATTCTTACCCATTTGAGAGGATTTTTCAGCATATAAAAACTCTTAAAATAGAGTTGGCAGAAATTAACACGTGTGAGGTTAATGTCGTAAGCTCTAGTTTTATAAATGTTTTTGAGAATTTAATCCTTACAGAAAATGTATTAGAAAATTTAATATCCAGTTGTGCCAACGAAATTGAACATTCTGATCTGGCTGATAATGTGTCTGTTAGTTGTGAATTAAAGAATAAGATACTGAAAGACGTTTACGATGGGCAGAGAATATGCTCTGCCGCAAAGAACGATATGATATTAGCTAATCTAAAATTGGCAATAACTATTGCGAATAAATATCAAGGAAGAGGGATTGACCTATTGGATCTAATCCAAGAGGGTAATTTAGGACTAATGAAAGCTGTGGATAGGTTTAACTACAAGCTTGGTTACAAATTTTCTACTTATGCAACTTGGTGGATAAGGCAATCTATTACCAGATATATTGCTGATCAAGCTAAGACAATTCGTATACCCGTTCATATGATCGAGCTAATTAATAAATACAGCTCGGTATCCCAATCATTATTTTCTCTTTATGGACGAGAGCCTACTTTTGACGAATTGGCATCTGTTCTTGAGATCTCCGGTCAACAGCTAGAGCGATTACAGAAATCTCTATATTTAGAGTCTGATGATGAAAATCAAAAGGTTGAAGAGTATTTAACTGATGACGCTGACAATCCTGAGGAAATACTGATTTCTCAGGATAGAGATATGCACATACATAAATTACTTGAAGAGTTAAAAGATAAAGAAAAAAACATCTTAAAACTAAGATTTGGTATTGATAACGAGGATGATTTTACTCTTGAAGAAGTTGGTTCTAGGTATGGTGTTACTCGGGAAAGAATCCGGCAGATTGAAGCAAAGACATTGAAGAAGATAGCTCATGTTTCTCGTTCGAACCACCTTAGAGATTTTTTAGGAATGGAAGCGATTGATGAATATATTGCTAGGGACGATAAATATATATGAATGGCTCAAGAGATGCTCCACCTAGAGCTGGTGCAATGGTAGAAGCTTTAAGAGGATTGGGTTATACGACAGCATTGGCATTAGCTGACATTGTTGATAATAGTATTTCTGCTAAAGCGAGCAAAGTAGAAATTAACTTCATCTGGGCTGCTAGCCTAAGTCGAATTGAAATTATTGATAACGGATCCGGAATGGATGCTGAAGGTCTTGATAAGGCTATGCGACTTGGGGAGTTAAACCCTCTTGATGATCGTAATAGTAATGATTTAGGGCGATTTGGATTAGGATTAAAAACTGCATCCTTTTCTCAATGCAGAAGTCTAACTGTAGCAACTAGCTGTAATAGACAATTTAATTCACTGCGCTGGGATTTAGATATACTAGCAAGTAGCGATAGATGGCAGCTTTTAGAGGGGCCAGCGAAAGGCAGTGAAATGTTTATTACAGAGCAGAGAAGTAAAAAGCAAGGTACCTTAGTATTATGGGAGAAATTAGATCGTATAGTCTCTAAGGGGTTCACTTCACAACACTTTTTAGATTTAATAGATAAAGTAGAGCGACATCTAGCAATGACTTTTCATCGTTACTTAGATGATAAATTGAATAAGTTCGAACTATATATCAATGGTGCCAAAGTACGTTCTTGGGACCCTTTCCTACGGGGGCATCCTGCCAAGGCTTGGAATTCTCCTTTGGCTTATTTTAGTCCGACCAAACGAGATGTAAGCGTAGAATGTCATGTTTTACCTCACCAAGATAGACTCAGTGATAAAGAGTTTGAGTTAGCTGGTGGACCAAATGGCTGGACTGCACAGCAAGGTTTTTATGTGTATAGAAATAAACGATTGTTATTGGCAGGAAGCTGGCTCGGATTAGGTAAAGGTCGAGCCTGGACAAAAGAAGAGGCTCATCGGCTGGCTAGAATACAACTTGATATTCCCAATACTGAGGATTCAGAGTGGGAAATTGATATTCGAAAGGTTTCAGCAACTCCGCCAGTGGCGGTTAAAAAGTGGTTAATGCAGTTAGCTGAAGATACTCGTTCTCGTGCCCGAAAAGCCTTTGCTGCTCGAGGTAAACCTAATCGAGGCGGTAAAGCTCAACTTGTAATTCAAGCATGGAAAACTGAGCAGAAAGCTGACGGTGTTCGATATCGTATTGATGAGAACCATCCGGCAGTGAGAGCTGTATTAGATGATGCAGGAGCAATGCTTCCTCAAGTTAAGATTATGCTAAGAGTGCTCGAAGAGACTATTCCTGTTCAGCGAATATGGCTTGATACAGCTGATAATAAAGAAATCCCTAGAAAAAAATTTGAGGGTGAAGCCTCACAGGAAGTTATTAGCATACTTCAACTAATGTACAGTAATCTAACACAGAAAAAAGGGTACAGTGCTGAAGCGGCCAAAGATAAGTTACTTGCAACAGAACCTTTTCATGATTACCCAGAACTTATTTCATCTTTAAAAAAAGAGCTATGATTGCTCAAGGAAAATTTAATGGCATTGAATACAGTTGATCTCAAAGTTTTAGCATTTGTACAAAATTTGCTTGAGGATGAAGTGGATGTTAACCCTTCTATGATTGAAGAGAAAATAAGTATAGCTCTTTCAATAAAAAAGGAATGGTCTGAAACCTTAAATCGCGATGCTGTGATCGCTGAGCTAATAAGAAGGGCTAGTACTTGGGTCGGAGATAATGCAACTCTTGTTAACAACGAAGGGCATATACCTTGGTTGAATCAGGATCGAAAACAGAGTTGGCGTTATTGGCAGAGGTATAGGGAGCTTCAGGAAAAGAAATTGTCATGGAACATCGTAGAAGGTCTTAATAAATCAACAGATCAAATATTGTCTAATTTAGAAGACCCCAATAGAGATGGGCCTTGGGATAGGAGAGGTTTAGTTGTTGGGCATGTGCAGTCGGGAAAAACAGGTAATTATACTGGACTAATTTGTAAAGCTGCTGACGCTGGTTATAAAATTATTATTGTTCTGGCCGGTATGCATAACAACCTTCGCTCACAGACTCAAATTCGCTTAGATGAAGGTTTTCTTGGTTATACAACAAGCCTTATCGAAGATGAAATACATGCTGTCGGAGTTGGACTTATTGATAAGGATCCTTTTATCAGGCCCAACTTTGCAACTAATCGCTCTGAAAAAGGTGATTTTAATATTAAAGCAGCTAAACATCTTGGTATTTCACCGGAACAGCGCCCGTGGTTATTTGTAGTCAAAAAAAATAAATCAGTATTGGAAAGGCTACTTAAGTGGATTGAGAATCATGTAGCAAATACAAAAGACAAGGATACAAACCGAAAAATTGTCACTCATTTACCGTTACTAGTTATAGATGATGAAGCTGATAATGCTTCTGTTGATACCGGTGAGCAGCAATTTGATGAGAGCGGTTTGCCTGATTTGGAGCATCAACCTAAGACAATAAATAGATTAACCCGACAAATATTACATACTTTTACAAGAAGTGCTTATGTGGGGTACACCGCAACACCATTTGCCAATATTTTTATTCACGAACGAGGTCAAACCATTAAAGAAGGGCCAGATCTATTCCCTACGGCCTTTATTTCAAACCTTTCAGCATCGTCTAATTATGTTGGACCCGCGAAGATTTTTGGGATTAACTCTGAAAATGGAAGAGAGGGGGGATTACCTTTAACTCGGCAAGTAAAAGATCATTGTTCTTTAGATGAAAAAACTGGTTGGATGCCAACTAAGCATAAGAATGGTTATATTCCTGCTTGCGAAGAAGATCATGGGATACCTGCTTCCCTTAAACAAGCTATTGAATCTTTTGTTTTGACGTGTTGCATTAGGCGTTTAAGAGGACAAAAAGACGATCATTGTTCCATGCTCGTACATGTGACAAGGTTCACTTCTGTCCAAGGCGTCGTTAAAGAGCAGGTTGAAGGTTATGTTGAATGGCTGAAGCAACGATTAGTCCGTAAGATAGACTACTCAACAGTAATAGAAAATCTTAAATCCTTATGGGAAGAAGACTTCGTACCTACGTCTGAGAAAATATATAAAGTCAATTCTGAATTAGCGAGTAAAAACCTAATTACTTGGGCACAAATAGAAGATGATTTACCTTCTGCAATTTCAGAAATCGAAGTTAGAGCTATTAATGGTTTTGCCAAAGAAGCGCTTGATTATGCCGATTGTGCTGTTGGGCTAAAAGTTATAGCTATCGGTGGAGATAAGCTTGCAAGGGGATTGACCTTAGAAGGTCTTTGTACAAGTTATTTTCTCAGAGCTTCTCGTATGTACGATACCCTTATGCAAATGGGCCGCTGGTTCGGTTATCGCCCCGATTATTTGGATCTTTGTCGTTTATATACGACTGATGAGTTGGTTGAGTGGTTCGAGCACATCGCAGATGCTTCAGAAGAACTTAGAGAAGAATTCGATTTAATGAAGGCCTCTGGAGCAACTCCTCGCGAATATGGCCTTAAGGTAATGTCTCATCCGGTATTGATGGTTACATCTAGGCTAAAAATGCGAAGCTCCAAGAGTCTTTACCTTTCATTTAGTGGTCAATCGGTTGAAACAGTTTCATTACTTAAAGATCAAGCTTCATTAAGATCAAATTTGAATGCATTTGAACAACTTATTCTGGGTATGGGTTGTTCAGAAGCCGTTCCCGAACGAGACCGAAAAGGATCGCCTGGCCGGCAGTGGTTAAATGTCCCGGCTGACTTGATTATTCAATTTCTTGTTGATTATAAAACTCATCCAGCAGCCATGAAAGTTAATAGTAAAGTGTTATCAGATTTCATACAAAGTTTGACTATGCAGGGAGAGCTCACCTCTTGGACTGTAGCTATTATGACCAAGAAGCAAAATAAAGATAAGTCAGTCCCATGTTTTTTTCTCGAAAACAAATATGAGATTCCATTGGTTACAAGAAAACATAAAGGTAACTCTGAAGATAGATATTCAATAGGCCGTTTACTATCTCCAATTGACGAGGGTGTTGACCTAGATGATAACGCTTGGTTGGAAGCACTAAAGCTAACCCGCACAGCAGGGGTGAATGATCCTGGACGAACAAGTAATGAGCCTGAAAGCAAAGAACCTGCAAATCCGAGCGGCCCAGCAATTAGAAAGATTAGGGGCTTCGGGGCTGTTGGTGTTCCTAAAAATCCTCAGCGCGGGTTATTGTTAATCTACCTTCTAGATCCATCAGAAATTAAAGATTATTCCGATATTTCTATTCCTGTGGTTTCTTTTGGGATTAGTTTTCCGGGAAGTGATAGTGGAACAAAAGTTAAATACGAAGTGAATAATGTACTGTGGGAACAAGAATATGGCTCAGAATATTGAAGATGAAATAAAGGCAGCATGGAGTGCTTTAGCCGAAGTAAATCAATCTTCTGGTTGGCAAGCTGTTTTCGTCACAGCTTCTAGTGGCTGTAAGATAATGGCTGGGCGACATTATCCCGAAAATGAGGAAGCATTGATAATAGGTTTTAAATTAGAGTCTTCTCCAAACTCAAAGCAACTACCAAAAGGAAAAGGATTCCATGTAGAAAGCATCTCAGATGCTAGTTTAGATTCCAATTATAAATGGATTGGGCTCATTAGGACATCTTCTGGAAGTCTAGAGATATTTCTTGGAATGATTAGAGATATCATGAATATTCTCATAAAAAAATCCGAACTATCTCAGAGTAATATTTTTAGTCTTTTTATTGGAAGGATAAGAGCTTGGCAAGAATTTATGAGTCGATCTCAAAAAACATTAAGCTCTGAGGCTGAGATTGGTCTTTATGGTGAACTAGTTTTTTTAAAGTATCTACTCTTGAATGGTGTCGAGCCATTAAGTGCCTTAAAAGCATGGTTTGGCCCAAGCGGTGGACTACAAGACTTTATCTTTGAGTATGGGGCAATCGAAGTTAAATCAACTCTTGCAGAAAAGGGTTTCCCTGCAAAAATTCTTTCATTAGAACAGCTGGATGATTCAATTATAAATCCTCTTTACTTCGGTGCTGTCCGACTAAATATTCAGACTGGTGGTGTTAGCCTACCTAAGTTGGTTGAAATAATAAGTGAAATTTTATTTTCACAACCATCACTCCAAGAGGAGCTTTTGAGTCGTTTGTTGATTGCGGGCTACCATGAGAGTCATCAGGAAAGTTATACAAGATGTTTTGTGGTGAAAGAAATACGCATTGTGCTTGTGGATTCTAATTTCCCTCGTTTAATTCCTGCAAATGTACCTACAGGGGTTAAATTCGCCAAATATGAAATTGATATAGATGATTTGGTATGTGTTGATGTGCCATTGAATATAGTTTTAAATAAATTAGATGTGAGTCAAATATGGAATTAATTGATTTTCTTAGACAAACTAATGCAGAAGTTCGAGAGTTATTGAATGAAAGACTTGCAATACCAGGAGAGCCGTATCCATATCCAGAATCAGTTTTTACAGAAGTAATAATGCAACATATGTACGATGTCGGTATGACATTTGAGCCTGTTGTTTGTCATTTTGATGCAAAAGTGGGTAATACAAATGTTCGTATGAGTGGCTATGCAATGTCTGACGAACTCGACCAGTTAGATCTTTTTGTAAGTCTTTACTCAGATGTAGATGAAATCGTTTCTGTGACAACATCTGAAGCAGCTAAGGTGGCTGATTATTGCCTTCGTTTTGTATCTAAATGTGCCGAGAAAAAGCTAGCGAAGCAAATGGATGATTCCAGTGAAGCTTTCCTATTAGCGCAAGCAATTGAAGATAACTATTCTACTCTAGAGCAAATTCGAGTTTATGTGTTAACTGACAGAGTCTTGAATGCCAAGTCAAAGCAGTTCCAATCGAGAGAAATACAAGATAAAACAATCAAGCTTGAGGTAATGGATGTTGAGCGATTGTATAGACACCTTTCTGAAGGTAAGCCTCGAGATGAACTCACCGTTAATTTCGAAGAGGTTGCTGGTGGGCCTCTCCCATGTGTGTGGGTTCCAGGTCAAATGAGTGAATATGATTATGCTATGACAGTAATCCCGGGTGAGGCGCTTCGGTTTATTTATGATAAGTATGGCTCTAGAATTCTTGAAGCAAATGTTCGCTCTTTCTTGAGTGTTACCGGAAAGGTAAATAAAGGAATTAGGGATACTCTTAGGAATGAACCAGAACGTTTCATGGCTTATAACAATGGTTTAGTAATCGTTGCAGATGAAGTTCATTTAGGTAGAGCTGCTGATGGGAGTCCAGGTATTACTTGGTTGAAAGGAATGCAGATTGTAAATGGCGGCCAAACATCAGCCTCATTATACTTTACACAAAAGAAATACAATGATGTCGATTTGTCTAGGGTTAGAATTCCTGCCAAATTGATAATTTTGAGAGCTAGCAATTCACAAGATGAAGAAAAATTGATAGCGGATATTTCCCGTTATGCAAATAGCCAAAATGCGATTAAACAATCTGATTTTGCTGCTAATGACAAGCTACATGTGACTTTAGAGAATCATGCGCAATCAACTTATTGCCCTGATGGTGTTGGACGTTGGTTCTATGAGCGTGCTGCAGGAAGTTACAAGGTCATGATTGAGCGCGAAGGTACAACATCTGCTAAGCAAAAAAGCCTTAAAGCTTCGATGCCACCAGCAAGAAAAATAACCAAACCAGATATGGCAAAATATTTAAATATATATGCCTTAAAGCCACATATAGTATCTTTGGGGGCTCAAAATAATTTTCAAAAATTCATGGATTCAATATCTACGTATAGATGGCCATCAGGGAAGGAACTTCCTACGTTAAGTGATTATAAAAGTCTCGTTGCGCAAGCAATACTCTTTAATACAACGCAGAAAATCATACGAACAAAATATAAAGCTTTTCAAGCCAACATAACGGTTTATACGCTTTCTATTATATTCTTGAAGTTAGGTTCAAAAATTAATTTCAATTCTATATGGGAAAACCAAGGTATATCCCATTCATTTCAGCAATTAATAGTAAACCTATCTGAAGAAGTTCATGCAGGACTTCATAAGTCAGCAAATGAAAGAATGGTTTCTGAGTGGGCAAAAAAAGAAGAATGTTGGAAAATTATGCAAGAAGTAAAGTATTCATCATCTATATTTATGATTACAGCACCAGAAATTAAAAGCATCAAAGATTAACTTTGAAGCAAAAACATGGAATAAGCAATAAAAATTTGCCTATTTCATGTTCTTTATTAATTTCTATTGAGTAGATTCAGAATGACGACACTAATTTTCTTTGCCAATAGTGGCGGTACAGCATTTCCTACTTGGTGGAACTGTTGTGTCCTATTGCCTTGAAAGAAGTAATTATCAGGGAAGGTTTGTAATCTAGCAGCTTCCCTGACGGTAAGGCTGCGACATTGTAGTGGATCGTAATGAATAAAGTAGTGTCCATCTTTCGAAATATGGCTAGTTATTGTAGTGGATGGTGCTTTACTAAGCTGGACTCTGAACCTATCTGAGAATTTCCCACTTTCCCAGTTTTTATGCTCAGGCCGTAAACCCGGCAAATCAAACTCTTTATGCCCCTTCGGTGATTTTCCAAACACTTTTGCAAAACATGCCGCATATCCATAACGACCTAAGTCGCTATTCATGTGTCCACGAGTTTCATTGTTAAGCCAAACATTTAATTTTGAATCTAGATACCATTCATCAAGATACGGTATCTCAGTCGAACCGTTACCGGATGACTTTGGATACCTTATACTGCCAGGAGAGCCATTTTTGGTAATGTATTTGGCTGTTTGTGAGAGTTCTACAGCAAGTTTTTTACTGGTGGTTGAATTTGCCAAAGCTTTAAGCTGTGCTTCAATACAAGCTTGCCAAGCTTCTGCAGAATCAGGCCCTTTACTGAGTTTGCTTCGTAGTTCTGGAAGGTTACCAATCACCTCATCAACTGTCACTGAATCGTGCTTTGTTAACGATTCAAGCACACCAGAGATATCATCTCTGATACCTACAAGTATTACACGGTGCCGTGCTTGTGGGATCCCGAACTCCTCAGCTTTAATAATAAATCTTTTGGGATCTAATAAACTGGGATCATTTCCTTTTCTAAAGATTTGGTTATCAACTAGTGAACATATTCTGTATGTATGGCCTGATTTTGAGGCTTTAAGAGCGGCGTCGGGATCTACTAGGTCATTAAGTATTTCGTCAAATATTCTTTTACCTCCTACTTTGGCCGACAGGATCCCTTTTACATTCTCCATCACAAAAATGGCAGGATGATATTGTTGAATAATCCTTAAATATTCTTTGTATAGAAAATGACGATGATCCTCTTCAGCTTTATATTCTGCATTTCCTTTATTTCTCGCTCGGCCCACTAAAGAATATGCTTGACATGGAGGGCCACCGATTAGAACCCAAGGTTTATTCGTATCTAGGTTATTTTCGATAATTTGGTCTAGTTCTGTATTGCCTTCAGGGGAGCCTAATGTGATTTGGCGAGCTTCTAATCCTGCCTGTTCCCATTCTTTTATAGTTTTAGATGTATGGGGTTTATCAGTCTTACCGTTACAAAAGTCATAATAATCCTGTAACCCTTCAGTATTTTCTCTGAGTAATATCCTGAAGAAGGCCCGAAGTCTAAGTGTTTCATGAGCCGAAGAATCTTTTTCTGCAGATACGATAATGTTGAAGCATTGATTATTTTTAAGTGATGAAAAACCTTCGCCAAGACCACCTGGGCCTGCGAATAAATCGATAATTGGTATTGGTGAATTAGACATTTTAATCATTACATCTTGGAAATATTAGAATAGCCAGGATACCAGGATAATGATGCTTATACTAGTCTATCAAATACTCAATGTTTCAGGTATTAGCTAACTGTATGACCTTGTTGACAAGTAAGACTCTCCAAAAAAGTTCTTATATCTTCGAACAATTCACTTTCAAAAATTATGTCACCATCAGAACTGTAGATTTCTGGATGTGTTTCATTACTTTCGTTTGTGGCTCCTTGGATTAAGTAACGGCTGTTTGAGTCTTCACGTTCGGCAGGGGCAGCGTGATCAACCCATAAGACGTAGTACTGTGAGCCGATACTAAAGTAAAAGCTTGGGCTTACATCGTTGTGCCAACTTTTATCTTTAAGATAAGGGTAATCGTTTAGATTGAAACCTAAGTCAAAATCATTACCAAATTCGTTTTTGAATAACATCAATCAGCATCTCCTTAATGACAGGTAATAGTCATTACCTTTAAAGCTAAATATTTAGAATAGTGCTGTTCTCCCCCCCTAGTTTTCTGCACATTTTCTAAGTTCTCATAATACAGCTTCTCAAAATCCATTGTAGACAGTCTGTTATTATTACCATTACATTGAACTGTTAATTCGCCTACCTATTTCAGGCATAGCTCATGCGAAACCACCCAACTCTAATCCTTTAACATACTCAACGAAGCTTTCTGCTTTACCTGATTCACATAATTGTTGGGGTGTTAAATTGCCATAAGCCGGCAATGGTTCGCTTTTAAACCAGCTTAAAGCTGCTTCAGCGCCACCAGACCAAGCCAATAATAAGGGAACTAGGTAGTCTTTTTCGTTCTGAGACAAAAACGGGTCTATCGCGATATCTAGCTGGTTACGTTTATTATGGCTAGTTGTCATAATTGCTCCTTAGAGCATAGTCTAACTGAGTTTGGTTCTAATCTTGTATCTCTAACAACTCACCGATCTCTACATTTAAGTACTTGCAAAGCGTTTCAATCACATCAAGCTCAACTCGAGTCGCGGTGTCATTGTAAAGACGAGTTATTGTGCCTCTATTGATATCAGTGTCTCTGGCAACATCTGAAACTTTTAACCGTTTTTCTCCGAGAATCCTTGAAAGATTACACTTCAAAATATACTCCCATAAAACAAAATGTTCTCCTGCAGATAAAAAATGCTTGCAAAAGATAATAAATGAGCATAAATTTGTTCTATAGGAGGTTAAAGGGGCTTCCTA
The DNA here is from genome assembly GCF_003855395.1 of Shewanella livingstonensis. Lineage (NCBI taxonomy): Bacteria > Pseudomonadati > Pseudomonadota > Gammaproteobacteria > Alteromonadales > Shewanellaceae > Shewanella > Shewanella livingstonensis. The sequence goes on along the minus strand of NZ_CP034015.1, from coordinate 4,171,049 downwards.
TGGAATCAAATGACCTATCGGAGAGTATATTATGTCTAATACTTATTTAACAGCAGAAGAGCTTTCTTCACGCATTAAATATGATGCAAGAACCATTCGCGATCAATTGAAAGATGCCATTTTACTCGAAGGAGTGCATTACATCCGACCATTTGGTGGCCGCAAAATTTTATTTATTTGGGAAAGTGTTGAGCAGTTAATGTTGTTCGGTTACTCCGACATTTTACCTACTAAGTAGAGGAGGGCGATTAGATGGGCACAATAAATACACGAAGCAACAAGTTGCAGATTGATTTTAGGTACAGAGGTATACGTTGTCGCGAGATGACAACCCTTGAAGATAATGCCGCAAACCGTAAAAGGGCTACCGCAGTGTTAAAGCGAATTGAGGCAGAAATACATTTGAATCAATTTGAATACGCTCGGCACTTCCCTAACAGCAAGCAGGTCAAAAAATTTCAAGAATACGACCGTATGACAGCAATAAAACAAGCCGGCTCAACACCTTCTGTTAGCGAGTTTATAGCGCAATGGTTATTGGAAAAACGACCTGAGTGGCGTCCATCGCAGTTGAGGACAATCGAAGATATTTTAGAACTTTATATTATTCCTCGATTTAGTGATCACAACATACAGGCAATCACTAAGGCCGAAATATTAAAGTTTAGGGCTGATTTAGTCGATGGCCAAGCTTTTGGCAAAGCGTTATCCGCCTCTCGCATCAACCAAATTTTATCACCTTTGCGGGTGGTGCTAAATGATGCTTCTGAGCGATATGATTTTGTGAGTCCTTGGAAGTCTATTAAACCATTGCCGGTAAATCGTAAGCCTGTTCACCCTTTTACACTTGATGAAGTGTTTAAATTTTTAGAGTTTGTTAGGCCTGATTTTCGTTGTTACTTTTTAGTGCGCTTTTTTACTGGTATGCGTACCGGTGAGATAGATGGCCTGCAGTGGGAAAATGTTGACTTTGTTCGACGACAAATTTTAATCCGTGGGTCCTGGGTGAGAAATAAGCTTGGTCCAGTAAAGACTAAAACATCCCTAAGAGAGATCGATATGAATGATTTAGTTTTTGAAGCATTAACCCTGCATGCAAAAAAGTCGACAGGTAAAGGCTTTGTATTTCAAACCGCTTGTGGCATGCCCATGAATAATAAAAACATGTCTTATCGTGTTTGGTACCCGACGTTGAATATAGCTAAGATCCCTCAGCGAAATCCTTATCAGACCCGCCATACAGCAGCTACGTTGTGGTTGGCCTCTGGCGAGTCTCCTGAGTGGATTGCACGGCAAATGGGGCATGCTAATACCAACATGTTATTTACGGTTTACTCGCGGTATGTGCCCAATTTAACTCGTCGAGACGGCAGTGCATTTGAAGCATTTTTAAATCAAAAAATTGAGGAAAAAAACCTATGAATCGTAATACATGCACTAATCTAGCTTATTACTTATGCCAACGTTTTTACTGCCAACCAGCAGGTCGAGAATTGATATGTTTACTCGGAATGGCTAGCCAAAAAACTAATCATTCAGCGCTCGTAGACTGGATTGAGTCTATCGACCCTAAGACCGAAGTCCCTGATATTCTGTGGTGGGAGCATAAGCTTAAACGGCAATTAGAATCTAATGGGTATTTATATTGAAGCATAATAATGGCCATTAACATTTAACTTCAATAAGCAAAGTGCACCGTCAACATTGACCGGTGTATTTTGCTTATTAAAGTCTGGCCTGTCGCGCTATAGCATCGTTACTTACAGTTAATGTGGAATAGTATGTAAAAAACATATTGACTAAGAATGACGCTCAAGAATATATATATAATGTGTGCCCTGCTGGGGCTATTACATTAGTGTCCATATTTTTAGTTCCGAAAAAATTTCAATATTGAATTACTTTAATTTAACCATTAAGTTATAATTTACTAATTAAGAGCAGTTTGTAAAATGCACAACATCTGTTCGGTAAATGTTCTCTCTGATTATTTCTCGGAGAATATATCCGTGCGAGTTAGATTCTATTCTAACTCGCATTTAGACTCCCAAATTAGTCGAGATAAGAACTAACTCCCTTAATTAAAAGTAATACGCTACGCTGATGTTGAATCGTTTGTCCCAATCATCACCTACTTCAGGTAGGCCAACATGATAGTCGTTTGATGAGAAGGTCATGTTTTTACCCATGATGAAGTCAACTTGCGTATAAGTTGGGCCTGCTGAAATCGCAGCACCTAATACATTTTGCATGCTGTTATCGTAGGTTTCGTCGTCAACGTCAGGTGTCATCAAGCCGAAATCATTATAAAACTTCACACTACCCCATTCGGTTGAAATAGTTTTTGCTAGATTGATATTGTATATCTGTCCTTTAGAGGCGATATCATATTGGGCTCCGACTACAGAGACTCCAATTTTGTTTGAATCCAAACTATCCTCTGCATTATATTCATATTCCATTGCCTGCAGTTGTAGATTCCAGCCATTGAATTTGCTGTCTATGTGAGCAGCAATAGCGTATCTATCTCCAGAGTTTCCTGTTTCGGTATTGTAGATTTGGCCCGCTTCAACTGAGCCACCGAAAGTGGTTGAACCGCCTGCGTGTTTCACGGTGTAAGCCTGACGCAAGTTAAACTGATTAGTCTCTTCGCTATTATTTGCTGTACCAGCTTCGCCATCGTCATAGAGATCTGCTCCATAACGTTTAGTTATACCAGCACCATATTCGGCATTTTTGTAGAAGGCAATATCTGAGTGCCAACCATTCTTTTCAAATGTAGCTTTTGCACCGATATCATAATCATCTTCAAAACCAAGATAGTATGGAAGACCAAACCAATAGCTATTTGAAATGTATCCGATGTTACCAAAAGGGACTTGGTTAATACCGAATTGTATTTGCCATTCAGGATTTATATCGTAAAAACCATAACCGTATTTAATATAGTTATCATAAGAGGTAAAGCGATAGTCTGATTTTAATCCCCAGTTACCCAATTTCCCGTCAAATCTGAGTGATGCCATATCAAAAGTAAGATCACCAACTTTATCTTTTGAACTCTCACTGTAATCTTTATATGCGTAGTTTATACGAACTGCGCCATGAATATTAATGCCATCTTCTTGTTCATCAGCAACTGTATTAAAACTACTTAACAAAATAGCGCTTGTGATAAGTGATAAGTAGAACTTTTTATTTTTTCTCATATTCATAATTCCCCAATGGATTGTTAAGGTTATTTTGTGATATTTAATTAAAGTTAATATTTTTGTTGAGTATTTATAATGTAAAACTCCTTCATCACGCTTTGGTATTAAATTAATTCCGCATAAAAACTAGCGCTCAAAAAAACTATTCGAACGGTATTAAATTTTTTATAAGTGGTTTTAGCTAAATCTTAATTATCTTTTAAATGATTCCGAGCTGGTTACCTCTAATGCTAAGCCTTTAGTTTCTGGTGCCATGAACACAGAAATTATTAATCCAAATAATGAAATGGCTGCTCCAACTAATAATGTTGAAGATATACCGTAAGTAGCCATGAAAAGAGGTAAAGCATAAGTTGAAACAATAGTTCCTATGCGACTAACAGACATTACAGCGCCAACCGCAGAAGCTCTAATTTCAGTTGGAAATAGTTCATTTGGATACAACCATTGTAATATTCCAGGACCACCTGAAAAGAATGCATAAGTTGCGAAAGCTCCAATAATTAGCCAAACACTAGGATCTGGCACTATACCTAATAATGCGAGGGCGGCAGTCATAATGCCAAAACTACCAATTAATAGTGGCCTACGGCCTATTGAATTAAGCCAATACATAGCGGGAATACAGCCAGCCATAAAAAATAGACTGATGACTATGTTGCCAAGACCCGCATCTTTACCATTAGAAAAGCCAAGAAGTTCAATGATTTGTGGTCCAAAAGTATAAATGGCAAACATAGGGATTACTTGGCAAGTCCAAATAATGCCAACAAAAATAATTCTTTTTAAATATACCGGTTGAAATAGTTTACTGTACTTAGTTTCCTCAGCAGATTCATGACTGATGTGAACGTCAGGGCCAAAGAAGGTTTCCATCGTTTCTTTACATTCTTTAATACGTCCTTTCTTAAGTAACCATCTAGGTGATTCAGGTAAGTGAAATCGACCGAATAATATTATTAAACAAGGAATTATGGCACTACCAAACATCCATCGCCAACCGTCTTGTACATCATATAACAGGTAACCAACCATGTTGGCTGCAGTCGCTCCTACATACCACATTGCCGCTATAAACCCCATGGTGAATGCACGTTTTTTTGTGGGGGAAAACTCAGCGACCATAGATGTTGCTATGGGGTAATCAGCACCGATAACGATACCTATTAAGAATCTTAGTACTACGAGTTCGATAGCAGAGGAAATAAACATAGTTGCAAAAGAAAGTATTGCTATGGCAATAATGTCTATCATAAACATTAGTTTACGACCAAATATATCAGCGACATATCCAAATACAGAAGTACCAATAAGTAACCCTGCTAATGTGGCTGCGCCTACTAAACCTATCCATTGAGCATCAAGCTCAAGGGCTGGTGTTAATTGTTGTAATGCAAGGCCAATAATAACCAATACGTAGCCATCTAAGAAAGGACCTCCACTACCCCACAACATTATTTTTCGGTGTAATGGTGTGAATTCCATATCATCAAAATTCGTTTTTGGTTTCATGTGATATACCACTCAATAATATTATTATAAAGCTATTTAATAGCTTTGGTGGATGAAAAAGCGCACCCAAACTTATGTCTGTAACGAAAGCTAATAATACCAATTACAAATATTAAAACGGTGATATATACGGTGTATTAACATTTGTGATTAGTATTAATATTAATTATTTGATCTACATTCGACTTTTTTGTTTTATTTGATATTTAAAAGTAAATAGATTTTTTGTTGTTTAATTAAAAAAGCCCCAGAGTTTAATTTTAAACTCTGTGGCTTATATTTTATTACCCGTAGCGATACTCAATTCCAAACGTTCCGCGCGGATATTCCCACTTTTCTAAAATAGTGTCGCCACATAAGAATTTGCATGTGCCACACTCTAAACAACCTGCTGAATCAAATCTAACACTGCCATCTTCATCTAATTTATATAGTCCAGCTGGGCAGGCATTAATTAATTTTCGATATTCATTCATATCAGGGTTATCTTTTAAGATAATATGTTGATGCCCTTCGTCAACATGAAATTTATTAGTAGCTAGTTTGACATCGACATTGACTATTTCACTCATATTGAGGTCACTCCTTTAATTCCATCTTTGATTAGGTTCATATAGCCCACTTCTTTACAATGTTTCATAATTGTTTTTCTAAGTGGTTGGGATGCTGATCCATCTACGGTAAACATACTTTGCATTATGTCAGCTACCATTTTGGGATATTGGTTGAAGATACGAGGGTTTCCCATGAATTCAGGGAGATTTTTATAAAGTTTAAGATCTTTCATAATGAAGCTGTCTTCTAACAAGCTTTGATAAGAAGATAAGCCTTCGGCACTAAAATCATTATTTTCACGTGCAGTGAGTACTGCTTTGGCCGCTGCTTCACCTGATGCGATAGCTAGGTCCATACCGCGAACGGTATAACCTATATTTAAGCAAAATCCTGCAGCATCGCCAGTGATTAATACCCCATCACCGACTAGTTGAGGGACCATATGAATGCCCGCTTCAGGTACCACATGTGCTGAGTATTCGAGTAATTTTCCACCTTCAATAAGCGGTTTTATCATTGAATGATTTTTAAAGTCTTCTAGCATTTGGGGAACGGTTTTACTGGAGGTACCAATATCGTGTAGTCCGCAAACAAGTCCTAATGACACACTGGTTTTATTGGTATAAATGAAACCGCCACCCATAAGACCATTTGCTGGGGAACCTGCAAATAACCAAGCGCAACCTTCATCATTATTAAGGTTGAAACGATCTTGAATAACTTCTTGCGGTAGTTCAATGAGTTCTTTAACACCAACAGCCATTACATCTGCTTTAACTTTAGGTTTTACCATTCCAAGTTGTTCAGCCAGTACTGGATTTACACCTTCAGCTAAAATAACTGATTTAGACAACAATTCATCGCCATCTGCTTTTACGCCAATGACTTTACCGTCTTGAGTTAAAATTTCATCAACTCGAATACCCGTAATAAATTGTGCACCAACTTCTTCTGCTTTAGCCATTAACCATTGGTCAAAGTCACCTCTAAGTAAGGTATAAGATTCTTCTACAGAGGTTTGCTCGCGGCCATTATGGTAGTCGAGAGTAACGCCGGTATCGTCGGTTAAAAAAGTAACTTTTTCTTTAGTCACTTTTCTTTCTAATGGCGCTTCTTTAGCAAAGCCAGGAATAATGCTTTCTAGACTATGAGCGTATAAACGGCCACCGGTCATATTCTTGCTTCCAGCGTAGTTTCCGCGCTCGATTACAAGAACATCAGCTCCCGCTTTTGCAAGAACGTAAGCAGCAACACATCCTGCTAGTCCCGCTCCTACGATAATTGCGTCAAATGATTCTTCTGACATATTCGTCACTCTCTAATTAAATTTGGCTATTCGCCTCAATATTTAGTAGTTGTTTGAGGCGATTGAAATAACAATAAAAATTGCGATTCAGTTAGGCTTTAAGTGCATTAATGAGTGCTGGCATAACTTTGTTGATATCGCCAACGATGCCGTAATCAACATATTGGAAAATAGGTGCATTTTTGTCTTTGTTTACAGCAAAGATAGTTTGTGAACCTAATGCGCCAACCATGTGTTGAATCTGTCCTGAAATACCTAATGCTAAATAGATTTCTGGCTTTAACATTACACCTGAAACTCCGATATAGCGTTCGCGGTCCATCCACTTTTCTGTTTCAGCAATTGGGCGAGAACAACCAAGCTCTGCACCGATGATTTCACTAAGTTCAGAGGCAATCTGTAGATTGTCTTTACTGCCAATACCACTCCCCACACCAATGACGCGTTTGGCTTTACCTAGATCAACGCTTTCACCTTGTTTTGCTCGACGCTCAATGCACTTAATAGGGGTTTTAGGTTCAACAAAGGCTACGTTCACAGCTTCGCCAGTATTGTTGGTGTCAGCTACTTGTGCTTCAAATACGCCGCTACTGAGTGTCATAATTGCAATAGGGCTATTGATTTTCTCTTCCGCGATGGCCAAACCACCGTAAGCCATGTGCTTAGCACATATTCCATTATCTATATTGATTTCGGTTACGTCGTTAACTACGCCAGCTTGCAATTGAACGCCTAATTTACTGGCAAGTGCTTTGCAACGTTTGTTTGCGGCAAGCAGCATTAACGTGTTTGTGTCTGTTGAGCTAGAGATAACCTTTGCAATGGTGTTGCTATAATCTTCAGTTATTTTTTGACTGTCTTTGTCACCCAGGCAATAAACATGAGTTGCGCCAAAAGAATAAGCTCTATTGATATCCGCTTCTGTACCAATAACAAAAGCTGAAACTTTTTCACCTAATGCTACTCCCGCTGCGATTATCTCTGGTAAACGGGAAGCGATATCGCTAAATACCCAGATATTAGATAGTTTGCTCATCATTATTCCTTAATTATTTAAGTGCTTTACGTAAGTGTTCTGCGAACTGGGCAATTTGTTGCTCATCATCACCTTCAATAACGATGTTTTGCCGCGTCTTTTGCTTAGGTGCAATAACAGAAACAAGCTCAACTAATTCAGTGATATCAGAGAGATCTAAATCAGCAGCACTTAAGACCGTAACGGGCTTTTTAGCTGCGGCCAGAATTGTTTTCATTGATGGGATTGTCGGTTCGTTAATATCAGCAGAAACAGATATAACAGCAGGCAAAACTAACTCTAAAACTTCAACTTCATTGTCTAATGCTCTTTCAACGATGAGTTTTCCTGGTTCAGCGGAGATGATTTTGCTAACAGCATTGATGTTAGCAACGCCAAGTAACTCACCCAGTTGTAAGCCCACTTGTTGCGCATAAAGGTCACTAGAACCATCACCACAAATAATAAGATCAAACCCCGTCTTTTGTGCTGCAGCCATTAATATTCTGGCTGTTTGGTGTGGTAAAAGCTGTTCGAACTTGTCGTCAATCACGACGGTTAAATCATCTGGTCCACGAGAAAGCACGTCTTTACGTGCTTTTGGGTTTGTTAGTGCTTTACCGCCGACACTCATAGCAGTAATACTGCAGTCATCAATTAAACCTTTAAGCTGAACCCCTGTTTCCACAGCGCAAAGATCAAAAGGGTTAATTTTAGGCGCAGCCTTGCTTATATCTAAGTTGCCGTCAGCATTTATTGCGATATCTTGCTCTTCAGGCACTAATTTGTAACACGTAATAATTTTCATTATTTCTCCCGATCGATATTAAGTACATAATCAAAAGTTAATTAATACATTGCTAAAATGTTTGTTAATAACTCAATAATAATTAGTAATTGCTTAAATGTAGATTTAAAACTTAAGCTATATAAACGTAAGCTATATGTAAGTTGTGTCTATGCAATTATTTAAAGTGAGATAATTATAGTTATATAGATGACATCACGAATGTTAGATGGGTCACACAACTAGTCTGCTCACTTCTCAGTCTTTCTAACAGTAACATTAGATACACTAATACTAACTATTTTAGAAGTTGAGTTGATACTTCTTAAACTGTTTAAATAATAAATTTTGGTTAATTCTAATGATAGTATTAGCTAAGCTTTAAACTATGGCATAAGTAATTCTAATGTCGTCATTAGAATTTAAATAAAATCCTTTTTAATTGGTTTTAATAATGATTCCATGAAAAAACTGTTTTTGTTTTATTCTCTTATGATATTGTTTTTGTAGTATTTTTTGTTTTTGTTTTTGGTTTTTTTAGTGTCCATTGAATATATATTATAAGGCTGTGACATTCGGTTTTAACAGTTTGTTATACATTAAAATCAGTAAGTTGTTTCTATTTTAATTGAACGTGATAACGATCACTGTATGTGGATGGTGCTACTGTCATTATTCTTTCGCAAATTAACTTAACGTAAGTTATTAATTTTTGGTTGTTAGATAAATTAATAAATTCTGTTTTTAAACATTAGTTGTTTTTGTTTTATATATTTAATTAGAATTAAATAACGTTGATCCGATAGCTACTCTGCTTAAAACATTAACTATTATCCTCCTAAAATAGAGAGGGAGAATTATTTCGATGAATAAAAAAATTATGGATGTAAAAGCCACAGAGGTAAATAAGAAAAAGGTCACCATTGACCCGAAAATCTTTTTTCCTTCATTGCTTATCGTCATACTGCTTTCTTACTTAACCGTAAGAGACCTTGACGCGGCAAATCTTGTTATTAATCAGGTGTTTGGTTACTTGACTCACTCATGGGGTTGGGCATTTGAGTGGTACATGGTTGCTATGGCTGTAGGTTGGGCCTGGCTGGTCTGGGGACCTTATGCAAATAACCGTTTAGGTCAGGAAACACCTGAGTTTAGTACCGGAAGTTGGATCTTTTTGATGTTCGCCTCCTGTACATCTGCAGCGGTACTGTACTGGGGTTCATTAGAATGTTTCTATTATGTGACTTATCCTCCTTTCGAACTAGAGTCCCTCTCTGTTCCTGCTAAAGAGTTAGGCCTTGCATATAGTTTATTCCATTGGGGTCCACTTCCTTGGATGGGTTATGGCTTCTTAACGGTTGCTTTGGGTTATTTCTTGTTTGTTAAGAAAATGGATGTTGTACGTCCAAGTGGTACGTTAGAACCCGTATTAGGCAAGTTCCATAAAGGTTTCGTCGGTACTATTATCGATAATATCTATGTGGTTGCTCTAATCCTTGCCATGGGTACCAGTCTCGGTTTGGCTACGCCTCTGGTGACTGAGTGTATCGAATGGTTGTTCGGCATTCCACGCACCATTGAAGTCGATACTATCGTCATCTCAGTATGGATTATTTTTAATGCGGTGTGTGTGGCTTTTGGTTTAACCAAGGGAATTAAGCTTGCCAGTGATCTACGTAGTTACTTAAGTATTATCATGCTTGTTTGGGTGTTCTTAATTGGCGCAACTAGCTTTACCGTTAACTACTTCACTGAATCTGTGGGTGTGATGCTCGATTACTTGCCTCGCATGCTTTTCTATACCAGTTCGATCAGTGAAAACAGCTGGCCACAAGATTGGACCGTGTTCTACTGGGCATGGTGGGTCGTATACGGTATCCAGATGTGTATCTTCCTCGCTAAGATCTCTCGTGGTCGTACTGTGCGTCAGCTTTGTTTAACAATGGTAGGTGGTTTGACTGCTTCTACTTGGTTCCTTTGGACCATTCTAGGTAGTAACACCATGAATTTGATGAATGAAAATATCATCAATATGCCTAAACTTATTGCAGAGCATGGTGCCCCGAGAGCGATTATCGAAACTTGGGCCGCACTACCATTCAGCACTATCACTATGTGGGGATTCTTCATCTTATGTTTCCTTGCAACAGTTACCCTTATTAATGCCTGTTCTTACACTTTAGCGATGTCTACCTGTAAAGGTGCTGATGCCGATAACGAACCGCCTATCTGGGTTCGTGTTGGTTGGTCTGTGCTTGTCGGTATTATTGGTATCTTGTTGTTGTCATTGGGTGGGCTTAAGCCTTTACAGACAGCCATTATTGCCGGTGGGGCACCGTTAATTATCGTCAACATTTTGATTATTATCTCTTTCTTGAAAGATGCTAAGAAAAATAAATGGGCACCTCTACCAGATAAAAAATCGAACCAAGATTAAACCGATTAATTAAGAGAAAAGGAATACGTAATGGATTTTAAATTAACAGACGAGCAAGAGTTATTTGTTTCTGGTATTCGCGATTTAATGGCGAAAGAAAATTGGGAAAGCTACTTTTCTGAGTGTGATGCGAACAGTCAATATCCTGAAAGATTTGTTAAAGAATTAGCTGATATGGGAATCGACAGTTTGTTGCTTCCTGAAGAGTACGATGGATTCAATGAAGGCATGGTAACTCTTACTGCTATTTGGGAAGAGCTAGGCAGATTGGGTGCTCCAACTTATGTGCTGTATCAGTTACCTGGTATTGCTACTGTGTTGAGACATGGCAACCAAGCGCAAATTGATAAAATAATGGCATTCCGTGGTACGGGTAAACAAATGTGGAATTCGGCCATTACTGAGCCTAGTGCTGGTTCTGACGTGGGTAGTTTACTGACTACTTATAAAAGAAAAGATGGCAAAGTTTATCTGACTGGTAGCAAGTGCTTTATCACGAGTGCGGCGGGTACACCTTACATTGTGGTTATGGCGAAAGATGCTGATTCAGAGAAGCCAATCTTCACTGAGTGGTTTGTCGATATGTCTAAACCAGGTATTAAGCTTAGCAAGTTACCAAAATTGGGCTTAAAAATGGATAGCTGCTGTGAGTTGCAGTTTGACGAACTTGAGTTAGAAGAGTCAGACATGTTTGGTGAGGAAGGTAATGGCTTCCTTCGAGTTAAAGAAGAGTTCGACTCTGAGCGTTTCCTCGTAGCATTGACTAACTATGGTGCTGCTTATTGTGCATTTGAAGATGCGGCTAAATATGCCAATCAACGTGTGCAATTTGGCGAGGCGATTGGTCGTTACCAACTAATCCAAGAGAAGTTTGCTCATATGGCTATCAAGCTTAACAGCATGAAAAATATGGTTTATGAAGCTGCTTGGAAATGTGATAACGGTGTTATGACTGCTGGGGACTCTGCTATGTGCAAATTTTACTGCGCAAATGCAGGCTTCGAAGTGATTGATTCTGCCATGCAAGTTCTAGGTGGTTATGCCATCGCTGGCGAGCATCGTATCAGCCGTATGTGGCGAGACATTCGTGTCGACAGAGTGTCAGGCGGTTCTGATGAAATGCAAATATTGACCTTAGGTCGCTCTGTGTTGAAGCAATATAAGTAACTGTCGTTGGGTTTAATCCGTACCGCAAGGCCTCCACAGATTATTGTGGAGGCAAATCAAATTCTTGCTCAGTTCCTGAAAACGCGTATTTATCTTCATCACGTTTTCAAGGTTCGGTACGCCTTATCTTCAAATTTGTTTAAATCTTTATTAAAGATTGCCGACGCTATCGTCGTGCAGAGTCTTTATTTGAATATAAAAGAGAAGGGTAATATGTCACAAAAATTAACCACCCCAACGTTCGGCCCGCTAGCTGGGGTTCGGGTTGTATTTTCCGGTATCGAAATCGCAGGGCCATTTGCTGGCCAGATGCTTGCCGAATGGGGCGCTGAAGTTATTTGGATTGAGAATGTAGCTTACGCAGATACCATCCGTGTACAACCTAATTATCCGGAATTGTCACGTCGCAATTTACATGCTTTATCTTTGAATATTTTTAAAGATGAAGGCCGCGATGCTTTTCTTAAGTTAATGGAAACAACAGATATTTTCATTGAGGCCAGTAAAGGACCCGCATTTGCCCGTCGCGGTATTACTGACGAAATTTTGTGGCAACATAATCCTAAACTGGTTATTGCTCATTTATCTGGTTTCGGTCAGTACGGCACCGATGAATATACTAACCTCCCTGCTTACAATACGATTGCTCAGGCCTTCAGTGGTTATTTAATCCAAAATGGTGACAAAGATCAGCCAATGCCGGCTTTTCCTTATACCGCGGATTACTTCTCTGGCATGACTGCTACGACTTCAGCCTTAGCTGCTTTATATCATGTGCGTGAAACCGGCGTTGGTGAAAGCATTGATATCGCTATGTATGAAGTGATGTTACGCATGGGCCAGTACTTCATGATGGATCATTTCAATGGTGGCGAAGTCTGTCCTCGAATGACCAAAGGTAAAGACCCATATTACGCAGGTTGTGGTTTGTATACCTGTAAAGATGGCTATATCGTTATGGAACTAGTCGGAGCAATGCAGATTGAAGAAATGTTCAAAGACATGGAGATTTCTCATCTATTTGGCACTGAAGAAATCCCTGAAGGTACTCAGTTAATTCATCGAGTTGAATGTCCTTTTGGACCGCAAGTTGAAGATAGTTTAGATGCTTATCTAGCGACTCGCACTATTGATGAAGTATTGGCTAGATTTGCTGAATTAAAAGTGGCCTGTTCGAAAGTACTTACGATACCTGAGCTTGAGTCTAATCCTCAGTATGTAGCTCGTGAATCAATCACACAGTGGCAAAATATAGATGGCAAGACTTTTAAAGGGCCAAACGTCATGCCAAAGTTTAAGAATAATCCAGGCCAAATTTGGCGTGGTATGCCAAAACATGGCATGGATACCGCCGATATCTTGAGTAGCATTGGTTATTCAGAAGCGGAGATACAAAATTTAAGTGAAAAAGGCTTAGCCAAAGTTTCTGATAAGTAAGTGAGGCATTGACAATGGATATCGTTGGTAGCAAAACCATCAGATGCATGTGGGAAGATCGTGCTCGTAAATATAGTGACAACACTGCGTTAGTTTTTGAAGATGCTACTGGCGATGTTCGTGAGTTTACATATAGTGCACTGAATGATGAAATTAATAGAACTGCAAACTTGTTCTTACAACTAGGTATTAATAAAGGAGATAAAGTTGCCGTTCAGTTATATAACAGCCCTGAATTTATTTTCTGTTGGTTTGGATTAGCAAAAATTGGCGCCGTTATTGTTCCTATTAATACGCAGTATGTATATGGTGAGAGTAAATACATCATTAATAAATGTGATGTAAAAATGGCTGTTATTGAAGAAGAGTTTCTGCCTATTTTTAAAAAAATAGAGCAAGATAGCGATAGTTTAATAACGGATATATTAGTTGCAAGAACAAAAAGTACTAATTTGTTCGGTGCAATAAATTTCGATATATTAATGGCTAAACAGTCTAGTACGTTAGATGAGTTAAGACCGTTAAGTAGTGACGACGTTGTTGAGATATTATGTACTTCGGGTACCACTTCGCGGCCCAAAGGTGTTGAGATTACTCACTGTAATCTTCTCTTCGCTGGCTATTATACAACTTGGCAAACTAGCCTAAGATCTGACGATACTTATTTATCTATGATGCCTTGTTTTCACGTAGATTTTCAGTGCAATGCGGCCATGGCTGCATTTACTGCTGGTGCTCGCTTGGTCATGCTTGAAAAGTATAGTGCACGCAAGTTTTGGCAACAAATTTGTGATTACAAGGCAACTCTCACCCACAGTATGCCAATGATAATACGCACGTTAATGCTACAACCTGTAATGCCTTATGAGCGTCAGCACTGCCTGCGGGATATGTTATTTTTCATGCATATTTCAGATCAAGAAAAACTGGATTTTGAAAGCCGATTTAATATTGAATTATTCAATTCTTACGGTATGACTGAAACCCTAGTTGGCTTGATTGGAAATAATCCTGGAGAAGAACGCTATTGGCCATCAATCGGTAGTCCAGGATTATCCTATGAAGCCAAAATTACCGATGAAAATGATGATGAAGTTACCGCTAATGTTATCGGCGATCTCAGAGTCAAAGGTGTTAGAGGTAGAACAATTTTTAAAGGATACTATAAAGACCCTAAAGCCACTGCTGAAGTCCTAACTTCGGATGGGTGGTTATGCACTGGTGATAAAGGTTATGTCGATGAAAGAGGGTTATTTTATTTTGTTGATAGAAAGACAAATATGATTAAAAGGGCTGGTGAGAATATTTCAAGTAGTGAAATTGAAAAAACTCTTATGTCCCATCCTTATATTCTTGACGCTGCTGTTATTGGTGTTCCAGATCCTATTAGAGATCAAGCTGTAAAAGCCTTTGTTATTTTTAATCACGACATGTATTTAAGTACTGATGAAATACTTAATTATTGTTCTGAACATTTGGCAAAATTTAAAGTTCCATCTTTTGTAGAAGTAAGAGAGTCATTCCCAAGAACATGTACTTGTAAAGTAGATAAAAAACTTCTTGCATGATTTTATTAAATTAGAGGGGTGATTAATTTAGTAAACTCAAATTAATCACCCCGTCTTTAACTGAATTAATCTTTTTATAAGAGTCATCAACGATGACGCTGAATGGAGTATTAAACATGAGCGAATCATTACACATTACTAAAAATGGTAGTATTTTAGAAATCATTTTGGATAGACCTAAAGCCAATGCCATTGATGCCAAAACAAGTTTCGAAATGGGAGAGGCGTTCTTAGCTTTTCGCGATGATCCAGAGCTTCGCGTTGCCATTATTACTGGTGCTGGAGCGCGTTTTTTTTCAGCCGGTTGGGATCTGAAAGCTGCTGCAGATGGTGAAGCTCCAGATGCTGATTTTGGCCCTGGCGGATTTGCTGGTTTAACCGAAATATTTAACTTGGATAAGCCTGTTATTGCGGCAGTAAATGGCTATGCATTTGGTGGCGGTTTTGAGTTAGCATTAGCTGCAGATATTATTGTTTGTTCAGAAAATGCTAGTTTTGCACTACCTGAAGCCAAGTTAGGCATTGTACCTGACAGTGGTGGAATGCTACGTCTTCCAAAAGTACTTCCACCTGCTATTGTCAATGAGTTGATGATGACAGGACGCGGAATGGGTGCCGAAGAAGCACTTCGTTGGGGGGTTGTTAACCGTGTTGTTACAAGTGACCAACTCATGGCAACTGCACGTGAATTAGCGCTGCAAATAGCGCAAGGCGCGCCTTTAGCGATTGCAGCTATCAAAGAAATATATCGCGAAACAGCAGAACTATCAGTTGAAGAAGGTTATCGCCACATCCGTACTGGGACATTAAAAAATTATCCTTCAGTACTACATTCTGAAGATGCGACAGAAGGTCCACTCGCCTTCTCTGAAAAACGAGATCCAATCTGGAAAGGAAGATAATACTCATCTGAGTAATAGGGGCTGTTAAACTTTAAAAATGAATTTAACCCCAAAAATCAACAGTCCTTAGGATCTAGTTATCACTATAGAGACTAGATCCTATAACTCTTCATGGAAAATATTAATTATCATTGTTTTATCTGTTTACACAGGAAACAAGTGTTAACTAATCAGTTTAATTATTCCACAATATTATAGAGGTGTCATACATGCCTTATTATGAATTTGAAGGACTTATTCCTGTTGTAGACCCAAGCGCTTATGTGCATCCCACGGCAGTATTGATCGGCGATGTCATTGTTGAGGCAGGTGTTTATATTGGCCCTAATGCATCATTGCGAGGAGATTGTGGCCGTTTAATTTTGCAACAAGGCTCTAATCTCCAAGATGGTTGTATCATGCATGGCTATTGGGATATGGATACGATTGTCGAGTGTGATGGACATATTGGACACGGTGCAATTTTACATGGATGCGTGATTAAGCGAAATGCACTAGTAGGGATGAACTCTGTCGTTATGGATGGGGCTGTTATTGGCGAAGATAGCATCGTTGCTGCGATGAGCTTTGTTAAAGCAGGTTTTCAAGGATTATCCAAACAAATGCTTATGGGTCAACCAGCTAAGATGGTTCGTGAAGTGACAGAAGAAGAGCTTCATTGGAAAGCACTTAATACATTGGAATATCAAAACCTAACAAAAATCTCTTCAAATTCAATGAGGTGTGTGGATGCTCTTGCTCGGGTTGAGGTTGATCGGGCTAGATTAAAAGGAAGTACAGATGTTCAATCAACTGCTCAGAAAACCTCTAAAGCATACCAATTAACCATGTCGTTAGCGTGCCAGTTTTAAGTTTGTTGTAAAAAGAATAATAAGCTAAATATTATTCATCACTATATTTATGCTTATATGCAAACACAATGGTTTTTTTCCACATCATAACGTCTGAATTGTAGTTAACTACTGTTTTATAGAAGGGAATAATAATGCCTGTAGATCCTGCTGTGGCGCTTTTTTTACAACAAGTCCGTGAGTCTGGGGTAAAAGCCTATGAGGATATGACTCCTGCAGAATCACGCCGTTTAGATATGGATGAACTGATAAAGGCAAAAAAACACCGTAAAATTGAGGTTGTACAGTCTATTGAGCATAGCTTTATTCCTGGGCCAACTGCGGATTTACCGATTAGAATATATCGACCTGTAAATTCCAATATTGAACAGCCCCAACCTGCAATAATTTTTATTCATGGGAGTGGTTGGGTGGTTTCCAATATTGAAACCAATGACCATTTCTCTCGCGCGTTAGCTAATCGAACCAAATCTGTTGTGATAGCGATTAATTACCAAAAAGCCCCCGAACATAAGTTTCCAGTTCCAATGGATGATTGTTATGCATCGACATTATGGATATTTGAACATGCGGTTTTGTTAGGGCTTGATCTCAATCGTATCGGCATTTTAGGCGATAGTGCCGGTGGTAATCTAGCTGCCGCGGTAACACTGAGATTGCGGGATGAAAATGGACCAAAACTAGCTTATCAAGTATTAGTATATCCGGCTGTGCAATACGGCATGGAAACACCTTCAGCTATTGCTAATGCAACAGGGTATCTTTTACAGCAAGCAAGTATGGAGTATTATTGGAGACATTATTTGCGTAGTGAAACGGATACGAAAAATCCATACTGTACACCGTTGAACGCAGAATCACATCATGGCCTGCCGCCAACACTTATCTATACTGCAGAATTGGATCCGCTTTGCGATGACGGTTACTTATATGCGTGTAAGTTGCAAGAGTGTGGCGTAAATGTGAAGTATAAATGTTATGACGGCATGATCCATGGTTTTATCAAAATGTTAGGCGTATTTGAGCAAGCAAATGATTTCCTTAACACTTTAAATGAGGACTTATTAGCTATATAGCTAATAATCTTTGATAAGTGGTTTTTCAATATGTCTAATGAAATATTAATGATGTTAATTGTTAATTAATGTGACCATTGTAACTTTTAATATAAATGAATATGTTATTTTAATTTCAAATAACACAGAATGAAAATGATTACAAATGAATAAAAATATTCCATTAAGATCACTGCAGATTTTTGAGTCATGTGCTCGGTTAGAAAGCTGCTCTCTTGCTGCACAAGAACTCTGTATAACTCAAAGTGCTGTTTCTCAGCAAATAAAATTGCTTGAAGATTACTTTTTGGAAAAACTATTTATTCGTAGTGCAGGAAAGATAACACTGACCGATTCTGGTTTTGAACTTAGGCAACGACTAGCACCAGTATTTTATGATTTGAATAGTGTTTGTGCTAGTTTAGTTCCAGATATGTCTAGTGAGGTCAGAGTTCACTCTTATACTTCTTTTGCTGCCAGATGGCTAGTCCCAAAAATGGCTAAGCTTAAACTTGAATACCCTAATTTAAATATTAATGTGGGTATGTTTCAAGATGATATTATTATGAGTGATATGATTTCTGATATATTCATTGTTACGAGAGAGTGTCAGGACGGCTATACAATAATCCCTCTAGTAGAAGAAAAGTTAATAGCTTTTTGTAGTCATGAATATATTGAAAAACATCCAAATATATCATTTAGCAATCTCAATGAACAGTGTTTATTATATTCAAAGCATAAAGACTATGGTGTAGACTGGGAAGGCTGGTATAGATATAATAATATTAGTGCTAATCCTGTGCAAAATAAAATTATTTTTAATCATAATATGTTAGCAGTTCAAGCGGCAATTTATGGGCAAGGTATTGTTTTAGGATTAGAGCAAACTTTACGTGTTGAAGTTGATAAAGGTAATCTGGTTAAAATAGATTTACCTTGTTGTTATTCAGGTTTAACTTATTATATTGCATACAAAACATCAAGAAAAAGAGATGCTAAGATACTTAAAATTGTTGAGTGGATTATAAAAGAGTATTCGATTAGTTAATTTTTTAGACTGATTTTAGAAATCAATAATACATTATCGATTGTTATTAATGGTTAGTGCTGATGCTGAGTAACCAAATGATTATTTACTATTTATATTATCTGTGACATAAATTATATTGTTGCTATGATGCTGTATACTAAATTGCTGAAAAAAATCAAGGGTTGAACATCATTATTCCTGCCATATGCAGTAAGTAAACAAGCGAATTCGATGAGTGTTTTCGTTGGTTTCGACGTTCCATCATCTCCTTTTCATTGGAGTGTCTAAGCTCTAATCTAACTGCGCCACGACCTTCTTTACCAATAGAGGACGATTTTTTGTGGACAATACTTTGGATCCCCTTATAAGCATTTTGCCATTGTGTTTTATGTGAGGCGTGCTCCATTGAAAATGTGACGACTCGCCATTTATTTTTGGGGATAGCAAAAGCAAATGTATCGATAAAAAATGTCAACTCCTCTGGGGATGAAAAATAGACTCCAGATTTACTTTGAGACGTATTTTGAAGGGCAAATTTGATTACTTTTATGAGGTTTCTATTATCATATTTAAAGTGAAGCCTAATCTTATCAATCAGTGTTGTTAACCATCTACGTTCTAGCAAAGACGATGGCTTTTGTGGTAGAAAACCGTTCCCATATGCTCTCAACCTTGGTTTACCCGATCGGGTTGTTATTTTTCTGAGATCCACTGCATTTCGATACCATTTTTGGATGATTTCATGGTCGATATGAAATTTATGACTAACTTCTCTTGGATCTAATCCTGAGTTTATCTGCTGTAAAATAACGTAGCACGTGTTTAAAGAAGGCGCCTGAGGGATAACGAGTTTCTGCGTGCTTGATGTGTCATTACTGCTAATAACACTGCCATCATTAACTGTACAGATATTGCTTATGTGTATTTTTTTAGCCAAGTAGCGTGAAAATTGTTGTGCAACTAAAGGGCACTCGTCGGGTTTATTATCGCTTAATGCTTTAATGTATCTTCTCGGCGCTAAACCAATGTTGAACATCTGTTTCTGTGTCATATCCAAATGCATCTTAGACAGCTTATGGCCCAATATGAAGTCTGAAAAATGGAAGTAATTAGAAAAGCAGACCTCAGGATCTGAGTGGCCGTCAAACGATGCAATCGAATAATATCGATTTCTTGTCGAGTTTCCTGATATTAAGTGAATGATTTTTTCACAGAGGCTTTTACTGTACGGAACTGCCTCTGGAATAACTGCGTGAGCGTCTTCTAGTTCACACATGAGTTGCAATCGCGAAATTGCACTGTGCCTTAAATGATGAAAAACATAATGTTCAAGACCTGATAACTCTCTTAGCATTGTTTTGGTAAAATATGACAAAAAATACTTATCGATAGGTTCACTCTTATTGATGCCAAACCCCAATGCGAGTTTAGATTTGGTGTTATTCACATCTGATAATTTTGAGATATTAAGGACTTGTTTTACAATTTTTTTTTCGTCTTCCAAAAGAAGAGGGTATAAAGGTACTCTCCGTAGCGAAGCATGACTCTTATTATTTCCATATTGATTTTCTCGAATTTCAAGCCATGCCGTGGACGAATTTTCGATATCAGATAATCTCAACTTGATGACTTCACTAATCCTCAACCCACAACGAAAACTTATAATCAGTGCCGCTTGTAACGTTGCTTTCTCCTCGTGATCTAAGTCATCGATGATCAATACCGTTCCTAATAAGGCTTTGAACAATGTTTCGTCAATGAAGCCTGCATTTGTATGGGCTCTATTTTTGTCACCACTGTAAATAGCTTCACTTAGTAATGGGAAGTCGAACTCTCTGGCGGCATGGGCATGGAAATCATTTAATCTTGCCGCTAAATTACACTTTTGCTTTTGTGTGGGAGTGTTATCAATAAGTTGATGATAGAGCGCTAACATGCTCTGTTCATCGATGATGCTTAACTGATAGTACTCAGAAAAAAGTAACCACTTTCTTGAGAGCGTTGAGTGGTAACTTCTAATCGTTGATGGCTTGCAAGTTTGTGACTTGAGTAATAGCCAGCTTAATAGTGTACGTTGTGCAAGCGATAACTGATGCTGTGCTGCTAATGATTCGAGTGATGTTGAAAGTGCTTTGCGTGATAGTTTTTTTATGCCATTTTCACGTAGAGCATGAGTTAAGCATTTAAAAAACTCTTTTGAAGGCAAAATACTTCTATGTTCAATGGTATCTTTTTTAAAGGGGATGTCGATTCTTTTAAAGCTGATGGGCGTTGAGATAATTGATGTTGGCTTGGTTTGTAACCTGGCTAAATTATCCAGCGGTAGGGAGTAGGACTTATTCCTGCCTGTTGCATACTCTAGTATAGCTTGGTTGATATTTATGTTAGGTAAACTCTCGACAACCCCAATGGCCGAAATACAAAGCTTTTTTAGGCTTTGAGCCAAATTGGGCAGCTCCACTTGATACCCTTTCGTTAACAGTGCATGTAGGGTTTTACTATCATTAGGCTTTATCCATGAAAGATACCTCTCCTCATTTTGTGCTGAGTTGAGTTGCTTGATAAAGGCCAACGTTAACGGCGATAAGTAACAATGGTAAATGGTCTCTGTCTTTTCTGTGTTTTTTATATTGGTATTATAGCCAGCGGAATCTATTGTCAGTGATATAAATGAAGCATTATTTATTTGTTTTAGATCTAATTTTCCTGCTAGTTTTTTAGCGAAGGATTTGACAAGATCATAGTTGCAACATCCTGAGTGACAAATAAATGAGAGTAATACCGAACGAAATATATCGGCTACGCCTTGCTTCGTTTTAGCGTTTTTAACTTGTTCGAACCAGCTTGTATATAGTGATTGAAAAGCATAGCTTTGCCGCATCCAATCTTGGTTTCTTATCGATTTCTCTGCCTTTTGAAATACTAAATATGAGAGCGGTTCAAGTGTTAATTTTGCTTCATAGATGTAGACATTAATAATTTTTACGCACTGATTAAAGCCGGTTCTCAAATCAATAAAAGAACTGAAAGATTTTTGAATATCCTCTAAAAGGCTCTGCCACTTGTCATTAAATTCGGTTGATAGTGGTAATTGTTTTCCGTTCGGAAAATGTTTAGCGGTAATCTGTTCTGCTTTAGCAATGATATGCTTTTGATGGCGAGCTCTTTCTTTAGATCTACGCTCAACTCCAATGTTATTAGACATAGTCGAACGCCTTGAAATTAGTGTCAATGAGCTTTTGGTTGAGACAGTTAGCGATTCTTTTTAAATCAGTAATAGAATACGAACAAAATCGCGTAAATGCCGGAGAATTCACTTCTGCATGCCCCATCCAAGCCGCAATTAGGTCAGGATCGATACTCTTTGATACCAATAGTGACCGAGCATAATGTCGATACCAGTTAAGTGGTAGTGGGATTATGCTATCGAAATGTGATGACATACTTTTAGGGCTAACTTCTTCGGTGCTTAATCCTTGACGATAAAAAAATAAATGTTCTTTCCCATTGAGCGCATCTTCATAGCGTTGACTTAATTTAATGTCTATTCGCCTCGTTTTAACTTTAAAAAAGTGTAAGTAAGCGATATATTTTTCAATAATAGACAGGGTTAAATCGGGGAGAACAACCACCCTACCATTGGTTGTTTGTTGTATTTCTTTATCTGAAATCCAAAATGTTTTGTTGAAAAGGTTTAGGTCTGTTATTTTTCCCAGCCATCCAGAGACAGGTCGGTATCCTGACGATATTGCCAATGCTATCTGTACATAATAGGTAATGAAGTTATGATATTTATCGCTTTCGATGCCGCGTTCTGCTGCAATTTTTGCTTGTATACTTTTGACAGTGATTGAAATGACGTTATCTTTAATAAATAAAGGACTGCCGAGTAGTTCATCCAATGGCTGGTGGGCATGAATATACCGAAATTTTTGCTCTGCTAGTTTCTCAAGATAGTTAATATACCTTTGATGGGATTGGCTTAGTTGGTTGTCTGTCAATTGAGTGTACGAGAGCTCTGGATGAATATTGACTGGCTCTCCCATTATGAGAGCGATAATGGTCGGGTCTATAGCTTCTTGTTTAAGTTTTTGTCCAAGAAATTTAGCTATTTTTCGTTTAGTTAAATGGGTCCCATGTTTTTTGTTTAGTGCTGATAGCACATCGGTAATATCATTTTCAATCTGTTGGCTATATTTTGTCAGTGCTGCACAGTTAATGATTGTAGGTAGTGTGATGCTATAGCTCTTTTGTATTTGCTGTACTAAAGGTTTTATCGTTTGTCTGTACTTTTGAGTTGGCAATAGGTGCTGTCTGATTAAGGTATTTTCTTCGGTGTTGAAGTTCCACAGCGAAAGTTGCTCAAAGGGATTACCGAGCATTAATGAAGCTAAGATGAATGAGCGTGTTAAATCATTGTGTTCGTTATTTAAGCAAAATTTCAATAGTGTCTCTATTTCAAAATTACTTGCATTATTGATGTCGCATGGTAATGCCATTTGGTTCTTTAATACTTGATTGACCTTCGCTCTTGCTTGTAGCTTTTGAATGGCGTATCCATTCATTAAAGGCTTTTTCATTGAAACTAGGTAAGCATTCTTAGTTTTTTGAGTTCCCGACTCTTCACGTTGCCATTGTTCTTTTGTTCTTGCGACTTCACTTAGCTCAATGATAGTTGACTCATTTGTATCGTCTTCAATTTTTTTGCCAACAATGACTGTTTTTCGACGACCAAATTGAGGCTTTACGTTCCGAGTTATACCTTCTTTGTTGTTGTGACTATCACGGATCGGAATATACATTCTTGATAATTGCTGTCCCACTTGCTCAGTAGCGCTGACCTCAAGGTTTTTTTTACGAGCATCATCAAGCTCGAGTAATAGCCGTTCTATTTCATTGTTTATAACGTCTGGAAGGTTATTGGACAATGAATCACGCTTACCTAGCGCCCACTGTCTGAGTTCATTGCATGCACCTTTGATTGCCGATTCGTGTGAGCCGATCATATATAATCTGGCACATACGAGTAGGATTATTGCTTTATATTGGTCATATTGATTTTTATCTTGGGAGGGAGATGACATAACGCAGGATATAAACGCAACAAAGTAATATTTTTCGAGCTGCTTGTTGCTTTTTAGATGGCTGTATAATTCTTTTAAATTTGTGTGATCCGCATTGACCATGATGCTTTGATCAGCAAAAGATTCGGCATGTTCTTTGATTGTTGTGAGCTCTTTAAATTCACGTTTATATTGGCTTTTAAGTAAGCTGGTAAGTCGTAGCACCTCGCTAGCAATAAGATGATGATAAGTTGATAACGCTTTAGGAAATGCATTGTTGAGTGCATTTAATATCACCTCTTTTGCAAATCGACTGCTAGCTTGGTTCTCATTCATGTAGCTTTTCCAAAACCATTGCAAATACAGATTCGGCATCCATTTTTTCGATAGTTGATTGCTCAAGCCGCTTTTTTTTGGCTCTTTGTTTAGCAATACAATCTCGAGATTTTGTGGCTATACTTGCGAATTTTTCCTCTGATAACCTTTTGGCGTTAAATAGCTTTTGCATAATATGTTCTGGCATTAGCTCATTAATGCTATCGAATGTGGCTCCCAGGCTATCTTCTGTGATCGAGCCGAATAATGATTTTGAGATTACAGCTTTCCAAGCATGGGACTCTATATAAGCCTGAGAGGAAGCTAAGGGGTGAACGATGACGATTGAATCGTCTAACTGAATGTTGTTGATATCGAAAAATGCGTGTTCAAAACCGCTGATGAGTTGGAGCGTATCTGACTTATGTATAGCGTGTAGTACTTGTTGAGGGCTAAATCCTGTTTGCTCTAATAACGTTAACCCCGGTCCGAATAGAGACCGTTTTTGGTGTGAAAATTGGTAAGCAGTTTCGGCAAACGTGTGAATCGAGATTTTGTGTATTCTTCGAGCGTATTTTTTGCGCAGTAGTGAAACCATCCTGGTCTCCTCCCTTAAATCCTTGTAGAACCTATATACATTTTTTTGTGACCAAAAGTCAACGTGCGAATCAATAAACTGTGATAATAGGCGTTAAATGATAGTTTTCGATTTAGTAATAATTTGCAGTTAAAATATTGAATACTCCGCTTTTTACGTTAATTGTTGGTTGATATCATTCTAGCCTGTTTGGGCTTTAGTCGGTCTCCAAAACCGATGGTTGCGAGTTCGAGTCTTGCCACCCCTGCCAAATTTAGAAGGCCTAGCAGAAATGCTAGGCCTTTGTCTTTTCTGGCTTTTATGAATTTTTTATTCTCCTCTATAGCACGAATTCCATACCCCAGAAAATTTCAATTTTGCAATTGGTGACCAAACCGTGACCACGAGCTTTTTATGGGACTTTCTCGTCTGCAAAATATTGTTACTGATGACAAGAGTGCTCAGTTAATTGTTGATAACCAAGCTGCAATAATAATAGTACCTAACGCCAGGGTAACACTAGATATGTTGATATGCGTTCGTGAAGAGGTCGAAGCCGGTGTGACTGCATAGGTATAGATAACCCCATTTTCTATACATATTAACTGAACATGTATAGATTTCGGCAATTTCTATATGTTAACGCCTGTATTTCAAAGCAGATATCTCACTGCCTGTATCTATAGCAAAGCGCAAAACAGTCGCGAAGAGGGTGGTTAATGTTGATTCAATCGACATGAGCGCAATAAACAACCATAACATGTCGATTAAATCAGTTTTTATAAACATGTTTTCTTTACATGTCGATTGAATCGACATAAGCTCACTGCAATCTCTTTATATGTCGAAAAAAGAAGGTTTTTTAAACATGGAATGGCAAGCTGAGCAAGCATACAACCATTTGGCCCCTTTACCGCTAGACAGCGCACTCGCAGAGTTGGCCGAAACCTTACCCATACTCAAAGCCTGTATTCCAGCTCGCGCAGCCCTTGCTGAATTAAAGCAAGCGGGAGAGCTATTGCCTAACCAAGGGTTACTGATCAACTTACTGCCGCTGCTCGAAGCACAAGGCAGTAGTGAGATAGAAAACATTGTCACCACCACCGACAAGCTATTTCAGTATGCTCAAGAAGACAGCCAAGCCGACCCCATGACCAAAGAAGCGCTGCGTTATCGTACTGCGCTTTATCAAGGTTTTACTGAGCTAACAAGTCGGTCGCTATGTGTTACAACTGCACTAGAAATTTGCAGTACCATCAAGTCGGTGCAAATGGATTTACGTAAAGTAGCTGGTACCAGTTTAACGAATCAAGCCACGGGTGAGGTTATCTACACCCCGCCATCAGGCGAGAGCGTGATTCGTGATTTGCTCAGTAACTGGCAAGCTTTTTTACATAATCAAGATGATGTCGATCCACTGATTAAAATGGCCATGGCACATTATCAGTTTGAAGCCATTCACCCTTTTACCGATGGTAATGGGCGTACTGGCCGTGTGCTTAATATTCTTTACCTAATTGACCAACAACTGCTTAGTGCACCTATCTTGTATTTAAGCCGTTATATCGTCGCCAACAAGCAAGACTATTATCGTTTATTACTTAACGTGACCACTAAGCAGGAGTGGCAACCGTGGATAATCTTTATGCTTAATGCCGTAGAACAAACGGCTAAGTGGACGACCCATAAAATAGCCGCCGCCCGTGAGCTCATTGAGCACACGACCGAACATGTTCGTCAGAAATTGCCCAAAATCTATAGTCATGAATTAGTACAAGTCATTTTTGAGCAACCTTATTGCCGTATTCAAAACTTAGTCGATAGTGGCCTAGCTAAGCGCCAAACCGCCTCAGTCTATTTAAAGCAGTTGTGTGACATTGGCGTATTACAAGAAGTACAAGCAGGCAAAGAAAAGCTATTTGTGCACCCTAAATTTGTCACACTCATGACCAAAGACAGCAACCAGTTCAGTCGCTATTAAGCGGTCAATAGTAAGCGATCACACTAATAAAAAAGTGACGCTAAAACCCTATTCAGTCAGCGCCGTAATCGGCCTAATGCAAAGAGTAAATTAAATGAGCACTACTGTAAGCAGCAACGATATCGTCCAAAAACGGTGAAACCTCTGTGACGTACTGCGCGACTAGGAGCTGATCATACTCGATCGATTTTCATACATCCTTTTAAAAACATAGAGATAAAAAAATAGCTTGATTGATCTCACCAGTGTGATCAAATAGCGCTCTTTTTCTTTGTCTTTATACTTAATATGCTTAAACATCTCGATAAGATTACTGATTGCCGTTCCCATATAAATCAAGAACATGATGTCATTGATATCTGCTTCCTCGTCCTAAGCGCAGTGATATCAGGTGCGCAAAGTTGGGCCGATTGCCACGAGTTCGGGACATTAAAACTCATGTGGCTGCGTAAATATCGTCCCTTCGCTAATGGTATTCCCAGCCAGCAGAGCATTGGTCGCATCTTCAGAGGAGTGTCAAAGCAATCCTTGCTAGATGCCTTGTTGAGTTGGGTCAACGAGCATCGGCTTAGCACAGGACTTTCATCTATTGCGATTGATGGGAAAGTGCTTAAAGGTGCCAAAGCATCAGCCTCAAGCGCAGCGTTACATATGGTAATCGCATATGATACCGGCTCTGGTTTAGTTTTCAGCGCTAAATCAGGTGCGAGCAAAAAGAGTGAGCTCAAACTCGTTCAAGAATTGTTGATGTGTCTTGATTTGAAGTCTGAGTTACTGACATTAGATGCGCTGCATTGCCAGACACAAACACTGGATTATATTGTCAAAAAAGGTGGGCATTGTATTTTACAAGTCAAAGGTAATCAACCCAAGCTGTACGAGGCAGTACAGGCACAATTTACTGATTACATTACAAATACCCCTGATGCTGAATGCTTTACGCAAGACGATAAAGGCCATGGTCGAGTTGAAAAACGGATAACGTTTCAGTGTCCGTTGCATTTACCCGCCGAGATAAAGATGAAATGGTCTCAATTAAAAACATTAATCGCAGTAGAACGTCATCGAAAAGTGGGTAACAAAACCAGTATAGATACACACTTTTATGTCAGCAGTGCAGTACTGACATCAGAAGCCTTTGGTAAAGCGATTAGGGCTTACTGGCAAACGGAAAATAATCAACATTGGCTTTTAGATACACTATTTCAAGAAGATAAGCAGAAGATGTATGATGAGGATGGTGCCAGTATTCTGGCTATTTTAAGGTGTCGGGCATTAAATCTAGTGAAGCTACATCCCGCTAAAACAAACCAGAATCAGAAATTCAATAGGGCTTGTTGGAGTGATGATTTCAGGGAAGAGATTATTTTTGGCGCGGGTCAAAAAGTGTAATCAGCCCCTGATTTTTATGGGCGTTTCACTGTGGTTTTTTGCAGTCTAAAGGACTATGTTGAGAACAATAGGGCTGCTCTAGTTTGTTGATATTGTTTGGTTTATTTCTTTGCATTTGATGCGGGCACTGTTAACGCGCAATTTATGTTTTTTATTTGAGTGTAAGAGTCATTAAATTGCTTTACTTCAAAGACATAGAAAACATCGGATGATATTAATCAATAACTTAAACGATCGAGCTGTTCAATAAGCTGTTATAGCAATAAATCTACAACTCGTACTTAATAAGGATATTTTATGAAACAAGAAGATTTATATTTTGCACCAGAGGATCTATTTAGGTTGGGTAACTCATCAGGACCTCGATTAACAAATGTGAGAAGACCTAAAGATGTAAATACAACAGAAATAAATTGTATATGTGTTGTTATTGCTAATGGGAAAGGTATTTCATTA
The DNA here is from genome assembly GCF_003855395.1 of Shewanella livingstonensis. NCBI lineage: Bacteria > Pseudomonadati > Pseudomonadota > Gammaproteobacteria > Alteromonadales > Shewanellaceae > Shewanella > Shewanella livingstonensis. Next base: position 4,142,428 of record NZ_CP034015.1, on the reverse strand, counting down.
TCAACCAAGAGCCGCCTCGATAATACCCTATATGTCAGGATGGGTTTGGAAAATTGGTAAAGGTATACAAATGCCAGTAGGTTTAACACTAATAAACGATCGACTTGGGCACTATACTGTATGCCCCACATCTAATATGGCATTAGATGAATTTATTGGTTTGTTATCTAAATTAGCTCTAAAATGTCAAAAGGTATTTAAAAAAGAAGTAGTGTAAATGATTGTTACTCGTGAGCTTAATGTAAATCTTAATGATTGGGAGACTAGATATATCCTAGAATCACTATCTAAAGAAATGGCACATTTAAAAGCTATAAACGCTTCATCAGAAGATGAGGACGAGGTTGCAGATGCAGGAAATGACTTTATTGAGCTGTCAGGTCTGTATGATCAAATGTCATCTAATGCAGTAGAAGTGTTTGGACAACAAATACTAGATTTTAGCAGAGACGAAATTTAGCTATCAAGTTGCTTAGACGGATACGTATAGTTTGCTCTCGCTTCGCAAATTGTACTTAGTCCTAGCAAGGTGTTGAACTAAGCTGCTGCGCGGAGCCAAATGAGGCTGCAATTGAGTGTATAATCCTCATTGAAACCGTTAGGCTTAAAGATGTAAGATAGAAAAATAAAATGAAAAGGAATTTCAATGAAAAACTTACCCACTACTCAATATCAACAGTCCAAAACTGCTTTGTATTCCATAGCCAGCATCAAAAAAAGCAAATTCCTATAGCATGAAGCATGGCAATTAATTTTGACTAGGCATAGGCCAAGTCCAACAAGCGATTTATGCGCTGAAAATAGCGCATAAATACTACAACGTTATGTGTACAGGGAATTACTGTGAATAGTCTACAAAATTACTATTTATTGGGCTTTATTTTATCTTCTGCAATATTGAATGCATTTATCGATGAGCAATCTATTGGTATAAAGCTTTTGTGCTTAACTTTATTAACTACAAGTTTCATTTTTGCTTCTCTATTTCATAACTTAAGAAATAGAGTGTCTAAAAGTAAGCTTACAACATAGAGTAATGTACACATACAAATAAGGATAGGCCGCGCGAAGCCGCGTCCTTATCCCAAGTGTTGAACAAGCCCGAACTCCTGAGAGTGACTCTTTATTATGTAAATAACAGCTCAAGAAAACGAGCTGTTTGATGTGATAGTTATCGTGCTAATTTTCTGTAGTCAATATATCGGGTAAGCGCTTGACCTGCGGTGGCTTAACAATACTCAGCCACTCCCAGTGTTGGTTAAGGACATACCGGTAGAAAAACTGTAATCCATTACGGTCGAGTTTTACGGTACTTCAGGAATGAGAGGCAATTAAATCAGCAAAGTACCGCTTCAAATCATTGGTTGAAAGGTTATCAGGGCAACAGTCAAAATAAGCACTAATACGCCGACTGCACGGCTATAAGCATCGATGGCAGCAGGCCGCTTGCCTTGCAGCGTTAAATAGGTAAGATGTTGTTGATAAAGACAATCAAAGCGTTGTTGTTCTGATGTGTTCATAGTGATACTCCTAGATAGCTGCCAAGGTAGGCAGGGTCTAGTAAGTATTTATGATGGGGCTAAAGATGTGTTTTTATCTTTTCTTCCGCAGAGCGGCTTCGTTCAACAAGCAAATTAACAAGGACTTAAAACAGTTGACTGTTTTCGTACCTCGCTATTATAGCCAGTCATTTTTAGCCGCTTAGTGAGGTGTTAGCCCTTTAACAAATATTATACCTACGGATGGCTATAATGATAAAAACACTCACTCTCGTCTTCGCTTTACTATTTTTAATTACACCAAAACTTTCCTTTTCGGCCGAACTAAACACCGGAGAGCGGGTAAAAATACAATCAAGCGTTCTGAAGGAAGAGCGAGAAATTCAAATTCTGCTGCCCGAAAGTTACTCTAGTCATTCAGCTGCAACTTACCCCGTCATTTACCTTATAGACGGTGATTATACGTTTCATGGTATGTCCGGCATGTTGGATTTTTTAGCAAATAAAGCGCAATTAATTCCAGATGTGATTGTTGTGGCTATCGCCGATAAAGGCACTGAGATATATCGTCAGAACATGACACCCAAGGGGTTAACCGCACCCATTAAAAAAGAAGATGCTGGCAAAGCCGAGCTATTTTTAAGTTTTTTAACAAAAGAGGTTAAACCTTACATAAATAGCAATTACAGAGTGGCGGATAACGCCATTTTGGTGGGGCATTCTATGGGCGGGTTATTTGTGCTTAATGCACTATTTGAGGCACCCAATGCCTTTGAGCATTTTGTCTCTATGAGTCCATCGGTTTGGTTAAATGATTATGCCATTATGGCAAAGGCAAAAATCTTTATTGAAAAAGATGACCATAAACCAACTTCATTGTATTTATCATTAGGCGATGAAAATAGGCAGGGAGTCTATGGGGTTTTACAATTACTGGATGAAGCCGAACCTAAAAATACCCACTGGCAGTTTTCACAATATCCCAATGAAAATCATAATTCTGTCGGGCTAATTGCCTTGCGCGACACCTTAAAAGCCATATTTAAGGGATGGTATATTACGGATAAAGAATTATCGCAGTCAATGTCACCAGAGCAACTACTACAGCATTACAAAGCACTGTCTTTATCGCTAAACCTTAATCAATCCATACCAACGCCAAGCATTAAATCTGCCATCCGATATTTTTATCGCCAAGAAAAAGCCAGCGAAATCCCTGCGTTTATGGCTAAGATAAAAAAAGAACTGCCCGCATCAGAGCAAGGCTTTATTATTATGCAGTCGAGTTATGTTGGACATTATGATTCACCTGAGTCCGCTTTAAAAATATTACAACTATCTGAAGAGCGTTTTAATCACTCGGTAGAATATTTAAAAAGTATTGCTTCAACCTACGAGCAGTTGGACAATACCATTTTGGCCATTAACTATTATGAAAAAGCGTTGAAATTGGCCCAGCTATACAATAGTAATCAATGGCAAATAAATATTATTGAGGCTAAGTTGCTAAAAATAAGGGCTAAATAGAATTTAAAGCGGGACACCAAACAAAAATGGTTACTTGATGTAGCCATTTTTATGGGCGTTTCACTGTGGCTTTTTGCAGTCTAAAGGACTATGTTGAGAAAAATAGGGCTGCTCTAATGTATTGATATTATTTGGTTTATTTTTTACATTTGATGTGGGCACTGTTAACGCGCAATTTACGTTTTTTATTTGAGTGTAAGAATCATTAAATTGCTTTACTTCAAAGACATAGAAAATGTAAGGTTATGCTCATCAATAAATAAACGGGCGGCTTTATCAGTCGAGCCGTTCAGTAAGCTGTTACAAGGACCAATCTGTAGCTCGGTGCCTTCTGATAATGTTAACTATAAGGATATTTAAGTGATAATTGAAAAAGTTGAAGTTATCGGGTTCAGGAATTTTACTCAAGCTACTATTCGTTTTAACGAGAGTACTCTGGTTATAGGTTCAAATGATATCGGAAAAACTAACCTAATATATGCCATTAGAGTATTACTCGACAAATCTCTTTCAGAAAGAGATATTGAACCACAATCCACTGATTTTCATATATTTGAAGATGGAAGCCAATCCAAACAATATTCAATTACGATCTTTTTTAAAAACATTAATGAAGATGCAGCTCTATCTTCATTAAAAGATCATGTGAGTGATGCTGGCTGTTCCATTTTTAAATTCGTAGCAGACGACAGTTTTGATTATAAAATATATATCGGTAGCGACGAAGCAAACCTTGAAGAAATACCTAGTCGATATTACCTAAAATATATTAATTTAAGGTATGTAAAATCACGTCGTGATTTGAGAAAGTTCATAGATATTGAAAAGAAACAATTACTTAATTTATCTAAAGAAAGCCGTGACACTACAGAGTCTTCAAGCGATGATTTACAACTTAGTAAAATATCAAGGGGGCTTAATGTTATCAACGAAAGAGTCAGACGTTTAAATTATGTAAAAGAGTCAACATCTTTAGTGAATGATGAATTGAAAAAACTTTCACATTGTTATGATGACTATTCAGTACATCTAGATTCAGGGGCAATCAAAGTACATCAATTTATTGATAATTTAGAACTTGGTGCTTCTAGCGCTGGAGCGAAGCTAATGCTCGGTGGGGATGGGAGAGATAATCAAATTCTATTAGCATTATGGAAAGCAAAAAGTGAAAGAGAATTTGATCCTGTTCACGAAGTGACTTTCTATTGTGTAGAGGAACCGGAAGCGCATCTTCATCCACATCAACAGAGAAAGTTGGCTGATTATTTGATAAAAGAGTTGCCAGGTCAAACGATCATTACTAGTCATTCTCCTCAAATAGCTGCTAGATATAAACCCAATTCAATTGTACGTATTACAAGTAAATTTGGTAATAGCTATGCCGCAAATAATGGATGTTCTGATTGTATTAGTGATGCTTGGGATAATCTAGGCTACAGAATGAGCATTCTACCTGCCGAAGCGTTTTTTTCACATTGCGTTTTTCTGGTTGAAGGGCCTTCTGAGCAACTATTTTATCAAGAGCTTGCATATTCATCAGGAATTGATTTAGATTTTTTTAATATCTCTATTCTCTGTGTTGACGGGGTTCAATTTGATGTTTACGGGAAAATACTAGATGCTCTTGAAATACCTTGGGTAATGCGAACAGATAATGATGTATCTAAAGTTCCATATAAAGACTTTAAAAACTTAGCCGGAATTAATCGATGTTTAAATATTAAGGGACTACCCCCATATCCTCATCATACAATTCAAACGACACCGCAGAGCCTCGTTCAAAATGGAGTTTGGGCAAATGTTTCTAATATAATAAACCCTCTAGGATTATACCTTTCACAAGTCGATCTTGAACATGATATCGCTTTGGAATTACCTAAAGAATTATTAGAATATGCAAATGAAACTGATATATCAAAAGCAATAAGTTACCTGCAAGCACAAAAAGCAATTCGTATGCGAGAGTTTTTGGTTCTTCACAAAAATCAGTTGAAAAATATTAGTACAGGTTTATTAATTCAACCATTAATTCATGCAAAAAAAATCGCTGAAGGAGTGAAATGAAATGGTAGGTTTTGAGTTTACGCCAGATCAAAATGCAGCGATAGAATCAAAATCTAATATGGTTATCACTGCCTGCCCAGGAAGTGGTAAAACATCCGTTATCGTTGAGAAAATAAGACGAGAAGTTGCTGGCTTGCAAGCGTATAAAGGCGTTATAGGTATCACTTTTACTATTAAAGCTAGTAAAGAGTTAAAGCAACGATGTAAGCAAGGTGGCTTAGATACAAAATCAAGTTTTTTTGGGACAATAGATCACTTCTGTTTGTCTGAATTAATATTTCCTTTCATATCGAGATTATACGGAAAGTCAGATTATACCGTTGAGTGTAAATCGTATACCGAACTGGATGAAAGCCTAAAAATAGGATTGCCACCGTTAGATGATATTGGACATGAATTTAATACTGATGACTATATTACATATGAAAATAAATTTAAATTGTTACACGATAATGGAGTTGTTCTTCTAGAGTCAATTGGTGTTATTGCTGTACAAATAGTTACTGACTCTTTAGCTTGTAGGAATTATATACTTTCTAAGTATACGTCACTGTATATTGACGAATATCAAGATTCATCCCAACCACAACATGAGTTGTTTCTTAGCTTATTAGAACTTGGCTTGAAGGCAGTAGCGGTAGGGGATGTAAAGCAGTCTATTTATGCATGGCGAGGAAGTGACCCTCAGTATATTCAATCTCTAATTACAAAGCCTGAAATATTTGAGCATCATATAGTGAATGTTAATCATAGGTGCCATCCTTCAATTGTTAATTATGCAAATCGAATTTTTGACAGTAATTGTTTGTTATTGCCCACAAGTGATATTCGAGTTTACCAATGGGTATTAAATGGCACACAACATGATGTGGCAGAGTATTTGACTGAAAGTATCAATAAGTTACTTGCTGATAAAATTGTACAATCACTTTCAAATATAGCTATTTTAGTGCGGAATAATAATAGTCTTTCTCTCCTTGAAACTAAACTAGGAGTCCCAAATAGGATATTTGGCGAAAATCCATTGAGTCAAATTAATACTTCAAAAACTAAATTAATGAGCAGTCTTTTGGCTTATTATTTGGATCATAAGGTATTAATTAATGATGTTGTTGAGGTGGCCGAGCATTATTCTTCTTTTTCTCCATCAAGTTTGAAAGATTTGAGGGCTTCGGTTAAATCAATTTCTGATCTCGACAGTTCTACTATAAAAAATGCAATCTTAGAGTTGACTAACAAAATTTTGGATGAAAAGGTTATTGAGATTGAAGTGAATGCTTTAGAGCGAGTGCTATCGGATAAAAACATTTTGAAGCAATACATGCCTGAAAATAAAAATGAAGTTCAAATCATGACACTACATAAATCTAAAGGTCTAGAGTTTGATATAGTTTTTCATCTAGATCTTTACGACTGGATAATGCCCAAACGAGAATTCATAAGTGGTTGTTATGATGAGGTGTTTGCTAGTTGGGAGCAGGATCTGAATTTGCATTACGTAGGAATAACTCGTGCAAAAGAACATTGTATTCTTGTGAATAGTACAAATAGATTTAATCATGAGGGCGTTATAAAACAAGGGAAAAAATCACAATTCATGATGCTTGATGGTTTGACTGGGTTATATAAATAAATACTAATGTTAGTGCGTACTAAGGTACTTGCAACAAGGAATTTAAACGGAACTAAAACAGTTATTTAGGTTTCGCTGCGCTACACATTATAGCCAACAATTTTTGTCCGCTTAAGCGGGCGTAAATCTCAACTATAGTTAACATAAGGTGATTTCAGAGCGTTTAGCCTTTTTTGTCCATCAACAAGTTCGCTGATAGCTCGCGCACCATTTCTTACTTGCAGCAACTCACTTAACCGATAACTTTTAAATCAAACCTAGAAGTTATCGGTTTTACATATCACACAATTTCAATTCGACCAACGCCATATGTGGCGTAAAACACGCCATATATGGCGTGTTTTTACCCCTAAAAACCGCTACAGTTTATATAAGCTTGATACCACTGCGTAACTGGCTTTGCTTCCGCGCTTGCTCCTTTATGCGTTCTCTCTCGTTCTCTCTCGCTCTCTGTCTAGTTGCATCCTCGCCGTTGGGCTCCTGTATTGGAGCCCATTTTTTTTGCTCATATTGACCAGGTGCTGCATGAATATTAAAACAAGGCTTTTGGCGCTGGGGTTTACTGGTGCCATTCTTACTGGCGGTGTGTTAGTTGCCACGGGTGAGGGTGAAGTGTTGCGCACCTATGTTGACCCTGCCGGTATTGAAACGGCCTGCTTTGGCCAAACTGGCCACAATATTAAACTTGGCATGGTGTTCACTCACCAGCAGTGCTTAGACATGTTGGCAACCAGCCTTAAAACCTTTGACCGTGAATTGCTTAAACTCACGCCGCCATTAAGCGAGGGTGAGCACATTGCTTACTTAAGTTTTATTTACAACGTAGGGGCCGAGGCTTTTGGGGCTTCTACGCTGCGCAAAAAGTTGTGGGCTGGTGACCGCGTTGGCGCATGTAATGAGTTGCCAAGGTGGGTTTACGCCAAAAAGAAAAAGTTACCTGGTTTAATTAAACGCCGCTCAAATGAGCGGCGTTATTGTTTGAGGGACTTGTAATGTTCAACGATTTTAAAACCACAGTGCTGTTATGTGCAGTGCTGGTTATGGCGACGGTGATTGCCGTTGGGGCGTTAGGCATTACCTCACTAAAAGCGAAAAACAGCTCATTAAGCGATGACTTGTTGCAGTCGCAAGTTAGCGTGGATGCGTTACTGAGCAGCAACGACAACAAAGATGAACGGATTAAATTGCTTGAACGTGATTACCGTATTATCCCCAGCTAAACACCTCGCACCGCAAGCAACTGGCTGAGCTTGAATCGACGTTAGATCACAAACTAGCACGTGCTGATCAGCTAAGGACATCGCACCATGAGCCAACTAAAACATGGGTTAATACTGATTTGCCTAGTGATGCTGTGCAGCTGCTCAAGCAAACCGATTGTGAAAGTGGTGACACACACCAACACGGTTTATGTGTTACCGCCCGCTGATTGGCTTGAGCTTTGTGATAGCCCACATTTTAGCGGGTTCTCAAATCTGGATTTACTGAATTATTCCCTTACTCAAACCAACGCGCTAGCAATGTGTAATGTAAACATGCTGCGCTTACAACAATGGCGGCAGCAATATCAGCATGCCTCACTCTCTGGAGTCAATGGCGCTCTATTGGGGATCACCTTCTTAGTGCGCCAATACCAAAATCAATTAAGTGATGGCTGAATGTAACTAAAACGTATAGTCAAAGTTATAACGCATACCAACCATTATCTGGTCATTCGTTTCTTTGTATTCAAAATCTTTTTTCTGATATTCGATAAAGGTGCTGAATTTCGATGTTTTATGCCATTCTAGTGTCGTGTTATAGGCATTATAATTCTCAGAGGTAATATCACTACCACCGTCATCGTATTTAGCTATTCCGAGCTTAATTTTATAGGTTTCATTGATGAAGTAGCTTGCGACGATATCAAGAGTTGAACCATCGACAGTGTCTTTTTCTATATTTTGATAAGCAGCTGCTAGATAAAGGGAATCGAAGTTTTTGGCTAAGGTGATACCTACGGTATTTTCATCGGTACCGTCTTCTAACTCCTTGGTGTAAAACGCCGCGGCAATATAAATTAGTTCGGTTTTATAACGTAAACCAGTGTTAAAGAAATCACTTCCATCACTGCCTTTATTACCATCAAATTGGCCATCTGCCGAAAATAAGATATCGCCAAATTGTTTACGATAAGTCACAAGATTATTAAGTCGAAATGGACTTGCACTGTCATAGGCTATAGGCGTTCCTGAGCGATTAAAAATATCGACTGGATCGTAGATGATTTCTTGTGTGACAGCTTGCTTACCAATTGCAACTCGACCAAAAAAGCCCTCAAGCCCAACATAGGCTTTTCGTGCATCGCCAAAATCACCATCGTTTCTTATATCAACTTTAAACTCACCTTTGGCAAAGGCCGTTAAGCCACTTCCTAATTGGTGCTCCGTTGCAAAACCAATCCGTGAGTTTGCATCGCCAACATCCCATACATCGTCTGAATTAGTGTGCGTAAGACCGAAAGTAGGACGTAAAGATCCATAGAAATTAAACTGGGTATCAGATGGAGTCGATGGCTCACTGTCTTGTGTTTCTAGCGTAGCGAGCCGTTGTTGAATTTGCTTTAATTCAGCTCGTAATTCATCATTTGTCTCAGTGTCATTATTGGCTTGAACGGTGAAGATGGGTGCGGCAAAGCTCAGCATAATCATCGCTGATGCTAGTCTGGACTGTTTCATTTATGTTTCCTTACATAACAACTACTAGCGCTTTGCTAATGGATTTTGTTGCCGGTGAAACAGCACTGCTAGTAGTAAGGATGTGCACTCGTAAAGTGCTTGAGTCGAGGCCATCTAAAATACAGAGGCCTCGGATGTCTGCTGTAGGTCGAGTTGGCCTGTTAGCAAATTTGGTGCTGTGTTGCCTTTATCCATCCCGCTAAACTCGCGGGATGTTGATTAAAGGATTTTAGGACTACAGAATTGTCGAGGCCATTTTTCGGCGTAAGTAGGCAATTTGTTGCATATGTGGAAGGTCTTTAGGGCAATTATCTTGGCAGCCCAGCAACGTCATACAGCCAAATACACCATCTTGATTACCGATAACATGATAGAAATCATCCGCGCTGCGGTTGTCTCTGCTGTCCATTTCAAAACGGGCAATTTTCATCATGCCTACCGCACCCACAAAGGTGTCGCGCATTTGTTTAGTGGCACAGGCGGAAACGCAGACCCCACATTCGACGCAGCGTTCTAGCTCATATATTCGCGCGGCTTCTTCAGGTGCCATTGGGTTTTCGAGGCGGTGCATGTCTTGGTCGTCAGGTTTAGGGTGCAGCCATAGCTTTAATCGCTCGGCTAATTCACGCATAAATTTACCGGTATTTACCGATAAATCGCCAATCAGTTCAAAGCCTGGCAGAGGCATTAAGGTAATTTCACCATCAGGATAATTCGCCGTCAAAGTTCGACAGGCAAGGGTGGGGAAGCCATTAATTACCATGGCACAACTACCACATATACCTGCTCGGCAGACAAAGTCGAACTGTAACGAGGTATCTTGTTGTTCACGCAGTTGATTTAAGGCGATAAACACCGTCATACCAGGTGTTTCCGTTAATTGATAACGTTCCATCTTTGGCTTGTCTTGGCCATCTTGAGGATCGTAGCGGAAGATATTAAAGCTTATTTGACGGCTCATAATGGTTTATTTCCTACCGGTTGAGATGGCGTGATCGCTAAGGTGTCGCTAAGACGTTCGTTGGGTGGCAGCAGATGGCTAGGTAGCGTATACGGCATCAAGGCTTGCTGTAGCGTGTGCCTATCTGGGTCGTCGCCTAGCGCTGCGATCACTTTGTTTATTTCTATGATCCGTTTTTCAGTATCTGGATGGGCGATGGTATTGTCGTTACCGTAACCACGGTATCCCGGTGGTAACTCCATTTTCATCACATCTAGGGCTTCATAGCGTAATACTGGTGTTAATGACTCTGCATCTGGCCAGGTCGCTAGTGTACGATTTAGCCAATCTTTATCATTGCGTTGTGGATAATCTTCTCGCGAATGCGCGCCTCGGCTTTCGGTGCGAGCAGCGGCGCCACAGGCGACAGTTAAGGCTACTTTCAACATTCGGGTGACACGGAGTGCTTCAACCAATTCAGGGTTTGAATGGCGTTTTTTACACTTAAGCCCAAGATTTTTTGCGCGCAGTAGTAATGCTTTAAGCTCTTGAATTGCTTTGTCTAGCTCAGGACCGTTTCGGAAAATACCGACGTAGTTCATCATTATCCGCTGCATTTCTTTCTTTAATTCGAAGGGGTTTTCTTTACCGTTACCGTCGACTAAGTTATCAATTTCGTTTTGCAATTTATCGATAAATTTTTGGGTCAGAGCGGTATCAATTTCTAAGGAATTTTGTTCACAAAAATCGGCTACATATTTGCCGATAATCATGCCGCCAACAACGGTTTCAGCCACTGAATTACCCCCTAAACGGTTAAACCCATGCATATCCCAGCATGCCGCTTCTCCGACACTAAACAACCCTTTGAGTTGTGGGCTTTCACCAGTGGCATTGGTGCGAACGCCGCCCATAGAATAATGCTGAGTAGGTCTAACAGGGATCCATTCTTTACAAGGATCAATTCCTAGAAAGTATTCACAGATTTCTTTCACTTCGCGCAGATTGGTTTCAATATGCTCACGGCCTAGCAGGGTAATATCTAGCCAGAGATGCGGGCCATAAGGGCTGTCGACACCATTACCTTTACGCATATGTTCGGTCATACGGCGCGATACCACATCGCGGGAGGCGAGTTCTTTTTTCTCCGGCTCGTAGTCAGGCATAAAGCGATGACCGTCTTTATCGCGTAATATGCCGCCGTCACCTCGACAACCTTCAGTGGTGAGGATCCCGGCAGGAACGATAGCAGTGGGATGAAATTGTACTGCTTCCATATTACCTAAGGTCGCCACGCCAGTGTCTAGTGCTAATGCTTGGCCTATGCCTTCGCAGATAGTGGCATTAGTCGATATTTCATAAATTTTGCCATAACCCCCTGTGGCAATCGTGGTGGACTTTGCCACATAAGCGCGCAGTTCACCGGTCACTAAACAACGTGCGATTACCCCATGGCAACGTTTACCGTCATGGATCAATGACAAGGCTTCAATTCGTTCATGTACCGGAATACCCATAGATATTGCTTGGTTATCTACTGCATACAGTAATGAGTGACCTGTGCCATCAGCGGTATAGCAGGTGCGCCATTTTTTGGTGCCACCAAAATCGCGAGCATTGATAAGGCCATGAGCCTCCTCTGCTTCATGTAGGGTCACCTTTTGCGCATTCATAATTACATCGCGTGGACCTGCAGAAACTCTAGACCAAGGGACTCCCCAGTTGGTCAGTTCTCGAATAGCTTTGGGCGCGCAGTGGGCAAACATACGCGCCACATCTTGGTCACAACCCCAGTCAGAGCCTTTTACAGTATCTTGAAAATGTATGTCTTCGTTGTCACCCATGCCTTTTACTGTGTTACCAAGGCTTGCTTGCATGCCGCCTTGAGCTGCTGCGGAATGTGAACGCTTGGCAGGAATAAGCGATAATACCAGTGTATCTAGGCCGCGCTCTTTGGTGGCAATAGCGACTCTAAGGCCTGCTAGCCCGGCACCAATGACTAATGAGTCTGTATAAATAAGTTTCAAAATCAGCTCCTTACCTAATAATTTAGATAATATGTATGAATTTCTATTGCGCGCTCTGCGATAGAGGTAATACACCTATTCGTCAGAGGAGGATCCATGTGTTGAGGCTTAGCCTTGCTATATAGGGGTGGGTGCTCATTTTGTTATTTGCTCTGGCTGTTTGTTGCCAGGCAATCACACTTAGTGTCCCCTTAGCACGCCTATTACTTCGGAATAAACGGTTGAACGGGTACTGTCAGTTCACTGCCAATGGAGATGTAGGTGATGAGGCTTAATGAACCTAAACACAGTAAATAGATCATCAACACTTGGGCTATTGTGCGTATGAGAGAACGATTATTGCTCACTCCCCATTTTAAGATGACGCGGTATAATCCAATTAAGCCGTGTACTAATACGACGGGAAGGAATACCACATACAAGAGCCAGGCATGTCCGTTATAGACGCGGTCGGCTGAGAGGTGTGGACCAATTTCAGGATCTAAAATCATAGTGGCAAGGTGTGCTGATACTAAGAAAAATAATATAAAGCCTGTGATCATCTGCCAATACCAAGCGCGAGTGTCTTTATGCTTTATGTTGGACATAAAGCCACGCAGTGCACGCCACTGGCCTAGTTGTACCGGAAAGCGACGTAATGCTAGCGCCGCGTGAACGACGACGATAACTAAAATAAATACTGAAAAGATTTGTGTCACTAATGGCCAACCGTGACCAGTAGCGCTAAACATGCCACCTTCGAGCACTTGCACGAAGCGGTAAAAGGTTTCTTTGCCTAATAAAATGCTTGCCTCAAAATGCATGTGCACTAATAAGAAAGCGCCCAGTAAAACACCCGTCAAACTTTGTAAACAGTCGGCTCTAGCTGACCAGGCTTGTCCAAATGGCCCGCCATTGATAGCGGTTGGAACACGTGTTTTTTCTGACATTAATTCACCTCTTATAAGGTTTGTAATGATGAAAATGCGTAAGCATTACCCCAAAACAAAGTCTCTATATACAGATTAAAAGAACCGGGTTAATCCATTTTCTGCATTAGCCCTTCAATTACTTTGTTTAACATTGAGCTATATAATCATGCCGCCAAATAAGAACGCTAACGCGACGCTGGTGGCAATGGTCACCACACCTGGGATCAGGAATGGATGGTTAAATACCGCCTTACCAATTCGAGTCGAGCCGGTGTCATCCATCTCAACAGCTGCGAGTAGGGTTGGGTAGGTAGGTAATACAAACAGCGCGCTTACTGCGGCAAAAGAGGCAACGGCAGTCAAAGGACTTACACCAATGGCTAAGGCCGCTGGCATTAATGCTTTAGTAGTGGCCCCTTGTGAGTAAAGCAACATAGAAGCAAAGAATAGCGTGACTGACAATAACCAAGGCTGACTTTGGAGTAAGGTTCCGGCAAGGCCTTTGATTTCTTCAATATGATTCGCCACAAAAGTATCGCCCAACCACGCCACGCCTAATACACAGACACAAGCAGACATACCAGACTTAAACGTGGCAGCATTAGATATTTCACTGGCGTCTAATTTACAAAAAATCGTAATAGCTGCTGCTGCTGTTAGCATTATCACCATGATGGCTGAATCGCGAGGTAATACCGGATTAACAATTAATCCCACCTTGTCGGAAATCGCAGTGGCATAAATCATCACAGCCGCAATGGCCATCAAAAAAATCACTACGGAACGCTTAGCGCCGTCTTTAATGTTTATTTGGGTGGTACCGCGTTTTTTGATCAATCCTTTAGCTAAACGATCTTGGTAGATAGGATCTTCGCTCAGCGGTTTACCCATTAAATTGGCTACAACAGCACCGACCATACAGGCAAGAAAAGTAGAAGGGATACATACTGCTAAAAGTACTAAATAATCGACTCCTAAGGGTTCTAGAATGCCTGAAAAAAACACCACTGCCGCTGAAATAGGCGAGGCAGTAATGGCAACTTGAGATGCTACAACAGCGATAGATAAGGGACGAGATGGGCGTATACCTTGCTCTTTTGCCACTTCGGCAATAACAGGTAAGGTTGAGAATGCTGTGTGGCCTGTTCCTGCAAAGAGTGTCATAAAATAGGTGACCACAGGTGCTAGAAAGGTAATTTGCTTTGGATGTTTACGTAATAACTTTTCTGCTAGTGAGACTAGGTAGTCCATCCCACCCGATACTTGCATAGCCGCAATTGCGGTGATTACCGACATAATAATTAATATTACGTCAATTGGAATTGTACCTGGTGTTAGTCCAAGCCCTGCTGTCAGTATCAATACTCCGACGCCGCCAGCGAAGCCGATCCCCATGCTACCCATTCTTGCACCTAGGTAGATTGCGCCAAGTACGATAATTATCTCTAATATAATCATGGTGTTAACTCTATTTGTTTTTTGATTGCTATAGCCTGATAAATGTCACTTATATAGGCTTATTATTGGATAATTGAGTTATGGTTGGGAGCGTTATCTCCCAACCATACTGAGTTACACTTTGGCTTTACTGGTATTTCGTTTACCCTGATATTTAGGATGCATTAGGTTTTCAACTGAGAGGATCTCATCGAGTTCTTCAACGGTTAATAAGCCACGCTCAAGTACCACTTCGCGGACATTTTTACCCGTTTGGGCACAAATTTTGCCGATAATATCACCTTCATGGTGGCCGATGAACGGATTAAGGTAGGTCACAATACCAATAGAATTTAATACATGATTCATGCAGACTTCAGGATTAGCAGTGATCCCTTCAACACATTTCTCGCGCAGTGCAATACAGGCATTTCCCATAAGGCTTAGCGACTCAAACATGGCCTGGCCAATGACAGGTTCCATCACGTTTAGTTGTAACTGTCCTGCTTCGGCAGCCATAGTGATAGCGATATCGTTACCAACAATCTTAAAGGCGACCTGATTAACCACCTCAGGAATAACAGGGTTAACTTTGGCAGGCATGATAGATGAACCCGCTTGTAGCTGAGGTAAATTGATCTCATTAAAACCAGTGCGAGGGCCCGATGAAAGTAAGCGTAAATCGTTACAGATTTTGGATATTTTAATGGCCATACGCTTAACGGCACTGTGCAACATAACGTAGGCGCCACAATCTGATGTGGCTTCAATCAAATCTTCTGCTGGGACATATTCACGTCCCGTAATTTCAGCCAGATGTTTAATTGCTAATGAGGAATAACCTATTGGGGTATTCAAACCAGTACCAATAGCCGTTGCGCCTAAATTCACTTCAAGTAATAATTCTTGGCAACGTTTAATCGATTTAATTTCTTCGCGCAGTGTTACAGCAAAGGCGTGAAACTCTTGGCCTAATGTCATAGGCACAGCGTCTTGTAACTGAGTGCGGCCCATTTTTAACACTGTGTTAAATTCAGCTGCTTTAGTATCAAAGGCGCTGATGAGATCCGTTAATGCTTCTAACAGTGTGTCAGTGCTATTGATTAACGCAATTCTAAAGCCGGTAGGATACGCATCGTTGGTGGATTGGCATTTATTGACATGGTCATTAGGATTGATAACATCATAACGGCCTTTTTCTAGGCCCATAAGTTCCAATGCAACGTTAGCCAATACCTCATTGGTATTCATGTTTACCGAAGTACCTGCACCACCCTGGTAAACATCGACCGGGAACTGGTCAACAAATTGCCCAGTCGTGAGGATTAAATCGCAGGCTTCAATAATTTTATCGGCGATTTCGGGAGTAATCGCACCCAACTCACTATTGGCCATCGCGGCCGCTTTTTTGGTTAACATCATGCCACGTACTAATTCAGGTACATCGGAAATTTTTTGATTACTTAATTTAAAGTTTTCCATTGCACGTAGAGTATGTATACCGTAATAGAATTCATTAGACACTTCTTTAGTACCCAATAAATCTTCTTCGATCCGTACGTCATTAATTTTTTTCATTTCGATCCTATTACATCCTGTTAATAGTGAGATATATTTTCGACTTCGAGCTGCGGCATGTGTATATGTTCTTAAGTTACACATCAAAATAACTCTTCGAAAATATGAAGGAGAATCGTCTCCTTGACTATTGAATTAGATATTACCTCTTTAGTAGTATTTTGATATAGATGAAGATCACTTAATTACTTGGAATTAAATATTTGTTTTAGTTATTAGATAAACATCTCAACTGAATGAAATAGTGTGAGCTATTACTTTTTGATATAAATTAGATGCGGAGTTGTTATGTTAATACTAAAATGTAACATGGTTGTGTAAAAATATTTTAAGTTAAAGTTTTTTATTTAAAAACCATCTATAAAAAGATATTTATACAAGTTGTTTATACAAGTTAGCTATACAGATTATTTGTAGCGGGTTATTTATTGCTTATTTGATTAAACAATAAATTAGTTAATCGATATTTAAATGTAAAGACATATTGTTGTACTTCAATGTGGTTATTTCGTTTTAGTGATAATTATCACGGTGAGACTTAAATAATAGTGCACACTGTGGAGCGTTTATTATAAATAAAAGGATGTAAACATGAATTTCTCTATACGTAAGCTCTTGCTGTCGGTCACATTAGGCTTATTTCTATCCTCCGCAGTGCAAGCGCTGCCACAGGTACGAATTATAGCTACCGGTGGAACGATTGCAGGAGTGGGGCAATCGGCTACTGAGTCAAATTATCAGGCTGGTGAAGTAGGAGTAAATAGCTTAATAGCAGCGGTGCCAGAGATAAAACAGCTTGCCGATATTCAAGGTGAGCAACTGGTTAAAATCGGTTCGCAAGACATGAACGATAAAGTTTGGTTAGCTTTAGCCAAGCGAATTAATATTTTATTGGCCGATAAAAATGTTGATGGGATAGTGATTACCCATGGCACCGATACCTTAGAAGAAACCGCCTATTTTTTAAATTTAACTATTAAGAGTGATAAACCCGTAGTTATCGTTGGCGCAATGCGTCCATCAACGGCGATGAGTGCTGATGGTCCTATGAACCTATATAATGCAGTCGCCATTGCCGCGAACCTTGAATCTAAAGGTCGAGGTGTTTTAGTGGTGATGAACGATACAGTACTTAATGCTCGCGATGTGACTAAAACTAATACTACTGGAGTGCATACCTTTGCGGCGCCTAATTTTGGCCCACTTGGTATTATTCATAATAGTAAGGTTGAATATATGGGCAAAACGGAACGTCAGCATACAACTCAAACGCCTTTTGATGTCAGTAAACTCGACAAATTACCACAGGTAGGTATCGTTTATAACTATGCTAATGCCAGTGATTTGCCTGCCAAAGCGATAGTTGAGGCAGGATTTGATGGCATTGTTAGTGCCGGTGTCGGTAACGGTAATATTTATCACTCTATATTCGACACGTTAGCTAATGCTAGTAAAAAAGGTATATTGGTTGTTCGCTCTAGCCGTGTGCCTACAGGGGCAACTACGCTTGATGCCGAAATAGATGATGCCAAATATGGCTTTATTGCTGCAGGTAATCTTAACCCACAAAAAGCCCGTATTTTGTTGATGTTATCATTAACTCAAAGTAAAGATCCTCAACAGATCCAGCGTTGGTTTCAGCAATTTTAGGTGCTAACTAAGATAAAAACACGATAATTTTTTGAAGCCAGTAGCCACTCCCTACTGGCTTTTTTATGTACCTTATTCCAGTTCTTAATCACAGTAGACATATTGGTGTCCAATAAATAATGGTAACACCCGTACTCTTAAAGTCGGTTTAGATAGTCTAGTTGTAGCGTCTATCTTTCTAATATACATCACATTAGACTCACTGTTGTAGAGCTGACTCTTCTACACAAATCTGAAGCAAAATGAACTTTGTGACAAATCGATGATCAGATCTGGTAACTCAATCAACTTGCAGATTAATGATGTCAATTTTCAACCCAGAGCAATGGTCATACAATCACTTTAAAAACGGTTCATTTGGTGACTCGCGTCGCACTGACCGTGTCATCGAAGTTGCTGCCGACATGGCGCGTTGTAGCGGTAAGTCAATCGCTTTATCATGTCGAGGTAATGAAGCTAAAGTTGAAGGGGCTTATCGATTGATCCGTAATGACAACATTTCTCCAGAAGTGATTAGAGCTTCTGGTTTTCAACATACTGCAGAGCTTGCCCAGCCCTATGCTGAGATATTAGCCATTGATGACACCACTGCGTTGAGTTACAAACACCAAGTAGCACAAGAGCTTGGCAAACTGGGGACGACGACAGATAAATCACGTGGTTGGTGGGTTCATTCAACCCTGCTATTAGACAGCTTCACGACTCAGACTATCGGGCTTATTCATCAAGAATACTGGCTTCGTCCTAATAACCCTGAAGATGCTGACGAAAAAGAAAGTGGTAAGTGGTCAGAAGCGTCCTATTTCTGCCGTCAACGCTTGGGAGACATCATGTCACGGGTCATTTCAGTGTGTGACAGAGAAGCAGATATATTGAGTTATATTCAAGATAAGCAGAAGCATAATGAACGTTTCGTTGTTCGAGCGAAACATTCTAGAACGCTGATAGAGACTGACGCTACGTTATTTGAACATCTTGAATCACAAGCCGAACTGGGTGAATACACTATCGATATCGCCCAGAAAGGGACAAAAAATAGTAAAGGGAAGCCTGTAAACCGCGTGGCAAGAAAAGCCAAGCTAACAATTAAAGTGGCACAGGTTACGTTCAAAACGAAAGGTGAGACTCAGCCAGTAAACGTGGTGTACGCTCAAGAAAAAACATCAAAAAGCGTTACTGAGCCGTTGCGCTGGGTGCTATTAACAACAGAGCCAATCGATACGTTAATTCAAGCACTTCATATTATTGATATTTACACAGCAAGATGGCGAATTGAAGATTTTCATAAAGCATGGAAAACGGGTGCAGGAGCTGAGCGCCAAAGAATGACAGAGCCTAAGAATTTAGAAAGAGCGGTTTCAATCTTAGCGTTTATCGGCGTCCGTTTACTGCAACTCAGAGAAGCCATCACCCTCCCTTATTATTTACGTAAAAAAGGGCTGCTTGAGGAGGCCAAAGCAGTGGAGGCTCAACGCTGTGACACGGTGCTCGAAGAAGATGAATGGAAGGTGCTAATGTGGTTTAATAAGCCTAGAGGGCATAAAGGTAAAGGAGCGCCGAGTCTGAAGTGGGCGTATCAATCAATCGCAAAGCTGGGTGGTTTCACCGATACCAAACGAACAGGGATCGCAAGCTGGACGGCGGTTTGGGAAGGTTGGAGTACATTACAGTCTCATGTTGTAGGCTACCGAGTCGCGAAAGAAATGATTGCTGATGGCGAGAGCTTATGAGATCTGATCAAGAGACAGGTTGTAGAGTATAGCTGTAGCGAAGCAGTCTCAATATTCAATAACCTAATTCGTACATCTTGATTAAAGCTATTGATAACTATTTTATTAGAACGAACAACCATAAAACCTTTACAAATTAGACCTAAACCTAAGCATCAATATCAATTTAAAAATTATTAAGCTAAATAGTATAAGCTATTAAAGTGCCCTGGGAATATACAGCTAATCAGCGATTATCTACATATACTTGTATTCATTATACTCATTGGGTGGGAAGGCGAGAATGTGATTGGTGAGTTTTTCGTGGAGCGTATAGTGAGGAAAATAGAAAATTGGCTTTAACTAAGTGCAAATCCAAACTCATTTTTTGAGTTGGATAAGTCTTTAGCGTTACATATAACATGAAATATCAGTTGGCGAGTTAGGTTTTAGCGTTAGAGGTTAAGCGCGTTAATCAAGGAGTAATTTTAAAGATGAGCAGGCTACATCTCATCTTTAAAAATAATAAAGCAACCACTCTCAATAATCTTAGAGGCTATAATTATTTAGATACGGTTAAATTAACTTAGTTCGTTATAGATTAATAGTATTGTATATTTATAAAATATTAAATTAATGTGAGAGACTATTGAATGTTCGACGTTAGTTTTTTAATTAAAATATATTGCTATAACGTTATTAATAATAAATATTGTCGCTAAATTTTTAATATCAGCAGATAACTTTGATTGCTAAGCCACCTAGAGAGGTTTCTCGGTATTTAGCGTTCATATCCTTACCTGTTTCCAGCATTGTTTCGATGACTTTATCAAGAGAAACCAAAGGATCCGAAGAACGACGCAGTGCCATACGAGCAGCGTTAATCGCTTTTACTGCGTTAATGCCATTACGCTCAATGCAAGGTATTTGCACTCGTCCAGATACGGGATCGCACGTTAGTCCCAAGTTGTGCTCCATACCAATTTCTGCAGCGATACATACTTGTGCAGGGCTACCACCCAGTAATTCAACAAGCCCTGCAGCAGCCATTGAGCACGCAACTCCAACTTCACCTTGGCAACCCACTTCCGCGCCTGAAATGGAAGCATTCAGTTTAAACAACCCGCCAATAGCACCAGATGCAGCAAGGAAACGCATATAGTCTTTTTCGGTAATTCTATGAATAAACTTGTCGTAATAGGCAAGTACTGCAGGGACAATACCGCAAGCCCCATTGGTAGGTGCAGTGACAACTCTGCCTCCAGATGCATTTTCTTCGCTTACCGCAAAAGCAAACATATTAACCCAATCAATAACAGCCATAGGGTCATTAGATGTAGATTCAGAAGCAACAAGTTGTTGGCAAAGCGCAGCGGCACGACGAGGTATGCGCATTGGTCCGGGTAACACCCCCTGAGTATTCATACCGCGTTCCATGGATTCACGCATTGTTTTCCAGATATGAGTAAACTGAGCTTGAATATTACCGCCTGGGCGCAGCGATTTTTCATTTTCTAACACTAAAGAACTGATCGATAATCCTTCAGCTTTACAATGTTTAATTAATTCTTCTGCTGTAGAATATTCGTAAGGTACTTTTACCAACAGCTGCTCTTGTTTGCCGAAATTTTCTTCATCAACAATGAATCCGCCTCCGATAGAATAGTAAGTTTTGGAGAGTATTTTCTCGTTGTCTATCCATGCATGGATCTGCATACCATTTTCGTGCAGTTCTAAATTTGTATCATGGAAATGAATGCTTTTATTGTGAGGAAAAGACACCGTATGGCAGTGCATGCCTACAGGGAGCCGTTCACTTTCTTCCAGTCGGGTAATAAAGCTAGAGATCGTTTCAATATCGATGTCTTCCGGCATATTTCCCGCTAGCCCCATAATAATGGCTATATCTGTGTTGTGACCCTTTCCTGTTAGTGACAATGAGCCATATAAATCGACTGTGATTCTGGTGATATCTCGAAGTATACTTTTTGAGCGCAGCTCATCAATAAACACTTTACCTGCTTTCATTGGGCCGCCGGTATGCGAGCTGGATGGCCCAATACCCACTTTATAAATATCAAAAACACTAATCATATAAATTCCTTCACAAGAGAGCCTCTACACTAAGAGGCTTAATGTCATCGTTTATGAATGGGTAAAGCCGTTAAAATATGTCGTAAAGAACAGAGCTAATAGCTGCGAGACCACATATAACTGTAAATATTTGAACCGGAAGTGTTGTTTTATACTTAGCCATGGCAGGTACTTTATGCATAGCAAAAACTGGCATCAGGAACAAAATCGCAGCAATCATAGGAGCACCTACAGCCTCTATCATGCCTAAAATACTTGGATTGACGATAGCGACCACCCATGTAGATAGCACAATGAAAACAAGTGATACTTTTTCAATTATTTTTACTGAAGCGGTTGTCCGACATTTAATCACTCCAACCAAACCTTCGTGCGCACCAAGGAAGTGGCCAAAATAACTGGAGGTAATAGCGGTAAAGGCCACAATAGGACCCATAAGAGAAATCATTGGAGATTCATGTTCATTGGCCAGATAAGACAGAATAGAAATATTTTGTTCTTTAGCTAATAGCAGCTGTTCTGGTGATAACGATAGCACCACTGAAAAGACAAAGAACATAACAAATCCCATTAACATTAACGCCGCACCCCCCGTAATAGCGTCAGTTTTTGCTACAGCATTATCACCATACTTTCTACGCTGTTCTTTGGTGAATTGACTGATGATAGGACTATGATTAAACGAAAAAACAATGAGTGGAATTGATAACCAAATAATTGATGGCATAGACGACCACTCTGGTGATACTGCCATCATCGAAGTATTCCAGTCTGGGATAAGATAAATCGATAGCGCTAACAAGAGAAACACTAAGGGATAAACCAGAATAGAAGTGACTTTCAACATCAGTTCTCTGCCAAAGATTACGCCACCCGTCATTGTCAGAATTAATCCGCCAGATAATAGCCAGCGTGGAATTGATTCTATACCCATCTGGTTGACCATGAAGGAATCTACGGTATTAGTAATTCCCACTCCGTAGATAAGCACGATAGGGAAAATGGCAAAGAAATAAGCAAAAGAAATCAGGTTAGCGCCTGTTTTACCAAAGTGCTCCTCTACGGTGTCGGTGATATTTGATTCAGGTTTAGTTGAAGATAGTACAAATCGGGCTAAAGATTTATGGGCAAACCATGTCATAGGTGCTGCAATTAAAGCTAAAATAACGAGAGGCCAAAACCCCCCAGCTCCAGCTTTAATCGGCAGAAAAAGGACTCCAGCTCCTACTGCTGTGCCAAAAAGAGATAAGCACCAGGTAAAATCTTGATAGTTAAATTGACTCTTATCAGCCGGTAACAAAGAGCTATTCGTTAATGTTGTTGAGTTCATATTTATATACTCACTATACTGCAACTAATTAATTCGACATAAGTTCTGTCTCAGCTTTACTCATGGGACAGAATCATATGAACTTTCGGTCGGTATAACCTTATGGTGTTTCGTGCAAAAACAGGCTCTGAAGTTATGATCTTTACAGGTCAGCTCAGTGCATTATTTCTGATTTTTTGACTGTTTTTTACTAGGTTCTAAACTCGCGAATGTATTTATAAATAGCATGACGAGTTATTCCGAGCCTCTCTGAAACTACGTTTGTGGCTTCTTTTAGTTCAAATATGCCATTTTCAAATAACAGCTTGGTTATGGCTTTATTCTTGCTTTTCAAGTTGACAGCCTCGTCGCTTTCAACTTTTAAAATGGCATTTTCAAGCGTTTTCTCAATTAACTCACTCGGAGATGAACTGAAGTTCTCATGAGCACCAATGGATGTGTCTATCGTGTCAGGCATTAGCGTTTTAATGATCTCGGCAAATGGGTAGGATAAGTTGGCATTGATGCAGAATAATCCTATTGGTTTTCCATTTTCTCCAGCTAGCACACATGTAGTCGATTTCAATAAAGATCCGTCTTTGATTCTGGTGAAATAACTTTTTGGTGTCGCATCCCCCGTTTTCTCAAAAGTGCTCAGCATCTTTAAACCCATGTCGGTAATAGGTGAGCCTACCTTTCGGCCAGTATGATGCCCATTCACAATTTTCACGACAGAATGCTCTAAGCTTTCGAATGAATGGACCACGACTTCACTATGAGGCCCGATAAACTCAGCTATGGTTTCTGCCAATCGAAAATTGGACTCCATAAATTCCTTGTCTTTATCTGTAAACACAATATTGAATGATTTGTATGTATGCATCTTCATGTAAACACCACTAAAGTTAACTAAAATAGAGCTTAATTGGCTATTTCTAAGCGTTAAATTCAACTCATCGATCGACTTGATGGAAGCCATAAGACAATAACGACCAAATTGAGTCAATAGAATAGTTACATATAGTTAATACTTGTGATCTTAATTGCTATTTTAAGCCTAAAAAAGTCAATATAAGTTACATATAGTTAACTTTAAAGCGTGTAAATATAAAGTGATTGTATTTAGAAGAATGGCAGATTAAAGTCAAAAAAACTTAACTGACCTCAGATCTGTTAGCGCTGACCCAATCATTACTAATATTTATCCAGCACAGTATTAGATGGCTATTTACCGTCGATTTTATTGGTGAAATAATTTTTTGATAGGGTTTATCGTTAGGTGAGCCCTAGAGCCCTAGAGTCGTCGATAGGTGATAGGTGATAGGTGATAGCGTTATACTTAACCAATAGCTAATTAATCAAAAATAATAGCCTATGTTCGCTATACAAAGTCAGTGTGTCGTTATTGTCTAAATTCTGGTCTGTGCTCGGTATAAAATATTGAAGTATTAGATCAACATCGATTCATAAGATTTTTACCCCAAAGGGTACAGTATTATTAGTCCTAATAGACATTGATGTATGTCTAGTGAGGTTGAATCAAATGCTGTTTAGGGGCCAAACCGCTCTTTAGGGGCGCTTACTCTATTGTGTTGAGGGCAAATTAGCATACAACCTTATTTACTTAGCTGCTATGCTTGCCAGAGTATCCTTGTTTTGAGAGTTCGATGGATAAATCCGCTTATTTAGATGCGATGAATATTACTCGCTGGCTTAGTGCCGATAAACCGTTAAAACCTTATTTAGTGTTACATGATCTCGATGCCGATTTGTCTGATCAGATCTTTATTAATGATGTACTGCGTTTATTAAACGTTGAAATTGATCAGTGTGAGTTTGATTGTGAAATGATCAAAGGACCGCAGGTTATATGGGATATGCGTAAGACAAAAGTCCGGCCTCGTGTTGCTTGGATTATCAGTGCTCCATTAACAGATTTACATACTCATGCTGATGAAAAACGCTATTTATGGCAGCAAATATTTCAGCATTTAGATAAAGTGCAACAATTAAGTAAAGGTGAGTCCAATGAGCAACATTGATACTGACTTGATTGTCCCCCTTAGTATTGAGCATGCTGCAGTAATGGCTAAAATTGAAAACCAAGCTCATACTCATCCTTGGTCTGAAACTGGCTTAAGAGAGTGTTTTGGACCTTTATATCGAGCCGTGGGGATTAAGCAGCAAGGTGACTTATTAGGTTTTGCGATAGTACAGCAAATAATTGACGAGGCGACATTACTTGATATTTGTGTTGCACCTGAAAAACAGGGCGTTGGTTTTGGTGGCTTATTAATGCAGCAGCTAATTGATGATGCAAAAAGTGCCGGCGCCGTTGTGTTGATGCTTGAAGTGCGTCAGTCAAATGAGGCGGCAAAATACTTATATGGCAAATTCGGTTTTATTGAGGCAGGGCGACGTAAAGACTATTACCCTGCTAATAATGGCTATGAAGACGCTATTTTAATGGATTTATCATTAGTGTAACGTTTGAATATTGCATCGGGCTTATTGCAGATTTATTAAAATAAAAAACAGCGCTACTTGAGCGCTGTTTTTTTATTCAGTAAGACTCAATTACTTCACTTCTTTACCCTGTGCTTGTAAATCAGCATGGTAGCTTGAACGGACCAATGGACCACAAGCTGCATGGGTAAAACCAAGTTTATCGGCTAATGCTTTCAATTCATCAAATTCAGCTGGTGGAACATAACGTTCAACCGGCAGGTGGAATTTAGACGGTTGTAAGTACTGACCAAGGGTTAGCATTTCAACATTATGAGCACGTAAATCGCGTAATACGTCAGCTATCTCTTCGTTAGTTTCACCTAAGCCCATCATTAAACCAGACTTTGTCGGAATAGTTGGGTGACGCTCTTTAAAGCGCTTAAGCAGATCTAATGACCACTGGTAGTTAGCACCAGGACGCGCTTTGCGATAATGAGCTGGTGCAGTCTCTAGATTGTGATTGAATACATCAGGAGGCTCAGTTGCTAAAATATCTAAAGCAGCATCAATACGGCCACGGAAATCAGGTACAAGTGTTTCAATCTTTATTTCAGGGTTTAATAAGCGAATCTCGCGAATACAATCTGCAAAATGTTGTGCGCCGCCATCACGTAAGTCATCACGGTCAACTGAAGTAATTACTACATATTTTAACTTCATGTCTTTAATGGTTTGCGCTAGTTTTTTAGGCTCATCAGCATCGGCTTTAAGTGGTCGGCCATGGGCTACATCACAAAATGGGCAACGACGAGTACAAATAGCCCCTAAGATCATAAAGGTTGCCGTACCGTGGTTAAAGCATTCTGCTAAGTTAGGACAAGATGCTTCTTCACAAACTGAATGTAATCCATTTTTACGTAATGCTGCTTTTATTTCAAGAATACGTTGATTTGATGAGGGTAATTTTACTCGCAACCAATCTGGCTTTCGCAGCATAGTTTCGCGCTCTGATGGCACGACTTTTATAGGAATTCGAGCGACTTTATCGGCATCACGTAATTTGACACCTGGTTGTAATCTTTCAGGCCTATTCATTATTCTGCTAATCCTTGATGATGTACAATTTGTTGATAGCCCATAATTTGGCTAAAGGTTTGGATTAATTTATCGCCAGCTTCAAGTACCGTCTGTGGTCCGCCCAATGCTTTGCATTGCACCATTTCTAAACCGGCATATCCGCAAGGATTAATACGCTGAAACGGGGCTAAGTCCATATCGACATTGAGTGCTAAGCCGTGAAAAGAGCAACCTTTACGAATGCGTAATCCTAAAGAGGCTACTTTTCGTTCGGTGACATAAACACCTGGAGCATCAGCTTTTGCGTAAGCATTGATATCATAATAAGCGAGCATATCGACAATGCTTTGCTCTATGTTGTTCACTAACTGACGAACACCTAGTTTATTACGTTTGATATCGATAAGTGGATAAACCACTAATTGACCAGGTCCATGATAAGTAACTTGACCACCACGGTCGACTTGAATAACCGGAATATTGCCTGGGTTGAGTATATGCTCGCTTTTACCTGCTTGGCCTTGGGTAAATACTGGTTGATGCTCAACAATCCAAAGTTCATCTTGGCTGTCGCTATCTCGAGTGTCAGTATAGTCCTGCATTGCATGCCATGTTGATTCATAGTCTTGCATGCCAAGATGGCGAACGTGCAGTGTTTGTGCTTGCAAGGGCAACGTCTCCCCCAGGTAAATGTGTGTGTCCATTGAAACAATGGATTAATTCTTGAGTATTATACTCATGTTTATCGATGGAGATGACTTTTCTGGCATTTACAAGACGCGTTTTACGCCTTCAATTGCGGCAAGATCGATGTACGCTTTTTCAATATGTTCTTTGCTGGTAACAGTAATACGGATAGTTACTGAATAGTAACTGCCTTTACTTGATGCTTTAACACTTGGAACATAATCACCAGGAGCAAGTTGTTGTGCAACGGCAACAACACGATCGGCTAAGGTATCATCCGCGTCACCAATTACTTTGAAAGGGCACGAATTAGGAAATTCCATCACTTGGTCAAACGTTGTATTTAACATTAACTTACTCGATTCTGTTTTGGTATTACTAATATGGTGGCGATTATACCCGATTCAAGCCTAATAGATCTGAAAAAATTAAAGCCGCTGATTAGGCGGCTTTAATTAGTTGATTCACTAATAGTTTCATTAGTGAATCATGTAAATTTGATTAATTACTCAAACCAACTAGCAAACATTTGCTTAAAGTAATCCATTAGCTTACTGAACCAACTGCCTTCTTGGACTTCATTTAATGTCACTAATGGGAACTGAGCAATGTCTTTTCCGTCAAGTTGGAAAAAGACCCTACCGACTGTTTCGCCTTTAGCTAGCGGAGCAGTTAACGGCTTAGTTAATTCAAAGTTAGCTTGCAAATCTTTTGCTTTACCACGGCTAATCGTAATAGGGGTATCAGTGATAACACCGAGATCAACGGTTTCTCTATCGCCATACCAAATTTGTTGCGTTACGAAAGTATCGCCAGCTTTATACGGCGTAATGGTTTCAAAGAAACGGAAACCATAGTTAAGCAGTTTTTTGCTTTCAGCTTTACGGGCCGATTCACTTGATGTGCCCATCACTACGCTGATAAGGCGCATACCTTCGCTAGTACCTGATGATACTAGGTTGTAACCTGCACCAGATGTGTGGCCCGTTTTAATACCATCAACATTTAAGCTTTTATCCCATAATAATCCATTACGGTTATATTGCTTAATGCCATTATACGTAAACGATTTTTCTGAATAGACTTTGTATTCTTCTGGCACATCACGAATAAGCGCTGCACCTAAAATGGCCATATCATAAGCTGTGGTTTTATGATTTTCTGAATCTAAACCATGAGAGTTTTCAAAGTAACTATCTTTCATGCCCAATTGCTTGGCCCATGAGTTCATTAGATCAACGAAAGCCCCTTCAGTACCAGCAATGTGTTCAGCCATTGCAACGCAGGCATCATTACCCGATTGAATAATAATACCGCGGTTTAAGTCGTGTACTTTGACTGTCTTACCCACTTCAATAAACATTTTAGATGAGTCTGGGAAATTCTTTGCCCAAGCATTTTTAGTAATAGCGACATCATCATCAAGTGAAATATTACCAACGCGGATTTCATGGCCAATGACATAACTGGTCATCATTTTCGTCAGACTTGCTGGGTTTAAACTTTCGTAAGCATTTTCTTCGGCAATGACTCTGCCAGAATTATAATCCATTAGCACATAGGCTTTAGCCGCAACACTTGGTGCGTCTGGTGTAACCATAGGAGCACGATTTGGTGTTGGACGTATATCAGGTTGTGGCGTTGCTGCGAGTGAAGAAAAACAGACAACTGATGCCAAGAGCATCGTTGTTAATTGAGCGGTTTTGGAAGTCATCATGAAGTTAGCACGTCTCTGGTTAGTCGAAGAAAAGACAAAGATCAATTGGTATAATTTGTTGATTATACATTAGTAGGCAATCATTTCGCATTAAGGTTCATTCATCCAATGTAAATGAACCTTAATGAGACCATTTCGTACCAATATTATGGCTTACGGTACGATAAAGCTCTGCGGATAGCCATCAGCTTGTACACGTTCGAGCAACTTATTGGTCAGATGAATTTGTCTGATAGGGCCCAATTGCAATCTGTGCATACCATTTATCGATGTCACGCGAGAGGTCACGGCATATTTGGTTTCTAGCTGTCTGGCTAGCATATTGATGCGCAGCTTATCTTGGGAGGCGGCAACTTGAATAAAATGATTATCATCATCTTTTAAATCACTAATGACTCGTTCTTCGGGTGAGGCAATGTAAACGGTTTCGATAGCGACTTTTGCGGTTCCTCTAGCCAGCATGCCTAAGTGATAAGCCGCAGCATACGAAAGATCAATCACTCGGCCATGATGAAACGGTCCACGGTCATTTACACGGACAATAATTTGCTTGTTATTGTCTAAGTTAGTCACTTTGACATAACTGGGCAAGGGCAGGTTTTTATGCGCGGCAGACATAGTGTACATATCATAAGTTTCGCCATTAGAGGTTAAATGGCCATGAAACTTTGAACCATACCATGAAGCATGACCTTGCTCTTTAAATCCCTTTCCTGTGTCGAGTACTTGATAGCTTTTACCCAAAACCGAATAGTTACGATTACCTTGTCTGCTGTAAGGTTCGTATTTAGGTTGGGCATTTTTAACCAAGCTAACGTCCGGCGCGTCATCAGGATAACGATCGTCAGTCATCTGATAGCGGCTTTTTTTGCCGGAAGAGGTTTTGTTACCCTCGTTTGACGAACAGCTTATCAGTAATACACTGCTAAAAATGATTAATAGGATGAAACGGTAATTAATGGTCATGTTTATTTACCGATTGGTAATGAGCGTTAAGTTGTTGGCTAAATTGATAAACCGCCATTGCATATAAGGGGCTTCTATTGTATCGGGTGATGACATAAAAGTTTTTTAGTCCTAACCAATACTCAGTATTCTCTGCTTGGTCTAACTTTACTAATAAGGCTTTTTGGGAAGCATCCAAATCTTGGTTATTCGCTAGGCTCAGGGTTGGGCTAAGAATATCTGATACTTTATAATGCAGCTTTTCTTTGGTCCATACTTTAGCTTTAGGTGTTGTGCTACCTGTATGGTTTAACAATAGTGCTACCGGTTGGCCTTTTTGCCATCCATGCTGATGAAAATAATTAGCTACACTACCAATAGCGTCGGCTTTACTGGTTAATAAGTCACGTCGACCGTCACCGTCAAAGTCGACCGCATAATGGCGGTAACTTGATGGAATGAATTGACCATAACCCATTGCGCCAGCGTAAGAGCCTTTTAGGCTACTATTATCAAGTTTTTCTTCTTTGATAAGTGCCATTAAATTAGCGTATTCACTGCGAAAAAACGTTGCTCTAGGTGGATAATAAAAACCTAATGTGTATAACGCATCTTGCACTCGATAATTACCCATATAGCCGCCATAAAAGGTTTCAATACCAATAATGGCAACAATAATTTGTGGGTCAACGTTAAATTTTTCAGAGGCTTGACTAATCACAGCATGGTTTTCTTGCCAAAAAGCTAAGCCTTTTTCTAGGCGCTTGTCGGTTAGGAAAATAGGATAATACTGGTGCCAAGGCTTAGCTTCCCAGGGTTTAGTCATGGCATCAATGATGCTCTGATCGAAGGTGGAAGTAGATAAAAACTGTTCCACCTCAGCCTTGCTAACGCCTTTTTTTACCTGCTCTTTTACAAATGCACTTTGTAATGCTTGGGGATCATTTTCAGTTGCAGCATTGAGATTGAACATGACGCTGCTAAGTAGTGCTAAGCTGGCGATTTGAACGGTTATTTTTGTCATAGTTAAGGTTAATCCTATCGGTCGACAAATCGTCTGTGGGTGTGAATGCTCATTAGAATACCAAAGCCTGTCATTAAGGTCAGCATCGAGGTTCCACCATAGCTTATCAGTGGTAAAGGGACTCCTACTACAGGTAAAATACCTGATACCATGCCAATGTTAACAAAAACATAGACGAAGAATGTTAAGGTGATACTCCCGGCCAATAAGCGTGCAAAGCTAGTCTGTGCTCGTGAAGCAATAACAAGGCCCCTGCCAATCACAAATAAATACATTGCTAATAAGAGTAAACTGCCAATAAGTCCAAACTCTTCGCCTATTACCGCAAAAATAAAGTCGGTGTGACGCTCTGGTAAAAATTCTAATTGTGATTGAGTGCCATCAAGCCAACCTTTGCCCCACATTCCACCAGAACCAATGGCTATTTTAGATTGGATAATATGATAACCCGCGCCCAAAGGATCTTGTTCAGGATTAAACAAGGTTAATACTCGAGTGCGCTGATAATCGTGCATCAAGAAGAACCATAACACAGGTAAAAAGATTAAAATGGCGGTGACAAAACCACCGACAATTAGCCAACTCATGCCTGACAGAAACAACACAAACACCCCTGATGCCGCCACCAAAATAGAGGTGCCTAAGTCAGGTTGTTTTGCAATTAAGAGTGTTGGGATCAATAAAATAATCACCCCACCGGCTAAGTAGCGCTTTTTCGGTGGTAATGGGAATTTACTGATATACCAAGCCATGGTGATAGGGAAGGCTAGTTTTATTAATTCCGACGGCTGAAACTCCATAAATCCGAGATTTAACCAACGTTGTGCACCTTTGTTAATGGTGCCAAATAACTCTACGCCTAACAGTAATATTATTCCGGCGATGTAAATAGGTAATGCCCAACGCCTGAGTATCTCGGGATTGATTTGTGCAAAACAAAACATTACCCCCAGCGACAGTGTCATACGAACCAGCTGGCGTTCCATCATGGCAGGATCTTCACCACTGGCTGAATAGATAACAAAAAGCCCAAACCCCATCAGTATTAATAGGCCGATGAGTAATGGCACATCTATGTGGATATTTTGCCAAAATGATTTTTGATAGGGATGATTATTCACGGTTTTACCGCCCATTTGTCGCGTAACATATACTCATCGAGCAATGCTCTTGCGACCGGGCCGGCATTTTTGCCGCCCCAACCCGCATTTTCAAGTACCACTGCTAAAACAATACGAGGATTTTCATAGGGTGCATAAGCAACCACGAGTGCATTATCGCGCAGGTGATCTGCTATGGTGTCGGCATTATACTTTTGATCTTTGCCGACACTAAATACCTGTGCAGTACCTGTTTTCATTGCGGCGGTATAACTAGCATCAGTAAAGTGCGATTTATCGGCGGTTTGACGCATTGCCTCATTAATGATGTCCCAATTACGCGGATCTTTAAGTTCTATTGGCAACTGCTCATCAATAGGAGAATCAATTTTAACAGTACTATTTTTAAATGATTTTAATAGATGAGGTGTAAATCGTTTGCCTTTATTGGCCATAATTGTCACCGCATTAGCAAGCTGTAATGGGGTCGTAGTCCAATAGCCTTGGCCAATACCCACCGAAATGGTATCGCCGTTATACCAAGGCTGATTATATCGCATTCTTTTCCAGTCTCGGGATGGCATCACCCCATCAGACTCTTCGAAAATATCAATACCAGTACTTTTGCCAAAGCCAAAGCGCTCCATAAATATCGCCATTTTATCAATACCAACTTTGTAGACTAGGTCATAAAAGAAAATATCACAGGACTCAACAATGGCATGGTAGATATCTACCCAGCCATGGCCCCATTTTTTCCAGTCACCCCATTTACGATCAACACCGGGCATTTGCCAATAGCCAGGATCCCAAATACGCGTGCGTTCGCTAATGATTTTCTCTTCCAAACCCAGTAAGGCAACATGCGGCTTTATGGTTGACGCCGGAGAGTATTGTCCTTGGGTTGCGCGGTTAATTAATGGTCTCGATTTATCATTTAACAGGTCATTATAGGCTTTAGAAGAAATACCATGTACAAATGGGTTAGGGTCATATGATGGGCTCGATATCATCGCTAAAACACCACCATCTCTGGGGTCTATTGCCACAACAGATCCTTTACGGCCATCTAACAGTTCCATGGCTTTTTGCTGTAGTTTGAGATCGAGTGTTAGATAGATATCTTGTCCCGGTGTCGGCGGGGTAACTTTGAGGGTACGGATCACTCGGCCACGGTTATTCACTTCTTCTTCGAGGTGGCCTGGAATACCATGAAGCAAACTTTCATAAAATTTTTCAATACCCTGCTTACCAATATCTTTGGTTGCAGCATAGTTTTTCCACTGGCTGCTTTTTTCAAGCAATGCTTTATCGCGGGTATTAATCTTGCCAACATAGCCAAGCACATGGGTCAGTAATGCGTTATAAGGATAATGACGCTTAAGGCCTGCTTCAACGTAAATGCCGGGAAATTTATATTGATTAACACTAAAAATAGCGACTTGTTCGTCGGTTAATTTGCTCTTGATCGTTAACGGCTTAAAACGACGGTGAAACTTGAGCGTTTCAGTAATGTTTTCACGATCATCTTCTGAGAGTTCAATAAAGGTATTAAGCTCATCTAAGGTGGCAGTAATATCCTCGACTTTCTCTGGAATAAGTTCTAAAGAATAATAAGGTTGGTTTTCGGCTAATAGCACACCATGGCGGTCATAAATCAACCCTCTACTCGGCGGAGTTGGAACCACACGGATACGGTTATCATTTGAACGAGTTTCATAGTCTTTGTAAGAGACAACTTGCAGATGATAAAGATTTGAAAATAATATGCAGAGTAATAAGAATACACAAACGAAAGTGAAGAATGCACGGCGTTTAAATAGCGCGGCCTCTGCGGCGTGATCATGCATGGTAATGCGCTTTTTTGGCGACACTTATGCTATCCCCGTCGTTACCAAATGAAAGGTTGGGTTATAAAAAGTCACTGTATCAGCTGATGGGTATGAAAAAAAGAGTAGCATGATAATCATTATCTATAAGCTAAGTTATTCATGCGACTGAGTTTATTCTCTGTGATATGGATGATTGTTATTGACGCTCCAAGCTCGATATAGGCTTTCTGCCACAATAACCCTAACCAAAGGATGAGGTAAGGTTAGGGCAGACAAACACCAGCTTTGGTTGGCCGCCTCTTTGCAAGCAGGTGAAAGTCCTTCTGGGCCACCAATAAGTAAGCTGACATCTCTACCATCTAGTTGCCACTTTGTCATTTGCTCGGCAAGTTCTGGGGTTATCCAGTTTTTACCGGGTAAATCTAAACTAACAATGTGGTTACCTTTGGCTACTGCCGCGAGCATTAATTCGCCTTCCTTATGTAAAATTCGGGCGATATCTGCATTTTTTCCGCGCTTCCCAGCAGGGATTTCGATGAGTTCCAAAGCCATATCTCTAGGAAAACGGCGTTGGTATTCTTCGAAGCCTCGGGTTACCCAGTCAGGCATTTTTGTGCCAACGGCAATAAGCTGTAACTTCATTAGACGCTGTGTTCAGACCAAAGTTTTTCAAGCTCGTAATAATCACGAGTCTGTTCTTGCATCACGTGCAAAATAACTGAGCCTAAATCAACTAAAACCCATTCGCTGCTGTCTCGTCCTTCAACCCCAAGAGGTTGCACGCCAGCATTTTTAGCTGACACGATCACGTGTTCACCAATAGAACGAACGTGTGTTTTCGACGTACCAGTACAAATGATCATGGTGTCGGTGATAGTTGACCGTTTAGAAACATCTATAACAGTAATATTTTTTGCTTTTAAATCATCGACTTTGTCGATAACGAAATCTTTTAGTTCGGTGCCTTGCACTCGAAGTACCTCATAAGTAAAAATTAACGGAGTATTATACTCAAATTCACTGTTAATGCGCAATTAAGCACGGGTAAACAACGGTAGATTTAATTTAGTGGTTGATATTGAGTTAACCAATAATCCTAAGAGTTGTGTTAACCACCTTGGTGATTATTGTGTTAACGATAGAGTCTATGTTGGCGGATATAGTCGGCAGTTGTTTGAGTTAATACGCTGCTGATATCTATATTTTGAGCTAAACGTTGACGGATCTCAGTTGAAGATATATCGACTAACTGGCTGTTGATGCAAAATATTCTGCCATGTTTAGCGTGCTGTGCTGAGTCGAGATAGTCTACGTTTGCTTGTCTAAATAATAGTTGTTTAGTCATTTCGCTATGTGTATCCATTGTCCATCCAGGGCGCTGGCATAGTGCGATATGACACAGATTAAACAATGATTGCCATTGATACCACAAGGGTAGTTGAACAAATGAGTCCATACCCATAATGAAAAAAAATTCATTATCTGGATACTGCAATGTGAGCAAGGTGAGCGTGGTGACACTGTAAGAGGGAGTATCGCGATTGATTTCGATATCACATAGCTCAAATTCTGGGTGCTGTTGGCAAACTAACTTCACCATTTCAAGTCGGTGATGGCTGCTCACTACGGTAGTATTTTTGTGTGGAGGAATATGATTGGGCATTAACCAAATCTGGTCTAAATTAAGTTGCTGTTTTACGTCTAATGCCGGATTAATATGTCCTAGGTGGATAGGGTCGAAGGTGCCGCCCAAAATACCGATACGCATTCGTAATCCTTTTTTAGTGTCAGTCAGTTAATTCAATATGGGCTAAACGGTTATGCGCCCGAGGATCGAATAAAATACATAAATGACTGAGGCCAATCCAATCTTCACGCCCTTTTTGTTTGAGATTTAATTCCAATGCAGAGGCAAATGCGAGCATATGTTCGATATGATCTAAATCTAAGCGCGTTATTGCGGCTTGGTACAGTGGTTTACGTTTATCCCAAATTCGGTGCTGGCCCCACAACTTGCTCAGTTGCTCACCATTATGAACTGCCAGTTTTAAGGTCAGCAACAGGTTAATTTCTTTGAATAAGGCCCACATTAAAATCGGCATAGCAGTGCCTTCGGCCTGTAATTGAGCCAACATGTGCTGCGCGTGTTTTTGATGGTTACCTAGAATGGCATCACAGAGTTGAAATACACTAAAACGAGATTGATCTTCGAAATATTGACTCAGTTGCTCTGGGGTAATATTTTGCTTTGGACTGAGCAACTGTAACAATTGCATTGCTTGTTCGCCAGCCAGTAAGTTACCTTCAAATAAAGTAAACAGCATCGCTTTGGCATCATGGTGAACAGTGAGCTGATAATGAGTAATTCGGCTGTCTAACCAACGTTCAAACTGTTTACCTTCAGGCGTAGTGCAAGGTAAATATATGCCTTTGGCATCAAGCGATTTAAACCATTTGGTATTGGTCTGTTCTGCGCTGGCTTTAGGGCCTTGCACAATGAGTAGCATGTCTGGATTTGGATGTTGCAACAATGTTTGAAATGCCGCCGCGCCTTCGATACCAGGTTTACCTTGTGGTAGGGTTAATTCAATAATCCGTCGACTAGCAAATAAGCTCATTGCTTGCCACTCTTGGACTAAGTCACCCCAATTAAAGCCGCTTTCTTGACTTAATTGCACTCGTTCTTCAAAACCCTGTTTTTTAGCGGCACTAAGAATTAGTTGTTTGCTATTGTCAATTAACCATGGGTCATCGCCAAACAGTAAAAAGCATTGTGGCAGTGGTTTAAGGTGCTGCTTGAGTTGATCCGGATAAACCCGCATTACTCCGCTCCGATTGACGCCAGAGTTTGAATAATATAATCGGCTGCTTGCACACGCATCTCTTTAACTAACAACTCCATTTCACGACTTTTTGCTAATGCTGTACGGGGATCATCCTGATAATCACGGCGAATTTCAGTATCAAAATCTTGCGGATCTTGTCCTGGTAAGGTAACTGAATAATGCACTAAGTAGATCAGCTCATATTCTGCGACATTACCTGTGGGATAAAGTGATAATGTGGCGCGCTCTAGCGAGTCATTGATTAATCGCAGTGTGGGTATTTTTTCTGCTGCATCGACAAGGCTAATGCGGTTGATACGTAATCTGTCACGAACTAAGCGAGTTAACTCACTGTATTCATCACTGCTGCTTAAATGCAATTCAGCTAATTCAGCAGGAATAGAATAACTGCGTTGGAGTTTAAAGCCGCAACCTGCACTGGTGAGTATTACCAATGTCATTATTGCCAATAAAATCTTTTTGGCTAGCATAGTGAGGGTAGGCATCCTTGTTATTGCATCGTTAAAATAAATAACTTACCGCGGTGTAACCCACGGTAAGTTATGTCACTGAAGCGTCATCTCTATCTGCCTATAGGAGCTTTCCCCTATTTGGACGATTTAGTTAGCGACAATACTTAATAGTTTGCCAGGTACGTAAATAACTTTACGAACCGTTAAGCCTTCAGTGTGCTTCTGTACATGTTCATCACTCATGCCTAATGCTTCAACATCTTCTTTTGATGCATCGGCGGCTACTGTGATTTTTGCACGCACTTTACCATTAACTTGAACCACAATCAGTTTACTGTCTTCAACCAATGCAGACTCATCGACTTCTGGCCAGCGGCTGTTTTCAATATCGCCTTCGTTACCCAACTCGTTCCATAACGTAAAGGTCATGTGCGGTACGATAGGGTAAAGTAAACGCGTTACAGCAGACAAGGCTTCAGCAAGTAATGCACGGTCTTGGGCGGTTTCTTGTGATGCTTTGAGTAAATGGTTCATTAGCTCCATTACTGAGGCAACAGCGGTGTTAAACATTTGACGACGCGCAATGTCATCACTGACTTTGGCGATGGTCTTATGTAATTCACGGCGCAATGCTTTTTGATTAGCATTTAATTTGCTGACATCTAGTGCTTCAGTTTTACCTGCGGCAACATGATCGCTTGCTAATTTCCAGAAACGTTTGATGAAGCGATGTGCGCCCTCAACGCCAGACTCTTGCCATTCCAGGGTTAATTCTGGTGGCGAGGCAAACATCATGAATAAACGGACTGTGTCAGCACCGTATTTTTCGACCATGACTTGTGGGTCAATGCCGTTATTCTTTGACTTAGACATCTTACTCATACCGGTGTAAACCAGTTCATGACCTTGATTGTCTATCGCTTTTATCGTGCGGCCTTTGTCATCTTTTTCTACCACAGTCACTTCTAAAGGTGATACCCAAACTCGGGCACCTTTTTTGTTGGTGTAGTAGTAAGCGTCAGCTAATACCATGCCTTGAGTCAGTAATTGCTTTGCTGGCTCATCACTGTTAACTAAGCCTGCGTCACGCAGTAACTTATGGAAGAAGCGGAAATATAACAAATGCATACACGCGTGTTCAATGCCGCCAATGTACTGATCTACTGGTAACCAGTAGTTCGCTTTGGCTGGATCTAACATTTCATCTGCATGCGGGCTACAGTAACGTGCGTAGTACCAAGATGATTCCATAAAGGTGTCAAAGGTATCTGTTTCGCGTGTTGCTGGCTGACCGTTGACAGTGGTTTCGGCCCAAGCTTTATCGGCTTTAATTGGACTTTGAATACCGTCCATCACCACATCTTCTGGCAAAATAACGGGAAGTTGATCTTCAGGCGTTGGCACAACAGTACCATCGGCGAGGGTCACCATTGGAATTGGTGCACCCCAATAACGCTGACGAGACACACCCCAATCGCGTAAACGATAATTGACTTGGCGTTTACCTTTGCCTTCAGCGGTTAATCGAGCATTAATCGCTTCAAAGGCTGCTTGGAAGTCTAAGCCGTCTAGCTCAGGGAAAGTATCACCTGAGTTAAATACCATACCTTTTTCACTGTAGGCTTCTTTGCTAATGTCCAGTTCGCCTTCAATAGGCTTGATCACCGCTTCAATAGCAAGGTTGTATTTAAGTGCAAACTCATAATCGCGCTGATCATGAGCAGGAACCGACATTACTGCACCAGTGCCATAATTCATTAATACAAAGTTAGCCACCCAAACTGGGACTAATTTGCCACTAATTGGATGAACTGCCTGTAAGCCTGTAGCAACACCTTTTTTCTCCATTGAAGCCATCGCAGCTTCTGTGGTGTCGGCATTTTTACATTCTTCTAAAAACTCAGCCAGTTGTGGATTATTTTCAGCAGCCTGTATTGCTAATGGGTGACCTGCTGCAATAGCAACATAGGTGACGCCCATTAAGGTATCCGGACGGGTGGTGTAGATATCAAATGTAGCGTCACTGTCCGCCACTGCAAAGGTCATTTCAATACCTTCACTGCGGCCAATCCAGTTACGCTGCATAGACTTAACCTGTTCAGGCCAGCCATCTAACGTATCAAGGTCGTTAAGCAATTCTTCAGCGTAATCGGTAATTTTAATAAACCACTGCGGAATTTCTTTTTGGATAACCTGGGTATCACAACGCCAACAGCAACCGTCTTGAACTTGTTCGTTCGCCAGTACGGTTTCATCGTTTGGACACCAGTTTACGGATGAGGTTTTTTTGTACACTAAACCTTTTTCATACAACTGAGTGAAAAACCATTGTTCCCAACGATAGTACTCAGGAGTACAGGTAGCGATTTCACGGCTCCAGTCATAACCAAACCCTAATAGCTTGAGTTGGTTCTTCATGTAGTCGATATTTTCGTATGTCCATGGCGCGGGTGAGGTCTTGTTATTGATCGCGGCATTTTCTGCAGGCAGACCAAATGAGTCCCAACCAATCGGTTGCAAAACATTTTTACCTTGCAAACGTTGATATCGTGCTACTACATCGCCTATTGTGTAGTTGCGGACGTGACCCATGTGAAGACGACCTGAAGGATAAGGAAACATTGAAAGACAATAGAATTTCTCTTTGCTTTCATCTTCAGTCACTTCAAATGTTTTATGTTCGTGCCAGTGCTTTTGCACTAAGGCTTCAATTTCTGAGGGATTATATAGCTCTTGCATCAATCTATTTCCGGCCATGCCGCCCATTGTTTGATCTAACGCTCAGCAGCGAGATTTATAACTGCATAGAATAAACCAGAAGTGATCTATTAAAAAGGTGCGTATTAAGGAGTATTACCTATGAGTGGAAAAAGTTCAGCGCTATTAGCCTTATATCAGTCACTATTCGAACAGGTGAAAACCACGTTTGACCAAGATAACTCATTGACAGCTAAAAGTTTGTTTAAGTCAGTGACCCAGGGAAAAGAGTATTTAAAACTTAAATCTCATGCAGATGAAGAAGAGCTCGCATTAGTAGAAGAATTTTTAAAGCGAGACATTGCAGCCTTCCTAAATGAGGAAAATGCCGATAATTTGAGTTTTAGTCCGATGGTCATAGGGATTGAGAATACATTATGGCAGTGGTTGAGCGAAATAACTGATCGTAGCCAGGTAGAATGGCATGAGTTATTACAAGATTTTAAACATCATGGTGTTTATAAGTCTGGGGAAATCATTAACCAAGGTAAACTGACCTGTAATAAGTGTGGTCATCAAATGCAAATTGATTTCCCTGGGGTCATCCCCGACTGTCCAAAATGTGATTTTAACGAGTTTTCTCGGGAGTCGTTAACGCCATAATCTGCAATATTAACGCTTAAAACTCTACTCGGTAACGGTAGTGACTTGCACTGCTGTTACCGATCATTTCATCATAAGCC
Organism: Shewanella livingstonensis; assembly: GCF_003855395.1. NCBI lineage: Bacteria > Pseudomonadati > Pseudomonadota > Gammaproteobacteria > Alteromonadales > Shewanellaceae > Shewanella > Shewanella livingstonensis. The sequence continues at coordinate 4,101,765 of NZ_CP034015.1, read as the reverse complement.
GTTTGAATTTCTATCATGGCGTAATGAATGCCTTGTTGTTTCAATAACACTTCAGCTTGTTTGATTGAGTTGAGGCTTACCAGTTCCCCGGTTTTATTTCGAGCGCTTCGAAAGTTCCCTTGCTCGTCTTTAACACCGAGCAAATAATGATTTGAGTCGGCATAACTAATAATCGTTGGATATTTAGTTTGTTGGGATATGGCTAATTTTATTTCAAATAGTTGCATCGTAATCTTCACCAATAGTTATTTACTGAGACATTACGAAGCAAGCTGAAGCTTAGTTTATATTGATAGCTTATTTTTAACATCTAAATGCATTTAAAGATGGTTTTAGATTAGCAACCACTGACTACAGTTTGATATTCGGGTGCGGTATTTGCATCTGCGGCTTGAGTATAAGAGAAGTAACAATTGTCATTGATGACCTGGCCATTATCATCTTTATCATATCCGATATAAGTAATAGCAATTCCTTGATATTGAATGGTAAAAGCGTCATCCACAACGATCCATTTTTCAATGTCCGTGTTGTCTAAATAGCCCCATTTTAACCGAGTTTCAAATACTCCGTCGTTGTCTATATCAATATCGATTAAGTCATCGCGGTTTGTGACTGCTTGCACTCGTAAGCTCGTCATTTTTGAACGGGCATACACCAGAGTATTGGCTGTTTTAATGCTGCCCATGAGGCCCGATAGGGTGCGCTGTCTCGCTTCGGTACTCAAGCCAATAAATTTAGGTGCTGCAACCAGCGCTAGAATGCCTAAAATAATGATGACTACAATCAATTCTATTAAGGTAAATCCTTTTGAGAGAACCTGTGTTTGGAGTCGAATCGATTGTGACATCAAATTTTCCTGTTATTTACGTAAGACGTTTCTGACACCAAATAACACTAATAAACCGCACAGTATTAGTAAGGGCAATTGACCTATTTTTCTAAACCATGTTTGCCCTTGATACAGTGGAATATTGGTGACAAGCACTCCGGCTTCAAATTGTGGGATAGCATCTGTTATACGTCCATGTGGATCTACCACGGCAGTAATGCCGTTATTGGTGCCACGCAGTAATGGTTTACCCATTTCAATGGCACGCATTTGGGCAATTTCCATATGTTGTAATGGACCATTTGATGCGCCAAACCAGGCATCGTTTGATACAGTAAGCAACATATCAGTTTCGTTAGTCACACTTGCTCTTACTTGCTCAGGAAAGGCGATTTCGTAACAAATAGCCGGCGCAATGTGATAACCCACAGCGATTAAATTTGGCTGGGTATAATCACCTCGTTGGAATGATGACATCGGTAAATTAAAAAACGGTGCAATAGGGCGCAATAAATCTCCAAATGGTACAAACTCACCAATTGGCAGTAAGTGATGTTTTTTAAACTGATTGTTACCATCACCAATATAATCAGCACTTGGTTGCTGTTTTTTATGATGATTTCCTAACACAATAAGCGAGTTAAAAAATTCGTGTTGTTGGTTGCTAATAATGCCGGTAATTATTGCCGCGTTGTTGATACTGGCAACTTTACTGACATCCATTAAGAAGTCTTCCACCATGGCTTCGGGTGCTGGAATGGCAGCTTCTGGCCAAACAATGATATCGACGCTCGAGGCGTCATCAAACTGTTCGCGAGTCAGATCCATGTATTTAAGCATGGTCGGCCACAGTGCATCGGGTTCCCATTTCATGCTTTGGGGAATATTGCCCTGAACTAAAGCCACTTTAACGGTTTTACCACTGGTCGAAATAGGGTTTAGTAATGGTGCTGCCCAAGCGCTTAATGCCAATATAGGTAATATAATTAACACTGGCAATATGCGCTTTTGGGTTAATAACATTATTGAGCCGGCGACTAATGCGACTAAAAAGCTCAGGCCCAAGGCACCTACAAAGCTGGCTAATTCACTCAGCGGCCCTAATGTTTGGCTATAGCCTGCCCAAATCCAAGGAAAGCCGGTAAATACCCAGCCTCGTAACCATTCTGTAAGCACCCATAACGCTGGGAATAGTCCAAGATAGGTTAAGTATGGATTTAAGCTGTATTTAGAGGTGCGTGATAATTTGCTAAGCAAATACCCCGTTATAGCGGGATAAATGGCAAGGTATAGCGCCAGTATCGCCATTAAGGTTATCGACACAACAATGGGCATACCACCAAATGTGTCAATGCTCACATGAACCCAACTAATGCCAATAGCAAAACAGCCAAAACCGAAACTAAGCCAATAATACACACTTTGTTTAGCGGATAATGCCTGACTTTGCCATAAGGCAAAACTCAATGCTAAGGGAAATACCGCCCAAATTTCATAAGGCGCAAACGATAGGGCCGTACTGGCACCAGCAATAAATGCCGTCACCAGACGGACAATACTCAAAGAAGAGTATAGAGGTTGAGTTTTCTGCACGATTTAGTCGTCGAATTCTTCACTGATATTAGGGTCGGGCAGTTTAACACGAAGTTGCACCAAGCGGCGGTTATCCGCATTAATGACTTTGAACTCAATATTACTAATAACGATGCTTTCATTACGTTCAGGTAAGTGACCGAATGCATGTGACACCATTCCCCCAACCGTATCGAATTCTTCATCGCTAAAGTGGGTGCCACACGCTTCGTTAAAATCTTCTATTTCAGTGAGAGCTTTGACCATAAAGACAGTGTTACTGAGTTTTTTAATTTCAGTGTCTTCAACTGAGTTGTGATCAAATTCATCTTCTATTTCACCGACAATCTCTTCGAGAATATCTTCAATAGTGACTAAGCCTGATACACCGCCATATTCATCGACAACTATTGCCATATGGTAGCGTTGTGAGCGGAATTCTTTAAGTAGAACATCGACGCGTTTGCTTTCTGGTACAACAACAGCAGGTCGTATGACTTGGGCAAGCGTCAAGGGGGCATCAGATTGTTTAAAGCCATATTTGAGCAAGTCTTTGGCCAGTAAAATGCCTTCAATATGATCTTTGTCTTCATTAACAACGGGGAAGCGAGAGTGACCAGAATCCATGACGATTTCTAAAAACTCATCGACGGTCGAGTCTATTTGAATGGTAACAATTTGCGATCTTGGGATCATGATGTCGCGCACGCGAAGGTCGGAAACCTCTAATACACCTTTAATCATTTCGCGTGTGTCTTCTGTAATGAGGTCGCGCATTTCGGCACCTGCAATTACATCAACTAAATCTTCGCGATTTTGAGGTTCGCCCTGAAATAATTGGTTAATTTTATCGAACCAGCTTTTCTTGTGGGCGTTTGTACTCGGGGGGATATCGTCACTCATAATATTTACCTAAACAGGGCTATCTATTAGATATGCCTTGTTTATTTATGCTTCCTTATAGGGATTTGTAAAACCTAAGCCTTCAACAAGTTGGGTCTCTAATGACTCCATCTCATCGGCTTCCTGGTCGATAATATGGTCATAGCCGAGCAAATGCAAGCAGCCGTGTATGACCATGTGTGCCCAGTGTGCGTTTAGCGGTTTATTTTGCTCAATGGCTTCTTGTTCCACCACTTGCGCGCAGATAACGAGGTCACCTAATAAAGGCAATTCAACTTCAGGTGGTGCTTCAAATGGAAATGACAACACATTAGTCGGTTTGTCTTTACCACGATAAGTTAAATTGAGTTGCTGGCTTTCTACAACCTCAACAATACGAATAGTTAACTCGACGATAGGCATTGTCTGACCAATAGCGGTGCGCACCCAGGTTTCAAACTGTGTTTGCGTCGGTAAATTTACGTTATCGACGGCAATTTGTAGGTCGAGGTCGAGTGATATTTCTTGCTGGCTCATTGAGGGGTAGCCTCTTTTTCAAGTAACTGGCGTTTCTGTTCTCGTTCGCGATAGGCTTGATCTTTCGCGGCTTTTTCGATTTGTTCTTGTTGCTCAAATGCTTCATAGGCTTCAACAATTCGAGCGACCACAGGATGACGAACTACATCTTGGGCAACAAAGAAGTTAAAGCTGATTTCAGATACTTCACTAAGCACCTCAATTGCGTGGCGCAAACCTGACTTTTGGCTACGAGGTAAATCAATTTGAGTAATGTCGCCAGTGATCACCGCACGAGAATTAAACCCAATACGGGTTAAGAACATTTTCATTTGTTCAACTGTGGTGTTTTGGGCTTCATCTAAAATAATGAAAGCATCGTTGAGCGTCCGGCCACGCATGTAAGCGAGCGGGGCGACTTCAATTACGCCGCGTTCAATGAGTTTTTCAACTTTCTCAAACCCCATCATCTCAAACAAGGCATCATAAAGTGGGCGTAAATAGGGATCGACTTTTTGGCTTAAATCGCCCGGTAAAAAACCGAGTTTCTCGCCAGCTTCAACCGCAGGACGAGTTAATAGAATGCGGCGTACTTCCTGGCGTTCGTAGGCATCAACTGCCGCAGCAACGGCAAGGTAAGTTTTACCGGTACCCGCTGGGCCAATACCAAAACTAATGTCGTGACGAGTAATGTTATGCATGTACACACTTTGATTAGGTGTACGAGGTTTAATGACACCACGCTTGGTTTTTATATGAATGCTCGTGTCGTTATTGTCTTGTTGTGCTTCAAGGTTAATGGCTTCTTGAATCGCGAGATGAATAACTTCTGGTTCTAGATCCGGTGTGCTGCCTTTTACGGTTTGGGTTTCAATGTATAACTGACGTAATAAGTTATTGGCATTGAGTGCATTTCGTGGCAAGCCGACAATCGTAAAATGGTTGTCTTTATGGACAATCTCAACACCTAATCGGCGTTCAAGTTGTTTGATGTTGTCATCAAATGGGCCACATAATGAAACGAGGCGACGAGTATCTGCAGGTTCAAGATACACATTCATGGTGGTAACTTTAGTGGTCAAATAAGGCTCCAGGTTTTGCTGTTGCACAAAAATAATGGCTTTAAAATATCATATTATAATAATGATAGTTTACGAGTCTCAATGTGGAATTACCATAATATGGCTAATTTTAGGCAAAATTAAAGGCGGACAAGCCGCCTTTAATAATGATGACACAACAAACATTAATTACGGCTTAAAGTGGGTAACACCTAAGGCGTCATCTTGCTTGTGTTTAGCCATAATATCAGCGGGTTGTAAACTGCGACGTAAATCCATTTCATCTTCACCACGGACAAATTCACCGCGTAATGAGTTGGTATACACATCAACAATTTTCACATCAACAAAGCTGCCGATATGAGTATGGGCAGCTTCAAAATTAACGACTCGACTGTTTTCAGTACGACCACGAAGCTCCATTGGATTCTTTACCGATGGACCTTCGACTAAAATACGTTGAACCGAGCCTAACATATGACGGCTATAACGCATTGCTTGTTGCGTAATACGCTCTTGTAAAATGGCTAAACGTTGTTTCTTTTCTTCTTCGCTAACATCATCTGGCAAGTCGGCCGCAGGTGTACCTGGACGTGCACTGTAGATAAAGCTAAAGCTGTGGTCAAAGCCAACATCTTCTATCAACTTCATGGTATCAGCGAAATCTTGTTTAGATTCACCAGGGAAACCAATAATAAAGTCTGAACTGATTTGAATATCAGGACGTGCTTTACGCAGACGACGAATAATCGACTTGTACTCAATCGCCATGTGACCGCGTTTCATTTGGGTCAAAATACGATCTGAACCTGATTGTACCGGTAAATGCAGGAAGCTCACCAATTCTGGGGTGTCTTCATATACATCGATAATATCTTGGCTAAATTCAATAGGGTGGCTGGTGGTAAAACGCAGGCGATCGATGCCGTCAATTGATGCGACTAAGCGTAACAGTTCCGCAAAGGTGCAAATTTCATCATCATGGGTTGCACCGCGGTAAGCGTTAACGTTTTGGCCAAGTAAATTGACTTCACGTACGCCTTGAGCGGCTAATTGAGCCACTTCAAGAATAACGTCATCCAATGGACGGCTGACTTCTTCACCACGGGTGTATGGCACTACACAGAAAGAGCAGTATTTACTGCAACCTTCCATAATAGACACGAATGCCGTTGGACCGTCAGCGCGAGGCTCAGGAAGACGATCGAATTTTTCAATTTCTGGAAAACTGATGTCGATAACGACTTTTTCGCCACGTTGGATCTGGTCAATCATCTCAGGTAAACGGTGCAGCGTTTGTGGGCCAAAGATAATATCAACGCATTGAGCGCGATCTTTAATCGCTTTACCTTCTTGCGAGGCAACACAACCACCCACCCCAATAATTAAATTAGGATTTTTATCTTTTAAAGATTTCCAACGTCCTAGCTGATGGAAAACCTTCTCCTGTGCTTTTTCACGAATAGAGCAAGTATTAAGCAGCAGTACATCTGCTTCGCTTGCATCATCGGTCAAGGTATATCCTTGATAGTCGTCTAATAAATCAGCCATCTTTGATGAGTCGTACTCATTCATTTGACAGCCCCAGGTTTTAATATGAAGTTTTTTACTCATCAGTGCTCGCCGGTAAATCACAGTAAAAATAGCGCGACATTTTACCTGTTGTCAGGCGGTCTGGCTAGTACTAGTGCAAGTTTGATCCATTTGAATATAAATTTTGTAATAGCCTTAAAAATAGTAATGACTAATGGTTTGAATTAAACTGGATGAATTAAGTCCAGTCGGAAGTAAGCTTAATGACTATTTACCCTTGTTCCTAAAGTGCTTTAATAAGTTGTTTTGGGCTTAAGTTACGATTATAGCCTTGCTACATTGCCGTGGTTTGTTGATATAGGGCATAATTGAGCATATCGAGGATATGCCATTGTCGTGGTTTCATTCTTGTTTTACTGCCGTAATGGTATTTACAGATCCTGCAACAAAGCATGAGATGTCGCGGGGTAAAGCGATAACACCAACGAGCAAGCAAGTATGTTACCAAGTAAGCCATAGTCGCTGTCATAGCGTATAGATTAATCACTGTTGATACCCAATGTGGATTAAGTTAATTCAATCTGTACATTAGGCCGTCATAACACAGTGTCATTATAATATTTAATCATGTGTTAGCTTTTTAGATGCCTTGATACGGGTTTCGCCTTGTCGACTGCCATACTGAACATAAACTCATTTCACTATTTATGGATGTAAACACAATGCAAGATGCTTCATTCACATCAACCAATTCCCCTAGTCATGCTCGTCATTATGATGTTGTCGTTGTGGGCGGCGGAATGGTCGGTGCAGCAGCAGCGATTGGGTTAGGTCAATTAGGCTTAAGTGTTGCGGTTATAGAGTCTCGCCAACCGCAGCCTTATGATGTAGAACAGCCTTTAGATGTTCGAGTTTCAGCCGTCAGTGTGGCATCTGAACAATTGTTAACCCGTTTGGGCGCCATGGATGAACTGCTTTCTATGCGTCATGCTCCTTACACAGGCCTAGAAACATGGGAGCTCGACGGTTGCCTTACTGCATTTAGCGCTGAACAAGTTGGTCAATCGCACTTAGGTTACTTTTTTGAAAACCGGTTAATTCAGCTCAGTTTATGGCAACAACTGCGTAGCATGGATAATGTGGCCTTATTATGCCCGCATAAAGTGATGCAGTTTTCACGTTTAAGTGACAATCATCAAGTTACCATTTTGCTTGATAATGGCGCTACACTTTCGACCAAACTCCTTATTGGTGCAGATGGTGCTAATTCGCAAGTACGCCAGTGGGCTGGCATTGGCGTCACCGGATGGGATTATGCTCAATCGGCGATGTTAATTAATATTACTACGCAAACACCACAGCAGTCAGTTACCTGGCAGCAATTTACGCCAGCAGGCCCTAGAAGCTTATTACCACTGCCAGGGAATCACGCTTCATTAGTGTGGTATGACGATGCTAATCGAATTAAACAGTTATCCCAGCTTAATGATGTGCAATTAGCTGAACAAATTAAACAGCATTTTCCGCCTCGTTTAGATCCAGATTTTACGGTTGATAATCGTGGTAGTTTTACCTTAACTCGACGACATGCACAGCAATACTATCAAGATAACTTAGTGATTATTGGTGATGCTGCCCACACTATTAATCCTTTAGCTGGCCAAGGGGTCAATATTGGTTTTAAAGATGTCGATGTGCTGGTGGCCCAAATTGCTAATGCTATGGGCAGTGGTGACACATGGTGGGACACTCGTGTGCTTAAGCGTTATCAGCAAGCACGTTATTACGACAATCAGCTAATGATGACCGCGATGGATGCATTTTATGCGAGTTTTAGTAATAATTTACTGCCATTAAAACTACTGCGCAACGGCGCACTGAAATTGGCAAACATAGATTCACCGTTAAAGCGCAAAGTACTCAAATATGCTCTTGGACTGAATTAAACGTTCACTTGAGTAAAACGCTGCTTTATTGATTTACTTTTTTAGCCAACAGGCATTACTTCAATAAGGTGTGGTTCACGGTACAGCTTGAGTGGTTTTGAATGATTACATTATGAGTGGAATTGGTATAAAATGCCGCGTTTTGCATCATGTGTATCTTGATGTACCCGATGAAGGCATTTGGCGGCAGCGTTCGCTAATAAACTGACTAGGTTGTGATGAGTAACATTAAATTGATTGTTGGGTTGGCAAACCCAGGTGCTGAATACGCACAAACTCGCCATAATGCTGGTGCGTGGTATGTGCAGGAGCTGGCTCGTATTTGCAATGTTCAATTAGTACCAGAGAGTAAATACTTTGGCGTTAGCGCACGGGCTATTTTACATGGCAAAGATGTGCGGTTGTTGATCCCAACAACTTACATGAATTTAAGCGGAAAGTCTGTGGCTGCATTAGCCAACTTTTTCCGCATTCTGCCTGAAGAAATATTAGTCGCCCATGATGAACTCGATATGGACCCTGGGGTGGCTAAATTTAAACTAGGTGGTGGCCATGGTGGCCATAATGGCTTAAAAGACATTATCGCTAGTTTAGGCAACGACAAGAACTTTCATCGCTTGCGCATTGGTATTGGTCATCCAGGTGATAAAAATAAAGTTAGTGGCTATGTTCTGGGCAGGGCACCAGCAGTAGAACAAGAACGAATAATCGCTGCGATAGATGAAGCCGTTCGTTCCACCGAGATTTTATTTAACCAAGACATGGCGAAAGCTATGCACAGATTACATTCGTTCAAAGCAGAATAAGCTAGGCTAGTTTTGTTTTAACACCCTTTCGACATCATTATCCAATGGGATAATTCTACATATATAAAGGTAAGCATATGGGTTTTAAATGCGGCATTGTTGGTCTTCCAAACGTAGGTAAGTCAACGTTGTTTAATGCGTTAACACAAGCCGGTATTGAAGCGGCAAACTTTCCGTTTTGTACTATTGAGCCAAACACCGGCGTGGTACCTGTACCAGACTCACGTCTTGACGCGTTAGCAGCTATTGTTAAACCGCAACGCATTTTACCGACTTCTATGGAGTTCGTTGACATCGCTGGTTTAGTGGCAGGCGCTTCTAAAGGTGAAGGTCTAGGTAACAAGTTTTTAGCTAACATTCGTGAAACCGATGCTATTGGTCATGTTGTGCGTTGCTTTGAAGATCCGAACATTGTTCATGTTGCTAACAAAATTGACCCAGCGGGCGATATTGAAGTGATTAATACTGAATTAGCCCTAGCGGATCTAGACGCCTGTGAACGCGCTATATTTCGTCAAGCTAAACGCGCTAAAGGCGGCGATGCTGATGCAAAATTTGAAGTGGCTGTGCTTGAGAAAATGCGTCCATTGCTAGACGAAGCTAAAATGCTACGTTCATTAGACTTAACTAAAGAAGAATTAGCTGCAGTTGCGTACTTAAATTTCTTAACATTAAAGCCAACAATGTACATTGCTAACGTGGCTGAAGATGGTTTTGAAAATAACCCTCATCTTGATGTTGTGCGCGCCATAGCTGCAACCGAAAATGCTGTTGTTGTGCCTGTATGCGCTGCAATTGAGTCAGAATTGGCCGAGATGGAAGCGGATGACCGTGACGAGTTTATGGCCGATTTAGGCATAGAAGAGTCTGGTTTAGATCGCGTGATCCGTGCTGGGTATGAATTATTAAATCTGCAAACTTATTTTACGGCGGGTGTAAAAGAAGTACGTGCATGGACAGTGCCTATTGGTGCATCTGCGCCACAAGCGGCAGGCGTAATCCACACCGATTTTGAACGTGGTTTTATTCGTGCACAGGTTATGGCATATCAAGATTTTATTACCTACAAGGGTGAAGCTGGCGCTAAAGATGCTGGTAAATTACGTGTAGAAGGTAAAACATACATCGTTAAAGACGGTGATGTAATGCATTTCTTATTTAACGTATAAGCATCACTTACGTTATTAAGAAATCATAACAGGGGCGTAAAGGATATTTTAGTGAGTTAATGGGCTTTATTTTGTCGATTCGGCATTCAGTTTGGTGAAGTTATAGCCGAACAAGACGAATTGATGAAAATAGCGAAAAAAACCAGTTGACCTAGATAACCTGAATAAGCATAATACGCCCCGTTCCTCGCCAAGAGGGATTGCAAGAAATAGTGGCAATATAGCTCAGCTGGTTAGAGCACAGCACTCATAATGCTGGGGTCGCAGGTTCAAGTCCCGCTATTGCTACCATCTATTTCTTACCCATCTGCTCAAGATGTTAAACTAGAGTGTTGTGCGGGAGTGGTGGAATTGGTAGACACGCCAGATTTAGGTTCTGGTGCCGCAAGGTGTGAGAGTTCAAGTCTCTCCTTCCGTACCATTTATTAGAAGTATTGGCTTAGGCGAATGTTTCAAAAAGCTTGATTGGGATATCGCCAAGCGGTAAGGCACTGGGTTTTGATCTCAGCATTCCAAGGTTCGAATCCTTGTATCCCAGCCATTTATAACGTTAGACAAGATTATTGGGATATCGCCAAGCGGTAAGGCACTGGGTTTTGATCTCAGCATTCCAAGGTTCGAATCCTTGTATCCCAGCCATCTTTGGCAATATAGCTCAGCTGGTTAGAGCACAGCACTCATAATGCTGGGGTCGCAGGTTCAAGTCCCGCTATTGCTACCATATTTATTGGGTAGAGTGAGTGCTACTTACACTAGCTGGTAAAGCAAAGTTTACTCTGAAATAAAAAGAGTATACTCTAAGTTAAAATTTGATGCGGGAATGGTGGAATTGGTAGACACGCCAGATTTAGGTTCTGGTGCCGCGAGGTGTGAGAGTTCAAGTCTCTCTTTCCGTACCATCAAATTTTAATTGAAATAAATAGTTAATTTAAATAGTCACTTAGTATTAATATAAACAGTAATAATTGGGGTATCGCCAAGCGGTAAGGCACTGGGTTTTGATCTCAGCATTCCAAGGTTCGAATCCTTGTACCCCAGCCAAATTTAAAAAAGCCCGTCTATAAGACGGGCTTTTTGCTGTATTTTTTTTGTGAAAATTTTGAGTATAATCAAGCCTGATGGTATCAATGCTGCTTAATGAGAAATCAAAGCTTCGTCCTATTCAATGCCTATTAATTCTCTTTTACGGGACAGATAATGAATACGCTAACGATGAGGTATCAATAGTATTTTCCTATCAACACGATTGATTCTATCGGTTATCTATTTTACTGACGGTTGTTTAGACTTGCCTTATACAGTAAATATCTTGCCAAAGGCTCACCATGAACATCCCAACATCAACACCACCAATTAATCCTTATGATGCATCACGTGCCAAAATGGCGCTTATTGCGGAAGGTGGTGGTCAGCGAGGGATATTCACCGCTGGTGTATTAGATGCGTGGTTAGATAATGATTTTGATCCCTTCGACTTATTTATCGGCACGTCTGCTGGTTCACAAAATCTCACTAGCTTTCTCTCCCGTCAAAAAGGTTATGCTAAACGATTAATTCGTGGGCTATCACGTCATAAGCGTTTTTACCAATTGGGCCGAGGATTAGTTGGCGGCAATGTTGTCGATTTAGACTGGTACTTTGATAAAACCACTCAAGGGAGTTTTGCTTTAGACTTTTCCGCCGCCGCAAAGTCATTAGGACAACGTGAATTATTGATTACGGCAACGAATTCACGCGATAGACAAGGCTATTTTATACGCCCCAATGGTGATAATGATCACTGGCGCGAATTACTTAAAGCCTCAAGTGCTTTACCGTTTTTGTATAAACAAGGGGTTAAGCTTGCACCCTGGTTAACCGCTAGTGCAGCTAATCAAGCGGAAGTCAGTGATGACTACCCTCAAGAGGATTTTTACCTTGACGGTGGACTAGCTGCGCCATTGCCGGTTCGTGAAGCGTATAACCGTGGTGCTCGAAAAATAGTGGTCATTCGCACCGTTAATGCAGATTTTCATGCTCAATCTGCTTGGGTGCATAAATTAAAGTCATGGATTTGTGTGTCAGGTTATTGTCCCAAAACCATTGATTACTTGGTTCAGCATGAACAAGCTTACCAACAAGAACTCGCTTTTATCGCTAATCCACCTGAAGATGTCGAGATCATTCAAATTTTTGCTGATGATAATCTCCAAAGTAAATTATTAGGCAGTACTGATGTCGATTTACGTCATGACTATAGAAGCGGTATTACTGCCGGTAAGGCTTTTTTACATAACCAACAAGCATTTTATGCCACGCATCCACTGCATCAGCTAGATAAACGGCACTCATTTACTGTCAGACAAGAAATGACCGCTTAAACAAATTTGATTGTTTATTTGATAGCATATGTGCCATATCGATGAAGTGGCGTGATTGATTAAATCAATAAATACATTGTGATTAGGATGAATAAACGTTGCGGAATGCTTTGACTGATACAGTGCGGACGTCAGCCATTCAATACTGGCTTTTTTCCCTACCTTATATTAGGGCTTTGGTGATAACAACAAACAAAAACGCACTCGTGAGAGTGCGTTTTTTATTTCACTCACTAAAGCTGATTAGTGGCGAAACATTGCAGAGATTGACTCTTCGTTGCTAACGCGACGAATAGCTTCTGCTAATAGCGCTGACATAGTGAGTTGAGTCACTTTGGTCACTTTTAGCATTTCTGGGCTTAATGGCACTGTGTCTGTCACGATAACTTCATCGATAACAGAATTGGCAATATTTTCAGCTGCATTACCTGAGAATACAGGATGAGTAGCATAAGCGAACACACGATTAGCGCCATGTTCTTTTAATGCTTCAGCAGCTTTACATAAGGTGCCACCAGTGTCGATCATGTCATCAACAATGATGCAATCACGGCCTTGAACATCACCAATAATATGCATTACCTGGGCAACGTTGGCTTGTGGACGACGCTTATCGATAATAGCCAGGTCAGTATCATCTAATAACTTGGCAATGGCACGAGCGCGAACTACGCCGCCTATATCAGGAGACACAACAACAGGGTTATCAAATTTCCGGGAGAGCATGTCTTCAAGTAACACAGGGCTACCGAATACGTTATCAACCGGGACATCAAAGAAACCTTGAATTTGCTCAGCGTGTAAATCACAGGTCAATACGCGGTCAACACCCACGCTTGACAAGAAATCTGCAACCACTTTTGCGGTAATAGGCACACGTGCACTGCGTACACGGCGATCTTGGCGAGCATATCCAAAGTACGGAATAACGGCAGTAATACGACCCGCTGATGCACGGCGTAACGCGTCAACCATTACAATAAGCTCCATGAGATTATCGTTAGTTGGTGCGCAAGTAGATTGGATAATGAACACATCCGCACCACGTACATTCTCGTTTATTTGAACACTGATTTCACCGTCGCTGAAACGGCCTACAACTGCATCGCCAAGTTTGCAAAATAAACGTTCGGCAATCTTAGCAGCTAAATTTGGGGTAGCGTTACCAGCAAAGAGCTTGATGTCGGGCACTTTATGAACCTCAGGTGTTTGCTTTACGATTAAAGGCTAGATCAATTTTACGTGTTGTCACTCAAAACTGACCCAGAAGATAGTAAGTTGTTAGAGTTGTTCAAGCCGTATTGCTAATGGCGACTTATTCATCCCTTTTGCAACAAACCCTCGCATATCAGCCGGTAATTTGGCTAAAGCGTCAAGTGCTTGTTGCGAATGTGTAAATTCCCCGAACACACATGCGCCTGTTCCGGTCATTCTCGACGGCGCATATTCTACCAGCCAGCTTAAGGCATTGGCAACTTGAGGGTGCTTAGTTGTGACCAGTTTTTGACAATCATTACTCCATTGCTGGGTCATTAAGCGACTCATGTCTAATTTAGGTGTGTTGCGTGGCAGATCAGGATGTTGAAAAATATCTTTAGTTGACACATGCACATCTGGAACAATGACTAAGTACCACAACTCTGTAGGTTGTACGGCGATTAACTTATCACCCACACCCTCGGCAAATGCGGATAAACCATTAATAAAAACAGGAACATCCGCTCCTAATGCTAAGCCTATTTCAGCCAATTTACTGGGTGGTACATTGGTTTTCCATAAGGCATTTAACGCCACTAATGTGGTTGCAGCATCAGATGAACCACCGCCTAAACCTCCACCCATAGGCAGTAATTTGTCTAACCAAATATGCGCGCCACCCTCATATTGGGTGTAACGCTTAAGTGACTTTGCGGCTTTAAGAATTAAGTTATCGCTGTCAGCGACAGAATCGGAGATCGTAGAATGTAAAATTAAATCTGAGGTATTGGTAATGTGAAAATCAAGGTAATCGCAATGGTCAATAAATTGAAACAATGTCTGTAATTCATGATAACCATCATCTCGTTGGCCAGTAACATGCAAAAATAAATTCAGTTTTGCTGGAGCAGGCCAACTTGGTGATGTCATTAATTTACGTGAGTTTGTTGATTTCATGTTCGTTTTACTACCTTGTTCATTCGCCAGCACTTAACATTTAACGCTACTTTGCTTTGGATTTTACCGCTGTCCATTGATTAGTTTGAATTTTTATTTGCACATCTTCACGTTCAATTTTCAATAGCTTAGGCACAAGTGCGCCGCCTTGTTGTTGCCAACTGATAAAACTGACTGACCAATTTGCTTGGGCGTCGTGGCTGATTAATTGTTTAATTGTGCCATCAGGATTATAGCTGACAATTTTATCATTGCTGCCAATTTGGCCGGTGATCCATAAAGGTAAGCTGTCCAAAGGTATTGACCAGCCGCTAATGCCGGTTAATAAATCCTGGGCGTTGCTGTCGCGATAGGTTTTGCCGTCAACGTCAAGTGTCGCCATACCTTGGTTGGTCTTAAGGGTTAATACTGTGGTGCCTAATACGGTTGTTAAACGTAAATCATTGGCGCTGGGTTGATGTAGCCAATATAGATTGGTACTAAATTTTTCTTCAGCTGTTTTGACGGCAATTTTGCCTTGTAGTTCCCATGCTTTAGCTTGAGCGGCATTGGTCACATTGATAGGCGTAAAATCTTCAGATGGAGTAACACTACAACCGGCTAATAAAAACAACACGGAAATGGTAACGATATGGAATAAAGAGGCAGATAAACGCAATGGATTGCCTAGCAGTTGTTTGACATGTTCTTATGATACTGGGCTTAAGCGATTATGTAAAAATGCTTTTGGCAAAATTAATGTGATATTAATGTAATGGTTTGCATAATACATATGTGAACAAACATAAAAATTGAGACATTTATTCGGTTTTGTTAAGCCAATTGTGTTTTTAGTCGGTCCAATTCAGTAGAATAGACTAATTAACGTCACCGAAAAGAACTTGATACCATCAAATGAGCCTAGTAATAATCGGGATAAACCATAAAACCGCCACGGTAGATTTGCGTGAAAAAGTCGCTTTCTCTCCAGACCGCATTCATGACGCCATGAAAAGCCTGGCTAGTCGCACCCGAACGGGCGAGGCTGTTATTGTGTCGACCTGTAATCGTACTGAGCTATATTGCAATAATGCCGAGAAGGAAGACATTATTGAATGGTTAGAGGATTACCATAATTTAGAGCACAGTGATTTAATGCCGTGCATCTATGTTTATGAAGAGCAAGTTGCCGTTAAACATTTAATGCGGGTTGCATCGGGTTTAGATTCACTGGTATTAGGCGAGCCGCAAATTTTGGGGCAGGTTAAGCAAGCGTTTGTGAAGGCTAAAGAAGCAGGCACCATTGCATTAACCATTGATCGTTTATTTCAAAATACCTTCTCAGTGGCTAAAAAAGTCCGTACCGAAACCGAAATTGGCGCCGCAGCTGTTTCAGTTGCATTTGCGGCAGTGAGTATGGCTAAACACATTTTCTCATCATTGAGCACTACTAAAGTGTTGCTTATTGGTGCAGGAGAAACCATTGAATTAGTCGCCAAACATCTTAAAGATAATGGTGTTGCTTCAATGGTGGTGGCTAATCGCACTATTGAACGTGCTCAAGCCATGTGCAAAGAGTTTAATGCGACCGCAATTACCCTGGAACAAATACCTGATTTTCTCGCTAAAGCCGATATCGTGATATCCTCTACCGCCAGCCCTTTGCCCATTTTAGGTAAAGGTATGGTCGAAAAAGCGCTAAAACAGCGTCGTCACCAACCTATGTTGTTGGTCGATATTGCAGTTCCAAGAGATATTGAAGCAGAAGTCGGTGAGTTAGACGACGCATTCCTTTATACTGTAGACGATCTGCATAGCATAATTGAACAGAACATGGCTTCACGTAAAGAAGCCGCCGAGCAAGCAGAATTAATTACTGAAGATCAATCACACATATTTATGGAGTGGATTAAGTCTTTAGAGTCAGTCGACAGTATTCGCGAATATCGCAGCCAGAGCTTGGCGATTAAAGATGAATTAGTTGAGCGCGCCTTGAATAAATTATCTCAAGGCAGTGATAGTGAGCAAGTAATCCTTGAGTTAGCCAATAGGTTAACTAATCGTTTAATACATTCACCCACACAAGCGCTTACTTCAGCCAGCCGTCAAGGCGATTTGAATACGTTAGGCCAATTAAGAACTGCGCTTGGTTTAGATAAAAACTAAGGTTAGCGAGCTAAATGAAAGAATCCGTTATCCGCAAGCTAGAAGGCTTGCTCGAGCGTAATGAAGAAGTATTGGCGTTACTCAGTGATCCCAGCGTGATAGCGGATCAAGACCGCTTTCGTGGATTATCCAAAGAATATTCTCAACTTGAAGATGTGGTAAAAGGTTTTACTGAATTCCAACAAGCCCAAAAAGATTTCGAATACGCCAAAGAGATGCTTGAAGAAGACGATCTGGAAATGCGTGAAATGGCGCAAGATGAATATAAGCAATCTAAGCAAGCGTTAGAAAAGCTTGAAGATGAATTACAAGTCTTACTACTGCCTACCGATCCTAATGATGACACTAACGCGTTTCTTGAAATTCGTGCTGGTGCTGGTGGTGATGAAGCGGCCATTTTTGCGGGTGACTTGTACCGTATGTATTCACGTTACTGTGAAGCTAACCGTTGGCAAATGGAAGTCATGAACGTTAACGAAGGCGAGCATGGCGGCTTTAAAGAAATCATTGTCAAAATCAGTGGTGACGGCGCTTACGGTAAATTAAAGTTTGAGTCAGGCGGGCATCGCGTTCAACGTGTGCCAGAAACTGAATCTCAGGGTCGTGTGCATACCTCTGCCTGCACGGTAGTGGTATTGCATGAAGTGCCTGAAGCTGAAGCGATTTCGATTAATGCTGCTGACTTAAAAGTGGATACATTCCGCGCCTCTGGTGCGGGTGGTCAGCACGTTAACAAAACCGATTCTGCTATTCGTATTACCCATATTCCATCAGGTATTATTGTCGAGTGTCAGGATCAACGATCGCAACATAAAAACCGTGCCCAAGCCATGAGTGTATTGGCTGCACGAATTCAAGCTGTTGAAGACGAAAAAAGACGTAGTGCTGAAGAAACGACTCGTCGTAGCTTAGTGGCCAGTGGCGATCGTTCTGAACGTATTAGAACCTATAATTACCCACAAGGCCGCGTAAGTGATCATCGTATCAACTTAACGCTATATCGCTTAAATGAAGTCATGGAAGGCGACTTAAATGTCTTGCTTGACCCTATCATGCTAGAACATCAAGCAGATATGCTTGCCGCGTTAGCTGACGAATAAGGAGTGCTCTTGACTCAGTCTTCGTATTCAACAATTGCTGAAGCCCTGCAATGGGCTTATTCACAACTGGCGGCAACCTCTGAATCTGCTCACGTGGATGCAGAGGCTTTGCTACTGCATTGTTTAAATAAAAATCGCAGTTTTTTATACACTTGGCCTGAGCGACAGCTCACTAGTGAGCAATTTAAAGCTTATAGCCAGATGATTGCTAAACGTCAAAACGGAATTCCGGTTGCACATATCATTGGCGAGCGGGAGTTTTGGTCATTACCCTTTATTGTTAACGACTCGACCCTTATTCCACGGCCAGACACCGAAATTTTAGTTGAGACTGCACTGAACTTATCAGTGCGTCACAATGCCAAAGTATTGGATTTAGGTACCGGAACGGGCGCGATTGCATTGGCGTTAGCGTCGGAGCGACCGAAATGGCGTATTACTGCCATTGATAATGTTCCTGAAGCCGTTGAACTTGCTAAGGCTAATCGTGGCAATCTTAATTTACCCGATGTAGAAATTATCCAGTCAGATTGGTTTTCTGCGGTTAAGCAGCGCGATTTTGATTTAATCGTGTCTAATCCACCTTACATTGATGAAGCCGACGAGCACCTTCATTTAGGCGATGTTCGCTTTGAACCGCAAAGCGCACTCACTGCCGCAAATGAAGGCTATGCCGAGTTGTATTATATTGCCGATCAAGCTCGGGCTCATTTACTTCCTGGTGGGTATTTATTGCTTGAACATGGCTATGAACAAGCCATTAAAGTCCGTGAAAAACTCATTGAGCTTGGCTATCAAAACGTTGCTACAGTTCGAGACTTTGGCAGTAATGATCGCTGCACTATAGGGCAATGGATTGATGGCTAGTCCAGCCTCCAACAGGTATTTATCTTTCTAAGTAAATAGCAACAATCACGGTATTGGTGTGCGGCTGGTTGATAGAGTAAACTAGCCGCCTTTTATTTTACCTTTTCAATGAGACTTAATTAATGGAAACATTTTACAGTTTATATCCAGCGGTAAAGCATACTCACATGATGTTAGTTGCCATGAGTGTGATCTTTTTTATCGTGCGCTTTGTTTTACATTTACGTCAGTCTCCTATTATGGAAAAAAAGTTTGTTAAAGTGGCTCCCCATGTCATTGATACTTTTTTATTACTGTCTGGCTTCACCTTGTGCTTTATGATCAAACAATATCCTTTTGTGGATCCGTGGATGACAGAAAAAATCACCTGTGTTGTGGCATACATTGCATTAGGCGTGATGGCACTAAAATCTAATCGTAATAAGCTGTTTAAGTTTTTTGCATTTATTGGCGCAATTGGTTGGGTAGTGTTAGCGGCCAAACTGGCTTATTTTAAACAAGTCGTATTGATGGGTTAATTGGTTTTAATGGCAAAATATCTTCTTGATGATGCAGTTTCGATTCCCGAAACTGCATTTGAACTCTCTGAACATCTTGGCTTTTCAACCTCTAAACCTGCTATGTGGGCGTGGTACGAAATGGCCGGTTCAGTATTGAGTCACTATGTTGTTGACCAGCAAGCACGGCTTGAAGGTCTGTTTAAGTGGTTTTACAATGATTTAGGTTTTTGTGTACGAGACGACTATTTTAGTGTCGAGGCTGCAGATTTAAGTTACTGCGTATTAAAGCGTCAAGGTAACAGCACTACGTTATCTATATTACTGATCTTATTAGCTAAGCAACTCGACATAACACTCGAGGCGATTTTATTACCCGGTAATACGGTACTAAAAAGCCAAGTTAATGATGTGGTTAAATATCATGATCCACTAACTGGTAATGAGCTTAGCCGTCATCAATTGCATGCATTCGTGCGCGGTGAACTGGGTAATGCGGCTAAATTAAAACCGAGTCATCTTAAAACGGCTACGCTAAAGCGGCTAATTAGCCGCATGTTACATGAGCTGAAAGCGGGTTGTATTGTCAGTCATAAATTTGAACAGGCAATGGAATGTTGCAATTTATTATTACAATGGCATCCAGACGATGTTCACCTTAATCGCGAGCGGGCTTTTATTGCTCAGCAGTTAGGGTGTATTAAAGTGGCCATGTCTGATTTACAGCACTTCATTGATTTGAGTCCGCATGATCCGGTAATTGAACTGGTTAAGATTCAATTAAAGGAACTCAGTCAACATACGCAGGTTTATCATTAATTAATTGATAACCTGCAACTTAGGCTGCTTTGGGGTAACTCAAAGCAGTTTTTATTCTGCTAGCAAGCTGATTTAATCGTTTAGTTACAGAGTAATAAGAATTAAATCACAAAAAAATTCGCAATAACAAGATTCGCAACAGCAAGATTCACAGTAATATTAGCAATAACAATAACAACTAAAAATATAATGTATTTGTAAGGGAGAACACTGCATGACAACGTCAGCAATGGTGAGCAATGATGCCACCGCACTCGGTATACTCGCCGTTATTTTAGGCTTTGTTTTTTACACTAGCTCATCCACCCATCCGTTTTGGCAAAAATTCTATAAATACATTCCAGCATTACTATTGTGCTATTTCTTACCCTCATTATTAAACACTTTTGGCGTGATTGATGGCCATGCGTCACAACTGTATTTTGTTGCTTCGCGGTATTTATTGCCTGCGTGTTTAGTCTTATTGATTTTAAGCGTCGATTTAAAGGCTATTCTAAGTTTAGGCCCTAAAGCGGTAATTATGTTTTTAACGGGCACGCTGGGTATTGTTATTGGTGGGCCGATTGCACTGTTAAGCGTATCAATGATTGATCCATCATTACTCGGTGGCAATGGCCCTGATGCGGTTTGGCGCGGCATGACAACTCTCGCGGGGAGTTGGATTGGTGGTGGTGCTAACCAAGCAGCAATGAAAGAAATTTATGACGTCGGCGGTGAGATATTTTCAGTAATGGTGACCGTCGATGTCATCGTAGCCAATATCTGGATGGCCGTATTATTATTTATGGCATCAAAAGCCAAAGAGATTGATGCCAGAACCGGCGCAGACACTACCGCAATTGAAGCGCTAAAAGAGAAAGTAGAAAAGTATCACGCTGAAAATTCACGTATTCCAACGCTTCGCGACATCATGTTGATTGTAGCTGTTGGTTTCGGGGTAACAGGTTTTGCTCATTTTGCGGCAGACTTCTTAGGGCCATTCTTTGAAGCCAACTATCCATGGACCGAAGATTACAGTTTAACCTCTAAATTCTTCTGGTTAGTGGTCATTGTGACGACCATTGGTTTAGGGCTTTCGTTTAGTCCTGTGCGTCATCTTGAAGCCTCTGGCGCGTCTAAAATCGCCTCGGCATTTTTATATATTCTCGTTGCAACCATAGGTTTGCATATGGATGTGTCTAAAGTCATGGATACGCCGATTTATTTCTTAATTGGTATCGTGTGGATGTTAGTGCACGCAGGATTAATGTTATTGGTGGCTAAACTTATTAAAGCGCCATTGTTTTATATGGCCGTGGGAAGCCAGGCCAATGTTGGTGGCGCCGCA
Organism: Shewanella livingstonensis; assembly: GCF_003855395.1. Lineage (NCBI taxonomy): Bacteria > Pseudomonadati > Pseudomonadota > Gammaproteobacteria > Alteromonadales > Shewanellaceae > Shewanella > Shewanella livingstonensis. The sequence goes on along the minus strand of NZ_CP034015.1, from coordinate 4,080,179 downwards.
TCGGCGCCAGTGGTGGCTGCTGCATTCCATCCAGCATTAGCTCCTGTCGGGGTATTGTTGGCCGTATTCGGTTATGCATTAGGTACTTACATGGCTTGGCTATGTGGTCAGTTATTACAAATTGTTGCAGCGTAATGCGCTAAGAGGATCAAATGGATCAAAAAATTATTCAGTTAACTAATAATGTTGAAGTCGCTAACGATAAGCCGTTCGTTTTATTTGGTGGCATGAACGTACTTGAGTCGCGCGACTTAGCAATGTCGATTGCAGAACATTATGTGGAAGTGACCCAAAAACTTGGTATCCCCTATGTGTTTAAAGCCTCTTTTGATAAAGCTAATCGCTCATCGGTTAACTCATATCGTGGCCCTGGTATAGAAGAAGGTTTACGTATTTTTGAAGAAATAAAATCAACCTTTAATGTGCCCATTATTACCGATGTACACGAAATTTATCAGTGTGCACCTGTTGCTGAAGTTGTTGATATTATTCAATTACCTGCATTTTTAGCGCGTCAGACTGATCTTGTTGTCGCGATGGCTAAAACCGGTGCCGTTATTAACGTGAAAAAACCGCAGTTTTTAGCGCCACATGAAATGCGTCACATTATTACCAAGTTTAACGAAGCCGGTAATGACAACATTATCCTATGCGAACGCGGCAGCAGCTTTGGTTACAACAACCTGGTTGTCGACATGCTAGGCATGGACGAAATGAAGCAAACGGGTTATCCGGTAATTTTTGATGCGACTCATGCACTGCAACGCCCTGGTGGACGTGCAGACTCTGCTGGTGGACGTCGTGCTCAAGCAACGGAGCTTGCGCGCAGTGGTATGGCTTTAGGGTTAGCGGGCTTATTTATTGAAGCGCATCCTGATCCTGACAATGCAAAATGTGACGGTCCATGTGCGCTGCCGCTGCATTTGCTAGAAAAGTATCTCACCCAGATGAAAGCGGTTGATGATTTAGTTAAATCGTTTGAGTTTATTGATACCAGCAAGTAAATCATCAATGGCATTGAATAACTGAAACCTCGGCAAGTTGATTTTTAATCAATTAGGCACTTAATCAGTGTCTTTTAATCGCCGTAAACAGTAATCTAATTGTCCTTGTATAAGCCCTGACTTGTTACCAAGTTTCAGGGCTTTTTTAGTAAAGAAGTAACCCATTATGTGGATCATGTTTACCTTTCTCGCCGCATTCATGCAGGCGTGGCGCAATGCATTTCAAAGTAAGTTGAGTAAAGAGGTTAGCGTTGCAGGCGTAACCTTAGCCAGATTTATTTGGGCAGGACCTATAGCAGCCGTCTATCTATATAGTTTGCATCAATATCAACCTACCGCATTACCTCAGTTTAGTAGCATCTTTTGGCGTTTTGTGATCGGTGCATCGGCAATGCAAATACTGGCAACAGGGCTAATGGTCCAGTTGTTTAAAATGCAAAATTATGCCATTGGAGCTGGTCTGGCTAAAAGTGAAGCCTTAGTGGCGGCCATTCTTGGGGTCATTTTTTTCGGTACTCAATTATCAATATTAGGTTGGATAGGTGTTGTTATTGGAGGTGTAGCGGTGATGCTACTAAGCAGTAAACAAGGTTTTAAACATTTGTCGCTTAAAACGGTGTTATTAGGGCTGGCGTGTGGCAGTTGCTTTGCGCTGACATCGCTATGGGTGCGCGAAGCAAGCTTAACTCTACAAGGTCCGTTTACGCATCGGGCTGCATGGGTATTATTGTGTGTTATAGGGCTGCAAACGATAGTGCTAATTGGTTATTTACTAGCAAAAGATAAATTAACTTTAACTGCGTTATGGCAGCGACCTAAATTAACCTTAGCCATTAGCGTGACGAGTTGTATCGGTTCTATTGGGTGGTTTAGTGCCATGTCGTTGCAAGCAGTGCCTTATGTCAAAACCTTAGGTCAAGTAGAGGTATTTTTCACTCTGATTATTGCGACGTTTTGGCTTAAAGAGAAGGTTAACATTAACGATATTGCCGGATTACTATTAATTGCCATCGCGGCTATTTTAGTGATGTGGAGCTAATATTATTCGTATTTGCTGAGGTGTAAAACCTTGTCGAGCAGAGATTGATTATGGGGGGCATTAAGCTGATGTACCTTCGCTTGCTGGCAAATATAACCATTAATATAACTGATTTCAGTAGGCCTATTATGCGTGACATCCTGATACATGGATGAATAGTTTGCTGCCGTTAAATCGATTACCTGATACACCCGCGCGATCACAGCGGTTTTATCTAAGCTAATGCCATCACATTTAGCCACTTGTACTAACTCATCAACAATAGCCGTAATCTGCGTTTGGTATTGAGTTGCTGCTAATTGACCATTAGCACACTGATTTAATGCGCTTAACGGGTTTATAACTGCATTAATCGCCAGCTTTTGCCATAACACAGGTAAAACAGGTTGATGCCATTCAAGCGGTTGATTGTCACTGTGCAAATAATTAAGGCGCGCTTTTAATGTTGGTGACATAAGGGGGCCACAAAAATGCCCTAGTTGGGTTACACCCAAGCCACTGTGTTGTACTTGCCAGTCGTTTTGCTTTAACGCAGCTTGTGAAGTTGTGCCTAACGTTAATCCTTGGTTTTTATGGTTTGCTATCGCAGCAGTAACGGGTAGGTGGGGACCTAATCCATTGTGGAGTAACACAATATGGCAGTGAGGAGCTAGTCTCGCCAATAAGGGCAGAAGAGCTTGTTCGACTTGATAGGCTTTAACACACACTAACAATAATTCAACTTGTGTTAAGCGGTCATCTTCAATGCCCAATATTGTCGCTAATATATGATGGTTATAGTGCGTATGGTCAATAAAGCTTAGCTCTTGTTGCCGAGTTTGTTTGTCTCGGCCAATAAACATCACATCATTTGCTTGAGTCGCTTGAGTACAAAGACTCAATTTATGATACATCAACTGCCCAATTGCACCGGCCCCTAATATGGCAATAAGCGCACTATTGTTATCGGTGGATGGCGGCGGTAAGACAGATGTAATTACCATGGTCTATTAACGATTCGCTTTCAATTTACGGTATTTAGTCACTGAAAAGTGCAGTAAGTAAAATAATGCAATCCCAACAAAATCGGCAATCACATCGGCAACCGAAGCACTGCGATAAGGTAAGCGAGATTGAATCAGTTCAATTAACACTGCATAAGTAGCCAAAGAGGTACACAAAAAATACCAGCGCGGTTTGAACGCATAATGTGCTAGATATGAAAGGGCAAAAAAACTGCCTAAATGGCCCACTTTATCCATATTAGCGAAAGTCTGCGGGTAACTTGGTTTTGAAAAAACCAGATAGCTAGTTACTATCACAGCAACAACTAACGCAAGTTTAAAAATATTTTTATAAGTGATCACGAGCGTAACATCAGCCTTGTGAAACGAGAATATGGCTAATAATAAGAAACCTGTTTAAAATTGTCACTACTTAACCTCTATTGAAAGCAATAATTGTTCATCGAAGGGGATTTTCGTTGTTGATAATGGTAAATCGTTAGCTGTTAAACTCAGTAATAATGGGCTGTTTAGCCATCTGATCAATAAAAATAGCCTATTAATGATTTTTTGTTAATCAACCGCGAGTTAGCACAAAATAAAACCGTTATAAGTTGTCAGGTTGTACTCCACTATCCTGATAATGAGTCCTAGTGTAAAATAGCCTGATATAATTGTGATGAATCAAAGAGGAAAGCAACATGCCATCTATGGATATTGTGTCGGAAGTTGACGAAGAAGAATTACGTAACGCGGTAGAAAACTCTCGCCGTGAAGTGGCTGGCCGATTTGATTTACGTGGTAAAGAAATCGAGATTGATTTGAAAGACAATGTCGTTACCTTAAAATCAGAAGACGATTTCATTTGTAAGCAGTTAGTCGATATTCTGCGTATTCAGCTTAGCAAACGTAACGTCGATCCGTCGTCAATGGAAGTCGATGATAAAGCGATTCACAGTGGTAAAACTTTCAGTTTAAAAGTTAACTTCAAGCAAGGTATCGAATCTCTGACGGCCAAAAAGCTAGTTAAAGCCATCAAAGACAGCAAACTTAAAGTACAGGCCGCCATTCAAGGCGATAAAGTGCGTATAACTGGCAAAAAACGTGATGATTTACAAGCTGTAATGAGATTAGCTAAAGAGTCAGAGTTAGATCAACCTTTTCAGTTTGATAACTTTAAGGATTAATCCTTAAATCTCTGCATGCTGCAGAGACAAACACTGATAATGCAAAACCGATATGGGAAAGCCTATCGGTTTTTTGCTTATGGCCTGCGGCGACTAACGTCGTGGCGCTTCACCCACACCAGAGCAAGAGGAAATTAACGGCTACTCCCTTTTTGGCGTTGCAGGGAGAGCCTTGCGTTGTCAATTCACGAAGTTTGAAACTGGTCATACAGTTATGATTTTCCCTCATCCGTCGAGACATCAATTGAGTCATCCGATGATGCTTGCTTCGCTGCTATGACTTGTTGTTGCGAGCGATTCACCACCACCACCAATATTAATACCGGAAAGCCAATCAAACTGGCTGCAACAAAGAAGTTGATATAACCAAAAGCATCAACATACAAGCCCGAAAATCCTGCAATAAATTTTGGAAACAACAACATAATGGATGACAATAATGCATATTGGGTGGCGCTATAACCCGTACTGGTTAAGCTCGACAAATAAGCAATAAACGCCGCAGTCGCGATCCCGGCACTGAAATTATCCACTGAAATTGCCAAGGTTAAAAATGGTACGTTGTAGCCAATATAGGCTTGCCAAGCAAACAGCAGGTTGGTGACCGCGACGAGTAAGGCCCCCAAGAATAGAATTTTCATGGTGCCATAACGCATGATTAATACCCCACCAAAAGCGGCGCCAACCAAGGTCATAATCAATCCATAGACTTTACTGATAAAAGCGATTTCTTCTTTGCTAAAACCGATATCAACGTAAAACACATTTGCCATAATACCCATGACAATATCGGAAATACGATAACACGAGATTAACAACAAAATGAGAATCGCGCTTTTGCCATAACGCTTAAAAAAGTCAATAAAAGGCAATACACTTGCGCTGTATAACCAGGCTAATGCCCCAGCGACTTTAGCAGGGTATTTGGCTGCAAACTCGGCTCTTAATAGGCGTTCTTTATCGTCAGCCTGTTTGGTATCGACTTGCGGTTCTTTACTGCATAGGGTGGTAATAATGCCAATACCCATTAACATTGCCATGGCAAAGTAGGCAGTCTGCCAAGCTTGTAGATTGTAAGTATCATCACCTGGTGATACCCAAGCAGCGATAGTTAATGCACCTGCAGTGGCAATGATCATCGCACTGCGGTAACCGACTTGGTAAGCAGCCGCGAGGGCTGCTTGCATTTTTTCAGGGGCTGATTCAATCCGAAAAGCATCGATGACTATGTCTTGGGTGGCGGAGGCAAATGCCAAAAGTAGGGCACATAAGGCCAAGCGTTCAAGATTGATCACAGGATCGCTAACAGACATACCGAGTATGGCACCGACTAAGCACAGTTGTGCGAATAGCATCCAACCTCGTCGTCGGCCTAAAAAACGAGTAAATAACGGCAGCGACATTCGGTCTACTAATGGTGACCATGCCCATTTGAACGCATACGTTAGTGCTATCCAGCTAAAATATCCAATAGCGGCTCGGTCGATACCGGCTTCACGCAACCAAAAACTTAAGGTTGAAAAAACTAGCATTAATGGCAAGCCAGCAGAAAATCCCATTAAGAGTAATATTAATACTCTTTTGTGGTAATAAACCGATAATGCTTCACGGGTACGAGCCAAGAAAACTGACATAAGACAACTGGATAAAGGAGAATGGCTCTAGCTTATGTTGCAAGCGGTTTAGGTTCAAGCCATTCTAAAAGATTATTAAGTCTGTTTGAGGTTAAACGGGTATGTAGACTAGGATTAAGATAATTACCTTAAGGTCTGATACCAATACAACTTTGTGGCACATTACCGCCAATATTGATGTAGTCACAACAGTCATGCACTTGTTGGCGTAAGTATTGATTACCTTTAATTGCCCAGCCAGACCAATGATCGAAACAGTACAATAAGTGCCAAAACACTTTTTCAGTGTCGCTAGGTTGTTCGGTTAATTGATTGGGATTGTTGGATATACATTGCCATTCTTCTAATACATCCCACATATACAGTTGTATTTCTTTGTAATCTAATTGGTTGTCTAAAAAAGCTTTGCCGAAATAGGCAAGCTGTGGGGCTTTAGTTTCAATGAAATCATTAGCCGTCATCATAAATGCGTCCTTGAGTATTCGAAATGCGGTTGCCAAGAGTTGTGCAGCTAACTGGGTGGAGGGGTAAAATAGAGTATAGACGTTAATGAGGTTGTTGGAGCTGTGAGCGTGAAATAAAGTGTCATTTTGTCATTCTATAGTGCTACTTCATTGATTTGTAAGCTAGTAAAAATGTAGGGGTAATAACATTATCATATTGAACAAAAGATAATAGTTTTGGTTAGCGTTCAATGATGCCGGCATTCGTCTTGATGTTAGTCATGTATTATTGCTTTGGCATAATAGTATTAGTTTAGGTATTAGTTAATCGAACGAGTGGAGAATAGAGCCCTTACCGATAGTATGCGCTAGCATTACCATCGGTAGGTATAGATGAATAGCAGGAAATTAGCGAGCCAATAAAGTGGCTTTTTTTAGCATGACGGTCTTTACCGGGAAATCTGGCCAGTTTAGAGTGTGGTTATGTTCTGTGGGAACCAATGAAATGGCTTCTAACACATCCATTCCTTGAGTAACCTCACCAAAAACGGTGTAGCCCCAGCGACGTTTAGAAGGATCTAATTTCTTATTGTCACCCAGATTAAAGTAAAACTGTCGGGTGGCGGAATGAGGATCGTTATCTCGAGCCATTGCAATGGTGCCAAGCAAGTTAGATAAACCATTACCGGATTCATTCACTATTGGCGCCAGTGAAGGGCGCTCTTCTAATTTAGCGGTTAATCCCCCTCCTTGAACGACAAATTCGCTAATTACGCGATGAAAAATAGTATTGTCATATTCGCCTTTCACCACATAGGTTAAAAAGTTATCTACGGTCAGCGGTGAACGAGTGCGATCTAACTCAACCACTATTTTACCCATAGAGGTGTCTAACTCTACTTGCGGATATAAGGTGTCTTTTTGAATATCGACTGCGGCGTTAGTGCTTAAACTGGTTAATAACAATAGGCAAGTGGCGAGCCATTTCAACATAATATGCAGTCCTTTGTTATTGGCATCAAACGATGCCAATCGATGATAATGCGTGTTGGATTAACGTTGAATAAATTGGTGTAACTCTTCATCGTTAAGAATTTCAGTGGTGAGCTTATCAACTAATTGAGTGATATCTAATTCAAGCGTGGCAAAGTCTGGGCTCAATGAGCCTTTTAAGTAGCCATTAGCATTATATGACTTAGTGAATTCTTGTTGTGAATTTTTAGCTAATACATTGATAACTAGGCGTGTTTTTGATTCAAAACTGAATGTAGAATCAGTTACGTCAGCCAATAAATAGTTGAGTTGAAACTGCACTGAATTACGTGCGGCAGGGTCAATAACATAACCCGCTTTGTTCATGCCATTACGAAACAGTTTTTCCAGCTGTTGACGAACCGGCTCACTGGCGCTCACCAACCTAGGCGCTTTACCTTCTTCGTTAAAACGCACTACAAAGCTTGCTTCTCGAGTATCTATGGTGTCGACCATTACCGGAAAATCGGCTTCAGTTTGTAACTTAACCGCACCCAGGGTCGGATTGAGGCCAACATGAGTCGGTTCATAACTGGCGCAAGCTGTTAACAGTAATGTAGACAGTAAAATAGGGATTAATAACTTCATGAGACAACAATAACAAGTAAACGGTAGATAAATGATACCAGAATTTGTCTGGGTTTCCAGTATCGCCAAGGTTATGTTGTTATAAAGATAACTCTAGTGATGTACGCCGCAATGTATCTGGATGAAGCTGATAATTAATATTTGGTTGAACTCCTCCTCTATTTAGATGCCCAGCAACAATGTTACTCGGTTGTTGACATTAATGACTGATCAATTCAGGTTAGTGTGATGCAACTTAAGTTTGATAAACAATATGATGTAGGGAATGTAATGCAACATAAACAACCGCAATTGGCACCAGAAAAATTGATCAATGCCAATGGCCAGCCAGTGTTTGGCCTATTTGATGGAATCGTTGATTCGCTCAATGTTAATCAATTTGCTTATTCAACAGTAATGGACAAACAAGCATCGATAATGGCTAAACATTTTAATTTTAAGCAATTCCAATTTGTTAACATTATTACCCCGCATTATATTGTCGCCCTTGCGATTGCCGATATTCGATATGTTGCCAATGGTTTTTGTTATCTTTATGACATCAGAGCCAACAAGCTAACCCAAACACAATGGTTAACGCCATTTGGGCTGGGCTGTAAGTTAAGTGGTTCACCTAAGCGTGGCCGCGCCGAGATAGGCCGTAAAAGCAAAGGTATTGTTATCGATATTATCGACGGTCAATGGCACGTTGAAATTAACCTTGCTTATATACAAGCTAATTTACGCATTCAGCCAGCGCCACTCAGTTTACCGATCAGCTTGTGTACTCCAACAGGTTATAACGGTTGGACTTATACTCAAAAGCACAATGGCTTATCCGTGGCGGGGCAACTCACCATTCATCATGAACCACAGCCTTTGCAATATGCACTGGCAGGTTATGACTTTTCGGCCGGATTTATGCGCCGTGAAACCAGTTGGCGCTGGGCTTCAATTAATGCTCAAACTGACGAGGGGATTATAGGGCTTAATTTGGCGGCCGGTGTTAATGAAACCGGCCAAACTGAAAATGTGATGTGGATAAATGGCGAACGCCATTTACTGGGCGGGGCACAATTTGATTTTAATCGCCACTCTCAACAAGATGGGTGGTATATCACCACCAATGATGGCCAAGTCGATTTGCATTTTAGGCCATTAAATCAACGCAGTGAAAAGTTAAATTTACTCTGGTTAAAAAACAACTTTAGACAATACATTGGTTATTTTAGTGGTGTGATTTGCGATAATAATGGTAATCAGTATCGCCTAAAAAATCAGTTAGGATTAACCGAAGATCACTTTGCTAAATGGTGATGCAAGCTAAATAATATTTTGTTAGTAGCTTGCTTTGCTAAGCGTGTATTTTACTAAAGGTGTGCTTTGCTAAGGAATGCGAATTCGCACCGCGTCACATCAGTGACGAAAATAATAATAATTAAAAATGGATAACAATATGGACATGGATTTACTGATTACTCACCCTGAGTGGTTATTATTGGTGTTAGCGCCGATTTTTTTCGGCTGCATTTTACTGGAATGGTGGTTTGGTGTTCGCGCCCAGCGATTACCGAGTAATGCTCAATATCGTCCTGCCGAAGTATTGTGTAATTTTGTATTGGCTGGTATGCACCAGGTGGCGGACATCATCGCTGGCTTGTTTATTGCGAAGATATATTTACACTTTTTCGGTTGGCGCTTATTTGATATTGAAATGACATTATTCACTTTTGGTTTATTGTTGATTGCTCAAGACTTTTGTTATTACTGGTTCCATCGTGCTAGCCATCGTATTCGCTGGATGTGGGCGGCGCATGTGGTGCATCACAGTTCAGAAAACATGAATTTCAGCACTGCATTTAGACAAAGCTTAATGTACCCATTGGCAGGAATGTGGCTGTTTTGGTTGCCTTTAGTGGTGATTGGCTTTGATCCTAATTGGGTGGTGTTTGCAGTATTACTTAATCTGGGATTGCAGTTTTTTGTTCATACCCAAGCGATTAAGTCGTTAGGGCCGCTAGAATTGATTTTTAATACACCGTCCCATCACCGGGTTCATCATGGCCGTAACCCACAATACATCGACAAAAATTATGCTGGCGTATTGATTATATGGGACAAACTATTTGGAACCTTTGAGCCAGAAAATGAAACGGTGATTTATGGCATCACTAAGCCGGTAAACAGTTTTAACCCGTTAGTGGTAACGTTTAGTGAATGGCGCGACATGTGGGGTGATGTTACCCAAGCGCAATTATCTCTAAAACAACGTTTACGGATATTATTTGCACCGCCTTCAACACATCAACAGTCATCCACTAAAACCGATATTTGAGCCCGCTGTAAACAAGCTTCAGGCTAGTACTTATCCCACTTTACTTGCTTTAATAGAGTAAATAAGTGGGATGAGGTGACCTTGATGTTTTAGCTGGTAACCTTTACCTACCACAAACTCCAAACCTTCAACGCAGTTGTAGGGGCTATAAGGATGTTCATTGAATGCTTCGATGTGAAGTCCTGCACTAATAAGTGCGCTAATGACTTCACTTATCGGGTGCGGCCAAGTGACTACCGTTTCAATTTGGTCGTTGTGGTTTTCGGTGTAGGTGACTTCATCTTCGATATCCGGTTGTGTTTGTGGAAAGTAGCCATAACCACACAGCACATCATTAAAAGGGTGGAACTCAACCAAATGAAATTCACCGCCTGGACGTAATGCTCCTGCAATGGTTTGCGCCCAGCGAGTTAAATCGGGTAACCAAGCTAACACCCCATAAGAGGTGAATACGATGTCATATTGCTCTGTATTGTGATCACCAAATTGATAGATGTCATTGTTGATGAATGTTGCTGGTAAGTGTAATTGAGCAGCCAGCTTTTTTGCAGTTGCAATCGATTCGCTTGATAAATCTACGCCAGTGACATTGGCGCCAAGCCTTGCCCACGATAAGCTGTCTTGTCCAAAGTGACATTGTAGGTGCAACAGGCTTTTGTGGTGCACATCGCCGACTTGTTCAAGTTCAATGGGGTTTAATGATGACTTACCTTGGATAAATGCCTCTAAGTCATAAAATGTTGAGTCGAGATGGATTTGAGTTCGCTGGTTCCATGCGTGTTTATTGATGGCTAAATAGTCCATGTTCAATGTCTTCTTATTGCTTTAATGGGGTAAATTATCGAAATGATTCAGTAATATTACTTGTTTTGAAGCTAAAACACGAATGGCTCAACAGGCGATATATTACTTTTTCTTAGCAAATAAAAAGGCTTGATAACTCAGTGTTATCAAGCCTTTTTACAAGCGACAAAAGATGACTCTTTAGCTGTTATTGCATGATTAATTTTTGACGTTCAATAAATTGATGAAACTCAATTTTAGGTGCAATGGCGCCTTTATGTTGGATCACAAATCCTGCTGCTTGGGAGGCTAACTTTATCGCTGTGCTGATATCTGCGCCAGTTAAGCGTGCGCCTAAATACACCCCGTTAAATGAGTCACCCGCTGATGTTGTGTCGACAACATTCGTTACTGGTGTGATTGAGAAATGCTGTTGCTGGCCATTAATCAGATAATTAATGCCGTTTTCACCATTTTTTATCACCAGCTCGTTAATGTCGTAAGGCTGGCAGAACGCAATAATGTCTTCAACGGAGCTAATACCGTAAAGTTGATTAAAGTCATCAACACCTGGCAGTACGACATCGGCCACACTAAACGCAATATCAAACTGTGCCTTTGCCTGGTCTGGACTGTGCCACATTCTTGCGCGGTAGTTAGGGTCAAATACAATACTGACACCCGCTTGCTTACATTGTTTAATCAGTAACCAAAATGCGTCTCGATCTTCTTCCTTAATCACCGCTAAAGAAATGCCTGAAAAAAACACCATATCTGCCTGAGATATTTTACTGATGGCTGCATCGTCAATAAATTGCATGATTTGCTTGGCGGCAGAATCATTGCGCCAGTATGTAAAGCTGCGCTCGCCTTTACTGTCAGTTTGTATTGCATACAGACCAGCAATTTTGTCAGTACTTTTAAAGACCATATCAGTATTAATATTTTCATCTTCAAAGCGCTGCAACATGGCCTGGCTAAAACTATCTTCGCCAATGGCTGTGACAAAGTGCGTGTTAACATCACTAAAGGTACGTTTAAGGTAAACCCCAGTGTTATATACATCACCAGCAAAAGATTGCTGTAAGCTGGTGGCCGTTACACGCTGTAATTCAACCATGCACTCACCAAATAAAAACAGACTCTTCACCGTTATGCCTTCCTTTTTACCGGTTCAATTTTTCCGCCTAACCACAACGAAATTAATGCTAATGGAACTAATGCCGCACCTAAAATAAAGAACGGCGTATAGTCACCACCTTTGGTCATCATCGGTACTAATTGGATGGTGATAATCACGCTTAATACTGCCGATGTGCCACTAATGCCTGCCAAGGTACCAACGGTTTTACCTGAGAAGTAATCGCTAGGTAAGGTTTGTACGTTGCCAATAGCGGTTTGAAAGCCAAATAATATAAGCGCTATAAGGCCCATTGCCATCCAAGGCGTTGCGGCGAGAGATGTGAGTAATAGTGCTGGCAGCATAACCACACAACCTAGGACAATTGCACTACGACGGGCTTTATTTACTGACCAGCCTCGGCTCATTAAGTGGCCGCTAAACCAACCACCAAATAGTGCTCCGATGGCAGCACCTACATAAGGTAACCAAGCAAATGCACCAATTTGTTTAACATCAAAGCCAAATTTTTCGTTTAAATACAATGGTAGCCAAGCAACAAATAACCACCAGATTGGGTCGATAAAGAAACGTGCTGCAATCACTCCCCAAGTTTGACGGTGACGTAATAACTGCCCCATAGTGGGCACATATTCTTTGTCCTGTTGTTTCTCTGAAGTGCATCGTTGTCCGGTTAAGATATGTTGGCGTTCTTCTTCAGTGATCCATGGGTGTGAGTCTGGTGATGATTTATAAACAATCAACCAAGGTAAAATCCAAAGAATACCCAAACTACCAATGACGATAAAGGTTGCCTGCCATCCTAAAAAGGCATACAAAAAGGCAATCAATGGTGGGGCGATAATCGAGCCTAAAGACGCACCAGCATTGAAGATGCCTTGTGCTAGAGCGCGTTCTTTAATCGGAAACCATTCAGCATTCGCTTTGGTTGCGCCAGGCCAGTTACCGGCTTCACCTAGCCCGAGCATGGCTCTAAAAATAGCAAATGAGGTAACGCTTGCTGCAACAGCATGCAGGGCGATTGAGACCGACCACACGACAATGGATAGTAAAAAACCTAGGCGCGTGCCAATAGCATCAAATATCTTACCAAATAGAGACTGACCAATTGCGTATGAGATCATGAACACGGTAATAATGTTGGCATAATCACTTTTATCTAAACCTAAATCTTCTGCAATGCCTGGCCACATAATGGCAAGGGCAGATCGGTCGATGTAGTTAATGACGGTAGCGAGTGCCACTAAGCTGACAACAAGCCAACGTAGGTGCTTCAATTTAAGGGGGACTTTTTTCATGATAAACCCTCAACAAAGTCTTCTCTAGCCGGGCTAAAGGTATCAATTAAAATGCCGCCCGTTGGGCAAACTGCACCATGGTCTACATGAGGTGGCACAAAGAAGCTGTCTCCAGCCGTTAACACCTTAATCACGCCATCGACATTGACATGAAACTCGCCTTCTACCACATACGATACTTGTGAATGGCGATGAGCATGGACATAGCCTTCTGCTCCCTTATCAAACCAAATCTTTACTGCCATGAGTTCATGATTAAATCCAAGCATTTGGCGCTTTAACCCTCCGCCAATATCTTCGATTTCTGTTTGTTCCCCAAATGAAAAATGTTCACTTTGCTGCATGGTGTTTATTCCTTTTTATTTTAATTTTGTGTTACTTGAATTCTTTAATGTCTAATAATTCGGCGCGTCCGCTAAACGGGTATTGCACCCCGTTGACGCTAATGACACTTTGTGTTTCTTGAGTCACAGCGTTATCAGCGTGGTTGATTGCTAATAGATATTGTTGTCCATCGGTAAAGCGTATTTGCACCGCTTCTAGTTCAGCTTGTTGATGATGAATCAGCCCTGCAATATTGCTGGTGGCTTCTAGGGTGTATTCTTTTGATGGGTTGTACTCGCCGTGTGGCTCCATCACGCTGACATAAGTATGATTAGTGGCATTCACTCGGTGAATGAACGACTGCTGTTGGCGTAAGTTCATATCCGGATCGTTGGCACCCAATTGGGTGAATAACATTTGCTCGTTAGTGGCATTGTTGAAGTTAGTATTGACTAACGTGCTATGGGTATAAAAATGGCCGTTATCATTTAACCAAGTGACTTTAGCCAGTTTATTAGCGGCTTTGTCTTTGGCTAGGTTAGCAGTTGCTAACAACCATAGATGTTGGTAACCATTTTCGGTACCCAAAGCAGACAATTGAGTCAGTGACGCTTGTCTGTCAAAGTTGGTATCGATTAATTGCCCTTGATAATGCACTGGTAAGTCGTATTGATGTGGCTTGTTAGCCGTAACACGCATTATATCGATACCAATTACCGCATCACGTTGTTTGATGTTGACTAAGGCGAGAGTGCGCTTAAACGCGACATCATCATAAGCAGTGTCGATAGAAGCCGATGCGATGGTGAGGTCTTGTTTTGCTGAGTAGAAGTGTAATGTCGGGTTATTTTTGTTAGCCGCTTTAAGCTTGCCATTAAAATGACTTTTCTCATCAACAATTAAAGTGTTATGGGCAATGGTTTGTTTAGCCCACGATTCATTTTCAGGTAAATAACGGCCACCAAATTTAGCTTCTACATTTAGAAAACGTGCAGCGCCATAATCGGATACGATTTCATTACCAGCATCGTAAAACTGCCACGTTAACTTATCAAAATGGCCATGACCTAAACCTTGCGCAGTCGCTTTAAATACAATGGCTTGGTCGGTTGCTTTGCCTTGACGCATAACCACTAATGCACCGTCATCACCTTGTTGGCCATCACGGAATAATGTCGAAACGAATGGAAAGGGCTGTTGTAGTTTGTTGTCTAACCCTTGTGCAACTTTGAGCCCATCACCCGTTAATAAAATATTGTGTTGTTGCTGAGCAATATCTAATAAACGTGGATCGCCGTTGAGACCATAAGCAATGGCGACGCCGTTGACGAGTTCAATAGTGTCGATGCCTTTGCTTTTTATCGCATCGTTAAGCGGGAAAAACAGTTTGTTATAACTGAGTTCAACCGTACTCGTAATAGCTTTAAGTAATATACCTTCACGGTATTGAAAAATCTTACGTTGCGGTTCATTTTGCTCAATGGCTTTAGCAAAAGTCACAAATGGCATTAATGCATAACGTTGATAATATGGCCCTTCATTGTAATAACCGTCTGGTGAAAACAATTCGTCCAACTGACGCATAAAACCGCCTTTTTTGGCGAGATTTAAGTCGTACAATGCACGTTCAACCCAAAGTGGCTTATCGAGTACATATCCACTCATACCAACAGCAGCAGTGGCCCAAGTGCCGTGGTTATGCACCTTATTAAAGGTGTGTGGAGATTGTTCTGACAAAAAGAGTGCGGCGGGTATTATTGCACCCGTTTCGATGGTATTACGTTCTGCAGGTGTTAACGCATCATAGATAAAGTCGTACGCCTGAATGGTGTGTACCAACCAAACTGCTTCATTGAGTCCTTGCCAGAAAAGTTTACCTTCATTGTTACTTTTACGCATAGGGTGCAAAGGTAGCGTTGGGTAAAGTGTGGCATATTGCAACAGCATGTCTTTAACGTATTCGGCATATTTTTTATCGCCAGTCAGCTGATAAATAATGCCAGTGTCATACATTTGTTGGTAATTACTTTTATGTTTTTCGTGGGTATAACCACCACCTGCATCTTTGGGTACTGGTACTTCAATTGGCTGAGCCAGTCCCTTGTCCACATTGCTCTGCGTGGTATTGAATGCATTTTGAAATGACCCAGGTTGAGTGATGGCCTGTTTCATGGCTGTCACATCTTGCTGGTTTATGACTAAGTTTGGATGTTGCGCAGCCATTACGGGTAATGAAATAGCGCACGTCATTGACGCCAATAGTGCTATTTTTCCTGCCTGCTTAATGACATGCGTCATCGGGCTTACGCCGGCCGCTATATTGAAGTTTTTCATAGTTTTTGCACTTTATTATTGTTGATATCTGCAGTGTGTTTACCTATTGCAACTAACTCCGTTACTTGTGGGCTAGGTGTATTAGTAAACTGATTATGCGTAATGCGGGTTTGTGGTTCACCGACGGTGTGTTCAACAATAATAACGGCACTGTCGTTAAATTTATTGTGCTCTATTTGGCTCATTTGAACCCCGTGCAATTTCAGTGACGCACCTGTTTTATTGCGCTTACCTTGACCGACTTTAGTGAACACATTGTTGGTTACCGATACATGGGGACCAAAGGTACTCTCATCCGTACCACCGCGGTATACCGAGGCAATAGCACCCTCAATATCGTCAAACTGGTTATTGTCCAATATTAGGTATTCGGTGTTATAAATTCCTAGGTCGTCGGTTTCTTTGTCGAGGCGAAATAAATCCCCGCTAATATGGCGGAACTGGCTATTGCTGACATTAATACTATCTGCAAAGGCGCGACTGCCCGAATCGAAAAAGTGAAATGAATGATTCACATTAAGTTGCTCAACAATGCTGTTTGTCATTTCAAAACGATAATTCGTTAACATGCCCCATTTGCGGGTTCTTACTACGCTATTACCGGCAGCATCAGGGCTGTTTAAGCCAGTAATGACTAGACCATCGAGTTGCAAACTACCGTTGTCTTGAATTTCAAATAGACTAGGGCGTTCAAAGCTGATTATTGCTTGGTGAGCATTAGCGGCTTTAAAGGTTAACGTTTTGTTGATCGCCAGTATTCTGCTGATGTTATATTTACCATCACTGAGTAATAAAATATCGCCTGGTTGAGCTCGTTCAACTGCGCTTGCTAATTCATCGTCACTGGCGCTAACCTTGATGGTGTTGCCAGATTGAAATGCGACAGTAGGCTCTGCTTTTGGATACCAAAGTGTGCCGGTATCTTGCTTTAATGTTGGGGTTAGTTTTTTACTGGCACCGTATGCTGTAAAATTTGCATCACTGGGATATAACAAGCCATTTGCAGCACGTTTCATGGTGATATCTTGTGAACGAATACCTTTAGCCATGAATGGGCTTAACGTTTTTGTCGCAAAATTACTGAGGTTATCGTTAAAGCTAAGTCCGCTAATATCATCATGTAAAGTAAATGGTGCGGTTGGACTAATAAATAGATTGTGGTTTAACTTACTGTCTAGTGGTACCGCTGAACGTTCGCTGTCACTGCCCGCGGCCAGCTCAATATGTTCAAGATTAATAAAGCTATTGTGGTTAATATTGGCGTTGACCACTTGGTGATAACGGTTAATCGTTGAATTGGGTACACCATTCATAATAGTGAAACCACTGCCAAATCGATTACCGGTTAAGCCTTCTAGGTAGTTGTTGGTGATAGTTTGATCGCGGTTAATCACGCGGATCCCACCGGTATGTTCAACGCCATTACCCAAAAACACATTGCTATCAATAATATTACCGTTACCGTGCCTTAAGGTTAATGTACCTCTTGATTCATAAAAGACGTTATTTTGAATACGGTTTTTACCCGACTTGACCGAAATAATTTCAACTTCACCATCGCAGCGATCAAAATAATTATTTTCAACCACGGTAAAGGAATCGGTTAGTGAGTAATGGCTGGTGCCAATTCTGAGAGTTTCGCCACCATTAGAGCCTAAGATTGGGCGAGGACCAAAATAGTTATGATCAATTCGGTGATGATTTTGCTGGCTGCTTTCACTGTCTAAACGCACTGCAACAGTTACGCCTACATTGCGTTTACCAACAAAGTGGTTGTGATCAAGTCGGTTATTTTGTCCATATAAGCTGACCCAATAATCAGACTCTTGACGATCTAGATTGCTGTAGTTATCGATAACCACTTCGGTTACTCGTGAATGATTGGCTAACTGATTTTTA
Organism: Shewanella livingstonensis; assembly: GCF_003855395.1. Classification (NCBI taxonomy): domain Bacteria; kingdom Pseudomonadati; phylum Pseudomonadota; class Gammaproteobacteria; order Alteromonadales; family Shewanellaceae; genus Shewanella; species Shewanella livingstonensis. Next base: position 4,062,176 of record NZ_CP034015.1, on the reverse strand, counting down.
TTCTTACGAAATGCAATAACTTCATTACTTGGCGTAAAGCCATTTTTAAATACTAGCCCCGACACCTGTAAATACTCACCAGCCAGTTTAAGGTTCGATTGGCCAGACAGGATTACTTTACCTTTAGTTTCGGCTGTTAATTCAATAGGGGCATTGGCGGTGCCTGTCGCCATAAACAACACTTCAAAATCTTGCCATGTACCATTTTTTAAAATGATTTTATCGCCAGGTTCAACGAGCTTTAGTGCTTGTTTGTACTCAGTTTGGGTAGTCACGAAGCGATCTTTTGCCTGCACGTAGATTGATGGGATGCAAAGCATTAATAAGACTAACAACTGCGTGAATAACCAATGCCTTGACGATGACGTATTGTTATTTGAATGATTCATCTAGTCTCTCGTTTAATACTGTTTAAATGATATCCCCATGGCTACATTAAGTAGTTATCAAAGGGGAAGGCTCAAAAAATTACTTTTTCACCTTAGAGTTTCGTTAGCGCCATAGCATGAATAATCAGCAACTGTGGTGTTATTTCCACGGGGAATTATTTGGGGTTCACCCAACCTGTTCAGAGCTTTGATACAAAGTGACAAGTAATCTGTCACTGTAACGTTAGCCAACAAATTGAGGTCGTCCATTGTCATGCGCATAGTGATTAGAGCTGTCTGGAAATGGTAGGCTGTTTGGCTGGGTCTAACTCTCACGGTATTATTAATTAAGCGTAACCGTAAGTAAGCGTAACCTAGTCCAATTACCTAGCATTTAAGAGACTGTGACGTGCTGTTTTTGTATTGACCCGTTTGTCACTATTGCACGTTCATGATTGGTGAATAGAGATATTAGTGCCGCGTCGTAAATTACTGATCTTGATTGCGGCTTTAATCCTGTTAATCTCAAAGTATTGCTTGTTTTGGTAAATTTCACGTTAACCTCCCCAGATTAGTTGATTTCCTTTTCTTTACGAACACACAAAATTTAAATTATTCTGTTAAATGATCATTTGTGCTTGAATAGAAACTAACCAATCATTAAGATTATGTCAATAAATTGTTTTACCAATTACTAAGATTTTACATTTTTAGTCTATTACCAATATTTTTAAAGGTATGACAATGTGCTATTCTTTCTATATTGAGATTAACATAACATGTAATTTAGTTGTTTGCTGCTAAGGTATTAACCGATAATATGTCAGCATTAACCTGTAAATTGGTTTTACTTTTCGAAGGAAGGTATATGAAAAACCGTCGTTTATTTTGGCGAATAGTCGATACGATTGAAGCCGCTATCGCCAGTGGCGAGTATCCGGTAGGCAGTCGTTTACCCCCAGAGCGTGAGCTTGCTGAAAAGTTTGAAGTAAGCAGGCCAACTATTCGTGAAGCTATTATTGCATTAGAAGTGCGTGAAAAAGTGGAAGTGAAAACGGGTTCTGGCGTATACGTGGTTGACCATCAGCAAAAACCGGTAGCAGTTAATAATGTTAACGCATTTGAATTAACCCAAGCACGTGCTTTAGTTGAAGGTGAAATAGCTGCTTTAGCAGCAAAAACCATTACTGCAGAAGAGCTTGAAAAACTCCATGAAACATTAGTAATGATGAAAGATATGCAAAATGTCGAAGAAGCAGACGAACTGTTTCATCAGATCATCGCATATTCTACTCGTAATGGAGCGTTGATAAATCTGTTTGAAAACATGTGGGCACTGCGTTCATCAAGTAATGAAATCATTGAAGATTATAATATTGTTTGTAGCACAGACAATAATAAAACCTTAGCAGAACATACCGCAATTTATCAGGCATTATCACTGCACGATGCCGCCGAGGCTCGTTTAGCAATGCATAAGCATTTTAATCGCTTAATCAATGTGTTGTTTGATAAATTAGAACAGCAGGCATTAGAAGAAGTTCGTCGGAAAAATAGCGCTAATCGCGACTTGTATTCAATTGAGAGTTTAGTAAAAACAAAAGGTTAATTGCTTTTAAAGCGGATTAGCTTATTGTGATAAAATTAACGCGCTCACGCTTAAGTGTTAGCGCGTTTTTTATGAGAGATATTATGAGGGATGTTGACCATAATATCGGTAAAGATGACTTCATGATTTCAACTGCCAGCTTGAGATAACAAGCAATTTAGTTAACGCCATCAATAATCCTATCCCCAATGCAATGATGTGTCGTATTTTCAGCGGCCACTTTAGCTATTTGTTACATGATTTTTTTGCGCTATTGAAGTTGTAATATTCCACATAAATAGCGACCAATTAAGCAACTTGGTTAGTCAGTTGATGTTCTTTATGGTCAACTTACTCAGAAAATAAGCTGTTAAATTGGTCTTTAAAAATATAAGAAATATCATAATTAGCTTCAATATTATTACAGGCGTTTATTCTCATTAGTTAGGGCCTGTTGATCTTTCAAGGTTATTTTTGCAGCGAATTGTTGGCCATTTGTACAAGGCAGAGACTTTGAGGTGTAGTTATTCTACATAAAAAGTCGATAACACAGTAAAAATGGCCAACAAACGCTGCCCGAAGGGTTCGGCTAAAAACGTTTTACTCTTTGTTGAATGCATTTTGCTTAGATGACTAGGCATCAATCCATTCGCCTCGATTAAAACGTTTTTAACTCGAACAAAATTCAACCAGCAAAGATCAACAGGCCCTAGTGTAGCGGCTGTTCTATCTAGATAAATATGATTGAATTGTGTTGTTACCACTACCCATACTCATTTTGGTAATGTCATTATAGGATTCAGTTTATTTGTGCGCTAACCAATTATACCGACTTGGTAATACCGATAGTGAGTTATTAAGCGAGGGAAGGTATTGGTCATAAGGTCAGTGCTTATTAATCATTCTGTTCACTTATCATTGCGGCTATTGATGCCTCGTTATTGCGAACGAGTGATCAACACAATCGGACATATAGTTATTTATTCAAGGGATATGAACATCACAAATCGATTTGCTGTTAGTTACAACAAAAAGAGATTTGTATCGCCGTTTACACTAATGAATGTTCAGTGGTTATTGGTGCTCGTTAATGTGGGTGTACGAAATAAACAAGGTGTAGTGAGTTGAATTACATACGAGTGAAAGGCTGCACATAAACTGTGTCGGCCATCGCTCGTTACTATCAATATTGGTTTGGTTTTATATGCAGGGTCATGTAGGGGAACATGACCTTAGTACCTCATTAGGACATTATTTTATTGCTTGTAAAATGACAAACTTACCATTAGAGGCAACCGTGGTACAGTTTTTAAAAATGCGGTTTATTTTAACGTGGTAGGCTAAATGTCGATTACCAACGATATGTAATAAACCGCCTTTTTTTAGGCGCTGATGTGCATCAACAAACATTTGCCAAGCGATATGGTCAGTAATGGCTTCACCTTGATGAAACGGAGGGTTACATATCACTAAATCTGGTTCAACATCCGCTGGTAAATTACTCAGGCAATCGTCCCAATGGAAAAAAGCTTGTGGCATTTGTTCAGTTTGAGGATCTTGGGATTGAAGATTTTGAGATGGAGTGTCTAACTCGTTCGCTTGCCAATTATATTTTGCCGAGGCGATAGCCATATCAGAATCATCCACAAAGTAGATTTGCGCATTGGGATAACATTGCTTTGCGTGCAATCCTAAAATACCGTTACCACAGCCTAAGTCTATAATGTGCTTGAATTCACCTTTGGGCATGTTGTCGAGCATAATCCTTGCGCCAATATCGAGCTTATTGGCCGCAAATACATTAGCAAGGTTACTGATAGTGAGTTTGAGCTCATCGACAGTCCAACTCACCGCTTTCGCTAAAGAGCGTTTTTTACCATCGCTAATACAGCTAATTACTCGGGTTTTTTTCCACGCTAAACTGGCGGATGCGGGACCTAGATTTTTTTCAATACTGGCCAATAATGCTGGATTGATTGACTTGGCTTTAGCACCAATCAGAATTTGGGTTCCTGCTGGAAGCACCGTTGATAAACGCGCAAGTTGCTGGCCAAAATAGTGTAGATTTTTCGGTAACTTCATCAGTACTAATTGAATATTTTGTGGCAGTGTTTCGCGGCTGTTTAGCCAATGTATGTTGCTTGATGCCAGTTTGTTGTGTAATAAATTTTGCTGATAACCTAACAAGCTGGTTTTAGCATCCGTTTCGACAAGCAATTCACTGTGTGGGTGTTGCATGGTTAATGCACATGTGAGAGCCCCAAAGTTGTCATTTAGAATGGCGGTAGTGGTTGCTGTTATTTCGGTGTCGATTAAGTACTTTACTAGGTGTTCATCAGCGGCATCCCATGCTTGTAAGTTTGATGCTTGTTGGCTTGGATAACGAAAAAGCTCAAGCTCTATACCTGAACAAGCAAATTGGGTTGTCATGACGGTGTTACCTAATAAAAAGAATATCGATAAAATAGCCCGATATTATCTCAGATAACACTTACTAGCGCGAGGCTTAGGCTTAAACAAGTTGATAGGGATAATTTTGTGGAGTGTCGCTAGTTAACTGATTATCAAAGCTTCCTTGTTTAACTCGTGTTAAGCGACATGTTGAATTTAGGATACAGAACAAGGTGATATTGATTTTTTAACTTTGAAACTAAAACCTAACGTCACGAAAATGGCTATGCTGCAGAGGTGATTGCTATTAATTGCACGCTTCAGTAACATCAATATATTGACTTAAAATAATGGTTTTCAAGGGATATTGATGAAAGGTGCTGGTGGAACGTCAGGTGGAATGGGTCAGTTCTTTATTGGGCTAGTGATGATGTGCGGTGGCTTTTATATGCTATTAAATGCCATTAAAGTGACAAGCTCATTTGGCTTTAGCAGCCATTTATATCAGCTGGGCGGCTTTGGGCTTACCAGCGGAATGGTGATGATACCCTTTATGTTTGGTGTGGGACTGATGTTTTATAATGGCAGAAACATACTTGGATGGTTACTGACATTTGGTTCGTTAGTGGCACTGATTTTTGGCGTGATAAGCTCGATTAATTTTCGATTTTCTTACATGAGTGCATTTGATTTAATCGTTATCTTGGTACTTTGTGTGGGGGGTATAGGGTTGTTTTTACGATCGCTGAAAGCGATTGAAAAACGTTACCCTGAGTTTTAATGTTATGTTTTTTTAAACCTATTGGTGCTTAACATCCGCTTGTTTGAACATCTATAACAGGGCGTGCGGTGGCTGATGTTACTTGCCTGTAACGTAAATAACATGCAGCAACGCCCGCATCCTCTTTAATGACTCCATGCCAATATACCCATGCAGTTATAGACAAAGTACTTTTGCGTTGTTGCCAATCACCTTCGGGAATATTCATTAGCATTGCAATACCTGCGGCTGTTCCATCAGGGTAACCATATGCCAGATTAATATTGTTACCATCAATATTAATCGTGGTTGTCGCCAGCCTTTCAACGCCTGCAATAGCGGCTTTTGAATAAGTTAGCGTTGCCGCAGACTGCATTGCGGTTTCCATTCCGTTCATGGTCGATACTATCGCGTCAGTGCGTAAGTCAAAAAATTTACTTGTCGCGACCACGGCTAATATGGCCAAAATAATAATCACCACAACCAATTCTATTAATGTAAAACCACGTGAAGCTTTTGTACTCTTTTGCATCATTTTTTATCTTAATATTGTTGGCTAAATACTAGCATTATTTTTGGTGGTAGTTGATCAAAGGTTTTGATAACGCGTTGTTAAGGCATCTACAATGTTATGTTTTGTTGTTACTATCAATACATCTTAGTTATTCATGCTGGTTAATACTGTGACGAATTCAACGACTACTTCAACCGAGGCTATTTCTTCTACTAAACAGCCTTTACCCCATCCAGTTTTGCCTTGGATTTTACAGTTTTTGTCGCCTTATCGTATGAAAGTGGTGGCGGCGATAATCTTTTTGTTTATTGGGTCACTAGCATGGCTATCGCTTGGGCAAGGCGTTCGATTGATGGTTGATGAAGGTTTTGTTGCCGATAATGCCGGTCGTTTGAATGAAATTATGTTGTTTATCATTGCGATTACAGCGGTTAGTGGCACAGCGGTTTTTTGTCGTTTCTACCTTATGACCTGGCTTGGTGAGCGGGTCAGTGCTGATATTAGATTACAGGTTTACAATCATTTAATATCGTTATCGCCTGCTTTTTTTGCGACTCAGCGAACCGGCGAAGTTATTTCACGATTTACCGCTGACAGCACCTTACTACAAAGCGTGGTTGGTTCGAGTTTATCTATGGCACTGCGATCAAGTGTGACTGTGATTGGTGGCATCGTTATGATGGCTTTTACCAGTATTAAATTGACCGCCCTAGTGTTGTTAGCGGTTCCTTTGGTATTAGGCCCGGTGATCTTTTTTGGCCGAAAAGTGAGAACCTTGTCGCGTAAAAGTCAAGATAGGGTGGGCGATCTTGGCGCTTATATTGATGAAACCTTACATGAAATTCATACCGTGCAAGCATATACCCACGAAGCTAAAGACCGCCAGCTATTTGCTGACAGGGTCGAGGCGGTAATGGATGTGGCTAAAGGCCGTATTATGTATCGTGCTCTACTGATTTCAACGGTAATGTTTCTAAGTATTGCAGCAATTGCTTTTGTTACATGGATTGGGGCGCAAGATGTTATGTCTGGCAGTATCACTGGTGGTGAGCTGTCTGCATTTATGTTTTATGCCGTGATGGTTGCAGGTGCTGTAGCGACCATCAGTGAAGTGTTTAGCGAAATACAGCGCGCCTCTGGTGCAGCTGAGCGTTTAGTTGAATTAGTTAAAACGCCCGTTGATATACCTCAGCAAGCTGTACCCAATAAGTTACTGTTGCCTGTTAATGGCTTGCTCAGTTTTGATAACGTGTGTTTTGCTTATCCATCTGATTTGGGGCAAGACGTAATCCGCCAGTTATCGATGACTATTGCACCAGGAGAAAGAGTGGCCTTAGTTGGCCCAAGTGGAGCAGGGAAAAGCACCTTATTTGAACTTATGATGCGTTTTTATCAGCCAAAACAAGGGCGAATTTTATTAGATGGTATTGATATTTCGACATTGTCGTTGGCAGACTTACGTCAACAATATGCACTGGTCCCGCAAGAGTCAGTTATTTTTGCTATGAACGTACTCGACAATGTGCGTTACGGCCGCTTAGATGCTAGCGATGAAGAAGTGAAGCAGGCTTGTGTTGCTGCTAAAGCGGATGAGTTTATTAGCGAGTTTACTGAAGGCTATGCAACTTATTTAGGTGAAAGAGGTGTGCGTTTATCTGGTGGTCAAAAGCAACGGATAGCCATTGCCAGAGCCATTTTAGCGAATAGACCATTACTCTTGCTCGATGAGGCAACCAGCGCCTTAGATGCTGTTAGCGAAGTAAAAGTTAAGCAAGCCCTTGATTCACTAATGGCCAAACGTACCACAGTGATTATTGCCCACCGATTAGCGACGGTGATTAATGCCGATCGGATTTTTGTAATAGATAAAGGCCAATTAGTAGCCACTGGTACCCATAGCGAATTAATGATTAGCAATGAGTTATATCGTGAATTTGCCAGTTTACAGCTATTAATGGATAACGATGACCTAATGACCTAATGACCTAATGACCTAATGACCTAATGACCTAATGAGCCAAGTAAGCTGACAATTGATTACCTCATTGTTTAGTTTAATTACTAACCCATAAAAAAAGATGCTACAGCATCTTTTTTTATGGGTTATCGACAGAGAGTCACCTTAGGGCGACGATTGAAACTATCGATAGGTAATTACGCTGGTTTGCGTAATTCACGACGTAAAATTTTACCTACAGTGCTTTTGGGCAGCTGTTCGGTAAATTCAATTATACGCGGGACTTTATAAGCTGTGAGTTGGCTACGACAATAATCGTTAATGACCTGCTTTGTCTCATCGATATTAGTCGTTGATTGTTTTAGCACAATCACTGCTTTTACCGCTTCGCCAGAACGTTCATCTTCAACACCTACCACAGCACACTCCAACACTAACTCGTGGGTCGAAAGTACGTCTTCGACTTCATTAGGGTAGACGTTAAAGCCAGAGACAATAATCATATCTTTTTTACGATCGACAATGGTGTGATAACCATCTTCACTGGCAATGCCAATATCACCGGTTTTAAAAAATCCATCTTTGGTCATAACGTTTGCGGTTTCTTCGGGTTTATGCCAATAACCTTGCATCACCTGTGGACCACGTACAGCAAGTTCACCAGCTTGACCAATAGCGACCTCATTATCATCCATATCGAGGACCTTAACTTCAGTGCCCAATACTGGTTTACCAATAGTGCCCAGACGTTGATGCCCTGGTGCATTAAGGCTAACAACTGGAGAGGTCTCAGACAAACCATAACCTTCTGAAATCATACAGTGGGTAGTCTGTTGCCATAAGTTAGCCGCAGCACTGGTTAATGCGGTACCACCTGAAATAGTTATTTTCATTTTACTGAAATCTAAGGCTTTAAATTCTGGTTGATGACATAAACCAACAAATAGAGTGTTTAAGCCAGCGAACCCAGTAAATGGATAAGCTTTCATAGTATTAATTAACCCTGCGATATCGCGAGGATTAGGGATTAATACAGAACAACTACCCGATTCAAAGTACAACACTAAATTAACCATAAAAGCATAGATATGGTAAATAGGTAATGGTGCGACAAATACATCATGTCCTTCGTCCATAGTGCTGGCAATTCGTGACTTTACTTGGCCTGAATTGGCTAAAAGGTTGCCATGATTGAGCATGGCGCCTTTAGATAAACCTGTTGTACCACCAGTATATTGCAGCGCAATTAAGTCATCATGATTTGGTTTTATTGTCTGGTATAAATGCTTTGCACCCTCAGCAAGCACGCTCAAAAATGTGACTTTAGCAAACGGGGTTTCTGGTTGCTCTTGTGGCTGAATCAGATCCATTGCGTGCGTTGAAATGACCAACTCTACGGGGGTATTGTTGATGACATTAGTTAAGGTTGGCAGTAGATCTGACAATACTATTAATGCTTTAGCCCCAGAATCATTAAATTGATGAGTGAGCTCACGTTCAGTGTACATCGGGTTAGTATTGACCAGCACCATACCCGCACGAATGACGCCATAGGCTGCAATAGCAAATTGAGTAATATTTGGCAGCTGAATGGCAACTCTGTCGCCCGCTTGCAATGAGGTGCAATACTGTAAGTAACTGGCAAAATGACGTGAGTCACGTTCTATTTCGCTAAAAGTAGTACTTTTTCCCAGACAGGCATAGGCCGTGTTATCAGCAAACTTGTCACAAGCTTTTTCGATTAAATCAACAATTGATGTGTATTGGTGTAAGTTGAGTGTTGAATCCGCATCATAAGCCATGCTATCCCCTTTCATTTTTGGGTTGTTATTATAAAATCAAACGTCCGTTTAGATTTTAATGACTAACCTACACGGGTCATTATCAATTGGCAAAGGTTCACTGAGATTGAGTCGAAATTAGATTATTGATTTTAATTGTTTGTTTAAAACGATTGTTATGGAAATGCCGTTATAAAAGAAGCTTATTTACGTAAACTTATGGTTACAGCTAATTTTTATGTTAATGGTGTTAAAAAAGTTTTTTTGTTGAAAACAATTGATTATGTGATGTATGTCACCAAAAATCAATTGCTTAGGCATTTTGTTTGCCGCTATTTCTTTAGCGTATGCTTATTTATCCCAAAAAGTGTTAGCAATTGTGTTTTAATTGTTATAAAAATGTAGTCGAGATAGGGAGTATTTCGATAGGGATAGACATGTTTTTCATTTGTTTTTGAAGAATATCGTCAACAAACAACAATAATAAGCAGTTGAGAACATAATAATGATGCAATCAAAAAAATCTAAATTTGGTATCAGCTCGTTGAGCTTAGCCATTTCATTTGCACTTGCCGGAATAGTGATGAGCACTCAAGCTTTTGCTGCAGACGAAGAAGCCGTAAAGAAAGAAAACGTTGAAAAAATCGCTGTAGTAGGTTCTCGTGCTGCCCCCCGTTCTATTGGCGACTCACCGGTACCCATTGATATTATTAGTAGTGATGACCTGAAAAAGAACGGTTCGACTGACATGATTGATATGTTGGTAACATCTGTACCTTCTTTTAACTCTCGTGCGCAACCTATTAGTGACGCCGCAACACTAGTACGTCCGGTTAATTTACGTGGTTTACCGTCTGACAGCACGCTTATTTTGGTTAACGGCAAGCGCCGTCACCGTGCATCAGTTATTGCTTTCCAAGGTGGTGGCATTAACGATGGTGCTCAAGGTCCAGATATTTCAGTTATTCCTGGAGTGGCATTAAAACAAGTTGAAGTACTACGTGACGGCGCTGCAGCGCAGTACGGTTCGGATGCAATTGCTGGCGTGATGAACTTTGTATTAAAAGATGACTCTGAAGGCGGTTCAATTACCGTGAGTCAGGGTGAATATTACGAAGGTGACGGCGCAGCAACCACTATTGACGGTAATATTGGTTTACCGCTAACAGATGATGGCTTCATTAATATCAGTGCGCAATATAAAACTGCCGATGCGACCAGTCGCAGTGTACAGCGTCCAGATGCTTTTGATATTGCTGATGCGGGTAACACATCAATTCAAGACCCGGCGCAAACTTGGGGTAACCCAGAGATTAAAGATGACTTTACCGTATTCGTAAACTCAGGTTTTGATGTTAATGATAAAACCCATTTATACGCATTTGGTAACTTATCTTCACGTAAAGCAACAGGTGGTTTTTATTATCGTAATCCACATAATCGCGGTAACGTTTACTCGGTTGATGGCGGCGAAAACTTATTGGTAGGTGACGTTGGGTTAGCCACTGATGGCGTTGCAACATGTAACAACATGGGTGTACCCATTCCTAAAATAGATACTGATGGTGATGGTATTCCAGATAAAGACGGAAACGTACTAGACACTGATGCGTACAAAGCGATGGTAGCCGATCCAAATTGTTTCTCGATGAACCAAATTCGTCCAGGCGGCTATACACCGCAGTTCACTGGTAAAATTGAAGACATGTCTTTCTTTGCTGGTATTAAAGGCGAGCTAGGGGAGTGGATGTATGATGTTAGCGGCGGTACCGGTAGCAACAAAGCTAGCTTTGGTTTAAAAAACTCACTTAACCCTTCAATGGGTTTAGATACACCAACTGACTTTGATACCGGTTCATACGAGCAAATAGAAACGACCTTTAATGCTGATTTTAGTCGATTTGTGACCATTGGTAGCTTAGAAGATATTAGCTTTGCTACTGGTGTTGAATGGCGAGAAGAGTCATTTGAGATTGGTCAAGGTGATGAAGCTTCTTGGATTGCAGGCCCTTATGCTGATCAAGGTTTCAACATTGGCTCACACGGTTTTAAAGGTTTTGGTCCTGAATCAGCGGGTAAAAATGACCGAAGCAATCTTGGTGTTTATACCGATATTGAAGCATATTTAACCGAAGACTTATTGTTAGGTCTTGCACTTCGTTATGAAGATTTCTCTACTTTTGGTGACACATTAAACTACAAGTTAACCGCGCAGTATGTTGCAACCGATGAATTATCATTCCGTGCATCACACAGTACTGGTTTCCGTGCGCCAACTGTTGGTCAAGAAAATGTAGTGAATACTCAAACATCGATTGTTAATGGTGACTTGATTCAAACCTTTATTGCTCCACCAACAAACCCATTAGCGGCTTTTTATGGTGGCGAAGTACTTAAACCAGAAGAGTCTGTTAGCTATGCGGCTGGTTTTGTATATCAATATGAGAACTTGTTCTTAACGGTTGATTACTACAACATCGAAGTTACTGGTCGTATTGCACAATCAAGTCAAATTTCGGTTAAAGCAAGTGACTATGATGCATTAAGAGCCGCTGGTGTTGAATTCCCTGAGTTAATCTCTGCGGTAACTTTCTACACTAATGACTTTGATACAACGACTCAAGGTGTTGATGTTGTAGCGTCTTACACTACAGAAATGCTATCAGGTGATGCCAAGTTCAGCTTAGCATATGGTTGGACTGATACCAGTGTTGATAAGTATGACCCTGAAACAACTGATGCTGGTAAGGTACGCCGTTTAGAAGATGGTATACCTGCACATCGTGCTACCCTTACTTGGGGCCAAAGCTGGGATGATTTAAGCATGTCAGTTCGTGGCAATATGTTTGGTGAATACTATGCCACTCATGCTGATGATACTTCTGATTGGGGTTCTGAAACGGCTGATGCTGCAGTGACTATCGATCTTGAAGTGAGTTATGCAGTGCTTGATAACTTAACCGTATCATTAGGTGCTAATAACATCTTCGATCAAGAAGCGCAGAAGTTGAAAGACGGCACATTAGGTGAGCTAGGTGCGGTGTACTATGAAAGTGGTCCATTTGATTACAACGGCGGTTTCTATTATGGCCGTGTAAATTATCGCTTTTAAGCGTTAGCGACATGTAAAATACAAATCAAAAACTAAAAAGACTGCTGCGGCAGTCTTTTTTATTGAGAGCATTTTTAAGTATCTTTCTTGAAGACTAAATATTTCTTGAAGATTAAGTATCTTATTTGACGACTAAAGCTAATGCTCGATACACATCGTCAATAATCAGCGCTTTAGGCAACTCAATACCCTCAGGGTAGGATGATCCATAGATTTTATTAAACGGCGTGCCAGCAGCCCCTTGTTGCCCCATATATTGCTCAATAACGGCATCGGCTTGGGTCCAGTTACCTTGCATAAGAATAATGTGCTGTTGGTTTAATTGATTTACGACTTGTTCGCGATGAAGTACGTTGGCTTTATTCGTTTGGCAGGGTACACACCAGTCGGCTGTTATATCGACAAACACAATATAACCTTGTGCAACATAGCCAGCAATTTTCTCTGATTCAAGCGGCTGCCAGCGCAATGTTTGGTAAGCTTGGTAGTTTTCGCCTTTATTAACAAACGCAATAACGCCTGCAAAACAGATCCCCATAAAAATGAGCATTACTATCACCAAGGTTGGAATCGATTTACCTTTAATTTTAGCCAATATCAATATCCCTACGGCGCTAAAAATAACCAAGAGTAATATCATCATTAATGTTGCCATAGGTTTGTCCTGTAAATACGTTAATATATCAATCCATATCAGTGGCGCTAGATTAGCAGTGCACACTTAATTGGTTGTTAAACGTTATTTTCACACAAAAATTGATGATTAAGTAACTGTAAAGAAGAGGTGTTATGACATTAAGTACTTGGCTGGGGCTATTAGCAATATGCTGTCTGGGAGCTATGTCTCCAGGGCCTAGTTTAGCCATGGTGGTAAGGCATACTCTCAGTGGTGGGAGATTACACGGAGTAGTGTGTGCTTGGGCGCATTCAATTGGGATTGGTATATATGCTCTTGTGACCTTGTTAGGTTTGGCCGCAATATTGAAAGCGTCGCCATTAATTTTTAATACTATAGCGCTAACAGGGGCGATTTACTTAGCTTGGATGGGCATTCAAGCTCTTGGGTCTAAAGGGGGAATGCAGCAGAAATTAGCAGCAGGACAACCTACTAGTTTATGGGTTGCTGCCCGAGATGGTTTAGCTATTTCACTTTTTAATCCAAAGATTTTATTATTTTTTCTCGCCTTATTTAGTCAGTTTGTATTGGCTGCTCAAACGATAACGGGCCAAGCGTTGATTGTATTTACGCCGCTCATTATTGATGGCGTGTGGTACACCATTATTGCATTTGTATTATCGCATTCAGCTGTATTGCCTAAATTACGTGAAAAGACAAAATTGATAGATAGACTGTCAGGTGTTGTACTGATTTTACTATCAATTAGAGTTGTCTACACGTTGTTTTAGCGCTCAGTTTTAATCGGCTACTCGTGGTTGATATTGACTGGAAAGATGAATTTATAGAGTGAGTATCGAGGATTAATCGTACGAAAGTCTACTATTAGCAGGTTAAAGTCATCCCTAGCGGTAATCTGCTAGGGATGTTGATAGATAGCTAAGTTTGATTACTGTGACTAATCACTGTGACTAATCATTGTATCTAATAGAGATTAGACGCCTTTAAACATCTGCACGCTATCATCATTTTTTTGTTCTTGTTGCTCAGCAGCTACAGGTGGGTTAGCAATATGATCTTCTAAATTTTCTTTTAGCATGGCTTTAAATTCATCAGAGAACCAAGCTAATGCATGATCTTTTTCAGCTGCAAGATCAGCTGATTTAATAGAGGCTTCGAACGCATTAAAACGTGCTGAGGCAAATCTCATTGCAGTACCCACTTTACCAATATCATTTTCTTGTTGGCTTAGTTGATTAGCTAGGGCAATAAATTGATCAGCAATTTGATACATGGTTAATTCTGTTTTGGTTTCAGACATCAGATCCACTTTGTTGGTAAGTTAATTTTCCACTGAGTGTAACGTTTTTATTTGAAAATATCAGGTAAAAAATTAGCTGTTGGGATCTGAATCGACTAAGACTTGGCCGTTACGTGAGTCATAATATATCGACATAAGTGCTAATGAGTTGTAGTTATATCGACATTGATCTGGGTTGATATATTCAGCTTGATAATCAGAGGTACCTCTATCTGTACTGTTGGAAACACTTGGACCATCCTGTAACAGAGTAGGCCATATTGAGAGGCAGTCATTAATATTATTAAGTCTTGGAGAAGCTTCGTAAGGTGGATAATTTTGTGCGGGATAACCCCATAAATTCATATCAAGTTCGCCATCGGCTCCCGCCTGGCTGAAAATAGCTAAATTATCAGCGGGACCTGAATAACCCATAACGGCCCATTTTATGTGCGCCAATGATACCGCTGAAGAAAATGCTCCACCAGTGGCTTTTACCGTTGCGATTTTAGCATCTTGGCCTAAATCGATAAACTTTGGTAAGGCAACAACCGCAATAATCCCAAGTATGATGATAACAACGACCAGTTCAATAAGGGTAAAACCATTTTTAGCGGTGTTTTTGTTATTGTCTGAATTCTGGTGTAATAGCATCATAATTAGTCATAAGAGTGATTAATCTGTTAATAGTAAACTAAAGACTGAGTAGTTTACTAACTTATCGCTTACTTTTTAAGGAATATATGTAGATGACTTCCCATTGGCAAGAGCTGTTTGAACAACAACAAACACAGCCATATTATCAACATTTGCAGAACTTTATAGCTTCACAAAGAGCGGATGATAAAGTTGTTTATCCACCAGATGATGAAGTGTTTGCCGCTTTTGATTTAACACCACTGTCAGAGGTTAAAGTGGTGATATTAGGCCAAGACCCTTACCACGGGCCTAATCAAGCCCAGGGGCTGTCTTTTTCGGTTAAAAAAGGCATAAAACCACCGCCATCATTAGCTAACATTTATAAAGAATTAACGAATGACATCGAAGGTTTTACAACACCTGAACACGGCGATTTAAGCGCTTGGGCTAAGCAAGGGGTACTATTATTAAATACTGTGCTGACGGTTGAGCAGGGATTCGCTCATTCACACGCTAAATCTGGCTGGGAGACATTTACCGACAGTGTACTAAAGCAGTTAGATCAACAAGCGTCACCGATTATAGTTGTCTGTTGGGGCAATCATGCAATTAAGAAAGGTCGGCTTATCACAGCCTCTCATCACCATGTGCTGAACGGTCCTCATCCATCACCGTTATCGGCTTATCGTGGCTTTTTTGGTTGTGGTCATTTTTCAAGTATAAATCGATTGTTAATTGAGCAGGGCAGCAAACCAATAAATTGGCAGATTTGATTATAAAAAAGGTGTGAATATTAAATTCACACCTTTTTTATTAATATTATTATCAGAAAAATATAGTCTTCAAAAATGAACCTATATTAACCATTCAAACGCAAATTACCGTTAACTACTGCGATTAACTGACAAATGAGCGAGTGAAATTAATGCTTGTTTATAACTGTTATCTGGAAAAATACTGAGTGCATCAATCGCTTTCTGCGCTTCAACTTGAGCCTTTTCTTGAGTATAAATCAATGCTCCAGACTCCTCTAACGCCACTAATATCTCATCAATAGCTTTAGTGCCATCGCTTTGCTCAATTGCTTGCCTAATAAGCTTTTTAGCCGTGTCAGAACCATTTTCCATGGCATAAATTAACGGTAATGTAGGTTTGCCTTCAGCAAGATCATCGCCAATATTTTTACCTAGTTCATCGGCGTTAGCCGTATAATCAAGTAAGTCATCGGTTAATTGAAAAGCTGTGCCGAGATATTTGCCGTAATCAGCTAATGCTTGTTCTTGTTCTGGGCTGACATTGGCTAAAACACCGGCTAACTGAGTTGCTGCTTCAAACAATTTTGCCGTTTTACAATAGATAACGCGCATGTAGTTTGCTTCAGTGGTATCAGGGTCATTGCAGTTCATCAACTGTAACACCTCACCTTCAGCGAGTACGTTAGTAGTATGAGCGAGAACTTGCAGCACTTTCATGTTGTCGAGTTCGGTCATCATTTGAAATGAACGAGTATATAAAAAGTCACCTACGAGCACGCTTGCGCTATTACCAAATAAGGCATTGGCTGTTTCACGGCCCCGACGCAGTGTCGATTCATCAACAACATCGTCATGCAATAAAGATGCGGTATGTATAAATTCGATAATTGCCGCGAGTTTAAGGTGATGTTCGCCTTGGTAGTCAACGGCTCGCGCGGCTAATACTGATAATAACGGGCGTAAGCGCTTACCACCGCCATTGATAATGTAAAAGCCTAATTGATTAATTAGGGCTACATCAGATTCAAGTTGTTTGTATATCAGCTGATTGACTGCTTGCATATCAGTGTCAGCCAGTTGACGAATGGCGTTTAAATCCATAATAGTCTCTGGTTGTTGGGCGACAGGCTTTGCACCCTTAATTAGTCATATCGAATTAGAACGCATATCTTACAGGATATTAGTGCTATTTTTCAAAGTATGTATTTCCATAATTGAGCTTACATAATCCTGATTTTGCGATAGTTTGCTGGATTAGTCTCAATTTACCTATAAAATGTAGGTATAAATGAACACCATCATGTTAACTAAATTTTAAACACGGCACATTAGCTATTAATGAATAGTGTGCAGTAATAAGGTCTTTTTTATTTGATAGTGAATAATGACTTGCCGGATGATAATTCTTCGCGTAGAATCCGCGCCCATTGTCATTAAAAGTTTTTTAGCACCTAGTCTCGTCAATAATATGAGTTAGTGTGTTAGTCATTTGGAGTAAAATAGCCATGTATGCTGTTTTTCAAAGTGGCGGAAAGCAACACCGTGTTGCTGAAGGTCATACAGTTCGTTTAGAAAAATTAGAAGTTGCTACTGGTGAAACCGTAGAATTCGATCAAGTTTTATTGATCGCTGATGGTGAAACAGTGCATGTTGGTGCTCCTTTAGTTGCTGGCGGTAAAGTCGTAGCTGAAGTAGTTGGACATGGTCGCGGCGATAAGGTAACTATTATTAAGTTCCGTCGTCGTAAGCATCACGACAAGAAAATGGGCCACCGTCAGTGGTTCACTGAAGTTAAAATCACTGCGATTAGCGCATAATTTAGGAGTCTAACTCATGGCACATAAAAAAGCTGGCGGTTCTACTCGTAACGGCCGCGATTCAGAAAGTAAGCGTCTTGGTGTTAAGCGCTTTGGTGGTGAATCAGTTCTAGCTGGTAACATTATCGTTCGTCAACGTGGTACTAAATTCCACGCTGGTGTAAATGTAGGTATTGGTCGTGACCATACTTTATTTGCATTAACAGACGGTAAAGTAAAGTTTGAAGTTAAAGGCGCTAATAACCGTAAGTTTATTAGCATCGAAGCTTAACTCTTTATAAGCTAGATTTCGAAAGCCCTGCCTATGGTAGGGCTTTTGTGTTTTTTATGTTATTAAACTGTTGTTGATAGTTTAATGATTTTGTTTATATGCAGTAGGCGATATAGTGATGAATGCTATCTTCAGTGCTTTCCTGCAAACCCCAATTATTGGGGTTATAATTACAGATTAAGTGGCGGCAGGAGTCAGTATGAAGTTTGTTGATGAATCAAATATTCGTGTAGAAGCAGGTGACGGCGGAAGCGGTTGCGTGAGTTTTAGACGTGAAAAATATGTTCCAGATGGTGGTCCTGACGGTGGTGATGGCGGCGATGGCGGCAGCGTATACCTGCAAGCTAACGAAAACCTTAATACATTGATTGACTATCGTTTTACTCGTTTTCATATGGCCGAACGTGGATCAAATGGACGTGGCCGCGATTGTACCGGTCATGGCGGCACTGATTTAGTTCTTCAGGTTCCTGTAGGTACGCGAGCTATCGATCAAGAAACCGAAGAGTCACTTGGCGATCTTACTGCACATGGACAAAAATTACTTGTTGCTAAAGGTGGTTTCCACGGTTTAGGTAATACTCGTTTTAAAAGTAGTACTAACCGCGCTCCGCGCCAAAAAACCCTAGGTACACCAGGTGAAGTTCGCTCTATTAAGCTTGAGCTATTACTGCTTGCAGATGTAGGCTTACTCGGTATGCCAAATGCTGGTAAATCAACGTTTATTCGCTCGGTATCACGTGCGACACCTAAAGTAGCTGACTATCCGTTTACCACTTTGGTACCCAACCTTGGTGTCGTTAACCCTCGTCCAGGTCAAAGCTATGTTATTGCTGATATCCCGGGTCTAATTGAAGGTGCTGCTGAAGGTGCTGGTTTAGGTATTCGTTTCTTAAAGCATCTTGAACGTTGTCGTATGTTGTTACACATTATCGATATCGAACCTATTGATGGTACTGATCCTGTACATTCTGCTCGTGCAATTGTAGGTGAACTTGAAAAATACTCTCCAAAACTAGCGGCAAAACCGCGTTGGTTAGTGTTTAATAAAACTGACCTGCTATTTGAAGATAATCTACAAGAAAAAATTGACCGTATTGTTAAAGAGTTAGATTGGCAAGGCGATGTGTATACTATGTCAGCCTACAATAGAACGGGCACTGAAGAATTAAGTGTTAAGATGCTTGATTATATTAGAAGCCTACCGGCTATTGTGGAAGAAATAACGCCAGATGCAGACGTTGAGTTCAAATGGGATAATTACCATAGCGCTGAAGATGAAGTCACTAATGAAGATTATAATGATGACTTTGACGATGATTTTGATGATGATGATTATGATGTAGAAGTCATCTATCAACGTTAAAAGACTCATTTGAGGATATCGTGTACGAAGATAGCCAAAATGAAATTACCCGCCTTGTAGTGCGTTGTGCGCAGTTACTGTTGGCTTATGGCGCTGAGTCTGATCTTGTTGAAGAGATTAGCCAGCGTCTTGGTAAAGCACTCGGTATTGCTAGTATTGAAATATCGATTTCATCCAATGCATTAGTATTGACTAGCTTAGTACACGGTCGCTGCGTTACTACTACACGTCGTATTCGTGCTCATGGCATTAATATGATGGTGATTTGTGAATTGCAGCGAATTTGTATATTGGCAGAAAAAGGTATTTATGGTGCCAACGAAGTTCGCCGACGTCTCGCTCATATCACGCCTAAAACTTATCCCGCAATTGCCGTAGTCACCATGATAGGCTTGTCATGTGCAAGCTTCTGCCATTTATTTGATGGTGACTTAATGGCATGTTTAATCACTTTTGTGGCCTCATCGATAGGCATGATGGTGCGTCTTTTTTTGGCATCTCGCCATTTCAATTTATTGATTAATTTTTCAGTTACGGCATTTATTATTACTGCCGTAGCCCAGGTTGGCTATATTTTGCCAATTACCAATACCCCTCAAGTCACAATGGCCGCAAGCGTATTGATGCTAGTTCCCGGATTTCCGTTAATTAACGCTATTTCTGATATGGTGAAAGGCCATATGAATGTCGGTATTTCTCGTTGGGGCCACGCCACGCTACTCACTTTAGCATCGGTTATTGGTATTACTATTGCGATGCAAATGGGCGGGATTTTTTAATGCTGCCACTTATCGGTTTGCTATTGCATGATGCTTTTTTTTCGGCAATCCCAGCAATTGGTTTTGCAATGGTGTTTAATGTACCTAAACGCTATTTGATTTACTGCGCAATAGCAGGAGCCATCGGCCATAGTTCAAGAACCTTTTTGTTACATTTTTCAATGCCTATTGAATGGGCGACCTTTATTGCCTCTGCTATTGTAGGCGTGATCACTATTCAGTTTGCTAAGCGTCATCTTGCTCCACCACTTATGTATGCTGTTGCAGCCATTATTCCAATGGTGCCAGGAACGTATGCGTTCAATACCGTGATTGCATTAATTCAACTTACAGCTCAAAGTCAGGTTAGTCCTGAACTCACCGCTCAAGTTGTTGTCAATGGGTTAAAAACCGTCTTTATTTTAGGTGCGCTTGCTGTTGGGTTAGCGTTACCAAGCTTACTTTACTACCGTACTAGACCGATAATTTAACCATAAGGATTTTGCTTCCATGCGTATAGCAATGATTGCCGCAATGGCCAATAACAGAGTTATAGGTAAAGACAACAAAATGCCATGGCATTTACCTGATGATTTACGCCATTTTAAAGCGATGACCCTGTCTAAACCTGTGGTTATGGGACGAAAAACATTCGAGTCCATCGGGCGACCATTACCTGGACGGCATAATATTGTGATTAGTCGTAATCGTCAGTTGAGTATTGAAGGGGTAACCTGCGTAGAAAGCTTCGAGCAAGCGCTTGTTGCTGCAGGGGATTGCGATGAAATAGTGGTAATTGGCGGTGGCCAGCTTTATCAACAATTATTGCCTAAAGCTGACGTTTTATATCTCACTTTAATTGATTTAGATGTTGATGGTGATACGGTGTTTCCCGATTGGAACGATGGCTCTTGGGATTTACAGAATTCAGTAAATGTAACAAACGACAAAGGATTGCAATATAGTTTTAACACTTTCGTCAAAAAGTGTTAAATTAGTCACGTTTAACCCTGAAATTAATATGTGACAGCGATCAAAAACATGATTTCTACGCATAGCTATATAACTATAAAAAGATAAAGGAGTGTCAGATGCGTCTATTGCCTGTAGCTATTGCAGCCCTGATTGCAGCATCTTTTGTGTCAGCCCCTGCTATTGCCGATACAGATCAATTAGTTGCAAATATTTGTGATTATGTAAAATCAGATGATAAAAACCGTTTACGTAAGAAAATGAAAGAGAGCCGTGTTAAGTTACGTAACATTTACTCAAGCATTTCTTGTGATGGCAGCAGTTTATTACGTACTGCCTACAAGTCGAATGCTGGTAATGTCGGTGAGTTTATCGCTAAGCGCATGCCATCATCAGATCTCGCTGCACCAGAAGCTGATGGTAAAACCATTTTAGATTGGGCTTCTGCCAATGGTCATGATGCAAGCGAAATTACCACTGCGATTAAAGGTCGCCTAGGTGGTAGTGCTGAGTCTGATGATGAATAACTGCATCAGCCAGTAATCGAAACCTAAAAACAACAATGCCGATAAGTAATTATCGGCATTTTTCTTTTATAATGTGTAATCTAGTTCATCTATTGTAACCGTCTAGCGAACCACACCTACTTTTTAAAATTCCATGGTAACAGGCTGTCGATATTGGGTTCTGGTTTACACAGTTCATCAAGGCAAACCATGATGTAATCAAATGGGATTAGACCATTTACCTTTGCGGTTTCCACAATACTGTAAAGGGTGGCACTAGCATGTGCACCGTTAGCTGTTTGGCTAAATAACCAATTCTTTCGGCCTATCACAAATGGTTTTACCGCGCGTTCAGCTCTATTGTTATCGATGCTGAGTCGTCCATCATCCACATAACGGATAAGCTTGTGCCATTGATTAGCCAGGTAATTAGCCGCCTCAATCAGTTTGGTATTACCCACTAAATTTGGCTGGTTCTGCTCAAGCCATGCTTTTAGCTTGTCCAGTATAGGCACACTGGCTTGTTGTCTGGCAATGTACTTTTCATCAACACTTTTATCTTTAACGCGTGACTCAACAGCGTACAGTTTTTGGATAAGGCTCAATACCACATCCGCTTTACCGGTTTTGTTTTTACCTTGTAGCTTTTTCGCGTCGATAAATTTACGACGAGCATGAGCCCAACAGCCGATTAAGGTTGCCTCTGTTCTGGCATAGGCTTGATAACCATCCACGTGCAAGTAGCCTTGATAACCTGCAAGATAATTGACCACGCACGCGGCCGCGCGACTATTGTGGAAGTCGTAAAGCACGATATTAGGGATAGGATTATTCGGGTCTGGTGAGTCTCGACCCGAGCAATACACCCACATATAGCTGTTCACTTTATCGGATTTCACCACTTTCAATGGTGTTTCATCGGCAAACAACGTGGGCTGCTTTAGCAGTTCGGCTTTAAGCCGCGCAACTAATGGCGCGAAGAGTGTGGCGGATTTGTCTATCCAACTGCTCATGGTCTGGCGACTGAGTTCAATACCGTATTGCTTAAACATCGCTTCCTGGCGATAAAGCGGTAACCCATATTGGTATTTACTGGTGATAAGCTGGCTCAATAAACTCGCCGTCGCAATGCCTTTGTTGATGGGCATGGCAGGCATTGAGGCTTGTTTTATCGGTGTCTGAGTCGAGGATTTATCACAGTGACGGCAAGCGTACTTAGGCCGAATGTGCTCAATCACTTTGATTTGAGCGGGTATAAACTCAAGCTTTTCTGACTTATCTTCACCCATTTTATGCAGCTCACCGCCACAACAATCACAGGTCTTATCGGTGATGTCGTGAATAACCTGCTCACGGGGTAAGTCTTTTGGCAGTGGCTTACGCACCGGCTTTTTACGGGTATAGCTAATGGATTGCTGCTCAGCCTCAGCGGCTTCAACAATCTCTTCTACTTCATTGAATAACTCGCCTTGGCCGACAAAGCCTTCAGCACTTTTGCCGAATTGTTTTTGTTGGGCCAGACGCCAGCGCTCTTCCAATGCCGCAATGTGGGCATCCTTCTGCGCTAACAGTTTTTCAAGTTCAGCAATACGCTGTTTAAGGGCGAGTTCATTTTCCATGACGCCTATTTTAAGGCATAACAAAAGGCTTTCCAGTGCTAACTGAACTAACTTTGATGATCATCAATCGATCGCAAGAATTAAAGCACTTGCTTACCTGCAACATTCATTTTGCTGTGACCAATCACATCATAACCTGCTAATAACCAATGTAATTGTTGCTCGGTTAATGTCATGGTGGGTGACATGAGTTTAGGCCATTTGAACTTATGCTTATCTAAACGCTTATACCACAGGGCAAAACCGGTGTTATCCCAGTACAGCAGTTTGAGTTTGTCGCGCCCTTTATTACAAAACACAAATAGCGCACCACTGAGCACAGGTAGTTCAAGCTCTGCTTCCACCAACGCCGCCAATCCATTAATCGATTTACGAAAATCGACCACATCGGCACATAAATAGACGGTGGGTACATCAACGAACATCTTCATGCCGTTAGCCCTTTAATAATGGCAACGATATCGTTCGTTGCTAAATTGGCTGGAAACATTAACTGGCCTGTGCGGATATCAAACTGCACCACATTTTGATGAGTTTGCGCGCAGACTTCAGTGGTGGTTTGTTTTACCTGAATAAAACGTGATGATGTGGGGTTGGTTGTTTGCACTGGCAAAGTTGAATTAGGCTGATACTCAGCCAGTAAAGCGCGCTGTTTATAGTAAGTGGTGATAGCGACATTATGGTGTTGGCAAAATTCAATATTAGTGCCACTAAACGAGCCGCGTTGTTGAAGTAGCATCTGCCACTGAGTTGTTGTTCTGTATGTTTTCATCACCTGCTCCAAATTTATCATTGAGCAGGTATTTTTAGATAATCAGAACATCGATGCTAGGTGTACTTCGCTAGACGCATACCATCTATTCTAAAGTGACCTTCAGTCAACGTTCTGTGCCTTCTATCTCAGCGTTATCTCCAACTGTTAATCCTATCTACCACTTTCCTGTGCAGTTGTGTTTGGCTCAAAATATGCTTTATATAAGCAACTCAAGGAGCCTTAAATTGGTCGTGATTAGCTGACAGTTATGATATGACGGTTACAAGACGGTTATTATTACGAGATGACCTTAGCTAATAACTTAAGGATCGAGTGAGCGATTTCGGCAATTAAAATAGCTGGCTAGTTATAGAGTTAGCACATTTGAATTTAAGGTGAGATTGTTATTAGTTTCTAGCGCAATAAAAAGGCCGCAAAGCGGCCTTTTGTTAATTTGGATATCTGGTATTAATTAAACTTTAAACTCGCGTACTGACGCTTGGAGTTCTTCAGCAAGCATAGCCACTTGATGACTCGATTGTGCCGTTTGATCTGCACCAATTGAGGTTTCTTCAGAAATCGATGCAATGTGTTCAAGCTTTTCTGAAACTTGTTGGCTAACTATATTTTGCTCTTGCGCTGCATGAGCAATATGGTTACCAGAATCATAGGCTCTATGAACTGACTTACTAATGGTTTCTAGTGCTATGTTTGCTTGCTCATTCTTTTCAACACAGCTATTTGCTTGACTACGGCCGAGTTCCATTACTGCTACAGCTTCTTGTGTGCCTATTTGTAGCACTTCAATCATTTGCTGAATCTCACTCGTTGAATGTTGAGTCCGAGATGCTAAGTTACGTACTTCATCAGCCACAACGGCAAAGCCTCGACCTTGTTCACCGGCTCTTGCTGCTTCAATTGCTGCGTTTAAGGCGAGTAAATTAGTTTGATCTGCAATACCACGGATAACATCGAGAATAGAGCCAATCGAAGCACTGTCGGAATGGACTTTATTGATAACCATACCGGCTTTTGCAACTTCTTCAGCCAATGCCAGTATCGTATTTTTACTTTCTTCAGCCAGCGTACGCATGTGCTGTGTTTCTTGATCAGCTTGTTTAATCTCATTAAGAGCTTGGTCGGCGCTCATAGAGACTTGTTGCGCACTTGAGCTGAGTTCAGTCGTTGCCGCAGCAACTTGGTCAACCTGGCTTTTCTGCTCTTGAATACTAATAGTCGTTTGTGAGGTAATTGCCGATGTTTGTTCAGCAGCAGCAGCTAATTGATTAGATCGATCAACAATCCCAATAATAAGGCTGCGTAAACTGTCGACTAATCGATTACAGTTTTTAGCTAATTCAGCGAATTCATCGTGACCCGTATCATCTAATTTATGGGTTAAATCACCAGATGCTAGTACATTTAGGGCTTTATTTACTTTTTCTAACGAGAGAGTTAACGGTTTAACTACAGCAATACTAACAATAATAGCAACAATAATAGCGGTTAATACTACCAATAACGTTTTAATCATTGCTGAATCAATAATATCCAATGCAGCAGTACTGATCTCACTTGCGAAGGTATCGATTGATTTAGCCAAAATGGTCATTTTATTGTTGACGTTTTTGGCAGAACTTTGGGTTTCAGTTAATTGTTTAGCGGCTGCAAATTCATGGTTTAATTGCTGTTGTTTTAGGGCTAAAATAGAATCGCTACCTTTTAGTAACGTAAACACTTTTGCGCTTTCAGCTGTTAAATCTTCTAAAATTGAACTGCTGACAATACCACTACCTTGACGGTTAATGTGGTCCAATTTTGTTGAGGCTTCACTGACCATGTAATCGAGTTCTTTGATGATCAGGTCATATTTACTTTGTTCGGTAGCGGCCACCAAATCATAAATTGTGGTGATAATATTGATAAATGTACCATCGACTAAACTCGCCGTTGCAGCCAAACTGCGTTCAGTTTGATCTTCACTAGTTTCTAGATCGATAATGTCTAATAAAATAGATGAGGAGTCATCTGCCGCGTTTTCCAGGTTACTGCGCATCTTGAGTAACTTTTCTTGCAAAGTAAGAGCACTCTCACGCTCTACCAACATTTTGGTCGCATTGGACTCATACAGAGTGTAGCTTT
The DNA here is from genome assembly GCF_003855395.1 of Shewanella livingstonensis. NCBI lineage: Bacteria > Pseudomonadati > Pseudomonadota > Gammaproteobacteria > Alteromonadales > Shewanellaceae > Shewanella > Shewanella livingstonensis. The sequence continues at coordinate 4,036,190 of NZ_CP034015.1, read as the reverse complement.
TAGTTAATGCTGCTAATGGTGCTGTAAGCTGAGCCTGTTTACTGACTAAGTTATTTAAGCGATTTAGATCCTGTTTAAAGGTACTGTCTAAGTCAGATAACTTTTTTTCTATTACTGGCACTTTAGATGAATGAGTACTGTAATAAGCAAGTAGCGCTTCAATTTGTTGCGAGCTTAAGTTCTCACTTAAAATACTAGTGGTTTCAAGAGCAGGTAAACTGATAGTCTTAAGAATAGTTGCCCCATCTTTAATTCTGTCATTACTCAGCATGGTTACACCACCGAGTACTATCAATAACAGCGTCACCACGGTAAAACCGCCAATGACTCTGGTTGCTACATTAATTTTCATACAGTACTCCGACTATTATTATTTGATCCTGATTTTTATCTGGTATGTGCTGTTGTATATTTCGATATCGAATTTATTAAAGGGCGATTGTTTCTCAGGCAAACGTAATAAATTCTACATTTAGCTATCGGCTAATTGGTACTTTAGTTTAACGTTAAATTAACCTTTTTTGGGTAATTTTTTCATTCTTTTCAAGATGCCACAATGTTAAGTGTTCTCCCCAGCAGCAGCCTGTATCTAATGCGAGAATTTGCGCATTATTAGTATGACCCATTAACGCAGCCCAATGACCAAATACGATGGTATTTTGCGGCACTGTTTGTGATGGGAATTCAAACCACGGACGTAATTGGTCCGAGTGCTGTTCGTTAGGTGGTAATTTACATTTAAAATCAAGATGACCATCGAGATGTAAAAATCTCATGCGGGTTAATGCATTAATACAGTAACGTGTTCTGGCAATACCGGTTAATGTCGGTGACCATTGCTCTGCATCTTCAGTATACATTTTGGCGATTAATGCAGGTAAATAGTCGTCTTGTTGTAATGCTAAGCTGACTTGCTCCGCTTCATGTTTCAGGGTGCTGATATCCCATTGAGGAGGCACACCAGCGTGCGTCATAATGATATTGTGTTCGGGCAGGGTTCTGACTAACGGTTGTTGGCGGATCCAATTAACTAAATTATCAATATCAGGAGCATTGAGTAATTCTTCAAGGTGATCTTGCGGATGAGCTCGTTTGAGTTTTCCGTGCAGGGCCAACAGGTGCAAATCATGATTACCGAGTACGACTTTGGCTGAACCTTGTAACGATTGAAAAAAGCGAAGTGTTGCTAGCGATTCTGTACCTCTGGCAACAAGATCGCCTACTGCCCAGAGTTGATCTTTGGATGGATTAAAAGCCACCTTTTGGAGTACTTGTTGTAATTCCGCATAACAACCTTGAACATCGCCGACAAAATAATGTGCCATGAGTTATTGAAAGATCCCCGGAACCGCAAGACGAAAAGGTGGAATAGTCGCTAAAAAGCGTTCTCCTTTATGATCTTCCATACCGTAAAATCCTTGCATAAAGCCTACTGGGGTTTCCATTACAGTACCACTAGTATATTGATAAGCCGTATTAGGCGCTATGGTTGGAGTTTCTCCAACGACACCAGGACCTTTGACTTCATTCTGCTCACCATCAGCATCGGTGATAATCCAATGACGGTCTTTAAGAGTTACTTTATTATCACCTAAGTTGATGATAGTAATGGTATAGCTAAACAGGTATTTATTATCGGCAACATCGGATTGTTGTTCTAAATATTGGGTGTCGATCTTAATTTTAATAGGCGATTCAACTTGGCTCATGTTATGTCCTAAAGCGAAAGGGCATGCTCAATATCAGCATGCCCTTATAATTAATCTTTTTTATCACACAGCATATTAGCCATTGCCACATATTGTGGGACACTAATTTGTTCTGGCCGCAGACTAGAGTCAATTTCTAGTGTGGTAAAATCATCGTCTGACAGCAATGTCTTCAAATTATTACGCAATGTCTTACGGCGCATATTAAATGCCGTGGTGACTAAGTGCCTTAATACATCGACATTTTTACACGGCCAAGGTTTGACTTCATAAGGTAATAATCTTATTACCGCAGAGTCGACTTTGGGTGCAGGAGTAAAGCTCGTTGGTGGTACTTCTAATACAGGTACCACTTGACAATAATATTGCGCCATTACGGTTAAGCGGCCATAAGCTTTAGTGCCAGGGCTGGCAGATAAGCGCAGAACCACTTCTTTTTGCAACATAAAATGCATAGTTTCTATTTGTTCGGCGAACTCAAACAAATGGAACATTAATGGCGTTGAAATATTGTAAGGAAGATTTCCAAACACTTTCATTTTTTTGCCAGGTTGCTGCAATTGACCAAAATCAAACTGTAATGCATCACCTTGGTGAATGGTCAGTTTGTCTTTAAGTATTGGGTGATATTGTAAGCGCTTAACTAAGTCACGATCTAATTCAACAACGGTTAGGTTATCAATCATGTCAGCAACAGGCTCAGTTAATGCACCTAGACCGGGTCCAATTTCAACCATCACATGATTATTATCAGGTGCAATAGCGCCTACTATGCTACTGATCACGCCTTGATCCGTTAAGAAGTTTTGTCCAAAACGTTTTCTGGCCGTATGGCCTAAATGTACTTTATTACTCATTAAAATAGGTTACTTACTTTTTGAGGCCAATTCGATGGCTTTGTTTAATGCGCAGGTAAAACTGCCACAATCCGCTTTACCACTACCAGCCAAATCCAGCGCGGTGCCGTGATCGACAGAGGTACGTATATAAGGTAGACCTAAGGTGATGTTAACCGATTTGCCAAATCCTAATGATTTAAGCACCGGTAATCCTTGGTCATGATACATGGCTAATACTACGTCAGCTTGTTCAAGATATTTAGGCTGGAATAAGGTATCTGCTGGCAATGGGCCAACAATATCCATGCCTTGCTCTCGTAACTCGTTGAGCGCCGGTATGATGATATCTATTTCTTCGCGACCTAAATGGCCATCTTCTCCTGCATGAGGATTGAGTCCACATACATAAATTTTAGGTGAGCCTAAATCAAATTTGCTAACTAATTCGCGATGCAAAATCGTAATAATATGATGCAGTCTATCGCGGGTAATCGCCTTAGCCACATAAGCTAACGGTATATGAGTGGTCATTAGCGCCACTTGTAAACCTGGCGCGGCCAACATCATCACTACATCAGCGCAATTAGCTTGTAATGCAAAAAACTCGGTATGACCGCTAAATGAAATACCGGCTTGGTTAATAATACCTTTGTGCACCGGGCCGGTAACTACAGCGTCGAATTCATTCGACATGTTTTTCTCACCGGCGTAGCGTAAGGTTTCGACTACATAAGCACTGTTTGCTTCATTTAACACACCACACTCAACCTTTTCGGCTAATGTAAACGGAGCAATCGTTAATGTTCCGGCTGCTTGAGGTTTTGGCGGTAGCAAATGGTTATACGGCGTTAACTGTAAAGGTAAACCGAGTAGTTTTGCCCGACTCATTAATAAATCAGGATCGGCGCAAACAACCAACTCAACAGGCCATGCCTGTTGAGCAAGTTTGATGACTAAGTCGGGACCAATACTTGCTGGTTCGCCTGGCGTGATGGCAATACGTTTAGTCATTAATTTTGCTTAGCCTCGTTTGCTTTCTGGCTCAACGATTTCGATATACGCTTCAGAACGCATTTCGTCTAACCAGGTTTGTAGCTCTTCATTAAACTTACGACGGAAGATTAATTGGTGAGCACGGTTACTGTTAAATTGCTCTGTAGCATCTGTTTTACGGCTAGCTTCAAGTTGAACAATATGCCAGCCATGAGTTGTTCTAAATGGCTCACTGATTTGACCTTCTTGAAGACTCGCTAAGGTTTGAGAGAACTCTGGCACATAAATGCTTGGGTCTGCCCAGCCTAATTCACCACCTTTAGCCGCAGAACCTGGATCTTCTGAATACTGGCTGGCTAATTTTGCAAAATCAGCATCACCTGAACGTACTTGAGCTAAAAAGTTAGTTAACATCGCTTTAGCACGATCTTCCGATAAAATCGGTGATGGTTTTAATAAGATGTGGCGAGATTTAACTTCTGATAATTCTTGCGTTTGTAATCCACGAGTATCAACGACTTTAATGATATGAAAGCCTGAACCTGATTTTATTGGCCCAATAATGTCACCTTTTTTTGCATTGCTAACAACTTCTGCAAATAAAGTCGGCATTTCATTAATGTTCATAAAGTCCCATATACCCCCTTCTAAGGCTTTTGGGCCGCCAGAAGATGCAATGGCAGTGCTACGGAAATCATCACCGTCATTTAAGCGTTTAAGTACGATATCCGCGCGGCGGCTAGCACTTTCAAGCTGTTCGCTTGTTGGGTTACTTGGTATTTCAATCAAGATATGACCAATTTGGAATTCAACATCTTTTAAGCCTTGTTCTTCAATTAGCTTCACTAAACCACTAATTTCTTGTGGTGAAACCTGAATGCGGCGTTGAACTTGAATGCGCTGAATTTCACCTAGGGTGACTTCTTGGCGTAACTGCTCTCTATATTGGCTAAAGCTGGTGCCTTCGCTTTCGATAGTTTGTTGCATTTTTGCAACTGAGACTTTCTGTTCTTTAGCGATATTTTCAATCGTTTGGTCTAATTGTAAATCACCAATTTGTAAGCCGATACGTTCAGCTGTTTGCATTTGTAAATGCGTTAAAATGAGGCGTTCGATAACTTGGGTACGTAAGGCATCATCAGACGGTAAAGCTTGATTAGCAGCTTTAGCATTGGCTTTAACCGTTGACACCATGTTGATGATTTCACTCTCAAGAATGATACCATCATTAATTTGTACTGATACGCGATCTAATGGTATTGGCGCTGCAACACTGGTGTTACTCATAGCCAATGCTAGTAATGCAAAAATTATTTTTTTACTGTGTTTCATCCACAAAATCCTTGGCACATTCGATTCAATATAAACTGGCGATACATCGCCAAAATAAGATTACTACTTCATACTCAACAGCATGTTTGTTGTTATTGGACTATGAGTTTATCGCTAGGTTCAGCAATCTATCACAAAAGATTGCTAATTCCTCAAGTAAAGTGGTTTACGGTAGTTAAATAAGCCTTCATTTAACATGTCGTCTACCCCTAACGGACCCGATCCCCCTAGGCCTTTTATAACAAAGTTTAGGTAAACGCCGCTTTCAAACTCTTCGCGGCCGTCAATGGTTTCTGATAAATCATCATCATAATTAGTTTTGATACGGTAATGATAACTTAGGCGTAATGCCCAGCAACATGATTCGTATTGTACGCCAGTATAAGTTTCAATATTACGAGATTCATTGAGGTCGTAATAGTAGTTACCGACAAAATATAAATTGTCACTAATAGGCCAAGATGTGCGGACACCAGCTTGTGAAATATCAACTTGGTCATTGGTATTGGTATTAAGTAAGTCGGGTACAAAGCGATAGCTTAACTGCAATAATCTGTCATTACTCGGGCGATAATCCAAGGTGACTTCATTTTTTTTATTCTCACCGGTTTCAGTGTCATGTTGCACTGAACCACTGATAAACCAATCGTTGTATAATTGTGCATCTAATTCGGCAGCTAATACCGACGTAGACTGAGAGGCTTCTTCGTAAGTATCGTCAATGCTAACTTTTGAGTTTTCTAAATACATAATCTGACCAACACTAAACTTAAGTTTTTCGCGGTTTGTTTGATCAAACAAGCGGGTGGTAAAACCTAACGTAAATTGATTGGCGTCTGCTACGCGGTCTAAACCTGAATATTGGCGATCGCGAAACAATCCGTAGTAGTCTTCTTGTAATTGTGCTGTGTCATAAATACCAATATCGGATTGGTCTTCATAACCGACATACAGATATTGAATTTGCGGTTCAAGTGTTTGGCGGTATTGCTCGTCAAACATTTGGGTTGCCCGTTCAAAATTGACTTGACCATGTAAACGCGCTTGCGGAATGGTGCGGCTTATACTGTCATTTAAGGTTGAATCTGGATCGATATTTTGCTGCCAATACTGAGTTTGGAGTAATTTTACTTCACTGGTAAACGAGCCTGCAGGTCCTTGAATTGGCCAAATTAAGCTAGGAACTAAGTGTAAGCGGGTCGCAGTATTGTAGTCATTATCTTGATGGCGAAAGTTGGTGAGTTCAGAATTAAATTTAAAGTCGATTGAGTTAAAGATGTCTGCAGAACGATAGTTAAAGTTCAGCTGTGGCATCACTTGATACGGTTTTTCATCTTCGCCAAGGACTTTAATGTCTTGCACACGCATATTGAAGTCCCAGTTACGTTCAAAATAACTGGCTTCACCAATTCGCGATAACTGGTTGTCGGTTGACTGATTTACATCGGAATTTAAATCGTTGAAATAATTATTATCAGACACATCGGTATAGTCTGATCTTACGCGCCAGTTTTTGTTGACGGCACCTTGATGACTCCAATGATACAAATAACGGTCAGCATTTGAGGTTAGCTTACTGTCGCTACCCAAATATTCGACATTGAACTGGCCATTTTGTTGCTCGCCAGCAAGGTAGCGAAATTCTGTTTTGGTATACAAGCCACGCGAGGACATAAAGTCTGGAGTGAAGGTTAAATCAAACTCTGGGGCGATATTCCAATAATAAGGAGTACTAACTTCGACACCGTTAGTGGTGCTAGTACTAAAGCTTGGGAATAAGAAGCCGGTTTTACGCTTATCTGATACTGGTACTGTCATATACGGAATATACAACACCGGAATATTGCCGATACGCAGCTTAGCATTCCAAATCTCACCCCATTCCTCTTTACTGTCAATTTTGATCATGTCAGCTTCAAGCAGCCATGACTCATCGCCAGGGGGGCAGGTGGTAAAGTTGGTTTTGGTTAGTAAGAGATTATTGTCTGAAGTGATCTGGAGTTTTTCTGCATCGCCATGCACTTGTTGGCCATGCAACCAATACTTTGCCCCTTTCAAGGTGGCATTATTGGCACTCATTTGAGCTTCTAAAGTATCAGCTGTAACGGTAAATAACTCGTCTTTGAAGATAAGGTTACCGTCGGCATTCAAGCGCTGTTGTTTTTGATCTAATACGGCATTATCAGCGGCAATATGACGCAGCCCCTGACTGAAACTGACATCTCCCGAAAATTCGGCCTGGTTATTGTAAGAAACAGTGGAGTGATCGCTAATGATAACAATCTGATCGTCAGAGATGCCGGTTAATGCAGCACGATCTTCGAATGAACGAGAAACTGGCGGCGCGACAACGCATTGCGACACAGGCGCTTCGGTCGTTGTTGGCTCATCAGCCAGCACGATATTTGGGAGTAGGCATAATGCCAAAAAATAACGGATCTGCATTGTTGTCAATAATTTATGAATTCTGATACCGGAAAGTTTTGGAGAGAAAAAGATACTCAGCTAGATGAAACATTCCATTCTTTAGCTGTTTCCAAATGTTATGCTGGCTATAATAAAGCAATTTTTCGTTAAGAGCCATTGAGATGATTTTATCTGATCCAAGATTTATCGCGTTAAATAACTGGTTACAACAATATTTTGGCGAAAAAGTTGCCATTAACTTGATCTGCGGTGATGCCAGTTTTCGACGTTATTTTCGTATTCATCATCAAGGTAAGCATTATATTGTTGCTGATTCACCTATCGACTTAGTCCCTATCGCGCCCTTTGTGGCGGTAGCGAAAGCTTACCAATATGCTGGATTAGTGGTACCGCAAGTGCTTGCTACCTGCAATGAGTTCGGTTTTGTGTTACAAACCGATGTAGGTGAATTACAACTGTTGTCGGTACTCAATAAAGACAATGTGACCGACTATTATCAACAGGCATTACATTTATTAGCGCTGATTGCGACGGTGACGGAAACCGAAAATGGTCCATTAGCAAATTACGATAGCGCTTTTGTGATGCGAGAATTAGCAATTTTTGTCGATTGGTTATTAAAAGAACATTTAGATTACGCATTGACGAACAATGAGCAGGCAATGATTAAGTCTACGTTTAGTGCGTTAACTCAAAATGTCATTGCCCAACCCCAAGTCGGCATGCATCGTGATTATCATAGCCGTAATTTACTGATAAATGATCAAGCGTTAGCGGTTATCGATTTTCAAGATGCTGTATATGGGCCGGTGACTTACGATGCTGTTTCGCTGCTGCGTGATTGTTATGTGCGTTGGCCAGACGATGTCGTTAATCCGTTGATGAGATATCATTATCAACTCGCAAGAGATCATGAATTGATTAATGCCAATATTACGTTTTCAACTTATCAACAATGGTTTGATTTAATGGGCATACAACGTCACATTAAAGCCGCCGGTATATTTGCGCGTTTATATCATCGTGATGGTAAGCGCGGTTACTTAGCCGATATTCCATTAACCTTACAATATGTTGCTGATATTGGGATGCAATACCCAGCAATTGCTGAATTTAGCCAATGGGTGAGTAAGGTGATTTTGCCATTAGTAAACCACAAAATCATTAATGAGGCGGTAAGTGAAACATGAAAGCAATGATTTTAGCGGCGGGGCGCGGAGAGCGTCTGCGACCATTAACCGACTCTTTACCTAAACCGTTAGTGAGTGTTGCTGATAAACCGTTAATTGAATACCACTTAGAAAAACTGGCTTTATTAGGCGTGGCTGAGGTGGTGATTAATCAGGCCTGGTTGGGGCATAAACTACCTCAAATGCTAGGCGATGGCAGTCGCTGGGGCATGAATATTAGTTATAGCGAGGAAACCACCGCTCTAGAAACGGCTGGTGGTATCAAGCAAGCATTACCGATGTTGGGTAATGAGCCATTTCTCGTTATCAATGGTGATATATTTATCGATTATTTACCCGATATCGCCTTGGCCTATCACAGCGTTAAGCAAGGTGAGGCCGATGCCTTTTTATGGTTAGTTGATAATCCGCAGCACCATCCACAAGGTGATTTTGCTATTGGTGCCCAAGGTCAATTAACATTATGCAACGAGTCAAGGTTAACGTTTGCTGGGCTAGGGGTTTATCATCCTCAATTATTTAGTGACTTACCCAATGGTAAACAAGCTTTGGGACCGTTGCTGAAACAATCCATTAACCAACAGCGGATTTATGGTGAGCATTTTAAAGCTTATTGGTGCGATGTTGGCACTCTTGAGCGACTAGAACAATTGCAGAATAGATTACGGGCTCAAGCTTAAGTCATGTGATTGCGCCTAAGTGATGGGCGCAGAATATATTAATTATTTTAACCGTAGTGGAAAATAACATGCGAATTTGGGGTAAAGTTTTTGGGTTTATCATTGGGTTTATGTTCGGGCGTTTTTTTGGCGCTATTTTAGGCTTATGGTTAGGCCATGCTTATGACAGGCGTCAGGGGTTAAGCTCGTTAATTCGTAAAGGCGGTGAACGTCAGGCAATGTTTTTTAATGCTACATTTGCCGTAATGGGCCATGTTGCTAAAGCATCAGGACGCGTAACAGAAACCGACATTCGTATTGCGACCATGCTAATGGATCAAATGAAGTTGTCGGGGCAATCTCGTGTTGATGCACAAACTGCTTTTCGCCAAGGTCGCCAAGCTGATTTTGATTTATTAGCCCAGTTAGAACTGTTTCGAAAAGCCACCCAAGGCAGAGTTGAGCTAGCGCAGATGTTTTTGGAAATTCAAATTCAAACGGCTTTAGCCGATGGCGAGTTACAAGCTAATGAGAAGCAAATACTGTCTGTTATTGCCACTAAGCTAGGTCTAGCTGCCCAACTTGATGCTTTACTGGCGCGTTGGCAAGCAGAGTTTAGCCACCATCAGTCGCCGCAAGGAAATCAAATGCCGCTGACCGATGCCTATGTGCTACTAGGTGTGCAAGAATCTGCTAGCGATCAAGATGTTAAGCGCACTTACCGCAAACTGATGAATGAACATCATCCAGACAAACTTGTGGCAAAAGGCTTACCAGAAGAAATGATGGAGCTGGCTAACACCAAAGCGCAAGATATCCAAGCCGCTTACGAGCGCATTAAAACCTCTAGAGGAATGCGTTAGCGCAAGCCAATAACGTATTTTTGTAAGCAATGAAATGGGGCTGTAAATGAAAATAGTAGTATTAGATGGTTATACACTTAATCCGGGTGATTTGAGTTGGCAAGCGCTTGAAGCATTGGGCGAATGTGATATTTACGACCATACAACACTCGACCAAATCGTCATTCGTTGCCAAGGTGCGCACATCGTACTGACCAATAAAACCCTATTGAGTGCTGCGACCTTAAAGCAACTGCCCGCATTGACCTATATTGGTGTTCTAGCCACTGGAACTAATGTGGTCGATGTTGATGCAGCAACAGCGCAGGGCATTGTTGTCACTAACATTCCCGCTTATGGCCCAGATGCCGTAGCACAAATGGTGTTTGCGCATATTTTGCATCATCACCAACAAGTGGCTTTACACCATCAAGCTGTTAAAGCCGGGCAGTGGGCTGCTAATAGAGATTTTTGCTTTACCTTAAGCCCATTAACGTCATTAAAGGGCTTAACTCTTGGCGTGGTAGGTTATGGCGATATTGGTCAACAAGTCGCTAATTTAGGTATCGCTTTTGGGATGAAAGTATTGATTACTACCCCGCAACCTAAAACCAACTTACCTGATGCTATTCAATGGTGTGAACGCGACAGTTTGCTTAAACAAGCCGATATTATATCGTTACACTGTCCGCTTAATGTTGGCACTAGATACATGATTAATCGTGACAGTTTAGGCTTACTCAAGCCAGGCAGTTTAGTGGTTAATACCGCCCGCGGTGATTTGATAAATGAAACCGATTTAGCTCAGTGGTTAAATAATGGTAACGGCTTTGCAGCAGTTGACGTGTTATCGACCGAGCCACCCTTTAGCCATAACCCATTACTTAGTGCCGCAAACATAACTATTACGCCACATATTGCTTGGGCAACATTGCAGGCTAGACAAAATCTACTCAATATAGCGGTCGAAAATATACTTAATTTTCAACAGGGTAATGTATCGAATCAAGTTAACGGTTAATGCCTTTTATCAAAAAGTAATACGGATATTCGCTTATGTCACTATGGAAAACCTTGTTTGATTTTGTCGATAAAGAACGTACAAGGTTTGATAACGTGCGCCATGACACCCATGCGCTGCAATTTGAGATTGAATCAAACATTCATTTTATCGTTGATGGTTTAGCGCTAAAACTTAGCGCTGCCGATATTATTAATGGGCTAGAAACCAAAGCATTTGAACATGCCATGAGCTCAGGTTTACGTATTCGACAGGCTACATTAAGCACTAAAATTATTGAGGGTTATAAAGAGTTCGATAAGTATTTAGGTGAGCCTAGTGATGTGCTAGTTAAAAAGCTGTATATGAAAATTACCGTATTACGAAAGCTGATTAACGCCGGTAAGCTTGATCAAGACCTTAAGCTTAAATCATTGTTTCGTTTGCTGATGTTAGTTCACTTTCACTTAGCGGCTAAGCCGCTGCCAAAAGCTAAAGTTAAAGCTAAAAACTAAAATATCAGGCTAATGCCGCTCATTTTATCACTCATTAAAATACATAAAGCCGCAGGGACTTATAAAAACACTGCGGCTGCAGTGTTATTTAGCTGCGTTTAAAACAATACCTTGATATGGCTGGCAACGTTTTTTGCTTTTTCGACTGCTTGTTCTACCGTGTTATCGCGGGCTAGCGCCACACCTAAGCGACGGCGACCATCAATGTCTGGCTTACCAAATAAGCGTAATTGAGTGTCGGCGGGCGCTAAAGCGGCTGCCATACCCTGGTAACGGATATTGGTTGATGTGCCCTCAGCAAGAATAACCGCAGAAGCACTAGGACCATGCTGCACAATATTGCTTATTGGTAAGCCTAAAATCGCACGTACATGCAAGGCAAACTCAGATAAATCCTGGCTGATTAAGGTCACTAAACCAGTATCGTGTGGCCTTGGCGACACTTCAGAAAAATACACTTCATCACCACGAATAAATAGCTCAACACCAAAGAGTCCATATCCACCTAATGCCTCAACAACTCGTTGGCTCATCACTTGTGCCTTGTGTAATACCTCAGCCGACATCGCCTGGGGTTGCCACGATTCACGATAATCGCCATCTTCTTGTCTATGGCCAATGGGATCGCAAAAATGAATGCCATTTACGGCGCTAATCGTCAGTAAGGTAATTTCGTAATCAAATGGAATAAAAGCTTCAACAATCACTCGTCCTTTACCTGCTCGGCCGCCTTCTTGGGCATATGCCCATGCTTGCTGAATGGTTTGTGCTGACTTAATCACACTCTGGCCTTTACCAGACGAACTCATTACTGGCTTAACTACGCATGGAATGCCAATGTCGGTAACGGCCTGTTCAAATGCAGCTAGAGTGTCACAGAAAAAGTACTGTGATGTTGGTATTGATAACGTTTCTGCCGCAAGTCGTCGAATACCTTCACGATCCATGGTGAGTTTAGCCGCGTTAGCGGTTGGCACTACATGCAAACCTTGCTGCTCTAGTTCCACTAACGTTTGAGTGGCAATAGCTTCAATTTCTGGAATCACTAAATCTGGCTGCTCCAGCTCGATAACGTCTTTTAATGCTTTTGCATCCAGCATGTTAATCACATGAAAACGATGGGCAATTTGCATTGCTGGGGCATTGGGATAGCGATCCACTCCAATAACTTCAATACCGTAACGTTGTAGCTCAATGGCAACTTCTTTGCCGAGTTCACCGCAACCTAATAGCATCGCCTTAATCGTGCCAGAAGTATTTGCTGTGCCAAATGTAGTAGCAATAGACATGGTAATTTACAGCCTCTGTGTAGGGATATTCTTATATACAGAACAGTGTAACGAGATGAGGCATTAAAAATCCAATATAAAAATCAATCATTGGCTAAAAACGCATGTATTTCGAGGTTTGTTGTGATGAAAGATTGTATTTAATTACGATAAGTCTAGATGTATAGGCGTGTAGTGGTGAACATGCCAAGAGTGAGTGGATAATAGTCATCACACTACAGCGTTGAATTCAGGGGGAGGATAAGATAAAAAAGCCAACATCATTGAATTAACGTTGGCTATAAACGATTTGAATTTAGCGTTAACTAAGGTTTAACGAGTAACTCAGCAGCGGTTAAAATGAGCTCTGGCGCAGGGCGAACCTTGTAGTTTGGATTCACATATTGAAAATGAATTAACCCACTTTTATCTGCCATATAGACAGCCGGCACCGGTAATACTAAACGCTTTTCACCCTGGGGAGTGGTAAATAGCTCATTAGTCACCGCTAAGCTTGCAGTATATTTTTTTGTGATATCTGCGCTGGTGTAATAGGCTAAACCAAAAGCTTGCGATGCTGCCATTGACGTGTCTGATAGCAGTAAATAATCGAGTTTTTGATCGTTGATTGATGCGCGCATTTTTTCTGGCGTGTCAGGTGAAATCCCTACTAACTGAAAGCCCATTTCAATTAGTTTAGGTTCAATTGCTTTTAATTGACCCATTTGCGAATTACAAAATGGACACCAACCGCCACGATAAAAGAAAAATATCGTTGGTTTTTGAGCGATAAGCTTACTTAATTCAACCGCTTTACCATCAACGTCTTGCAAGGTAATGGCAGGTATTTGGTGACCATTAAGTAGCGGCATGACATTATTTTCGTCACTGGCAATGGGTTTAGCCACACTGGCTAGGCTAGTTAGCGTGAGCGCAGTGGCGATAAGCAGAGTTTTTAACATGGTATGTCCTTGTATTGTAATATCCCGAAAATGATTATTAGCACAGTAAAGTATATAACTTGTAGAAGCAGACCTGCTATTAGCCGAAATAGTTTCATTAAAACGTAAAAAAGGCGCCGAAGCGCCTTGTTGATATAGCAGAGTAACTTTATTTAATCTTTTTGTATTTTACTGTGCTGCTTACTTTACCGACTTTAACACGACGACCATCCATGTTTTTCTCAGCAATCATTTGCGCGCCAGCGTTATCGCCGCGTTGTTGTTTTTTGGCAAAGCTACGACGCTTTTCAATTTGCTTAAGCAGTACTTCTCGGCTACCAACTTCATAACCAGGTACTGTGATACGACGAATTTGTTGGCCGATGAGTTTTTCGATATCCGCTAGAGTACGTTCTTCTTCACGGCTCACAAATGATATCGCGACGCCGGTTTTACCCGCACGACCGGTACGGCCAATACGATGGACATAATCTTCAGCTAAAAAGGGTAGGTCATAGTTAACAACGTATTCAAGATTTTTAATATCAAGACCACGAGCAGCAACTTCGGTAGCCACTAATACGCGAATTTTGCCTTCAACGAATTCACGCAGTGCACGACGACGGCTGCCTTGTGCTTTCTCGCCATGAACGACACCTGATGGAATACCATCTAAGTTCAGCTCTTTAACTAATTTATCTGCAGCGTCACGAGTCGCAGTGAACACCAATACTTGTTGCCAGTTTTTGGTACCAATAAGCTCAGATATTAATTCACGCTTACGACGCTGTTCAACCGGATACACCACCTGACTAACGGTGTCAGCAGCAGTATTTTGTTTATCAACCGTAATCACTTTAGGCTTATCAAGCATGTCATTGGCCAGCTTTTTAACCTCAGTAGAGAAGGTCGCTGAGAACAACATGTTTTGACGCTTTTTGTTTACTGCTTGAAGGATCTTTTTAATATCGGCACTAAAGCCCATATCAAGCATACGATCGGCTTCATCAAGGACTAAAAACTCAACATTAGACAAACTTAAATTACATGCCACTATGTGTTCAAGTAAACGCCCAGGCGTTGCCACAATAACGTCAGCACCGCGTTTAAGTTTCTGCGACTGAGTCTCAATTTTAACGCCACCATAAATGGTTAATACGGTTAAGTTGAGGTGTTTACTGTAAGCAGTAATGTTGTCGGCAACTTGCGCTGCTAGCTCACGGGTAGGCGTAAGAATTAAAGTGCGAGTATTAGACGGCATCGTCTCTTTTGGGTTGTCGCACATTCTTTGTAATATAGGCAATGCAAATGCTGCAGTTTTACCGGTACCTGTTTGAGCGCTAGCTAGGACGTCTTCACCACGACGGATTGCTGGGATCGCTTGTTGTTGAATTGGCGTCATAGATTGATAACCGCACTCAGCGATCGCGCGTAATATTTCTGGGGCGAAGCTAAAAGATTCGAATTTCATGGTGCGGTTCCTGTATGTACATCAAAACAAAGCGATTTAGTTGTGATAAGTTAAGTTATCTATACAACGTCAATCTAGAATATTGGGGCCGATAGCCATTATTAATGGCAGACTTCATGCTTAACTGGGTTGATTAACGTCTTAAGATAGTTGAAAAACGTTAAGCTTGAATGATACACCCAATTGAGTGCCATCGATAAGCGGCCGCGGAGTATAACAAACTTTTGTTTAAATCCTGAACTTTATCTGTGTCCAGAGAGTAAGATTTTTTAGTAAAGACAAGTTTGACGGCTATGGCGATACGCTAATGCTATTTAGGTCAGGTAGTGTTCAGCACAACAAACAGTTTTTTGATCAAAAATAAGCTAGTGTTAGCTGCGCGTCGCGCCGTATTAATGCCATCCACCAGTCCTGTTATACCGTGATTATTGGCTTAGCGCTGCTAAGTTTGATACAAGATATGCTCTGTAATTGGATTGGTCAGCGTCAATGCTACCTCAGTGTGCATCTCAATAGGGGATTGCTATAAAGGGGATATAAAATCGCCAACGTATTGAGGATAAATTGTCGGCTTAATTAATTTACATTGTTCAAGTTATCGATCTACTCAGCGACTAGTTACTATTTAGTATCAATAAAAGAGGATAAATTGCATGGTAAATTCGAATGGAGTTCTTGCTCGCAATAATGTGAAAATAATGGGTCACGGTAGTAAAACGTTGGTGCTTGCTCATGGATTTGGATGTGATCAAAACATGTGGCGCTTTTTAACCCCAGAATTAGCAAAGCAGTTTACTATTGTACTATTTGATTATGTTGGATCTGGTGCTTCTGATATCTCCCAATACAGCAAAAGACGTTATGGCCAACTTGAAGGATATGCTGAAGACATTATCGAAGTATGCGCAGCATTACACTTGTCGGATGCCATTTTTATCGGCCATTCGGTGAGTAGTATTATTGGCGCAATCGCTGCGATTCAAAAACCTAAGTTATTTTCTAAGTTAATAATGATATGCCCTTCACCATGCTTTTTAAATTTTCCACCTGAGTATTTAGGCGGTTTTGAAAAAGAAGATTTGCAAGAACTGTTGAATCTAATGGATAAAAACTATATTGGTTGGGCTAATTATTTAGCACCGTTAGTGATGGGAGCAACAAATTCGGATGATTTAATCGGGGAGTTATCAGGCAGCTTTTGTTCTACCGATCCGGTGATTGCTAAAAACTTTGCAGAAGCCACTTTCTTATCTGATTATCGTTACCTTTTAAAAGAGATTCAACAACCGTCATTAATTTTACAAAGTGAAAATGATGCGCTGGCTTCAATATTTGTTGGCAAGTTTGTGGCCAGTGAGATAACTCATAGTACCCTTCACGTTATCGCTGCTGAAGGCCATTGTCTGCATATGACGCATCCCGAAGCCATTATGGATTTAATAATAGAATATGCGAAATAATACCAATGATAAATAACCAACTAGCGAGTTATGAAGCATATAACATCTCTTCTGATAGCTTTCCATGTGGCGCTTTAGTCACAGATCCTTCCAGAGTTATTACCTACGTAAATTCATATTTTACTAACGAGCTATTGTGGAAACCTGGTGAGCTTATCGGTAAAAGTGCTGATGTGATATTGACTCATTCATCAAGAATATTTTTTCAAAGTTATTTAATTCCAACACTTTTACATGAAAAAATATGTCAAGAAATGCAGCTGATAATATTTAATGCTCAAGGGCTGCGCATTCCGATTACGGTTAATGCAAGTTTACGTGATGATGGCTGTATTTATTGGAGTTTTTTCAATGCATCTAAAAGAGACCAACTTTATGATGAGTTAATAAAAACCAGAGAAATACTTGAACAGCAAGCGGAAAAACTAAAGCTACTTGCTTCAACCGATGAGTTAACTGAGTTGTTAAATCGCAGAGAAATGAAATACCGCAGTGCTTTAGTGCTTGAACAAGCGGCAAGATCTCATCAGTCGGTAGGTTTATTAATGCTAGATATTGATCATTTTAAAAAAATAAATGACACCTTTGGCCATCTAGAAGGTGACCGAGTTTTAAAGGAACTGGGTAAGTTATTAAAGGAATTCTGTCGACAAACCGATCTTGTGTCTCGTTTTGGTGGGGAGGAGTTTCTGATTATGTTACCCGATACCAGTCTGAGTGATACGTTAGTATTTTGCCAAAGGCTGCATAAGTCAATTGAGCAAATTAAAGTAGATGATAGCCTAGTGACTGTGAGTATTGGGGTTAGTATTGGGGTTAGTATTGGCGAAGATAAAATATCCTTTACAGACTTATTTACTCAAGCCGACAATGCGATGTACAAAGCGAAAACATTGGGTAGAAATAGAACCGAAGTTTATGCTGCATACTCTTGAATAAACCGAATTAGATTTTCTGCCGATAAATTAGCAAAAGATTAATTTTGCACAAACTAAAAAGGCTTAGGACAACTCATTCATCCTAAGCCTTTCATGTTAACGATTGCAGCAGCGTTAAGGTTTAAATCGCTACAGTGACTCTATTCAGCCAAGCTAGTTCGTCACCTTGCATTAATGGCGCTAAGGTTTGACGGACCTTTTGTTGATATTGATTGAACCAGTTCACCTCAAAATCAGTTAACAATGATTTATCGATTAAGCGTACATCCATTGGAATATGAGTTAATACATCAAACTCGTACATTTCACGCTCAGCACCTTGTAGCGCTTGGCAATGTTGTACAGTTACCAGGTTTTCAATGCGAATACCAAAACCGTCGGCGCGGTAATAACCCGGCTCGTTCGACAACACCATGCCAGGTAAAAGTGCCACGCCATTGACGTTTTTGCCAATACGTTGTGGGCCTTCGTGCACACTTAAAAAGTGGCCGACGCCATGGCCTGTGCCGTGGTCATAATCAAAACCGTGTTGCCATAAATATTGGCGTGCAAAGGCATCGAGTTGTACACCAGAAGTGCCTTTAGGAAAACGTGCCGTGTCTAAAGCAATATGACCTTTTAATACTAAGGTCACCATTTTCTTTTGCTCGTCGGTCACCTTACCAATAGCAATGGTGCGGGTAACATCGGTGGTGCCATCAAGATATTGAGCGCCAGAATCGACCAAGTAAATACTGTTCATGGCCATGGTGCTTGGCGTGCCATTATTGTGATTGTAATGGCACATGGCGGCATTGGCACCGGTAGCTGAAATGGTGTCAAAGCTTGGCTCGCGGTACAGTGGGTCTTGTAATCTAAAGCTTTCTAACTTGTCAGCCAGTTGCGCTTCATCATGCATGATATTTTGCTCAACTTGGCTGTCTAACCAGGCTAAAAAACGGCTCACGGCTGCGCCATCACGAATATGACACGCACGCATTCCGGCTAATTCTGCGCTATTTTTTTGTGCTTTAGGTAGTGCTACCGGATCGGTACCAATAATCAGTTTAGCACCGCCTTTTTGTGCCAGTAACTGCGAGTAAGCGTTGGCAGAATGTGGGTCGGCTAATAATTTCACCCCCTTCATTTGTACCAATACCGTTGCCAGCTCAGCTTCATCTTCAAAGCTAACGCCTGCGCCAACGTGTTCGGCAATGTTTTGCGGTACTTTGGCTAAATCGGTAAAAAAGGTCATGTCGCCATTGGCTGATAATAGTCCGCAACCTAGGATAACAGGGAAGCGAGGCACATCATTACCACGGATATTCAGCAACCAACAGCATGAATCCAAGGCGGCAATAAGGGCGATATCAGCGCCTTGTTTTTTCACTAATTGACCAATTTGTTGACGTTTTTCGATGCTATTACGTCCCGCGCCTTGATGACTAAATAATGTCATTGTAGATGCAGATGGTGCAGGGCGATCTATCCAACTGACATCAATTGGGTTGGTATCGACTTCGACGACATTAATTTCGGCTTTATCCAATTGCGTTTTAGTTTGTTGATACCAAGCAAGCGTATGCAAGCGGCTGTCGATACCGACGCTGGCACCAGCAGGTAAGGTGTCGATTAGCCAGTCAATTTGTGGGTCGTCATGCAGGCTTAAGTACTCAAATAAATTACCGTCTACCTGTTGGCGTACTTGCACGGTGTAACGGCCGTCGGTAAATATTGCTGCACGGTCTTTTAGCACAATTGCCATGCCTGCAGAGCCGGTAAAACCAGTGGCCCAATGTAAACGCTCATTACGGGCTGGGACGTACTCACCTAAATATTCGTCTGCGCGGGGAATGATAAATGCATCGATTTGATTAATTTCAAGTTGTTGGCGAATAGCATTAAGGCGCGTAGCAATAATATTAGACATGGTTTCTCCGTGGGAGGCGACTGATGAACTCAGCTCTGTAGAATGAAGCGATGATTATCGCAACTGTAACCGTTAACTGGCAAGTGAAGTCGCTTAGATTATCTTTAACCGTCAGAATAAAATTGTAACCTTATATTGTATACCATGGTAACAAAGTGTTGCAGGCTGTATCCTCTGAGATATTGATTATCTTGTATCGTTAAACAGGGTAAAACGATTCATTTTAAGTCATCTATTGCTAGGGCCTGCTGAGTTTTTTTGCCGTATAACGATACGACAAAGCTTCTGCTTTGTCGTTTGTATTTAAGTAATGACCAACAATTCGCTGTAAAAAAAACAGAAAGATCAACAAGCCCTAGATAAATAATAACAATAATAAAGGAAAATCTATGACAATCGGTGTCGGCGGTATTAGCCCGCAACAAGCATTAGCAGCACTAACCAATATGACCGAGGGCGTAGTAGCGGTAAGTGAGGATGAATTTAATCGACGAATTCAACATGCACAACGATTGATGGCACAACATGGTTTAGATGCAATCTATGTTAATGCGGGAACTAATTTGTATTATTTTACCGGTACTCGTTGGTTTTCTAGTGAACGGATGGTGGGGGCAATTATTCCTGCCGTGGGTGAGGTGCAATATATTGCGCCCGCTTTTGAACTTGATACCTTGCAGGGATATATGACCATTAAAGGCCAAGTGAATACTTGGCATGAAGATGAGAGCCCATTTAAACTATTTGCCGATGTGTTAGATAATATTGGCTTAAAACAAGCAAAGATTGGTATTGATGAGTCAACTGCCTTTTTTATTAGTGATGGCATTTCCCAAGCGTCACCACAACATCGTTTTTTAAGTGCAACAACCGTGACGGCCGGATGTAGGATGATTAAGTCTATTGCAGAGTTAGCTTTAATGCAGCGTGCAAAAGATATGACCCTTGAAGTGCATAAAGCCACCGCCAGTATCTTACGCGAGGGTATCACCACCGCTGAAGTAGAAGACTTTATTAACCAAGCTCATTATGCTGTGGGCGCGCCTAAAGGTTCTTATTTTTGTATCGTATTATTTGGCGAAGATACCGCTTATCCGCATGGGGTTAAATCACCTAAAGCATTAGCATTAAATGATACTGTATTGATTGATACAGGTTGCCAGTTACACGGCTACAACTCAGATATTACCCGTACTTATGTGTTTGGTGAGCCAAATGATCGCCAACGTCAGTTGTGGCAACTTGAGCAAGATGCGCAAATTGCGGCATTTGATGCAGCTCAAATTGGCACCTCTTGTAGCTCTGTCGATGCGGCTGCCCGCAAAGTGTTAGAAGCTGCAGGCTTTGGCCCCGATTATAACGTGCCGGGTTTACCTCATCGCACCGGCCATGGCATTGGCTTAGACATTCATGAATGGCCATATTTGGTCCGCAATGATATTACGCCATTAGCGGTTGGCATGTGCTTTAGTAACGAGCCTATGTTATGTGTGCCAGGCGAGTTTGGTATCCGTCATGAAGATCATTTTTACATGACAGCGCAAGGACCAAAGTGGTTTACTGCACCAGCGAAATCGATTGACGATCCGTTTTATCTAGCATGATATTTTTTTAATTATCACTGACAAATATAGTCAACTTAACGTCGTGGCGCTTCGCCCACACCCGACCAAGAAGGGAAAAAATGCTTTCCCCTCTTGGATCACCCCAGCAGCTCCGACAAAGTGTTGATCCTCATAGCATAACAAAAATCGCCTAACGACTCAGATGGTACATCTGATGTGAATGGACTGACGAATGTCGTGATGACATGGATGTCACTGAACGACCATGTACCCCTGAGTCTGTGTCATATCTGCAAGACAGGAGTCTACATGCTTTGAAACACATGGATGTGCTATAAAGGCCATGATGTCACTACGGCATTTTTATCACGCTATTTCGGACACTTCGGACGGAGAATCCTTGAAGCTGCAGATTTATGAGTTTTATTAAGTTGTTTTCGGGGAACAGGAGGATTAAGAAAAATTAGCTAAGTGGTATGAGTCAAGCAATAGCAAAAAGCCTCCGCTATGGAGGCTTTGGATTTTTGGTGTAGTTCTTAGTGTGAAAACGATGTCATCTATTATTTAATTTTTAGTTAATTTCAAATAACTCAACATCAAATATCAACACTGAGCCACCTTCAATTTTTCCGCTTGAGCGATTACCGTAAGCCAATTGACTAGGAACATAGAAACGGAACTTATCACCAATTGTCATTAATTGAACGCCTTCGGTCCAACCTGCAATCACTTGATTTAAGCCAAAGCTAATGGTTTCGCCGCGATCAACTGAACTGTCAAATACAGTACCGTCAATCAAGGTGCCATGATAATGCACTGTGACTTTACTTTTTGCGCTAGGGTGTTCTTCAGTCTTTTCGCTATTCACTAACACTTCATATTGTAAGCCCGATAAGGTTTGTATAACACCTTCGCGTTTGGCGTTGTCAGCTAAAAAAATCTTACCTTTCTCAATATTCTCTTTTGCGGCTTTTTGATTGTTAGATTGAGTGAAAAAATAAAAAATAACGCCCGCAATGACCACAATGGCCAAAATCATACGCATAGTTGCTCTCAAATGGTGGGGGTAACAGTGTCGCTAGTTTAGCGCATAAACGAATAGGCTAATACTTTTCAGCACGACTGAAAGGCAAAATTGAAGCAAGGGTTAACGGTATGCATCAAATAACGGATGCCATAGCAGATAACACAATAAGCTAATTCCAGCACTGTTGAGTATGATGCAACACCATAAAAGCCGTTTAAAAGATGACTTTTGGGTTTTATGGCGTAAGTGATACTGGCCAAGTAGCGCTGCAGGCCAGCCGCCGATCAATGCAAAAAATTGTAAGGTACTTTCTTGTACGCGCCACTTTCCTTGTTTAGCCGCTGATTTGTCGCGGTAATACAAAGCAAAAGTAAGCAGATTGATTAAACCATATACCCCAGCTAACCAGGGCTGGACAGCGCCCCAAATAGCGCCGATAAGCAGTAACATTAACCAAGCAAATTTGCTCATTCTACTATCAATCCTTTAGGATAAACTTCAGTCGAGGTAACTTATTTCAAATTCAACCAATGCGGCGTTGTCTTGTTCTGAGTCAAATGTAGCTTCAATCGTGTAGTTATCGGTATCGATATTGATCGAATCATAGTTGTCTTCAGCAGTAGGATAGCGGGTCATAAATTCACTTTTTGTTTGCGGTAGATTTAACGCTGTAACTGCCTGGGCAAATGTACCTTGGGTATATGTTTTTGTGGTTAGTGCTGATGTGAGTTTAACTCGAGTGATCACTTGGTTCGTTTGTTTTACCAGTATAAAACTTGACAGCATAAACCACTGTTTATCCTGTGTTAGGTTGAAGCTATTTTGCTGAGTGTTACTGATATAACGTGCTGCAGAGCGCTCTGCTAAGGTAGTATTTTTACCGCTTACAATATTAGCAAAACTTTGAGTATTAATCGCATTGAACTGAATTTGACTAATCGGTGGGGTGAATTGATTGCTATGAAGACTAAATTGAGTCAACTCAGTGCTTGCAGGTTTTGTTGCACAGGGTTTGTAGTCTGCAAAATCCATTATTAAGGTATTATTTTGATGCTTAATGGCATATTGATGAGAGGTCATTTTTACCGCTTTATGATCGCTCTTGGCTAACACATCGACTAGTTCAGTTCTGATATTAATTTTGCCAAACAAGGTCCATGGATTTTCGTCGAAATTATCATTAAAGCTAATAATATTTTTACCATGTGCGCTCAGTAATGCACTTGTTGAGCTGGAAAATTCAACTTTATCATTAATCAAAATAAACCACAGACTACGACCATATAGCCAAGCCGACTGATTTTTTTCAAGTGATAGTTGTACACTGGCCGGCCCAAGAGTATTAAACAATACTTGGCTTGATGCTCCTATAGGAATACCGTAAACATGGCTAAAAGATACATCTGCTTGCGGTTTTTCAACCGCTTTTGCAAGGGACTCTAACGACTCTTCAGCTGTTTCACTGACTTGCCAAGTATAAGTTGTCACCGACAGTTTTTTGCCTAAATGATTATACGGTGTAGGTGTAGTAGACAACGATTGATCATCAGTGCATAGCTTAAGTAAGTCGGCCTGGTATTCAATCACCTTTTTATAGTCATTTTTCTCGCTACTTTTAGTGATACTCGTTGTATTCAACTCCATCAGCATGATGGCGTCAGCTTGCTGTTGTTTTGCTGCTAGCTGTAATTTGACCATACTGGTGTTGAACATACTTAATTCTTTTTTTTGTTCTGTTTGATTTTGAAAGTCAGCCGTTAGATAAACGTCTCTCGTTTCAAGTTGGTTAATAATAGTGGGGCTGCAATGAGGTTTAAAATCTAAAATAGGCGGTAATGTATCTGCGGCAATAGCACTAAGGCTAATGATATTTAACAATATGGCACAGTATTTTAGTTGCATTTATTCTTCCTTGATTATGGTTCATTACTCAACTCGTGAGTCTGTTAACTTGTGCGGGAGACTAATGCTCGCCACAGTTTTTCTAATGGACCTTGGTTAAATCTCCGTAAATATATATCGGCCATTAATAACTGTAACACACTATAGATTATGGCGATTGACAGATAACCTATGCGGTCTAGCGAGTACAGCCAGTCAGGTGTTATATAGCGTAATAGTACAATACCTACAATTGATTGGAGAATGTATAAACTAAATGCCAACTTACCAACGTTTTGCAGTAGTTTCAGTCTATGCGGAGTGTTTTGGCAATATTTTACAATAATATGGATGTATATTAATGCTGTTGCAATAGCGCTAAACCACAACAATAGATCTGATATCGCTTGCCACATCGGCTTACCACTAAGACTTAATAGTGAATCGAATGATGATAATATTATTGCCCAAAATACGCATTGCCACAGGGTTTTATTGTCCAAGCCATCGATAAAAATATTGCGTTTATATAACGCCATTCCCAATAACATTAGGCCAGCAATAAACCACATTAGGGTTAAGGGGATCACCGCTAACATATAAGCCAATAAGTTTAAATGTAGGGTGAGTTGTTGTGTGTAGCTGCCTGTCCAAGCTGAGAGTTGCTCGATGAAGAATGCCGAGTCACGCAAATAAACTTGCTCGTCTGGCATCAATGAAATAAGTGCAATTGGGATTAATGATAAAAAAATAAACCATTTAGCTTTGCGAATTAACTCATCTGCACTGAGTGTTATATAGCGAAAAGCTAATAAACCTGCCACACCATAAGATAATAATATATCGCCAGGAAATATAAATATGGCGTGGATGATCCCAAAGATAATTAACCAATACTGACGGCACTTTATTCGTTGATTTTTTTGTATTTTGCAGGTCATAGCAATATTCGTCTGCTGGCGTTGATATTGAATTAATATTCCCACACCAAATAACATTGCAAATAGACTAAAAAAACGACCTTCTAAGAAAAAGTTACTTAGAATGGCTATGACAATATCTGAAGTCGGTTGAACTTCATGGGGAGCATAACCAAAAAAACTATTACCCATAAAGTAAATATTAAGGAAAAAAATACCTAATACGCCAAGCCCCCTAACAGCGTCAAGATTAGCCAGGCGGATGGGGTTGATTGGAGAGCGATGCTCATCTATATTTTTTGCACTATTAATCGCTAAATTCCTTTTGCTATTAGCTGTTTATAAGCCATCTTTACTCTTTAAAGAGTTGCTGTTAGAGGTTACCAGCCAAAAGCTGTAATGCAACTAGATAATGCGTTTGGGGAAGGGGAACGATTATAAAAAAACCAAGCGTTCAGCGTAATGCCGCACGCTTGGTTTGTTAAGTATTTTGTTAAGTATTTTGTGAAGTAAGTCTGCAGGCTTATTTGGTTGTTTGTACTTCAAGGAACGGGATAGTACCAGTGGGTAGCATAGTTGTTGGTAAGCGCCCATCCCAACGTTCCGCTTTAGTTAATTCAACTAAATTTTGATTTTGCGCTAGTGCTTCAGCACGAATTTTAATGGCTGATGCTTCTGCGTTACCTTTAATACGGATACTTTCAGCCTCGGCAATTGCGCGGGCCAATTGTGAGTCTGCTTCAGCTTGTGCTTGAGTCACGGCAATTTGGGCACTAACACGCTCTTTTTCAAGATTCTGTAATTGTGTTTGTACTTCTACTTCTGCGCGCATTCTGTCTTCTACTGATTTCTCGTATGCGTTGCTAAAATCGATATTTTCAATCTGTACCGAATTAATGGTCACCGGGCCTTTAATCGATTTAGTAATGGCGTCAGTCACATCAATACCAAACTTGATACGCTCTTGAACGGCTGAAATAGCTGTATACTTACCAAAAATATTCTCAATCTGTGTTGGTACTTGGCGGTCGAGTAAACGCGACACCATTAAGTCGATACTTTTGAAATTAGCATATACTTCTTCAACACGATCTGGCGGTATGCTAAATGTGACTGATGCGCGTAAAGTGGCAGGTTGTTGATCGCGGCTATACGCCTGTAAACCTTGGTAGTTTGCGGTGTGAGTTTGGGTTGAGATCTTAACCACGGTATCCATTAGTGGAATTTTAAATCCAAGACCTGGTTCTGCAGTATCGATAATTTTACCGTTACGCAGCAATACCCCACGTTCGCCCTGATCAATGGTATACCAGCTACCATATAAACTCATCAGCATTAGCAGTAAAACTGCGACAGGAATAATTTTACCGAGATGATTTGTGTTAGCTTGCGCCAGACCATTTTTTAACATTATGCTTCCCTAGCAAAGTGAATAAAGGTGATTAATTTACCTGGTTATTTTTTAGGTTTCTCTGAAATCCAAAGCTTAATATGCCCTTGGACCACCACAACACCGTTAGTGTCGTAGGCTTTTACGTCGACTAACATATCACCCACTTGCCATTGATCTGGTGTTACCTCTGCCACACACATAATATCGCTACCTGCTTTGGCTGTATAGTCAACTGACATGCCTTTAGGGATCCAACGAAGATGCGAAGGTATAGAGGCTTCAGCCATGGTGCCCATGGCCATTTCTAGGCCGTTACAAATTGCAATGACGTGCACTGTACCAATGTGGTTTTGGACTTTTTTACGTTTTTTAATTAGACATTCGCAACGGTTAACACGTAACTCGTTGATGTAAGGGTGTACCGTGCCAAAGTATGGTGCCATACGCGATACCATTTTAGAAAAAATATGTTTTCCAAATGGATACGAAGTGACTTTTGTGTAAAGTGACATGACTTTGTTAGGTTTAGTTGGTGTCATTAAAAGACTCTATTATTGATTGAATGAGTTATCTGGTCGGATGAGATTAACATTGTTGTAACGCATGGTGAAGTGTTGATCAATATTTTCCATCGCTCATTTCACTGCCGACAGGTATAATTTTGCTGGTGTCGATTCTTTAAGGATAAATTTTGAAATCTAACTTGTTGTTAAATTATATCAAGGGTATGGCCATGGGGGCCGCTGACGTTGTTCCGGGTGTTTCTGGCGGTACTATCGCATTTATTTCTGGAATATTAGATCCGCTTTTGGACGGTATTCGTAAAATCAATCTGTCTTTGTTTAGCATTATTAAGCAACAAGGAATAAAAGCGGCGTTTATGCACATAAATGGCCCTTTTTTACTCTGTGTCTTTGGCGGGATCCTCACCAGCATATTTACCTTAGCAAAACTAATTTCTTGGCTATTAGCGACGCATCCTATTCCGGTTTGGTCATTCTTTTTTGGCTTGATTATTTACTCTGTGGTTCACATGGTAAAGCAGGTTGAAAAGTTCACTGCGCTGCGTATTGTGATGTTTTTAATTGGGGTGGCATTTGCGTGGGCAATCACAGTGCTACACCCTATTGAAATGCAAGTGAGCTACCTTAACTTCTTTTTCTGTGGTGCCATTGCTATCTGCGCCATGATATTGCCGGGAATTTCGGGTAGTTTTATTTTGCTGTTATTAGGCATGTACCCTGCTGTTTTAGCCGCGGCAAAAGGGTTTGATATTGTTTACTTGGCATGTTTTGCAATTGGCGCTGTGGTTGGGCTGTTAAGTTTTAGCCACGTATTATCGGCATTATTACGTAAATTCAATGACGCGACTTTATTATTCTTAACAGGATTAATGTTAGGCACACTCGGTAAGATTTGGCCTTGGAAACAAGTAATTAGCTGGCGCGAGAACTCTAAAGGTGAGTTAGTGCCATTGCTAGAGCAAAATCTGTCTCCGTTTCAGTTTGAGCAAATTACCGGCGAGTCATCACAAATGGGTATTGCTATAGTGTGCGTATTGGTTGGGATTGGCCTGGTGTGGGGATTAGAGCGCGTCGGAAATCAAGCTAAAAACTAACTTATAATGTTAATTTGGAACGCTAAGGTTCAGGGTATCGTTGAACATTAACAAAAAAGCAGAACGTTGGTTCTGCTTTTTTGTTAATCATTTTTGATAAGTGTATGGTGATTTTATTTTTAACTATCTTTTTTGATTAATATCTAGACATATATTGCAAAAAACAACAAATATCCCTATAAATAATGAACTTAATTGCGTTTTACTCGTATATTCCTTTTAATTACATATACGCTAAATATGCTATCTTTTTAATCCCACGTCGGGAATTTATGGTTGCCACAGGAGTGCATAACATGCCAGATATCGATACATTTGTGCCAGAAAAAATCCAAATTGGGATCAGTAGTTGTTTACTGGGTAACCAAGTTCGTTTTGATGGCGGACACAAAAACTCCTATTACTGCAAGAAAGAAATCGAACCATTTTTTGAGTACACCACAGTGTGTCCTGAAATGGCCATTGGCATGGGTGCGCCACGCAAAAGTATTCGCCAAGTACGCGACGGCGATATTATTCATATTCGCAGTGCTGACGGCTCATTAGATGTTACCGATAAACTCAATGAATATTCTAAAGCCAAAGTAGAAGAATTAGATTACTTAGGTGGTTATATTTTATGTGCTAAATCACCTACTTGCGGTATGGAACGAGTAACTGAGTACAAAATTGGTACTAATAATGGTTCTAGAGTGGGGATCGGTGTATTTGCTAAAACGTTGATGGAACGTTATCCATTGCTACCCGTTGAAGAGGAAGGTCGTTTACATGACTTACCGCTGCGAGAGAACTTTTTTACCCGAGTATTTGCTTACAACGATTGGCAGAAAATGACCCAGTCGGGGCTAACCAAACACAAGCTAATGCAGTTTCATTCGCGTTATAAGTATTTGTTAATGGCGCACAGCCCTAAGTGGTATCGCGAGTTAGGGCCTATTCTGGCTGACATTCAAGATTTACAACAATCGGCGCAGCTATATTTTGAGGGGTTTATGACCGCACTTAAAATTATTGCAACACGTAAAAATCATACGAGTACCTTACAGCATATTCAAGGCTATTTTAAAAAACAGCTGAATGCGGCTCAAAAAGAAGAATTAAGTGAATCGATTTTAAAATATCGCCAAGGAGTACTTCCTCTGCTGGTGCCAATTACCTTAATTAATCATTATGTACGTGAGTTCCCTACACCATATATTGAAGAACAAGTGTATTTAAATCCGCATCCTGAAGCTTTAAAGCTTCGTTACGCCTACTAGATCGAGTGTTAATGACTTCTATGAATAGCTTGATGTGGTTTAGGCAAGATTTACGGGTTGCTGATAACCCAGCATTGGTGGCAGCGTGTCAATTTGCCCTGCAACATCAAGGCAAGGTTAGGGCTGTGTATATTGTGACACCGTCGCAATGGATGCGGCATGATGTGGCACCGATACAAATTGATTTTATTCAACGGCATGTCAATCTATTAGCACAGTCACTTGCCGCATTGGGCATACCATTAGATGTACTGCATCTTGAGTGGTTTAGCGACACTCATGCAGCGTTAAAAGATTATCTGCAGCAGCATCATATCGATGCTGTATTTGCTGGTAGCGAGCCTGAAATTAACGAACGCAGCCGCGATAATGAGTTAATTGACCAGGGGATACCACTGACGTTGGTTGATCAAGATTGTGTGTTAGCTGCCGGGAAAGTGCAAAATTTATCGGGTGACATGTATAAGGTATTTACCCCATTTTCTAAAAAGTGGAAAAGCATTGCGAGTCAAAAAGCCATTGTACCGTTAGCGGTACCTGCTCCTGTTGCAGCGGCATTAACATTGCCTTCAACTATCGAATTTAACTATCAAACTCGTAGTAGCGAACAATGGGCTGCAGGCGAGGGCGCAGCCAAGCGAGCACTCGAACAATTTTTAGCAAGCCAAGTTGCCGATTACCAAGCCGATAGAGATTTTCCGGCGCTTGAAGGTACTAGCCGCTTATCGCCTTTTTTAGCCATCGGAGTCGTTAGTTCTCGCCAATGTGTTGCGGCAATATTAGCCCGTTACCCTGAAGCGTTAGTTGATGATACTTGTGCTGCAAAAACCTGGTTAAATGAACTCATTTGGCGTGAATTTTATCGGCATCTGCTGGTGGCATTTCCACGTTTATCGATGGCGCAAAACTTTAATGAGTTAGGTAAAGGTATTGCTTGGCGTAACAATTCAGATGAATTTACTGCTTGGTGCGATGGACAAACAGGCTATCCGATTATTGATGCTGCAATGCGCCAATTAAATCAAACTGGCTGGATGCATAATCGATTACGCATGGTAGTTGCTAGTTTCTTAACCAAACATTTATTAGTAGATTGGCGCTGGGGTGAACGTTACTTTAGACAGCAATTGATTGACGGCGATTTAGCCGCTAATAATGGTGGTTGGCAATGGTCTGCAGGTACAGGATGTGATGCACAACCTTACTTTAGAGTGTTTAATCCGATGACTCAAAGCAGTAAGTTTGATCCCGATGCTAGCTTTATTAAACGTTATGTTCCAGAGCTTGCCCGTTGGTCGTTAAAAGACATACACGAGCCTAAAACGGTTAACGTTAATGATTTATTTGCCCAACGACAAGGCGATGGCTATCCACAACCTATTGTTGAACACAAGATGGCTCGTCTTCGAGCGATAGAAGTGTTAAGTGCACTAAAACGAGGTCAACCTAGTTGATTAATCATTAATTTTACCGATTATCCTGTTGGTTCTCTTAACCGCCTAAATTCGATAAATCCACAAGTTCAGTATAATGCCGCTATTATCCTTTATGATAATAGCGGTTTTTTTTGCGTTAGCTCACACTATGAGCTTGGCTCAATAGTGGATTGGTGAGTATTGATTGAAGCTGATCAATTAACAGCATAGAATACCCATATCAAAGATTTATATATAATACATGTTTAAATCTTGTTGATGTTAACCCACTAAGTGAGTGTACTGCTTATGTTGAATATTGATGATCCTGCTGAAACTGATAACACTCCTGCAATATGGCGTTTAGGTTTTAGGCCATTTTTTTTGGGTGGCGCAAGTGTCGCAGCCTTATATATTCCATTGTGGCTAATGGGTTGGTTTACGCCACAATATAGCTTATTTAACAGCGAGTTTTGGGCTAACGTTGTGCCGTTATGGTGGCATCCACACGAAATGCTATTTGGTTTTGCCATGGCGATAGTGTGTGGTTTTTTACTTACAGCAGTACAAGCGTGGACTAATCAACCCACCATCACCGGGCGCGCATTAATGGTCACCTTTGGTTGTTGGCTCATAGCCCGCTTAATGTTGCTATTACCAATGAACATACCTTTGGTATTACCCGCAATATTTGACAGTTTATTTTTAGGCTTAAGTGCCTATGCATTATGGCGTTGTATTTACCCAGTGAAGCAATGGCGTAATATTGGTTTTCCCATCATGCTCGTGGTGGCATTACTGGTCAATTTAGCCAGTTATTATGCTTTGTTTGACCGCAACTTTTCACTATCAACTCAATTGTGGCAAGGGATGATTTGGTGGTTTGCTATGGTGATTACGATTGTAGGCGGACGAGTTATTCCATTTTTTACAGCAATGAGAATTAAACAACCCAAGCTCGATCCCATTATTGCGCTAGAGAATACGTTAATATTAGCGATGGGCTTACTCTTTATTCAAGCTATTACTCATTGGTTGCCTAAGGGGATTGAACAAGTATTGTTAGCTGTCGCGGGGCTATTACATTTAGTCCGTTTTGCTCGCTGGCAAGCTCATAAAACCCTAAAAGAACCGATGCTATGGTCGTTACATATTTCGTATTTGTCGTTGCCAATTACCTTGTTATTGATGGCAGCCAATATTGAGAACGAATATGCCTATCGTACCTTGCTACATTTGTTCGCTATTGGTGGCATAGCATCATTATGTTTATCAATGATTTCAAGAGTCTCACTTGGACATACAAGTCGCAATATCTATCAAGGCCCTAACATGACGTGGGCATTTTTATGTGTGCCTCTTGCCGCAGTATTACGAGCTGGAATGCCTTTGTTGATGCCTGAATACACCCAAATTTGGTTATGGGCAGCAGGTGCTTGTTGGTTTATCGGCTTTGGTTTATTTGTATGGTTTTACGCGCCGATTTTAATGCGTCCGCGCCTTGATGGTCGTCCAGGATAACGTGAGCTAAATTGATAACGCAAGTTAGCTAAACAGTTAACTTACACTAAACAGTGCAAAAGTAGTGCTACAGACTTATCGAACAATGTAGCGCTGTAAATTAAGAGATTGGAGAAAGGTTAGCAATATGATGGATCTACTTATCGATGTGATAATGAAAGCCACTCAACCGATGCGAAGCAAGGTAGGGTTAAGCATTATTATTAGTGCAATGGCACTGTTGAGCCTAACATCTTGGTCGCTCAAAAGTGCTGAAGTGGATCCTAATCAACTGAAATTTCCACAACAATATGATTCTTGGCAAGCAACCGTTGAGCAATCTGATCGTGAAGATATGCTGGCGCAATATCCTGCGAGCATCATTTTGTGGGCGGGGTCGTCATTTGCAAAAGAATACCATAGTCCTCGCGGGCACCAATTTGCAGTAGCAGACGTTACCCATACTTTACGCACTGGTGTTGCAATAGCAGAAGGCGATAAAGGGTTATCTGCTAGTTGCTGGACTTGTAAAACTCCGGATGCACCGAGACTCATGAAAGAGATGGGTATTGAGGGTTATTCTGGTGCTAATTTTGTCGACTTAGGTCGTGAAATTAAATCTGTGGTGTATTGCAGCGATTGTCATGTTGATGGCAGTGCTAAATTGGCATTGCCTCGGCCACATGCACAAGATGCGATGGCAAAAATTAAACTGCCTTTTGATCAGCAGGACAGCGCAATGCAAGGGGCGCAAGTTTGTGGGCAATGCCATGTGACCTATTACTTCCAGCCAGAAAATAATAACAAGGTTAATATTCCGTGGATTTTCGGTAATTCAGCCGATGACATTGAAAAGTATTACGACACTCGCCGCTTTTATGAGTGGATCCACCCGATTTCTAAAACGCCGATTTTAAAAGCACGTCATCCTGAATTTGAACATTGGAGTCGTTCAACTCATGCTAAAAAAGGCGTTACGTGTATCACCTGCCATATGCCTCAGGCTACCGATGACAAAGGCGCTAAGTTTACCGACCATAAGGTTGCTGGTGCGTTAGATAATTTTGATCGTACTTGTGCCAGCTGCCATAGCAGTAAAGCTATTTTAGTTAAAAAGCTTGATCAAGCCAAAGCTGACATTAACCTTAAAGCACGACATGTTGAAGGACTATTAGTCAAAGCACATTATGAAGCAAAAGCGGCTTGGGATGCTGGTGCGACATGGCCGCAAATGAACGATGCAATTATGGGGATTCGTCATGCACAATGGCGTTGGGACTTTGCTATGGCATCTCATGGCATGTACGCCCACAATCCTAAAGAAGGTATCGCACTATTGAACAAAGCCACTGAGCAGATTACTTATGCTCGGGAAGCATTAGCGCGAATACTGAATCAATTTTCAGTGACCAAGGTTGAGTATCCAGATTATAGCAGCAAAGAAAAAGCCCATGCTGCTATTGGTTTTGTTGAAGCTGATGCCATTAAAGCAAAACAAGCTTTTATTAAACAGGAAGTTGATAAGTATTGGCAGCCGGTAGCTAAAACGGGTTATGAGGTTTCTAAATAGATATACCAATTAACTGACTTCACTAACGCCTAAGCTCTGCTTGGGCGTTTTGCTTTGTGACTTGTTTAAAACGTTGATCTACTTCTTCGAACTGATCGTATTTACTCGAATAAGTTTTTTATTTGTTTCACGGAGATTAAATACTTTTATCTTATTGTCATATAAGGCATTGTTATAGGTATGTTCCGTGAGTTTTGTTGGTCGCGTAATAGGAGTCTGTTAATGCAAGGTACACAATCGATAGTTGATACTCAATCAGAACCATTAAATACGGATAGCTCAGCGTCTGTTAATGGTCATCCGGCTATTGTTGATGCCTTTATTAATATGTATCAGCAGCTTAATAAAGATAATTTATTTTTACTGCGTCAAGTCTATCACGATGATATTTGCTTTAGAGATCCCATGCATCATGTCGAGGGTATAGAAGCATTAACCCATTATTTTGCCAACATGTATCAAAACGTTATCAACATCGAATTTGATATTAAAGAAGTCGTGGTCAGCGCAGATAAACAACAAGCTGCGTTGTATTGGACTATGAGTTATACACATCCAAAATTAAGTAAAGGGCAGCTGATCAATGTTGAAGGCATGTCGCAACTTAAATTTTCCGATAAAATTTATTCCCACAGAGATTACTTCGACCTAGGACAAATGCTCTACGAGCAAGTACCGTTTTTAGGCGGTCTTATCGGCTTACTTAAAAATAGAGTGGCTAAGTAATGACAACAGATAACGTGAATCGCACAGCAGTATTAATCACCGGAGCTAGCTCCGGTATTGGTTTAGCCTTAGCTGAGCATTACCTTGCTCAAGGTATTGCTGTTATAGCCTGTGGCCGTAACGCGCAAGCCTTGCAAGCTATTACTGGTGCTACGCCGCTGGAATTTGATATTACTGATAATGCACAGGTGCAAGCTGCCGCGTCTAAGCTTAAGCAACTTTTACAACAACATCATTGGCAGCTTCAGCAAGTGGTGCTTAATGCTGGAAGCTGTGAATATATTGACGATGCCTTGCATTTTGACTCAACTTTATTTGCTAGAGTCATCAATACCAATGTGGTTGCTACGGGGTATTGTTTGGAACATTTTTTACCACTATTAGGCCGTGGTGCCCAACTGGGATTAATGAGTTCAAGCGCCACCTATTTACCGTTTCCGCGTGCTGAAGCGTATGGTGCATCAAAAGCGGCGATTACTTATTTAGGTCGTAGCTTACGAGTTGATCTTGCCAAGCATGGTATCGGGGTTAGCGTTATTTGCCCTGGTTTTGTGAAAACGCCTTTAACCGAAAAAAATGACTTTGCTATGCCCATGCAAATTACGCCGCAGCAAGCCGCCGTGGCTATTTATAATGGTATGCAACGCCAAAAGCGTGAGATCCATTTTCCAACCAAATTTACGTGGTTACTTAAGTTAGCTTCATTATTACCAGAGAAATTATTGGTGTCCCTATTGACGCCTAAAAATAGCTAGCTCAAGTCAATTAACAATAAGAACAATAAAAAATAATAATTAGCGTCAAGGATCAACTAAATGAAAAATATTGCGGTCATCGGTAGTGGAATTTCGGGCTTAACTAGCGCCCATTTATTAAGTCGTGAACACACGGTAACTGTGTTTGAGGCAAATGATTATATTGGTGGGCACACGGCTACCGTAGATGTGGAAGTTGCTGGCCAGCAATACGCAATTGACTCAGGCTTTATTGTGTTTAACGACCGTACTTATCCACTTTTTGAAACATTAATGGCGCAACTTAAAGTTAAATCGATACCGACAGAGATGAGCTTTAGTGTCAATAATGCTATTACCGGGCTTGAATATAATGGTCACAATTTGTGGAGCTTATTTGCTCAGCGTCGTAATTTATTTCGTCCCAGTTTTTACAAATTTTTAGGCGAGATTGTTCGTT
This sequence comes from Shewanella livingstonensis, assembly GCF_003855395.1. Lineage (NCBI taxonomy): Bacteria > Pseudomonadati > Pseudomonadota > Gammaproteobacteria > Alteromonadales > Shewanellaceae > Shewanella > Shewanella livingstonensis. The sequence goes on along the minus strand of NZ_CP034015.1, from coordinate 4,000,629 downwards.
TTAATAATAGTTGTAAAGTGATTTATGAAGCAGACCACTACCCTAACGCTTCTTTAGGGGAGTACTTAGATCAACAAGGTTTTTCTGCCTTTTTCTGTGAGCATTATATTTTGCCTATGGGCGCCGCAATTTGGTCTGCTAGTATTGATGATATGCGTGGTTTTTCTTTGCGATTTTTTATTCGTTTTTTCCAACACCATGGCTTGCTAAATATTAATGATCGCCCGCAGTGGTATGTACTTGAAGGCGGATCGCGCAGTTATATCCCAGCGTTAACGGCACCTTTTAGCGATCGAATTAAGCTTAATTCTCCGGTGACAGGGATAAAACGCAGCGATGATGGCGTGTATGTTCAAGTGGCTAAAGGTGAGTGGCAGCGTTTTGATGATGTGGTATTGAGTTGCCATAGCGACCAAGCGTTAGCTATGCTAACTGATGCAACTGAAGACGAAATAGATGTATTAGGCGCAATGGAGTACCAAAATAATGAAGTGGTGCTGCACACCGATATTAAGCTGTTACCCAAGCGTAAAGCGGCATGGGCAAGTTGGAATTATCGATTAGATGGTGAAAATGAGCAAGACATTGCCCAGCGTCCAGCTAGTGTGACCTATAACATGAATATTTTACAGTGCTTGCCAGCGAGTGCGCCCACATTTTGCGTAACCTTAAATCAAACGGCATTAATTGACGACAGTAAAATTTTACGTAAGTTTAATTATGCTCACCCGGTATTTAATGATGCCAGCATGAAGTCTCAAGCAAAAAGATCGCTTATCAATGGTAAGCATAATACCTATTTTGCAGGTGCCTATTGGCATAACGGATTTCATGAAGATGGTGTTCGTAGTGCGGTTGAAGTATGTGATCTTTTTGGAATTAGTTTATGAATCAAACCACATCGTTAATGAAACATGATCAATTAAACAGTGGCATATATAGCGGCAAGATAAACCATCGTCGTCACATGCCTAAATTGCACAGTTTTGGTTATAACATTGCGATGATGGCAATTGATTTAGATGAACTGCCGGCATTAACGTCACTGAGTAAATTGTTTTCTACTGATAAGTTTACTCCGCTTAAATTTAAGCCTAATGATTACCTCAATGCGCTACAGCAGCAATTTGCAGATAAGCTGGTATTGGATCAGGCTTGTTTGGGCACAGATGCAATGGCATTGAAACAACGCGTACTGACAACCATTGCGCATTTAGGTGCGACAACAATATGCGATAAAGTGATATTTTCAGGACAGATCCGCCATTTTGGTTTTTACTTTAGTCCGGTTAATTTTTACTTTTGCTATCATCAAGACGACATGGTTTATATGCTTGCCGAGGTGAGTAATACTCCCTGGAATGAGCGCCATTGTTATTTAGTTGATATGGCTAATACCGCTCAAACAGATAAAGTGTTTCATGTGTCGCCATTTATGAATTTAGATATGCACTATTTGTGGCGTATCACGCCTCCTGCTAAGCATCTGAAAGTAACCATTGAAAATAGAAATGATAATAATGATAAATTATTTGATGCCGGTTTAGTGTTAAAACGTCAACCGTTGACCTCGCGTTCAATACGCCACTTTATGCTTAGCTACCCATTGATGACGCTCAAAATTATGTTAGGTATTTATTGGCAAGCGATGAAGTTATTTATTAAGCGGATCCCCTTTGTTGGCAAGCAAACCGTTAAAGTCAGTTAATCACTAATACCAAGCATAGTTAAAAATATAGTTGCAAAATGTAAACCAAATAAGTAGTTATCACGTATTAGTCTTTCATTACGCCAACAAAGCGAACGAACAAGCAGTGTATGAACTGGAGAAATGACATGGAAAATATGGTGACAGAAAGTAGTATGACTCAAGTGAGTTTATCTGACAGCCTAGCAAGAAAAATTCTTCTTCGCGCACTAGCGCATCTTGCTGAAGGTCATTTAACGATTGTCGATGGTAACCAAACCTCAGAATTTGGCGATGTTAAAAGTAACATACACGCAACGATGCAAGTGCAGCATGCTAACTTCTATCGTCAAGTGGTATTTGGTGGTTCAATTGGTGCCGGTGAAGCTTATATTCAAGGCCATTGGTGTAGCCCAGATTTAACTAAAGTGGTGCAGATTTTTGCCAAAAACTTAGCGCTGCTAGACAATATAGAACGTTATTTTTCATGGTTGAGCAACGGCATTAATCGTTTTAAGCATGTCTTTAACCGTAATTCTGAAACGGGTTCAAAACGCAACATTCTGGCTCATTACGACTTAGGTAATGATATGTACAAGGCGTTTCTTGACCCAGAAATGATGTATTCAAGTGCACTTTATCCTGCCGAAGACAGTACTTTAGATGAAGCGCAATTACACAAATTGCACACCATTTGCGAACGTTTAGAGTTAATTCCAGGCCAAACCCTGCTTGAAGTAGGAACGGGTTGGGGCGCACTGGCCATTTATGCCGCAAAACATTACGGCGTACACGTCACTACCACTACCATTTCAGATGCCCAGTACGATTATACTCAAGCACGAGTGAAGCAAGAAGGACTTGAGGATAGCATTACCTTACTTAAACAAGATTATCGCTTATTAACGGGTGAATATGATCGGGTGGTATCGATAGAAATGATCGAGGCTGTGGGTCACGAATATTTAGGCGGTTTTTTTGAAAAACTACAGCATATGCTGAAGCCTAATGGCCGCATGCTTATCCAAGCGATAACCATTGCTGACCAACGTTACAATAGCTATCGTAAGAGTGTCGACTTTATTCAGCGTTATATTTTTCCGGGTGGTTGTTTACCATCTGTGAGTGAAATGACCCGACACATCGCCAAGAAAACCGATATGGTTACTTGGTCTATCGACGATATGGGCAAAGATTATGCGCGTACCTTAAAGCACTGGCACGAAAACTTTGATGCCGCTTACGATAAAATAAAAGCTTTAAATTATGGTGATGATTTTATTCGCATGTGGAAGTTTTATCTAAGCTACTGTGAAGGCGGTTTTTTAGAACGTACCACTAGTACGGTGCACTTAGTCGCGGTTAGACCTCAATATCGACCTCAATAGGTTGTAATATTAACTGGTCTTTTATATCCCCGGTAATACGTTGCCGGGACGTCTCATCCTGTTTGTGTGAGGTGTTATGTCTGCTTACGGTATTCCGCCAACATTATTCATCTTAATTAATGCTTTGTGCTTTCAATTAGTCTGGTGGGCGGGTGTGCTTGCTCATAACCAACTCATCTTACTGTCTATTTTGTTACTCATTAGCCATTTTTTATTATCATCATCTGTTCGTCATGATGCGCTGGTAATGTGTGTCTGTGGTGCGATTGGCATAACGGTTGACAGTCTATTGGTGTGGTTTGGCGTATTTCAGTTCGATAATATGCCTTATTGGCTCGGATTGTTGTGGCTCTACTTTGCACTTTGTTTAGATTACAGCTTAGCGATATTTAGAAAGCTAACCTTGTGGTTACAATCATTATTGGGTGGTGTATTTGGTTGTTTAAGTTATCTCGCAGGCGCTAAATTTGACGCAGTCGCGTTACCTTTGGGTGATGCTTGGAGCGCGCTAATATTGGCATTGATCTGGAGCGGTTTATTTCCCGTATTACTCATTATTAGCTCTCGCATCACAACGGTGGACCTTGCTTTGGAGAATCGTAGATGAAAACCTTACACAACGTCGCTAAACCGACACCGTATTTGCGCATGCCTCAAAGCAGTCATTGGTTGGTAGAATTACTGTTTGGCGTAGTAGGTGCAGTTGTATTATCACTAATTTTTATGCTGAGTCTTAGTGATGCGTTTGCCAATGATACCAGTCAAAATAGCGATTGGAACGGTACAAGCGATAAGAGCGAAATAAGCAACATAAGCAACATAAGCGATATGAACGGAGCATTGATTGAAGTAGGCTCTGCCGACATGAGTCTTCTATGGCTCGATATTTATAGTGCAAAGTTATTTTCTATCGACGGTAAATATCAAGCTAATCGATTTCCAATGACTCTGGACATTAAATATCATCGTGATATCGACGCCATTGATTTGGTCGATGCCACTATTGAACAGTGGCAACATTTAGGTTTTACCAAAGCCAATATCGAGCTCTTTCGCCAACAGTTAGTCAATGCATGGCCCAATGTAAAAGAGGGCGATAGACTCACATTTAGAGTTAACACGCCTGAAGATGCGGTCTTTTTACTAAACGATGCGCCATTTTATCAAGTTAATAACACTCAGTTTCCTGAAGCTTTTCTCGATATCTGGTTGTCAGAAAAAACCAGTCATCCCAAATTACGTCAACAATTAATTGGAGCTAACTAATGCACGCGACTCTATTCTCCATATCTCAAAGGGCTTATGTTTCAACACTAGGGATAATAAAAAAGTTTACTCATGTGTGTTTGTTTAGCGGATTACTTCTAGGTGTTATGTCATGTTCATCAGCATCGATTGAAGATTATCAACAAACCACGCCTACGTTAGACTTGGTTACATTTTTTGACGGTAAGCTAACGGCTGCAGGCATAGTACAAGACTTTTCTGGCAAGGTGACGCGTAAATTTACTGTGACTATGGAAGCGCACTGGACCGACTCGCCTGAAGGTAAGCAAGGTGTGATCAACGAATGGTTTATTTATGATGACGGTGAAAAGCAAACTCGGGTGTGGAAAATTACTGATAAAGGTAATGGCGTTTACCAAGGTACTGCCAATGATATCTTAGGTATTGCTGAGGGTGAATCGCGCGGCAGTGCATTACGCTGGCGCTATGATATGCAATTAGCCGTTGATGGCAGTGAGTATGAAGTCCATTTTGATGATTGGATGTTCCTAGTTGATAACAAAACCATTATCAATAAAAGTGACATTATTAAGTTTGGCATTACTGTAGCCCAAGTGACCTTGGTCATCTCTAAGCAAGAAGACTAAGCAACAAGACTAAGCAACAATATTAAGCGTAATATTAATGTCCTTGTAAACATAAAAAATGGACCCATTAGGTCCATTTTTTATGTTTACAAGGCAGCTTTATTAGCCTTTAAGCTTGGATGCGTCTGACGGTTTTTTATCGTAATACTCAAACGGAAATTGGTTACGAATCTGCTGGATTAAATTATCGCCAATATTGGCCGACACATGCAAACGTACATCTCCTGACTTTTCTGCTCTGACCGTGCAAGTCAGTTTATTAGACTTGGCTATGGCACGACAATCACGTTCAAACTTCTCCGGTATTTTGCCCTTATGCTTGTTGAGCTTGCCATCTTTAAAATGCATTTCAAAAAGTGTTAATCCACGGCTACCACTAAAGATCAGTTTATAGGCCAGAAAAAACAACACTGCAATTACCAGTATTTTAATGAGGTTATCAGCCATGGTTTGCTCCTTTGTGGCGTACATTTATATCATTGCTATAACCATAAGATACTCTGGTACGCGATGGATGCAATGCTATTTTATTGAAATATATGCGCTAGATCGAAGTTATTTCCTATCAACAAGGTGTCATTGATCAATACAGGATAATTTTGTTATTTAAAGCTGCTTAAGCCAAAATGTGTGTTAAATCAATCTATAGCATAGTCGATATGTGGTTGGTGCTTATTTAGCCTGGTTTAGATTGTAAAAACAGCTTCCTAATTAAATGGTATGTGCTACATTTAGTGACTGCATAAGCGCATGTAAATGGATGTATAACGTATTTTAAGGATTAAATATGCCACTCTCTAATGCTACTCGCTGGGCCGAAATTTGTGAAATCCAAACGTCATTGATGCGTGATTTAGCCGATAAATTCCCACAACGTCGTCAACAATTACACAATATTGCAGACGGTTGGCAAAGCGTTAAAAAGCAAGCTCAAGAACAATCGTTAACCGGTTTGTCGACTAAATAACGTCAGCGTTCTTCATTGTTCCCCTTAACTAATCTCCACCTTGGTGTAGGCTTTAGCTATAAAAAAACCGCCATTGGCGGTTTTTTGTTTTTATACAAACTTGTCACTGGCTAATTGCAAGCATCAGCTGTAAACATGAGCCGCAATTGATAGTCGCAATGGTGCGTCATCATGTGCTCGTTACCGTTTTTTTTAACAATGTCTGTATCGATTAACCACAGTGGTTAAAATGCGTAACTGACGCTCGCTAATAAAGTACCGGTGTTTTTATATAGATCAGAACTTACTTTATTATTACCATCAATATCGGTGTCTAAATACGCAACCGAGATACCAAAACCTGACACTTCAGTTGATACACCAATAGAGTAATCTGAATAGCTATCAAACCCTTCGCCATCATCAATCGCGTCACCAAAATTGTAGCCATAGTGTAGGTCTAGGCTCCAGTTTTCAGCAAACTCCCAGCCATAATTGATTTCGGTGTAATGCAGATCAAGATCGCTGCCACCATAATCATTAGTAAACCAGTAAGCGGCTCTAAAACCACTAAAGTCGATACCCGCGCTGACCTCTAGATAGTCTAGTTCGCTATCGCCAGGGTAGTTGTAGCGATACAGAGTTAAGTCATAACTGGTGTTGTCGTTTAGTTCTCCGTAGTAACCCGCGTACAAGTCTACTTCTAAGTCTGGGCCGTTATAGCCTGGTTCATCAAAGTCGACATTACTGCCCCAGGCACCGACAAAAAATCCACTTTCATGGCTCCAATCGATATTGGCTTGTAGCGCAGGGTCGCCAGCAGTTTGTGATATACCACGGAAACGATAATCGTTAGTTACCGTGACCGCACCAGATACTTCAGCCGTAGCTAACGGAGCCAGTAGGGTAGCTGATAACGTTAATCCGCTTAACAGTGCAATTCGCGTTCTTTTGAATGTTTTCGACACGATATTATCTCCATTTACATAAAATACAGTGACTGATATTTAACTATCTAGCGACTGTGTATGCCACTTATCAGAATCAAAACCGCCAGGGCTTTGTCTGTACCGCATGGCGGTTTAACACTATGTTTGCTCAAGCTGTTGTTCAAACATAACGTAGATTTTTTTACAGTGATTAACCACTTCCCATGTGCCAGTAAATCCGGCTGGAATAACAAATTTATCACCCGCATTAACGGTTAATTGTTGGCCCTGGCTGTCGGTAATAATGCTGCAGCCTTCAACAATGTCGCAATATTCATATTCGCTATAATTGATATTCCAACGGCCAGACTCACTTTGCCAAACACCCACATTGAACTGCTTACATGGGCTTTCAAAATGATTCTGAACTGACTGTAGAGGATTACCTGTAAGCAGTTTTTCATTGGCTAAGTGATAAGACTCAACCGCGGTTGATTGGTGACTAAAAAGAGTTATATCGCTAATATTTTTGCTCATGGCGTTCACTTATTTCATCGTCGGCATTATAAATGCTGAAGGTTCGTTACTGTCGTTCTTAGCTTGAGGCCAACGTGCAGTAATAGCTTTACGCTTAGTATAAAAGCGCACGCCATCGGGGCCATGCATATGCAGAGGTCCAAATAGCGATCGTTTCCAACCACCAAAACTATGAAATGCCATCGGTACTGGAATAGGCACATTAACCCCAACCATACCTACTTCAACATGGTGACAAAAATGGCGTGCGACTTGACCACTTTGCGTAAAAATAGCAGTGCCATTACCAAATTCGTGTTGGTTAATCAGCGTCAATGCATCGGCATAGTTGTCGATGCGGACGATGGCTAACACAGGACCAAAAATTTCTTGTTGGTAAATGCTCATCTGCGGAGTCACATGGTCAAATAAGCACGCACCTAAAAAGTAACCCTGCTGGTGGTCTTGAATACTGATGTCTCGGCCATCAACGACTAATGTTGCACCTTCCTTTACGCCAGCGGCAACGTAGTCGCGAACTTTGGCTAAGTGCTGCGCTGAAATTAACGGCCCCATGTCCATCTCTGGAGTAATACCACTGCCAACTTTTAAGATACTAATTTGCGGTAATAATGCCGCCACTAATTTATCGGCCACATCACCTACGGCTAATACCACCGAAATAGCCATACAGCGTTCACCTGCACTACCATAGGCGGCACCCATTAATGCATTGACGGCTTGATCTACGTCAGCATCTGGCATTAATAACATGTGATTTTTAGCGCCGCCCAATGCTTGTACGCGTTTACCGTGAGCAGAGGCAGTACTGTAAATATATTCGGCAATCGGGGTTGAGCCAACAAAGCTAATGGCATGAACATCGGGGTGAGCTAATAAGGTATCCACAGCTTCTTTATCGCCATTAATTACGTTAAACACACCATTTGGCAGGCCTGCTTGTGTCAGTAATTCAGCAATGAACATCACAGCGCTTGGATCTTTTTCAGATGGCTTCATGATAAAAGTATTACCGCAGGCTATTGCGATAGGAAACATCCACATAGGCACCATCACTGGGAAGTTAAACGGAGAAATCCCCGCGACAACACCCAACGACTGATTAACCGACCATGAATCTACGCCACCACCGACTTGCTGAGTATGCTCGCCCTTGAGTAAATGCGGAATACCACAAGCAAACTCAACGACTTCAAGCCCCCGGGTAATTTCACCTTTAGCATCATCTAACACTTTGCCGTGTTCAAGGGTGATAAGTTTGGCTAATTTATCAATATGCTGTTCAACTAAGGCTTTAAATTTGAATAATACCCGAGCACGGTTGAGTGGCGTGATTTGTGACCAGGTTTGATAAGCTTGTTTGGCTGCACTAATTGTTAAGCTGACTTCATCGTGACTTGCCAGTGATACTTGGCCACGCGTTTCCCCCGTAGCAGGATCATAAATGGTTTGATTACGTTGGCTGGCTGGAGTGTGTTGGCCATCGACAAAATGAGTAATGTTAAGCATGAACTGGATCCTTTTAAGCAAAAAATGTGTATTCAAAAAACATTAACCAACAGCATTAATTGCATCACTAATATGATTAACCATGTCGTCGATTTGAGACTTTTCGACAATCAGTGGTGGCGATAATGCGATAATGTCAGCGGTTGCCCGCACCAATGCGCCCTGTCTAAAGCAGTGATCAAAAATGGCATAACCGCGTTTACCCACGCCTTTATCGCTCGGCGCCAGCTGGATACCTGCAACTAAACCAGTATTACGAATATCAATAACGTTTGGTAAGCCTTTAAGGCTGTGAACCGCTTGTTCAAAGTAAAGCTCAAGCCCCTTAGCGCGGTCAAATAACTGCTCATTTTCATATATTGATAAGGTAGCTAGCGCTGAAGCCGCCGCCACTGGATGGCCTGAATAAGTATAACCATGGAAAAATTCAATTAACTCATCTGGGCCATGCATGCAGGTGTCGTGGATAGTATTACTGACAAACACCGCGCCCATTGGAATCGCACCGTTGTTAATGGCTTTGGCTGTGGTGATCATATCTGGCGTAACCTGCCAACGCTCGCTGGCAAAGGCTGCACCAAGACGACCAAAACCGGTGATCACTTCATCGAAAATGAGTAAAATACCGTGCTTATGAGTAATTTCACGTAGGCGCTTTAGGTAACCGTCTGCTGGTAAAATTACCCCTGCCGACCCTGACATGGGCTCGACAATGACAGCAGCAATGTTTTCTGCACCATGTAAGGTAATAAGTTGCTCAAGCACTTCTGCTTTATCCAAACCGTGAGGCGGTAAGCCGTGGCTAAAAGCATTATTGGCAATATCGAGGGTGTGAGGTAAGTGATCAACACCTTGGAGTAATTGTTGGCTGAATGTTTTGCGATTATTGCCGATCCCACCGACTGAAATTCCGCCAAAACCGACACCATGATAACCAAGCTCGCGACCGATAAACCGAGTTCGAGTGGCTTGACCATTGGCGCGATGATAGCAAAGGGCCATCTTTAAAGCGGTATCAACAGATTCAGAACCGGAATTGGTAAAAAATACTTTCTCCAATCCATCAGGGCTTAACTGACACAATTTATCGGCTAATTCAAATGCGAGTGGATGGCCCATTTGAAAAGAGGGAGCAAAGTCCAGTTGGCTAATTTGCTTGCTCACCGCTTCAGATATTTCCTGCCTACCGTGGCCAGCATTGCAACACCATAAACCTGCAGTGGCATCGAGTATTTTATTACCTTCAATGTCGGTGTAATACATGCCTTGTGCCGATACAAGAAGGCGTGGGTTAGCTTTAAACTGCTTATTGGCAGTAAATGGCATCCAAAAGTGCGCCATATTTGGCCAAGTTTGTGATGAATCGCTGGTTCCATTTTGCTGATATTCGCTCATAAATTGACTCTACATTGATAGCTACAATTATTAGGGATTCATCTCAAACCGGTTAAATAATGAGTGACGAATATTCGCTATGCTATGTCAAAAATAATGAACGTTAAAGTGTTTTGTGCATTTATTTAAACTAAATACGCCTATTTTGTAAAATATATTGAAAATTTCTTGCTGTTCAGCATAATCAGGTGACAATATTCATTAACGTTATTGTGTCGGCAATCTATTTTAGACGACATAAATTTGTGTTAGCACTTAGGTTATTAGCATCTAAATTATGAGTGCTTATCAATCCATATATTATTTAGAGGTCACAATGAGTACTCCAACAAGTCGTAGCGATTGGGAAGCACTAGCAGCGAGTCTGAACATTACCGGACAAGCTTTCATTAATGGTCAATATCAAGGTGCATCATCAGGTGACACATTTGACTGTATCAGCCCAATTGATGGCAAAGTGCTAGCCAAAGTTGCTAGCTGTGATCTAGCCGATGCAAACCTTGCAGTGGCAAATGCACGTGAAGTGTTTGAAGCGGGGACTTGGTCAATGTTACCGCCCGTTAAACGTAAGCAAGTGATGATTAAATTTGCTGATTTACTCGAAGCCAATGCCGATGAATTGGCATTACTTGAAACCCTAGATATGGGTAAACCTATTCAATACTCAAAAGGTGTTGATGTAGTGGGTGCCGCTCGCGCTATTCGTTGGTACGGCGAAGCTATCGATAAAATTTATGACGAAATTGCGCCAACGGCTCATAACGAGATAGGCATGATCACCCGCGAGCCTGTTGGCGTAGTTGCCGCCATTGTGCCATGGAATTTCCCAATGATAATGGCATGTTGGAAACTTGGACCATCATTAGCCACTGGTAACAGTGTCATTTTAAAGCCATCAGAAAAATCACCACTTACCGCCATTCGTATTGCACAAATTGCGATTGAAGCGGGTATTCCTGCTGGGGTGTTAAACGTATTACCTGGCTTTGGTCATACAGTGGGCAAAGCGTTGGCACTGCACATGGATGTCGACACTTTAGTCTTCACCGGTTCAACTAAAATTGCTAAACAGTTAATGATTTACGCAGGCGAGTCGAATATGAAGCGCGTGTGGTTAGAAGCCGGTGGCAAGAGTCCTAATATTGTGTTTAATGATGCGCCAGACTTAAAAGCTGCAGCTGAAGCAGCCGCAGTAGCCATTGCTTTTAATCAAGGTGAAGTGTGTACTGCTGGTTCTCGTTTATTGGTTGAATCAGGTGTAAAAGATGAGTTAATTAAGCTGATTGTTGAACAAATGCAGGGCTGGCAACCCGGTCATCCACTGGACCCTAAAACCACTTGCGGTGCGATGGTCGATCAACAGCAACTGACTAACGTGCTTAATTACATCAAAGCCGGTAGCGAACAAGGTGCTACCTTGGTAGATGGCGGCAAGCAAGTGATGGCCGAAACTGGCGGTATGTATGTACAACCTACCATTTTTAGTAATGTTAAAAACGACATGACCATTGCCAGCGAAGAGATTTTTGGCCCGGTATTATCGGTTATTGAGTTTGATGGTATGGAACAAGCCATTAAGATTGCTAACGACACTATGTATGGTTTAGCTGCTGGTGTGTGGACCTCAAACTTAAGCAAGGCACATAAAACGGCTAAAGCATTGCGCAGTGGCATGGTGTGGATTAATCACTACGATGGCGGCGACATGACAGCCCCATTTGGTGGTTATAAGCAGTCGGGTAATGGCCGTGATAAGTCATTACATGCATTTGATAAGTACACCGAAATCAAAGCGACTTGGATTGCTTTATAACTAATATTTATTGTATAGATTGATATCAAGCCCTTTAGCAATAAAGGGCTTTTTTTATCAGCAATCTCAGGGCAAAGTTAATCTATGGTTATTAACCCGCTTTTGGGTTATTCACTGGGTAGCACAAACTTGTAATAAATGAGCTTTACGGGTCTATACGCTATAGTCAGAAGACAAATAACAAGTTTGATTTAAAGGTGCTAAATATTCCGATTCTTGCTTGATTATCCTGCCTACTTAATCTGAGTTGAGGTTAAGTAAAATTAACGCGCAACCTTGTCATTTTCGCAGTAGACTGATAGTTAACGTTAGAGAGTAATTTATGTTAACCAGTTAATTAAATTATCTTTTTTACTTTATATTTAACTGTCATACACGGATGAACATAGATGACCCTCAAAACCTTTTCTCGTATGGCTATTGTTATCACCGCGGCTTTTTTTAGTTTTATTGTATGGATTATTTATTTAGCCAATACCGGCAGCCACAGTATATTTTTCGATTTGATTAAACCGATGCCTTATGGTGACAAGGTTTGCCATATGTTGTTATTTGGTTTATTAACCTTTGTGACCAATTTAGCCTTACAGAGTCGTCATTTTCAACTCGGTCGTCTTCCGCTTTATTATGGCACTGTGTTAGTGTCGATATTCGTTCTGAGTGAAGAAATCAGTCAGGGATTTATCCCGTCAAGAACATTAGACATCATCGACTTAGTTGCCGATGCTGTAGGTATTACTTTATTTAGTTATTTAAGTGGCTTAACTCAGCATTACATAGACAATGGTCGTGATAATTCGAGCTTAAGTTAGTCTCAGTATTCCCCCCAATAGCATAGAGAGGTTTAATGTGAATTTTCCTTTAGTGACCACCGATTGGCTAGCATTACATCTGCAAGATCCCGAGCTTGTGATACTAGATGCCAGTATGGAAATTGTACTGGGTAAAGAGCCACTGGTATACGATGAACTTTACGTTATCCCTGGCGCACTATCTTGCCAAATGGATAAGCTTTTTTTTGATCATCGATCTTCGCAAACCCATGCAATGCCAACGGCTGAACAGTTTACAGAGACTGCGCAATCATTGGGAATAACACATAACAGCACAGTAGTCATTTACGATAACCAAGGTATTTATTCTGCCCCGCGTGCGTGGTGGACTTTTAAAACGATGGGTTTTGATAAAGTATTTGTACTTGATGGCGGTTTACCACAATGGCAAGCCGAAGGTCGAGACACTGTACGCCAGTTTGCTGCAGCGACTCACTCTGGTGATATTAAAGGTCGTTTGCAGCAACACAAGGTATGTGACACTGAATTTGTGTTAACTCATCTTGGTCATGCTAATGTTGATATTATTGATGCCCGCGCAGCAGGGCGTTTTAATGGCACCTTACCTGAACCTAGAGTGGGTATGCGCAGTGGCCATATTCCAGGTTCACTCAACTTGCCGTTTGCTCAGGTATTAAGCCGCTTTAAAATGAAATCAACACGTGAGTTGCACACTATTTTTGCCGCTTTGGATACGAGTCATAATGCGCAACGAGTATTGAGCTGCGGTTCTGGGATCACAGCCTGTATTTTGATTTTAGCCTCTCATGCAGCAGGGCATCATCAAACAGCGCTTTATGATGGTTCATGGGCAGTTTGGGGAGGAGATGCAGCACTGCCAATAGAATAGGGTCAATTGAATAATTAGTGGGTATTTTTTGTTTTATGGCCTACGGCCACTAACGTCGTGGCGCTTCGCCCACACCAGACCAAGAGGAAACCAACGGCTGTTCCCTCTTGGAACTCCCAGCCGCCCCGCAACATTTTCAAACAGCGAAAAGGTCGCCATGGGGATTGATCCAGCTTTTGACCTCTCTTGTAGACAGCCTCGGTCTTATTCGAAAATGCTAACGCTTCCGATAGGCCATCCATGGCCACCGAAAGCTAGCCTGACGTCCTGTCAGGCTCACGCTATTTTCTTCAACGGCCTCAAGTTCAGAGTTGAATTTGGATCTTTAAAGCACACTACGTGTTAGGACAATAGTGACTTAGAACTTATCTTGTTATAAAAGTTTACCCTGACCCAATGACCCAATTAAATTCGAGTACATAATCCTCATTGAAACCGTTAGGCTTAAAGATGTAAGATAGAAAAATATGATGAAAAGGAATTTCAATGAAATATTTACCTGTTACTCAATATCAACAGACTAAAACTGCTCTGTATCCCATAGCCAGCATCAAAAAAAGCAAATTCCTATAGCATGAAGCATGCCAATTAATATGGATGTGGTATCGGCAAAGTCCAACAAGCGATTTATGCCCTGCAAACCACGCAACGCATAAATACTAAAACGTTAGGAGTATACAAATGTCAGATTCCAATCTGATGCCAGATAAAATTAAAAGCCCTATTCAGCTTATGGCGGCATGGTTTGTTATGTTGGTATCTGTAATCACAGTACTACTAACAACCGCAGTAAATATAGAAAAGCCTGAATGGGCTGCTGGATACTTGGTTATATCGGCAACCGTTGTGATTGTCATCGTCATTGGGTGCGTTTTACTAATGCTAACCAAGTACAGGCCACATTTACAAGATGGCAAAGAGTACGCTGAATGGATAAAAGAGCAAGGTGCATATTCGCAGGGCGAAGTATTACGGATGGAAACTGTTACATCTATCGATGCTAAAGAAAATGCAAAAGATCAGGAAGTCGAGACTAGTGACATTAATAATATATCAGTTTCAGTTATCGATATTATGGGGTCTACTGAAATTGTCGAATCCCTTAAGAACAAAGGATTTAATGCGGAGATACACCCTCACAGACACGAAGAATATGATAAGCGTGAACCATTAAAGTCAATCAAAGGTGAGCAAGAGGGAATCTGGGTTGGCTCCAGAGTTGAAGCTGATATTGCAATAAGAGCAATAAACGTTGCGTTAAAGGTTTGGCCTGACCTGAAATACATTGTTATACCTTCAGATAACAGTAGCCCACCAGATCATGTTAATGATCAAATATTCATAGGTGGCTCAAGCAAAACTCCAATTGCCCGAGGAACACGCCCTTGGTCACTTGAAGAGTTAAAGTCTCTTAAAGAAGATATTAATATTAATGAATTTCATCGCAAGATTCGTGCAAAATACTCATAACAAATAAGGATAGGCCGCGCGAAGCCGCGTCCTTATCCCAAGTGTTGAACAAGCCCGAACACCTGAGAGTGACTCTTTATTATGTAAATAACAGCTCGAGAAAACGCGCTGTTTGATGAGATGGTTATCGTGCTAGTTTTCTGTAGTCAGCAATTTCCCTTAGCTCATTTGCTAATTATTTAACTCTCTTAATTTCAGTGCGTTAAATTAATCCTCCACGGTATTCAGTTAAGCCATTATCCTTATTATTTTCCAGCATTAGGTTATGAGCCGTAAATTTGTCGGTCGTTTCACTATGCCCATAAAGCGCATTGGCTGCTGACAGCAGGGGCAACTGCGCGTTGCTAATCTACGCTTTATCTCGGGAATGATTGGGCTTTCTGTTACTTGAAACTGCGCCCCTGCAACTGCCAGCATAAGCTGTATTTGTAGCCTGAGCTTTTTGGCGTTACCTCTGAGTAATCCATAGTCACGGACTCGCCTTAATCCCTTCGGTAATACGTGTTGCAGTATTAACCAGAGAAATTCTATGGCGGGTAAGGTGCGTACTTTTGTCGACTTTGTTTGGCTGTCTTCATACTCGAAACCCACTTGACCATCGACAAGACTGACGATGCTTTTATCGGGCAGTACGCCACGATAAAGATAGCGTGATAGATACTGCAACGAATTTAGTGGGGTCAGGGTAAACTTTAATAAAAAGGTAACTTTTAACCCACTTTTGTCCAAAAACGAGTTGTTCTTAGCCTTCAAATGCCCAAATTCAACTCTGAACTTGAGGCCGTTGAAGAAAATGACGTGAGCTAGCCATGGATGGCGTACTAGCTTTGGAGGGGAAGGGACGCCCCATCTGAAGCGTTAGCATTTTCGAATAAGGCCGAGGCCGATTCCAAATAGAGTTAAAAGCTGGATAGATTTCCGTCGCAATTTTTTCGCTGCTGTTGTTTGGTGAAAAAGCGAAAATGTTGCCGGAACGGCAGGGGTGATCCAAGAGGGGATTGCTGTTGATCCCCTTTTGGCCCGTGCAGGGTGGAACCTTGCGATCTTAAGCGTTAGTGGCCGAAGGCCATAAGTACAAACACCTGGATCCCGGCTTAAAAGCACTGCCGGGACGACGAGAAGAGTATTAACCAGTTTTGTCCAAAAATGATTTGGTCTTAGCTTTCAAATGCCCAAATTCAACTCTGAACTTGAGGCCGTTGAAGAAAATGACGTGAGCTAGCCATGGATGGCGTACTAGCTTTGGAGGGGAAGGGTCGTTCCTTGGCATCCGTGCCACCACGACATTTGTGAATCCATTCACATTAGACTCCCATCGGAAGCGTTAGCATTTTCGAATAAGGCCGAGGCCGATTCCAAATAGAGTTAAAAGCTGGATAGATTTCCGTCGCAATTTTTTCGCTGCTGTTGTTTGGTTAAAAAGCGACAATTTTGCCGGAACGGCAGGGGCTAATTCTTTTATAAAAAGTAAAGAGGGGATTGCTGTTGATCCCCTTTTGGCCCGTGCAGGGTGGAACCTTGCGATCTTAAGCGTTAGTGGCCGAAGGCCATAAGTACAAACACCTGGATCCCGGCTTAAATACACTGCCGGGACGACGAGAAGAGTGTTAACAAGCTTTGTCCAAAATGATTTGGCCTTAGCTTCAAATGCCTAAATTAAACTCTGAACTTGAGGCCGTTGAAGACTATTTATAAAAAAATACGTGAACTGATTAAGCTTCCGAATTCATATTCATTGAGGCCGTTGAAGAAAATGATGTGAGCCCAGACATGGATGTCTGGCTAGCTTTAGAGGGGAAGGGTCGTTCCTTGGCATCCGTGCCACCACGACATTTGTGAGTCCATTCACATCAGACTCCCATCTGAAGCGTTAGCATTTTCATTCTTTACAATAAAGAGGTGGCCGAAGCAGGCTAAAAGCGCGGTCAAAAGCTGGATTCAACCACGTCGCGAAATTATCGCTTCTCAGATGATTTTGATGTGGCGGCTGGGAGTTCCAAGAGGGAATAGTCGTTGATTTCCTCTTGGTCTGGTGTGGGCGAAGCGCCACGACGTTAGTGGCCGCAGGCCATAAAGTACAAAGCAAAACAAACACTTGGATTCCGGCTCAAAAGCATTGCCGGAATGACGCCGTATTTGGCCTGTGCAGGGTGGAGACTTGCGATCTTAAGCGTTAGTGGCCGTAGGCCATAAAAAGAACAAAGGTTGACCCCTTTGCCAACCCACAGCAAATTCCAACTCTATAGCAAATCCTTCATCCTATGATAAAACATTCCAGCTGCAAGCAGTGGCGATCGCAACATTGGTCCGCCTGGGAAGGTCATGTGTTTAATGTCATTAAACACATCAATACGTTGTGATTGCTGGCTAATGGCTTCAGCAATTAATCTTGCTGCCATATGCGTAGCATTTACCCCGTGTCCGGCATAGGCTTGAGCAAAGTAGATGTTGGCTGCATCAGGTAAACGGCCTATTTGCGGCATGCGGTTGGCGCCGATGCCCATCATGCCGCCCCATTCATAATCAATTTTGATACCTTTTAATTGCGGGAACACTTTTTCAAGATTAGGTCTTAATTCGGCTTCAATATCTTTTGGGTCTTTACCAGAATAAGTGCATAAACCACCAAATAATAAACGACGGTCGGCCGACAAATGGAAGTAGTCTAACGCCACGCGCATGTCGGCAAAGGCCATGTTTTGTGGAATAATGCTGGCACATTGTTGTTCGGTTAACGGCTCAGTGGCTAATAAATAGGTGCCTGTTGGCAATACTTTCCCACCAAGGAAAGGGCTTAATTTATTACCAATATAACCATTACCCGCAATGACTAGATAGTCACAAGTGACTTCGCCTTCAGCGGTAATGATTTTGGGTTTTGCACCTTTAATGATTTTTTCTGCGGCGCTGTATTCAAACAATTGCGCACCCAGTTCGCGGGCTACACGCGCTTCACCCAAGGCTAAGTTGAGCGGGTGTAAATGACCGCTGCCCATGTCGACTAAGGCGCCTTGGTAAAAGTCTGAGCCGATAACGTCGCTTATTTGGCTACGATCAAGCAGTTTAATGGTCTTTTGGTAACCTTGAGATTTAAGTTGTTGGTATTCTTCGGCTAAGTCATCCATGTGCCGTGGTTTTACGGCTAAATCGCAATAACCCATGTGTAAGTCGCAATCGATGTTGTGCTCGGTAATGCGCTCAGTAACAATATCAACCGCTTCAAAACCCATTTGTTGAATAGATTTTACACCTTCATCACCAATTTCATTTCGAAATTGGCTCGCGTCATGGCCGATGCCGCGGATTAGTTCACCACCGTTACGCCCAGATGCGCCCCAACCAATGCGTTTAGCTTCGAGTAATGCCACGCTGTATCCACGTTGCCTGAGTTCAATAGCGGTATTAATTCCGCTAAATCCACCACCCACAATACACACATCAACGGTTATCTTTTCGGTGAGTTTTGGGTGCTGATAAAGCTCTTTTGCACTCGCTACATAAAAGGAGTCTGGATAGTGTTGGCTATGAATCGGGGACTTATGTGGCATAAACGCTCCAAGCTATTGATTATATGTGTAATAATAACTTATAGATGAATGATTTGATGACATGTAAGCCATCTATAGTGTGCATTTTATTTAACACTTATTTAGTCTAAAATACAATTGCTTTGATTTAAGTAAGTTATCATGCTTAATTGGTAGATGTTTCTGGTAAAGTGTTAATAATCTGCAACACTTTAATAGCAGGCTGTTAGTCAACATTTAATAGGGGAACAAATTTGGATATTGGTGCAAACCTAAAAGCTGTTCGCAAATTGAAAGGCTTATCTCAACGCGAGTTAGCCAAGCGTGCAGGGGTTACCAACAGTACAATTTCAATGATTGAGAAAAACAGTGTTAGCCCGTCTGTGAGTTCACTTAAAAAAGTCTTGGCAGGGATCCCTATGTCATTAGTGGATTTTTTCTCAATTGATGATGGTTCTATCGGTGATCAAAAAGTGGTTTATCGTGGCAATGAGTTACTGGATATTGGTACCGGTGAGCTTGTTTATAAACTGATTGGCCGTGACTACCCAAACCGCGCGATGTCGGTGATGAGTGAAACGTATCCTGTCAATGCTGATACTGGTGCTGAAATGTTGCAACATAAGGGCGAAGAGGGCGGTATTATTATAGAAGGTAAGCTTGAGCTTACTGTTGGAGCAGAAGTGTTTATTCTAGAAAAAGGCGACAGCTATTATTTTAACAGTGAACAGCCTCATCGATTTCGTAATCCATTCGAAGAACCTTGTAAGTTAACGAGTGCAACAACGCCAGCTGATTTTTAATGGCTTATCTGTTAATTGTTTCTGCTTATATCCAGTATTATTGTTCTGAGGAATAGTGCAAGGTCAACCATAAGCCTTGCTATTCTCAGCTGTCTAAAAGCTAATTACATGTTCATTTTTAGCTGTTTTTGATTATGTTTTTAACATGTGATTATTGTCTTGTGTAAAGAATATTAAGCAACAAATTCCCTTTTATTGTGCAACCGCCTCCCCATTTTAGCGCATTATATAGTGAAATCTCACCAAGGTTACGCAAATGTTTTTTTTCGGCTTTACGGTTGTTTTAAAGTTATATATTTGTTTTTAAAGTGTTTTAATTTATTTTTATTAAAAGTTGTTTTTATCCTCAGTTATCCTCTTGCCTAGCTAAAAAATTCCGTGTAGTGTGTGAAAAAATGAACACGTAAAACAATAAGTTCATCACATTCTTTGCTAAAGGTGAGATATGTCTCTGTCAGGTCTTCCCCTCATCGGGGTAGTAGCGTGCAATCAGCAAATTGGTCTTCATCCATTTAACATCGTGGGTGAAAAATATTTATTGAGTGTGGTCAATGGCGCAAAAGGATTCCCGTTGGTTATCCCATCACTGGGCATCGACTTACCCATTGAAGCTATTCTTGCTCGTCTCGACGGTATCCTTTTTACAGGTTCACCATCGAATGTTGAACCTCATCATTACCAAGGTCTTCCTAGTGATGAAGGCACAAGTCATGATCCTAAGCGCGATGCAACTACTTTACCGCTGATAAAAGCTGCCATCGATGCTGGGATCCCGGTATTAGGTATTTGTCGTGGTTTTCAAGAAATGAACGTGGTGTTCGGTGGCAGTTTGTATCAAAAATTACATGAAGTTGGCACATATATTGAACATCGTGAAGATAAGAAAGCCCCTTTAGATAAACAGTATGGTATTTCGCACAAGGTTAATCTTGTTGCAGGTGGGCTTCTTCACGATGCATGGGGCTGTGACACCGCAGAGGTAAACTCTGTCCATACTCAAGGCGTTGAACGTCTTGGTGAGGGGTTACAGCCAGAAGCATTCGCTCCAGATGGATTAATCGAAGCATTTTCAGTGAAAAATGCGAAAAATTTTGCATTAGGTGTCCAGTGGCATCCAGAATGGAAAGTAACCGAAAATGCATTCTATACTGCAATTTTCGAGTCATTCGGACAAGCCTGTAGACAACATGCGGCAACACAAGAGAGATAAAAATGGATAAGTTAATCGCTTTTTTAAAAGATAAAAAAATTACCGAAGTAGAATGTGTCATTAGTGATATGACTGGCATCGCGCGTGGCAAAATTGCCCCAGTTGATAAGTTTGTGTCAGAAAAAGGCATGCGTTTACCTGAGAGCGTGTTGTTGCAAACGGTTACTGGTGATTTCATTAATGAAGAAATTTATTATCAACTTCTTGATGATGCTGATATCGATTTTGTCTGTGTACCAGACGAAAATGCTGTATTTATGCTGCCATGGACTGTTGAGGCTACGGCTCAGGTAATTCACGATTGTTATGATCGCATGGGTAATCCAATTGAATTATCACCGCGTAACGTATTGAAAAAAGTGCTCAAGCTTTATGAAGATAAAGGTTGGGAACCGGTTATTGCGCCAGAAATGGAATTTTATCTTACCAAACGTTCTGACGATCATGATTTACCGCTTAAGCCACCTATTGGTCGTTCTGGTCGCCCAGAAGCTGGACGTCAGTCTTTCTCAATCGATGCTGCTAACGAATATGATCCATTATTTGAAGACATGTATGACTGGTGTGAAATCCAAGGGTTAGATATTGATACCTTGATCCACGAAGACGGTCCTGCGCAAATGGAGATCAACTTCAGCCACGGTAATGCATTGTCGTTAGCCGATCAGGTGTTTATTTTTAAACGCACATTGAAAGAAGCCGCGTTAAAGCATGATGTTTGTGCCACCTTTATGGCTAAGCCTGTTACCGACGAGCCTGGCAGTGCCATGCATATTCACCAAAGTGTGCTTGATATTAAAACTGGTAAAAATATTTTTACTACCGAAGATGGTACTCAAAGTAAATTATTCCTCAGCTATATTGCTGGCTTACAACAGTACATTCCTGAGTTGTTACCGTTAATGGCGCCAAGTGCTAACTCATTCCGTCGCTTTTTACCCGGTACATCTGCACCAGTAAACTTAGAATGGGGCGTTGAAAACCGCACTTGTGGTCTGCGTATTCCTGAGTCATCACCACAAAATCGTCGTATTGAAAACCGTATTCCAGGCGCTGATGCTAACTGTTATTTGGCGATTGCGGCCAGTTTATTATGTGGTTATATCGGTATGGTTGATAACTTAAAGCCTTCAACACCGGTTACTGGTAAGTCGAACGATAGTCGTACTAATAACGAAAACTGCCTACCTTTGACATTAGAAGAAGCGTTAGTCGCAATGCAAAGCAGTGATGCCTGTATTGAGTACTTAGGCCAATCATTTACCACAGGTTTTGTGGCGGTAAAACAAGCGGAACTTGAGAACTTTAGACGCGTTGTAAGTTCTTGGGAACGTGAGTTCTTATTACTAACAGTGTAATAGTGTGCGGGCATGTTGGCTCACATTATTGATGTGTGTGAATAACAGCAGGTAGCAGATTCAAATAGATGTGCTACCTGCTTGAAAGGATACAGTATGACAAACCCATTATCGTTAGATGCGCTGACTCCGCAACACAAGCTTGAGCGTCTACAAACTGCGGATAAACAGCATTTTATTCACCCGTTCACCGATTCAAAGGGCCTCGCTGAAAAAGGCACCCGGGTAATTGAGCGGGCTGATGGCGTGTATTTGTGGGATGTAATGGGTAATAAACTGCTCGATGCCATGGCGGGTCTATGGTGTGTCAATGTAGGTTATGGTCGGCAGTCAATTGTTGATGCCGTTAGTCAGCAAATGCAAACACTGCCTTTTTATAATAGTTTTTTTCAATGTTCTCATCCTCCAGCGATTGAATTAGCGCAAAAAATTGCTTCTCTTGCGCCTGCTCACATGAATAACGTGTTTTTTACTGGTTCAGGTTCTGAGTCAAATGACACTAACTTACGTATGGTGCGACGTTACTGGGATTTAAAGGGCAAACCAAGCAAGAAGACCATCATCAGCCGAGTGAATGCTTACCATGGTTCAACTGTTGCGGGTGCCAGTTTAGGTGGTATGTCGGGCATGCATGAACAAGGCGATTTACCGATCCCTGGTGTGGTGCATATAGCGCAACCTTATTGGTATATCGAAGGAAAAGATTTGTCAGTCGAAGCGTTTGGTTTACAGACTGCGCAGGCATTAGAAGCAAAAATTATTGAACTAGGCGAAGACAATGTCGCGGCTTTTATTGCTGAGCCTTTTCAAGGTGCAGGTGGGGTGATTATTCCGCCTGTAACGTATTGGCCGGAAATTAAGCGCATATTAGCCAAATACGATATTTTATTTATTCTTGACGAAGTGATCAGTGGCTTTGGCCGTACGGGTAAATGGTTTGCGTCAGAGTATTTTGATTTACAACCAGATCTTATTTCTATCGCGAAAGGCATGACTTCAGGTTATATGCCAATGGGCGGAGTGATTGTGTCAGACAAAGTAGCTGATGTGATAAAACAAGATGGTGGTGAATTTACTCATGGTTTCACCTATTCAGGCCATCCGGTTGCCGCTGCTGCTGCATTAGAAAACATTCGTATTATTGAGCAAGAAAAGTTAGTTGAACGTGTCGCCAACGATACTTCGCCTTACCTACAGTCGCGCTTACAACAACTAGCGGAGCATCCGTTAGTGGGTGAAGTGCGCGGTATTGGTTTGGTCGCTGCCATAGAGTTAGTTAAAGACAAATCATTACGCCAACGGTTTGATGCCAGCGTTGGTGTGGGCACCTATTGCCGCGATGCATGTATTACCCATGGTTTAGTGATGCGTTCTGTCGGTGACACTATGATAATTTCGCCGCCATTAACGATTAGTCATGCTGAGATTGACGAGTTAGTCACTAAAGCGACCCAAGCGTTAAATGATACTTATCAACACGTAAAAACAATGGCATGACGTTCAGTGCTTGAATAATTATTGTCATGTTGTGATTTTTAATTAATTGTATTTTTAACGATTGAGTAATTGAAAATATGATTGGTAAAATTCACGCACAAGGAAGTCAGTAATGTCGCGTTAACCATACCGATGCATAGTTAAGTTGTAGCATTGGATAATTTCTTTCAGTAGAGAGAAGATTTTACACGCTGGTATTACTAGCGAAAAAAACGAATGTCAGTACCATTCTGACCATTATCCAACAGGGAGAAAGTATGAAGCTATCAAATAAACTATCCACATTGGCCTTAATTACTGCGGGTGTGTTTTCAAGCACCGCTATTCAGGCTCAGGAAGTGGTTAAAATGTACAACTGGTCGGATTATATTGCCGAAGATACCTTAGCCAATTTTGAGAAAGAAACCGGTATTCATGTTATTTACGACGTGTTTGACAGTAATGAAGTACTTGAAGCTAAATTGCTTTCTGGCCACAGCGGTTACGACATTGTTGTGCCGTCTAATCACTTTTTAGCTAAGCAAGTTAAAGCTGGTGCTTTTCAAAAGCTTGATCGTACTAAGTTGACTAACTATGCCAACTTAAAGCCTGATTTAATGAAGCAATTGCAAAAAGCTGATCCGGGCAATGAGCACGCTGTTCCGTATTTATGGGGCACTAACGGTATTGGATATAATATCGATAAGGTCAAAGCTGTATTAGGTGAAGATGCGCCATTTGATTCTTTAGAGCTTATCTTTAATCCTAAGTATGCTGAAAAAATTGGCTCGTGTGGTTTTGCGATGCTTGATTCAGCCGATGACATGCTACCTCAAGCGTTGATTTACTTAGGCTTAGATCCTAACAGTAAAAATGCTGCTGATTATAAAAAAGCGGCTGAAGTTCTGGAAAAAGTACGTCCTTACGTGACTTATTTTCATTCATCGCGTTACATTTCTGATTTAGCGAATGGCGATATTTGTGTTGCGTTTGGTTTCTCTGGTGACGTATTCCAGGCTGCTGCGCGTGCTAATGAAGCCGGTAACGGTAATAAGATTGGCTACTCTATTCCAAAAGAAGGCGCCAACTTATGGTTTGATATGTTAGCCATTCCACAAGATGCCACTAACGTAGATAACGCCCATAAACTGATTAACTACTTACTCCGCCCAGAAGTGATTGCACCAATCAGTAACTATGTTGCATATGCTAATGCTAACGTACCAGCACAACCCTTAGTTGACGAAGCTATCCGTAACGATCCAGCGATTTATCCGCCACAATCGGTTATTGATAAGTTGTATATCGGCGATATTCGCCCATTAAAAATCCAACGCGTTGTAACACGTGCTTGGACCAAAGTGAAATCAGGTCAATAATTTGAATCACTAGGGCCTGTTGATCTTTCAAGGTTATTTTTGCAGCGAATTGTTGGCCATTTGTACAAGGCAGAGACTTTGAGGTGTAGTTATTCTACATAAAAAGTCGATAACACAGTAAAAATGGCCAACAAACGCTGCCCGAAGGGTTCGGCTAAAAACGTTTTACTCTTTGTTGAATGCATTTTGCTTAGATGACTAGGCATCAATCCATTCGCCTCGATTAAAACGTTTTTAACTCGAACAAAATTCAACCAGCAAAGATCAACAGGCCCTAGTACCAGGGCGAGATTTTTCGCCCTGTTTTTACAGCAATATTGATGTACTTATTGGCTAATTTAGCCACTTTAACAGATTGTTACGTGTGCTCTAAAACAGGCTGTTCTGTTGGGCACGCATACCCCAAAAAGGCGGAGCAGTATTATGGTAAACACCTCGGGCGTCACCAATAAACCAATCACAAAGACGCAAGATGAAGTGCTGCTCAAAATTGAGCGTGTCAGCAAGTTATTCGATGATGTGCGCGCGGTAGATGATGTATCGTTAACCATTAATCGTGGCGAAATATTTGCGTTGCTGGGTGGTTCTGGTTCTGGAAAATCAACTTTATTGCGCATCTTAGCGGGTTTTGAAAAACCGACTGAAGGCCGTATTTTCTTAGATGGTGTCGACATTACTGATATGCCGCCGTACGAACGCCCTATTAATATGATGTTCCAATCGTATGCTTTATTTCCGCACATGACCGTTGAACAAAATATCGCTTTTGGGTTGAAGCAAGATAAAATGCCGAAGGCTGATATTGCTGTGCGCGTTAAAGAAATGCTCAAACTGGTGCACATGGAAAAATACGGTAAACGTAAACCGCATCAGTTATCCGGTGGTCAGCGCCAGCGTGTGGCATTAGCTCGTTCGTTAGCAAAACGGCCTAAATTATTATTACTTGATGAGCCAATGGGCGCATTAGATAAAAAACTGCGGACACAAATGCAGTTAGAAGTGGTTGATATTTTAGAAGCCGTAGGCGTAACGTGCGTGATGGTAACTCACGACCAAGAAGAAGCCATGACTATGGCGGGCCGTATCTCAATTATGCATGAAGGTTGGATCGCGCAAACGGGTAGTCCAATGGACATTTACGAGTCTCCAGCCAGCCGTATGGTGGCAGAATTTATTGGTACGGTTAATTTATTTGAAGGCGCAATTATTGAAGATGAAGTTGACCACGCAATTATTAAGTCAACTACTCTGGACCGTGAGTTTTATATCGGCCATGGTATTTCAACCAGCCTTGAGAATAAAAATGTCTTTTTGGCCCTACGTCCAGAAAAAACCATTATTACTCGCCAAAAACCAGAAAGTGAATATAACTGGGCACATGGCGTTGTGCACGACATTGCCTATCTTGGTGGCTTGTCGGTGTATTACATCAAGTTAAAAAACAACCAAATTGTACAATGCTCAATGATTAACCGTGAACGCCGCGCCGATCATCCTACTTGGGAAGACGAGGTGTACATCAGTTGGGAAGACACCAGCGGGGTTGTATTAAACTCATGAAAAATCCACTGAAGTTATTCAAAGGTCGACATCTCACCATGGGTATACCGTACCTATGGTTGTTAATGTTTTTTGCCTTACCCTTCGCCATTGTATTAAAGCTAAGCTTTTCTACTGCGGCCATTGCGATTCCACCTTACGAGCCAACGTTTAACTATGTTGATGAGGCACTTAATATATTCGTTAATTTGGGTAACTATTTATTGTTACTGCAAGACTCGATGTATTACATGGCATACCTTACCTCATTAAAGATGGCCTTTGTGGCCACTTTAGGTTGCTTGATACTGGGTTTTCCAATGGCTTACGCTATTGCCCGTGCGCCAGCAAGAATGCAGGCAGTATTGCTGCTATTAGTGATGTTGCCATCATGGACTTCATTCTTAATCCGTGTTTATGCCTGGATGGGTATTTTAAGCAACAACGGTCTAATTAATAATGCCTTAACCTGGTTAGGGGTGATTTCTGAACCCATACAAATGCTCAATACTAATTTTGCGGTATATATAGGGATTATTTATGCCTATTTGCCGTTTATGATTTTGCCGCTGTACGCCACCTTAGTTAAATTAGATTTAAGCTTAATTGAAGCCGCATCAGATTTAGGCTCTAGCAGTATTAATACTTTCTGGAAAATTACTCTACCACTATCAATGGGCGGTGTTATAGCTGGCTCAATGTTGGTCTTTATTCCTGCCGTGGGTGAGTTTGTTATTCCTGAATTACTTGGTGGTCCAGACTCATTAATGATTGGTAAAGTGTTGTGGCAAGAGTTCTTTAATAACCGCGATTGGCCTGTGGCCTCATCGCTAGCGATTGTGATGTTGGCATTACTGATTATTCCAATCACTTTATTCCACCGTTATCAGTCACGCAGCATGGAGAGCGAGGTATGAAGAACTTAAGTTTCTCTAAAGTGATGTTGTGGGTGGGATTAATCTTTCTATATGCGCCAATGCTTATTTTGGTGATCTACTCATTTAATGACTCAAAACTGGTTACCGTGTGGGGTGGTTTTTCGCCTAAATGGTATGGTGAACTATTTCAAGATCAGCAAATACTCAATGCCGTGTGGACCAGTTTACGTATTGCCTTTTACAGTTCTACCATGGCAGTGATTATTGGCACCATGGCAGCTTTTGTGATGACCCGTTTTAGACGTTCATGGGCTAAGTTAACCCTGTCTAATATGATCACTGCGCCATTGGTTATGCCTGAAGTGATCACCGGTTTGTCGTTGTTACTATTATTTGTACAAATGTCGGAAACCTTTGGTTGGCCAACTGAACGTGGCATGTTTACCGTGTGGATTGCCCATTCTACTTTCTGTGCGGCTTATGTCGCGGTGGTAGTGTCGTCAAGGCTGCGCGAAGTGGATTTGTCGATAGAAGAAGCGGCGATGGATTTGGGTGCAACACGATTAAAAACCTTCTTTTTAATTACAGTTCCTATGATTGCTCCATCACTCATCGCTGGTTGGTTATTATCATTTAGCTTGTCATTAGATGACTTAGTTATTGCCAGCTTTACTTCTGGTCCAGGTTCTACAACCTTGCCTATGGTAGTGTTTTCGTCAGTGCGTTTAGGTGTTTCACCTAAGATTAACGCACTCGCGACAATTATTATTTTAGCGGTATCTTTAGTGGCCTTCTTGTCTTGGTATTTAGCCCGCCGAGCAGAGAAAAAAGCTAAAGCTGCGATGGAATAAAAAAGTCTGAATAAAGACCTTATGAAAGCCATGCTGATATCAGTGTGGCTTTTTATTTTTAGATGATTTTTTACTATATCCAGATTTTATGGGTGTTTAATATATTCTACAAAGTGTCAAAAATTACATGATAAATGCTAGTTTTTGAATTTGCTTAAGTGTAGGATGAATCAGTTGTATTACGTTTTGAACATATAAAGGAAGTGCTATGTCCGCCACACCTCATGCTAGTTCATATTATGCTGCATCGGCCAATGATAAAGTTGAACGCCCTCGCTTAGAATCTACAATTGAAACAGATGTTTGTATCATTGGCGCGGGTTATACCGGGCTGTCTTCTGCGTTACATTTATTAGAAAGCGGCATGAAAGTTGTGGTGCTTGAAGCGGCAAGAATTGGCTGGGGAGCCTCCGGTAGAAACGGCGGTCAAATTGTCAATTCTTTTAGTCGTGATATTGATTCTATTGAAGGTGTTGTTGGCAAAGAGCAGGCTAAGTTATTTGGTCAAATGGCGTTTGAAGGTGGTCAAATTATTCGTGAGCGTATTGCCAAATATAATATTGATTGTGACTTAAAAAATGGTGGTGTTTTTGCCGCCATGAACGCAAAACAAATGGGCCATTTACAGTCGCAGAAAAAATTATGGGAAGCTCATGGCCATAATAACCAGTTAGAGTTACTTGACCAGGATGGTATTCGCAAAGTCGTAAATACTGATTTATACGTCGGTGGCTTACTGGACAAAAGCGGTGGTCATATTCATCCGCTCAACCTTGCATTAGGTGAGGCTCGTGCGATTGAATCTCTTGGTGGTCTGATTTTTGAAGACTCTGCAGTCATTAAAGTCGACGATGGCGTATCACCGGTAGTGCACACAGCACAAGGCCAAGTTAAGTGTAAATATGTAGTGGTTGCAGGTAATGCTTACTTAGGTAAGTTACTACCAGAGCTACAAGCTAAATCAATGCCTTGTGGTACTCAAGTGATCACCACTGAACCATTATCAGATGAAATGGCGGCGAGTTTATTGCCACAAGATTATTGCGTTGAAGACTGTAACTATCTATTAGACTATTACCGTCTAACGGGCGATAAGCGCCTTGTTTTTGGCGGCGGTGTGGTTTACGGCGCACGCGATCCAGCTAACGTTGAAGCTTTGATTATGCCTAAACTATTAAAAACCTTCCCGCAATTAAAAGGGATTAAAGTTGATTACGCTTGGACGGGTAACTTCTTAATGACCTTGTCGCGCTTGCCACAAGTGGGCCGTATTGGTAACAATATTTATTACTCGCAAGGCTGTAGTGGCCATGGAGTTACCTACACTCATTTAGCCGGTAAGTTAATTGCCGAAATGCTTAATGGCCAAGCTACACGTTTTGATGCTTTTGCTGCATTACCTCATTATCCATTCCCTGGTGGACATGCTATGCGTGTGCCGTTTAGTGCCATAGGTGCTTGGTATTACACCCTTAGAGATAAGTTTGGTATTTAACCTCCTTTGAGTGCAGATAAATAAGAGTGTGAGTCGGTTGAGTACAAAGAGTCAATTTAGGAGAATATTGTGCAATTGAACGATCCAAGTTTATTACGTCAACAGTGCTACATAAATGGCCAATGGCGCAATGCCGATAATGGTAACACTATCGCAATAGCTAACCCTGCTACCCATGATGTTATCGGTCATGTTCCCGTAATGGGCAGCGCTGAAACGCTTGCGGCCATCGATGCTGCTAATGCGGCACTACCAGCATGGCGTGCATTAACGGCCAAAGATCGCGGCCAAAAATTGCGACGTTGGTTTGAGTTAATGCTGCAACATAGCGATGATTTAGCGTTATTGATGACTACCGAACAAGGCAAACCTCTTGCTGAAGCTAAAGGTGAAGTGGGTTATGCCGCCTCTTTTATTGAATGGTTTGCTGAAGAAGCTAAGCGCATTTATGGCGATACTATTCCGGGCCATCAAGCGGATAAGCGTATTACGGTGATAAAGCAACCTGTAGGGGTTACAGCAGCCATTACGCCGTGGAATTTTCCTGCGGCGATGATTACTCGTAAAGCAGCGCCAGCGTTAGCAGCCGGTTGTACTATGGTGGTAAAGCCTGCGCCGCAAACACCGTTTACCGCATTAGCATTAGCCGAGTTAGCTGAGCGCGCTGGTATTCCTGCAGGTGTCTTTAGCGTGGTGACCGGTGACTCAATCGCCATTGGTAAAGCCATGTGCGAAAGCCCAATAGTACGTAAGTTATCGTTTACCGGCTCAACGCCAGTAGGCATTAAGCTGATGGAACAATGTGCTCCAACGCTTAAAAAACTATCACTTGAACTGGGGGGTAATGCGCCGTTTATCGTGTTTAATGATGCCGACATTGATGCCGCAGTTGAAGGCGCAATGATTGCCAAATATCGTAATGCAGGCCAAACCTGTGTCTGTGCTAACCGTATTTACGTGCAATCTGGTGTTTACGATGAGTTTGCTAAACGTCTTGCTGTAGCAGTAACTCAGCTTAAAGTGGGTTTAGGCACTGAAGCTGGCGTGACCACAGGGCCGTTAATCAATGCTGATGCCGTTACAAAAGTACAGCGTCATTTAGATGATGCAGTATCAAAAGGTGCGCAGATTATTGCAGGTGGCAAACCCCATGCGTTAGGTGGTTACTTCTTTGAACCCACCATATTAACTGGCGTAACCCGTGAAATGTTAGTGGCAACCGAAGAAACCTTTGGTCCTTTAGCGCCGCTGTTTAAATTTGATGATGTTGATGATGTGATTAAACAAGCTAACGACACTGAGTTTGGCTTAGCAGCCTATTTTTACGGTCGCGATATTTCGCTTGTATACAAGGTTGCTGAAGCGCTTGAATATGGCATGGTTGGTGTAAACACTGGATTGATCTCGACAGAAGTGGCGCCTTTTGGTGGCATTAAATCGTCTGGATTGGGCCGTGAAGGATCTAAATTTGGTATTGAAGAATACCTTGAAATGAAATATATCTGCATGTCAGTTTAAGAGAGCGGGCTATGACTAAAACAAATGATGGACTAATGGCTCGTCGCCAAGCGGCTGTGGCACAAGGTGTAGGGCAAATTCATCCCATATTTACTGATCGTGCTGAAAACGCCACAGTATGGGATGTTGAGGGGCGTGAATATATCGATTTTGCAGGTGGTATTGCGGTACTGAATACTGGTCACTTGCATCCTAAAGTAAAAGCAGCTGTGGCAGCGCAGTTAGAGGCATTCTCACATACTTGTTTTATGGTCATTGGCTACGAAAGTTACATTGAAGTGTGCGAGAAACTCAATCATTTGGTACCGGGTAATTTTGCTAAAAAAACCGCTTTATTTACCAGTGGTTCTGAAGCGGTCGAAAACGCAGTTAAAGTCGCCCGTGCTTATACCAAACGAGCAGGCGTTATCGCGTTTACTTCGGGTTACCATGGTCGCACCATTGCTGCGTTGGCATTAACCGGTAAAGTGGCACCGTACAGTAAAGGTATGGGCTTAATGTCGGCTAATGTGTTTAGGGCAGAATTTCCATGTGAAATGCATGGCGTGTCTGAAGATGATGCTATGGCATCGATTGAGCGTATCTTTAAAAATGATGCCGAGCCTGCCGACATCGCCGCGATCATTTTAGAACCGGTGCAAGGCGAAGGCGGTTTTTATGCTGTGACACCATCATTTATGAAGCGCTTGCGTGAACTGTGTGATGACCATGGCATTGTATTGATTGCTGATGAAGTGCAAACCGGCGCCGGTCGTACGGGAACATTTTTTGCCATGGAGCAAATGGGCGTAGCAGCTGATATTACTACGTTTGCTAAATCTATCGCGGGTGGTTTTCCACTGTCAGGTATTACTGGTAAAGCCGAGGTGATGGATGCCGTTACTGCCGGTGGCTTAGGCGGTACTTATGGTGGTAGCCCTATTGCTTGTGCCGCGGCATTAGCCGTTATTGAAGTGTTTGAAGAAGAGCAACTACTGGCCCGTGCTAATGACGTGGGTAATAGACTTAAGTCGGCATTAACCGATATGCAGGCTAAGTATCCACAAATTGCTGATGTACGTGGATTGGGTGCAATGATTGCTATTGAGCTGATGGAAGACGGAGAACCTGCACCACAGTATAGCGGTAAAATTTTAGCTGAAGCGCGTAATCGTGGCTTGATTTTATTGTCTTGTGGTACCTATGGTAACGTTATCCGCGTTTTGGTGCCATTAACCGCTCCTGATGCGCAAATTGATACAGGTCTGGCGATTATGGATGGCACATTTCAAGCGGTGTTTAATTAGTGAAGTATGTTAAATTGGTTTTGACATAATATTCAATAAAATCCCGCTTTTAGTGGGATTTTTTATAAGATTTAGCTATACATTCTCAAAAGCTGACTACACTTCATATTATCGGAAAAACGAATACAAAAGCGGGAGCTAAATTGAATGAAGGCATTGTCCATTAAAGTAAAGTTGTTGTGGATCACCTCGGCATTGTTTATTGCCACTGTAGTAGTGCTGTCATCCAGTTTATGGGTAGTTCTAAAAGATAAAAATAATAGCTTAGCGGCAGAAGTTGAAGTGGCATTACAGCAAGAGATCAACGATAAGTTATCTGCCCGAGCGGGTGAGTATGGTGAGCGTATTGCAGGCTTTATTAACGAGGCGTATCGTATTCCATATTCATTTGCTGGCTTGTTAGAGCAAACTGCTCAAAAAGATCCTTTAAGTCGCGAACGTGTAGAGTCGTCTTTAGCCGCAGTATTGCAAAAAAATGAACAGATATCATCCATGTATGTTCACTTTGAGCCTAACGGTTATGACTATCTCGATGACAGTTATTTAGACGGTAGTAGTCATAGTGTGGTCAATGCAGGCACCTTAGAGGTTTATAACACTCGCGGATCGGATGGATTGGTACAACAGCAATCTGTGGCAAATGCAGAAGATAAATATATCAGTACGCTAAATGAATTTGGCGTACGCGAAGCCGAATGGTATTTGTGTGCTAAAGACAGTAAAAAGCCTTGTTTAATGGAGCCGTATTTATACGAAATCACACCGGGCAATAAAGTATTGATGACATCGTTAACTGCAGCGGTCGTCGTGGATAATCAATTTAAAGGTATCGTTGGTGTCGATATTAACTTACCGATTTTCCAAACCATGATTATGCAACTGTCTAAAAGTTTGTACCAAGGGCAAGCCAAAGTCACCCTGGTTAGCCAAAAAGGCTTTGTGGTGGCAGCGAGCCATTATACTAAATTCGCTCGGCCACTGAGTGAGTCGGTTAAGCCTGAATTGGCCAAAAAGTTATTAGCATTAAATAACACGTCTGGTTTTGTTAATGAGCCAGACAGCATTGCAGTTGGCTATCCTATTGCTATCCCTATTGCCAATGCAACGTGGTCATTAATTATTGAAGTGCCCAAAAGCCAAGCCTTTATGGCCGTTAATAACATGAACGATTCAATGACCGAAATGGAAATGTCATTAGGTGGCTTGTTATTGATGATTGGCATAGCCGTTACGGTTATCGCCGTTATTATTATTAGCTTGGTTATTCGCAGCATCATTGCGCCGCTTAGTATGATCCAAGCTCGGGTTGAAAATCTTGCCAGCGCGGAAGGTGACTTAACTCAAGCGATAGAAGTGGATGCGCATGCGGAGTTGATTGCATTAGGTAGCGGCATTAATGCTTTTATTGCAAAACTGCGTCATCTTATTTCTGAGCTTAAAATTCTTGCTGATCGTTCACAGCAAGAAAGTATAAAATCGGCCGATATTGCTAAGCTCACTCGTGAAAGCGTTAATCGTCAATATGGCGAAATCGAAAGTGTGGTTACGGCTGTTAATCAAATGAGTGCTACCGCGCTTGAAGTGGCTAAAGCTTCTGAGCAAACCGCAATGGAAACGGAGTCCATGACCGTCAATGTCAAAGATGGTCAATCTCGATTAACTCAAGCGATGGTATTTGTCGAGGGTGTATCGACAGATTCTGAAAAAGCGCAACAAGCTGTGGGTATGGTGTCGCAAAGCAGCGCCAATATTAGCCGTATTTTAGAAGTAATAAGTGCGATTGCAGAGCAGACTAATCTATTAGCGCTCAACGCCGCTATTGAGGCTGCCAGAGCCGGAGAGCAAGGTCGAGGTTTTGCGGTTGTTGCTGATGAAGTAAGAACGTTAGCCTCTAGAACGCAAAAGTCGACTAATGAAATTAGTACCTTAATTGAGTCGTTACAAAAAGAAGTTAAAAATGCCTCGAGCATTATTGATAAAGGCGCTCAGGGGGCACAAAAAGCCGTTGAACAAACTCAGCTTGCGTTACAGTCGCTTAATGCCATAGTGGAACAAATTAACGAGGTATCGGGTCAGGTTACCCATATTGCCACTGCTGCAGAAGAGCAGAGCGCGGTAACCGAAGAGGTTAATCGTAATATTACAGGTATTTCAGACTCTGCATCAGAGTTGTCACAGCTTGCTGACAGTGCCCAACAAAGCAGTGATAGCTTAGCCAAATTAGTACATGAGCAACATCAGCAGTTGGGTAAACTAAGAACGTAACCTGTTTTAGCAGGATACCAACAATATCAAAGGTGGCTTCTACGCCACCTTTTCTATTATTATCTCGGTTAAAATAGCTCCTATGGAGATGTTATTTGACTATTGCGATGAACACATTATTCCTCTCAAGGCATACAACCAAGACATTGCAACCAAGCCATATAACCAAGATATTACGACTAAGGCATAATGACTGAATTTATTGCTCCACCCTGTAATGGGATTATTGAGGTTTTATACCAAGACGAGCACCTATTATTAATCAATAAGCCAACAGGGATATTGAGTCTCTCGGGGAAGAACCCATTAAACAAGGACTCAGTACACTATCGGTTAGTACAAGATTATCCAACTGCAACCTTAGTGCATCGACTCGACTTTGGTACCTCTGGTCTTATGCTGGTGGCGTTAAACAAAGCGATTAATGGATTATTAACTAAGCAGTTTCAGCTGCGCACTGTTAGTAAAAATTATACCGCTGTGCTTCATGGTGATGTACTCAACGATAGCGGCGACATTGAATTGCCAATAGCTAAAGACAGTGAACATTTTCCGCTAATGAAAATTTGCCATGACAACGGTAAACCTGCTCATAGCCAATACCAAGTCACAACGCGGGATCCGCAAGGGCTCTCTACGCGCGTAATATTTACTCCTATTACAGGCCGAACTCACCAGTTACGGTTGCACAGCCAACAAATGGGTCATCCTATTTTAGGCTGTGATTTGTACCATAATGACTATTCGCAGCAGATGTCAGATAGATTAATGTTACATGCGACTGCTTTATCATTTACTCACCCTATGACAGAACAACGAATTGACTTTGTTTGTCAGAGTCCTTTTTAACGTGTTAAGTATTTGACTATTTAAGTAACAAACTGATTTCAGCATGATGAAAACTGATGCATAATCAATCCATTATTTATTCTTACGCAGGTTAATCAGTATGGTTATTTCATGGTTAGATGCGCTAGCATTAAGTGTTTTTTTAGTTAGTTGGGTCGGTTATACCGGTTTTGCCCGGCGTAAAGCAAAAAACACTAATTGCATCGCGCGAGTGATGCATCAACAACGTATTCATTGGATGTCACAAGTGATAGCAAAAGAAATACGTGTAGCCGAAGCGGCGTTACTGGCTAATTTAGAACGTAATATTGCATTCTTTGCTTCAACAACATTACTGATCCTTGCCGGTGTATTAACGCTTTTTTCTCAAGTAGAAAAGCTGGAAACCGTGATTGGTTCTATTCCTTTTACCTCATCGCCTAATCATGCCTTGGTACAGGTTAAACTGGCTCTTTTAGCCGGGATTTTTGTGTTAGCTTTTTTCCAATTTACTTGGTCTATGCGTCAATATGGTTTTGTTAATATTATGATTGGCGCTGCACCATTAGATAAAACGGGCACTGATAAAAATGCGCTCGGTTATGCAAGGCAAATGGCCGTAGTGCAAGACCAGGCAGCGCACTCATATAACTACGGCTTACGTTCGTATTATTATTCTATGGCTGCATTATGTTGGTTTATGCATCCGGGAATGTTTATTTTAGCCAGTTTATTTGTAGTTTATACCTTGTACCAACGTGAATTTAACTCAAAGGCTGTGGTCGCTATCACCGCTGCGCAGGCCTATTTAGAAAAAAATCCCGCTTATATTCGCGCTGATTAAATCGGTTTTAAAAATAAAGAGGTCACCTCGCTGTTGATGTTTTTATCGATAATCCTATTAATCAACTGAGGGGACGGTGGCACTCTTTTAACATAAGCCGTTATCAAGTTTAATCAATATGCTATTGCTGTCGGGATCGAAGTTTAGGTTATCGATTAGCAGATAATATTAACTGTCGTTAAGTGGTTTAACATCTTAATACGTTCCTGGAATAGTGTATTGGTTAATATGGATTGATAAGCGCGAAGGGAGAGGTGACAAACTACAGATATGAAAAAGCTACAGACATGAAAAAGGCGCTTGAATTTCTTCAAGCGCCTCATCAACAAATTGGTGGCCCCTCCCAGACTCGAACTGGGGACCTGACGATTATGAGTCGTATGCTCTAACCAACTGAGCTAAGGGGCCGACTTAAGATAGTCGTCACTATCGAAAGCGGGTGAATTATACGAAGTTTATTCTTGCTTGTCACCCGTGATCTGCATTGAATTATAATATCTTGTTCTAATTGGTTATCTGTTAAGCAATATGCCTGATTTGAAACATAAAAAAACCTGCAGAAGCAGGTTTTTTATCATTCGTTTTTAACAATTACTCGTCAAGGAACGATTTTAATATTTCAGAGCGAGAAGGGTGACGTAATTTACGTAACGCTTTGGCTTCAATTTGACGAATACGTTCACGTGTTACATCAAACTGCTTACCCACTTCTTCTAACGTGTGGTCGGTATTCATGTCGATACCAAAACGCATACGCAATACTTTGGCTTCACGGGCCGTTAGACCGGCTAAGACTTCGTGTGTAGCGTTCTTTAGACTTTCGCTGGTTGCAGAGTCTAATGGTAGCTCGAGGGTAGTATCCTCGATAAAATCACCTAAATGCGAATCTTCATCGTCACCGATTGGAGTTTCCATTGAGATTGGCTCTTTAGCGATTTTAAGTACCTTACGGATCTTATCTTCAGGCATCATCATACGTTCTGCTAATTCTTCTGGAGACGGCTCACGGCCCATTTCTTGAAGCATTTGACGAGAAATACGGTTCAACTTGTTGATAGTTTCAATCATGTGTACTGGAATACGGATCGTACGTGCTTGGTCGGCGATTGAACGAGTGATTGCCTGACGGATCCACCACGTTGCATAAGTTGAAAACTTGTAACCACGACGGTATTCAAACTTATCTACTGCTTTCATCAAACCGATGTTACCTTCTTGAATTAAATCCAAGAACTGCAAACCACGGTTGGTGTATTTTTTAGCAATAGAAATTACCAAACGTAAGTTAGCTTCAACCATTTCTTTTTTCGCACGACGAGCTTTCGCTTCACCGATAGACATACGACGGTTAATGTCTTTAATGCCTGCGATGGTTAAGTCTGTTTCTACTTCGATAGCCGCTAATTTGGTCACACAACGTGTTACGTCATCGGTGATCATACGCAAACCTTCAGCGTAAGGCTTAGAGCTTTCTTTTTCTTTGTTAAACCAATCTAAGTTGGTTTCGTTGCCGGTGAAAGCCTTAATAAAGTTTTTCTTCGGCATTTTAACTTGTTCAACACAAAGCTTGATGACTAAACGTTCTTGAATTCGAACGCGGTCCATCATGTTGCGCATACTTTTAACTAAACGGTCAAACTGTTTAGGTACTAAGCGGAATTCTTTGAATAATTCACCAATAACAAATAATGAGCCAATGGCTTCAGGATGATCACGGCCTTTTACAGCAATAATACCTAAGCTTTTTTCGTAGGCTTCTCTGAGTTGAGTAAATTTCTCTTTGGCTTCTTCAGGATCAGGTCCTTTGTTACCTTCTTCCTCTTCTTCATCATCGTCATCGTCATCATCGTCATCATCGTCATCTTTTTTAGTATCAGCTAATTCTGAACCAACGTTGGTGGCGGTAGGTGCGACGTCATCGTCGTCAGGATTGATAAATCCAGAGATAATATCAGACAAGCGCAATTCTTCAGCTTCATACTTATCGAATTGCTCTAAGATCATTGCGATCGCTTGAGGGTATTCACTGACAGAGCTCTGTACAGTGTTGATACCTTCTTCAATACGTTTAGCAATAACAATTTCGCCTTCGCGAGTAAGTAGTTCTACCGTACCCATTTCACGCATATACATGCGGACAGGATCTGTGGTTCGGCCTAACTCACTTTCTACGGTTGCGAGAGCTGCCGCTGCTTCTTCTGCAGCATCTTCGTCTGTGTTGTCTTCCGACATCATCATGTCATCGGCATCTGGCGCTTCTTCAAAAACGCGGATACCCATGTCATTTATCATCTGGATAATATCTTCAATCTGATCGGAATCGACCATGTCTGCAGGTAAGTGGTCGTTCACTTCTGCATAGGTTAAGTAACCTTGCTCTTTACCTTTAGCGAGCAACAGTTTGAGTTGCGACTGCGGAGTGTGATCCATAGATATCATCCAATTTTGGGGAACTGATAAAACGATAGGCCAGTTAGCTGTACTAAGTGGCACGCAAATCGTCAATTATAGCTGTGTGGACTAACCTTAGCTAGTCCATGGCAATGTTTGTACGCATATTCTTTAAGAATAATTGCGTATTACTTCGCTATGCCTTTCATTATAGAAATCAACTTTGTTAGCTGCATTTTTTCAACTTTCGTTAAAGCCTGTTTTAGACTTAATTCCTGATATCGTTGTTCAATATATTGGTTGTTTAACCAAATCAGGGTTTGTTTAAACTCTGGCAATACGTTTTCATCCGCCACTTGATGGTCCCATTGGGCTAGCTTTATGAGAGTGCTCTTTTGGTCATGCTCTCTATGCATTTCAAGTAGTTGTGCGCTGTTTAACGTTTGCTCTCGAGTTATATCTAACAAATGATTGAGCAATTCTATGCCAGTCATTTGCAATCGATCTAGTGCAGGCTGTTTTGCTAAACCAAAGCCTAAACTTGGGTTTTGGACCAGGAGCGCAATGGCCAATCTTAATGGCGTGCCCCGGCCTTGTAAGCCTTTAGCATTTAATGGTTTTATCTTTTTTACCGAAAAACCTAATTTTCTCTTTAAATCTTCGCTACTGTTCATGCCTAATTTATGGGCTAAATTTTCTAACAGTAAATTCTGTAGGACGGTATCTTGTACCTTTTCGATTAGCGCAATTGCTTGCTTGGCTAATGCCCCTTTATCGGTACCGTGGTTAGCACTTAATGTGTCAAACAAAAACTCGGGCAGTAACATGGCTTCTTGCATTAACGCTTCGAATGCTTCTTTGCCAATTTTGCGGACCATAGTGTCAGGGTCTTCACCTTGCGGTAGAAACATAAACTTGACTTGGTCACCCGGTTTTAACAAGGGTAATGCTGTTTCCAGTGCACGCCATGCGGCTTCTCGGCCGGCGCGATCACCGTCGTAACAACACACTACTTGTTTTGCACTACGCACTAAAAGCTGAAATTGTTCAGCTGTCGTCGACGTACCTAACGATGCAACCGCATAATCGACCCCAAACTGGGCGAGTGCGACGACATCCATATATCCTTCAACAATTAACACATGTTGTGGATCTCGATGCGTTTGCTTTAGCTCATATAAACCATAAAGTTCATTACCCTTATGAAATATGGGCGTTTCTGGAGAATTCAAGTACTTTGGGGTGCCATCACCCAAAACTCTTCCACCAAATCCCACCACACGACCACGACGATCGCGTATTGGAAACATTAATCTGTCGCGAAATCTGTCATAGCGTTTACCGCTATCATTGGCAATTAGCATGCCTGCTGTGAGTAATTTATCTTGGGCGGGCAAATTTTGCCTGTAACGACCCAGTAAACCATCCCAACCATCGGGTGCAAACCCAATACCGAACTGCTCAACAACGTCATTTGATAATCCGCGGAACTCAAGATAATCGATGACTTTTTGTTTGTCTGCATGTTGCCTAAGTTGGCTTTGATAGAAGAGGTTAGCTTCTTCCATCAGTTCGTATAAGTCTCGACTTAATCCTTGATCAGGTCTTTTGCCTGTACCTTGTTCTCGAGGTACATCAAGACCTAATTGACTTGCAAGTTCTTCAATTGCATCAACAAATTCTAGGCGATCATATTCCATGACAAAATCAATAGCATTGCCATGTGCACCGCAACCAAAGCAGTGGTAAAACTGTTTGTCTCTGCTGACGGTAAAAGAGGGTGATTTTTCGCTGTGAAAAGGACAACAAGCCGAATGATTCTTACCGGCTTTTTTCAACGTGACTTTACGATCAATTAGATCGACTATGTCTATTCGAGCTATTAGCTCATTGATAAAATCACGAGGTATCGCCATTGATTGCTGTTGTTCTCGAATTTACTTTATCAACTGATGTAAACAAACAAGCCGTGCAAGTGCACGGCTTATTCAACATTAAAACTTGATTACTTCAATTTTGCACGGATCATTGTACCAATGGCACTCATATCTGCGCGGCCTTGAACTTTAGATTTTAATGCTCCCATTACTTTACCCATATCCGCCATGGATGCAGCACCAACTTCAATAATAGTTGCATCGATAATCGTTGCAACCTCATCTTCAGTTAACGGCGTAGGCAGAAAATTTTCGATAACTCGAATTTCTTCTGCTTCTACTGCGGCCAACTCCGGACGATTCGCTGCTTCATATTGAGCAATCGAATCACGGCGTTGTTTAACCATTTTGGTTAATACAGCTATTGTCTGTTCATCGGTCAGAGTTTCGCGGGTATCCACTTCAATCTGTTTGATGGCAGCAAGTGCCATACGAATTGTTCCTAAGCGTACTTTTTCTTTAGCACGCATGGCGTCTTTCATTTGGTCTTTTAGCTGATCGGTTAAGTTCATAATGAGATTAATATAAACGTACGCGACGTGCGTTTTCGCGAGAAAGCTTCTTAGCTAGACGCTTAACTGCAGCTGCTTTTGCACGCTTACGGGCAGTAGTTGGCTTCTCGTAGAATTCACGAGCACGCACGTCAGCTAGAATACCAGCTTTTTCACAAGAGCGCTTGAAACGACGAAGAGCTACGTCGAATGGTTCGTTTTCACGTACTTTAATAATTGGCATACGCCATCACCCCTTAGGTGTAGTTATGCTGGATGATTAAATCGACTAAACATTTTAGTGATTTAACTCAAACCAAAGGCTATTTAAAATGGTGCGGAATTTTACACCGAGCGGCGACCATTTGTAAACCCCCAGATTGATTTTCTCTTTGGGCGAGAGCTCACACTTTCATTTAATAATCGTTATCGCGAGTTCAAGATTCGCATTGGTTATCTCGCGGCTCTTTATTTACTCTGTTTAACATTGACTAACTATAGGCCTGTTATCGGTGCATTAAGGTGTTTTGTTAGTAAGCACATGGCTAGCTTGATATTACAGCTTTAACATAATGCCATTTTTAACGATTTACTTTACCTTTCGTTCCGTATTGAATTTATCTCATAAAATCTCTGTTTGGGTAAATACTGAAACATTGGAATATTTATGTTTAGACGGGTAGAATTGATGCCTTATTTTTAATGAAGACGAGAGATTATGCGGGTTATTGGTATTGAGACATCCTGTGACGAGACTGGGATTGCAGTATATGACGATAAATTAGGCTTATTGTCACATGTGCTATATAGCCAAGTTAAATTGCACGCCGATTATGGTGGTGTGGTGCCCGAGTTGGCCTCTCGTGATCATGTTCGTAAAATTGTGCCATTGATTAGACAGGCCTTATCGCAAGCTGATTCACGTTTAGATGATATCGATGGTGTGGCATACACCAAAGGCCCAGGGTTGATTGGTGCATTGCTTGTTGGGGCTTGTGTAGGGCGGTCGCTAGCCTATGCGTGGAATAAGCCCGCCATTGGTGTGCATCACATGGAAGGGCATTTGTTGGCTCCTATGTTAGAAGATAATGCGCCTGAGTTTCCTTTTATCGCCTTGTTAGTCTCTGGTGGTCATTCAATGTTGGTGCAAGTTGAAGGCATTGGCCGGTATCAAGTGCTAGGCGAATCTGTTGATGATGCTGCTGGCGAAGCTTTTGATAAGACAGCCAAGCTGATGGGTTTAGATTATCCAGGTGGGCCACGTTTAGCCAAATTAGCTCAAAAAGGCTTGTCTGTTGGCTATAAATTTCCTCGCCCAATGACCGACAGACCTGGATTAGATTTTAGTTTTTCAGGCCTAAAAACATTTACTGCAAACACGATTGCTAAAGAGCCTGATGATGATCAAACTCGTGCTAATATTGCGCGCGCGTTTGAAGAAGCTGTTGTCGACACTTTAGCGATTAAATGCAAGCGTGCTTTAAAACAAACTGGCTATAAGCGCTTGGTAATAGCAGGCGGTGTGAGCGCTAATACACGCTTACGAGAGACTTTAGCTGAGATGATGACCAGTTTAGGCGGCCAAGTGTATTATCCTCGTGGGGAGTTCTGTACTGACAATGGCGCTATGATTGCCTATGCTGGATTGCAGCGATTACGTGCAGGGCATATTGAAGGACTTGCCGTTAAAGGTCAGCCTAGATGGCCTTTAGATACCTTGCCTGCAGTGGATTAACGAAGCGTTTATACGGTTAATTTATTTTTGCCATTTTAAGCCAATATGAAAACCTAATCCGACTTGGTATTAGGTTTTTTTATGGTTTTTTTTCGTGAAACTTTGCTTTCTTTACCAATACGTAAACGCCCAATATTATCTTTGTGACGAATCAAAATAAGAGTGGATAACATCGCAACTGGAATAATAAAGCGTTCGTCTAGCCACCAAGTATACAAAGGTGCCAAGGTAGCCGTTGCCATAGCGGCCACAGATGAATAGCGGGTTAATAACACAAGCACAATCCACGTTAGCATTAAGCATAGCGCTAAATCACCACCAATAGGGGCCA
Source organism: Shewanella livingstonensis (assembly GCF_003855395.1). NCBI lineage: Bacteria > Pseudomonadati > Pseudomonadota > Gammaproteobacteria > Alteromonadales > Shewanellaceae > Shewanella > Shewanella livingstonensis. Next base: position 3,957,256 of record NZ_CP034015.1, on the reverse strand, counting down.
TAGCACCAAAGGCTGTCGCAACGCCTTTACCGCCTTTAAAACCAAAAAATATTGGGAATATATGCCCTAAGCAGGCGCTGACAGCGATCAAACCTAATGATACGGCATCGAGGCCCATAAGGTAGCCAAAGTAAGAGGGCAGTGCGCCTTTAAGCATATCAAAAAACAGCACTAGGGCTGCTGAACTTACGCCACCAATGCGCAAAACATTCGTAGCACCTGGATTACCAGAGCCGCTGCTCCTTGGGTCGGGTAAACCTCTAATTTTACATACCAATACGGCACTTGAGATCGAACCAGCTAGATAGGCGGTAATGATCATCAACATTGTGACGGTAACGGTGTTCAAATTGGTTTCCTTACTCTTCTTAGGGTATTATCGCGCATTCATTTGTGAGACAAATAATTTTCAGTATCCACTGAAGTCGCTATAGCGTTAACATTAATCATTTAGTTGATGTTAATTGCACAATAGCGCCTATCCTACTGCTTTAATTCATTAGGAAAAAGGCTAAATGTGGATTAATAAGCATATAATCGGTAATAAAGTTTGTTTAGAACAATTTTGACACTGTTTAACGTTGATTAAAGTAGGGATTTATATGGATAAAGTACTCATACGCCAGCTAGCGATAGAGACCATTATTGGTATCTATGAATGGGAAAAAAAGCTTCATCAAACATTACTTATCGATTTAGATATGGCGTGGGATAATCGTCTTGCCGCTGCTAGTGATAGTTACGAAAATGCTTTGTGCTACGAAACAGTATCAAATCGTTTAACAGCATTAATTACTGAAAATCCGATTGAACTGATTGAGACTGTTGCCGAAATGATTGCCCATTGTTTGCAAGATGAATTTAATGTTCCGTGGGTTAAAGTTGTGGTGATGAAGCCAGGGGCAATACCTCATGCTGCTTCGGTCGGTGTTGAGATTGAACGCGGTAGCCTTTAAGTCTTATTTCTTTTTATTGTTTAGCATTAGGTCAGTCAATGGCACGTATTTACATTAGCTTAGGCACCAATATTTCTCCTGAGCAACACCTAAAAGCAGGTTTGGTTGATTTACAGCAACATTTTGGCCAGTTACAGCTATCGAGAGTTTTTGAAAGTGAATCGGTAGGATTTAAAGGCACTAATTTCTTAAATATGGTGGTCGCTGCTGATACCGATTTATCGATTGCACAGGTTGTGGCAACCTTTAAGCAAATTGAACAAGATAACGGCCGTATTAGAGGCGAGAAAAAGTTTAGTCCACGAAGCCTTGATATTGATTTGTTGCTCTATGACGATGTTATTTGTGACATTCCCGTCCAAGTGCCTCGAGGCGAAATCTTGTACAACGCATTTGTGTTGTGGCCACTGGCTGAATTAGCCCCTAATTTATGTCATCCGCTGACGTTACAAACCTACCAAATGCTTTGGCAAACTTATGATAAGCAGTGCCAGCAATTGTGGCCTATTACATTTGAGTTCCCAGCAGAATTATTACCCGTTAAATATTAATTATTCATCAATCAATTAATTTCTTACAAGGAAAGATATGGAAACGTTTCAAGTTATTTTGCTGGCATTAATTCAAGGGCTAACAGAGTTTTTACCGATTTCTAGCTCGGCACATTTAATTTTACCATCACAAATTTTAGGTTGGGCTGATCAAGGTTTATCATTTGACGTTGCGGTAAATACCGGTTCTTTATTTGCGGTAGTGATTTATTTCCGCCATGAAATTATTATCCTAGCGAAGGCGTGGTTTACCAGCTTAGCCAGTAAACAACAAACTCAAGAAAGTAAGCTCGCTTGGTGGATTATTTTAGCAACCATACCTGCGGTTATTGTCGGCTTTACCGCCAAAGACTTTATTGAAACACATTTTAGAAATACCCTCGTTATCGCCATCACTACGATAGTGTTTGGTTTACTATTGTGGCTAGCCGATAGAATGTCAAAAGCACAGTTAACCGAATTTCAAATGGGTTGGAAAAAAGCGTTGATTATCGGCTTAGCACAAGCGATGGCATTAATCCCTGGCACCTCACGCTCAGGCGCCACCATGACAGCGGCACTGATGCTAGGTCTTACCCGTGAAGCCGCTGCTAGATTTTCATTCCTTATGTCTGTGCCTGTTAGCTTTGGAGCGGCGTTATTGGTGACAAAAGACTTAGTCAGTAGCCCTGCACCGATAGATTACCAAGCCCTTGGTTTAGGGATCGTGGTATCATTTTTTGCCGCCTATTTATGTATCCATTTCTTTTTAAAGTTTATTAGCAAAATAGGCATGACACCGTTTGTATTATATCGTCTTGCCCTTGGTGCGGTATTGCTTGGATTGCTCTATCTTTAAGGTAAGTATTTAAGCGATATTTCTTTGCATAGCGGGTAGTCTTACCAAACTAGGTATTACTACCCGTTTTGTTTTATCCTTTTTTAATTAACTATCAGTGTAATTATGACTTTATCTCTATTATGTCCAGTGTGTTCTGCTCCACTAAATCAACATCAAGCTTCTGCGGGATTTTATTGCGACAACAAGCATCATTTTGATAAGCATCCTAATGGCTATTGGCCACTGCTGAGCAACACTAAGGCCAAATCTAAGCCGCAAGTGGAGTCTCGTCAACAAATGCGTGGGCGACATTTCTTATTAGAGTCGGGTCTGTTTGCACCGCTAATTAAACAACTTCAAACAGTGCTGTTAGATTTGTGTGCACCACGTGGCGAAGCTCAATTGCAGCATATCGATTATCAATGTGCTGATGGTTATTATTTACGCCAGCTTGTTCCTGCATTAGCTGAAGCCAATGTGTCATGTGAGCATTGGGGTATTACTGATGCTGAAAATGCTATTTTTGCAGCGGCTAAAGCAGAAACGCCAGCTAATTTATTGTTGCTGGCACTAAAGAAATTACCTTTTGAATCACAATCAGTCGATATTGTGACGGTACTTGACTCACCGCTAAAGGGTAAGGAGTGTATTCGGATTTTAAAAGACGATGGTCGTATTGTGCTACTGCAGCCTGGAATTCGACATCTATGGCAGATTAAACAACAAGTTTATCCTGACCTAGTGGAAAAGCCGCTGCAGTTAAACTTAACCAATGATGTTGAAATTGATTCCCAGCAACAAGTGGTATTCACCCAATCTGTTACTGGTGAGCAAGCATTAACATTACTTGATATGTCGGTATTTGGTTGGCGCGCAAATGATCAGCTAAAGCATCAAGTAAAATCTACTGCCATTAGTGAGTTAGAGTTTGATTGGCAGATTATAACGCTCAAAAAACGCTTGTAAAAATGTAAAAGCTGATGGAAAGCGATAAGGACGACAATGCGGTGAGAGCGTTAGAGCCTAAGGGCTAGGACGCTTCGCGGCTAGATGATATACAAGCTAAAATTGGTTGCGAGCGGTGTTAAGCGATGAGAGTTGATTAGGGCGATAATGTGGTGAGAGTGTTAGAGCCTAAGAGCTAGGATGCTTCGCTGCTAGATGTTATAAGAGCTGGTGCTAATATTTCTGTGAGATTGTTTAGAAAGATTAAATGCAATGTATAGATTAATAGCGAAAAAGCTGGTGTGGAGAAGCTGTAGGTGTTTAGATTTTTCGCTTGATACCGCTTGATACCGCTTGATACCGCTTGATACCGCTTGATACCGCTTGATACCGCTTGATACCGCTTGATACCGCTTGATACCGCTTGATACCGCTTGATACCGCTTGATACCGCTTGATACCGCTTGATACCGCTTGATACCGCTTGATACCGCTTGATACCGCTTGATACCGCTTGATACCGCTTGATACCGCTTGATACCGCTTGATACCGCTTGATACCGCTTGATACCGCTTGATACCGCTTGATACCGCTTGATACCGCTTGATACCGCTTGATACCGCTTGATACCGCTTGATACCGCTTGATACCGCTTGATACCGCTTGATACCGCTTGATACCGCTTGATACCGCTTGATACCGCTTGATACCGCTTGATACCGCTTTCTAACAGAGCAGAAATAATTAAGGCTTGATGTTGAAGTACTACTTAACGTAGTGGTATCAACAATCAAGCCCTAATAATCAACCTATTAAATAAGCTAATTTTTAATCACAGTTCTTACTTTTTGTAAGAAGAAGCCATGTTGTCTAAACGGTCATTAGCACGTTTAGCTTCAGCTTGTGCGTCCATAGAAGCAGCTTTAGCGCCTTTAACATCGGCAGATAGCTTGCTTTGCTCAGACTTTAAAGAACCAACTTGTGCTGATAGTTGATCAACTTTGTTACCTAGGTTTGCTACGCTTTCTTCTAAAGCAGTAGTGTTAGCACAACCACCTAATAAAGCAGTCATCGCAACACCAGCAATCATCAGTACTTTCTTGTTCATGGGTAAATCCCTTAATATATAGGTTGTTAAATAGTGCAACGGCATGTGCCTTTGCAACGGCGTAATTATGTCACAGATTTTTTTATTTGCTATAGGCAAATATAAGAATGTTTATTTAAAATAGCGAAATAAATGAAAATTGCAAGTCTACTGGGCTAAAAGCATCATTAATTGCCGAATTTATATAAATTTTAGTGATTTATTGCTTATTCACTGCTAAAAAATGCATTTTTCCGCTTTTTTCAACAAAACGTTAATTAGGCGATTGCTAATACAGTCAATTACATTCAATGTGTTGTATTTTATAGTTATTAATCACTTCAGTTCGCTTTAGCTGAAGTTGGCCCTTAATTTGTGATCCCTGGTAACCTGCGGCAATAATAGATTGCACATCAACGTTGCTCGCTAACTGATAGCAATGTTGTAAATATTCAGCTTGTGGATAGGGTACTTTTTCAAATCCAGTTCGTCCTCTTAAGTCGCCATGGCAACATAATAATAACTCTGTTAAGCGTTGTGGTTTGCGCCAAAAATCACCTTTATCAAATAGTTTGACGATGGTTTCTGCCCTAAGTTCAAAGGCGTTATGGATATTCTGATGTTGGTCGCTAACGAGTAAAGCTAAATCACGGTATTCATTTGGCACCCGTATTCTTTGGCACAGCGCTTTGATAGCGCTTAAGCCTTTTTGGCCGTGACCATAATGTTTTGGCCAATCTTGTTTTGGGGTTAATGCTTTGCCTAAGTCGTGAACCAGCGCGGCAAAACGTACCGCTTTATTGTCACTTAACAGACTCGTTTGCTCGAGAACCATGAGGGTGTGAATGCCTGTATCTATTTCAGGGTGCCACTTTTCAGGTTGTGGCACGCCAAACAATGCATCAATTTCTGGAAATAGCACCGCTAATGCTTGGGATTGCTTTAATACGTCAAAAAAGATTTGCGGACTTTGGCTGCTTAATGCTTTATCACATTCCTGCCATACTCGCTCTGGAGTGAGGTGATCGAGTTCGCCACTATTAGCTATGTCAGTCATTAACTGTAAGGTTTCTGCTGCAATGGTAAAACCTAAGTGATGGAATCGGGCTGCAAAACGAGCCACGCGCAATACTCTTAAGGGATCTTCTATAAAGGCATCGGACACATGGCGCAGTACTTTGGCGTGAATATCATCAATGCCATGGTAGGGGTCATGGAGGGTACCATCACTCTCTTGTGCAATGGCATTAATGGTTAAATCACGGCGCAGTAAGTCATCGGCAAGGCTAACATCTTTATTGGCATCGCAGCTAAAACCTTGGTAACCCTTACCGGTTTTCCGTTCTGTTCTAGCCAATGCATATTCTTGTTGAGTTTTTGGATGTAAGAAAACCGGAAAGTCTTTACCGACTTGCTGATAGCCTTGAGCTAACATTTCTTCAATGCTACTGCCAACTACTACATAATCTTTATCGACAACAGTTTGTTTAAGAAGCGTATCGCGCACCGCCCCGCCGACTAAATAAATCTTCATGGCGTACCACAACGTGTAATAATAAGTTGCTTAAATCTTATCAGAGTTAGATTTTTACGGCTAACTTTTGACAAGATGTTGTACAAGCATTAACGTGAGCCGTCAGTTTCAAATAAGGATTTTTGGTCGAATGTATAAAGCCTTCTATGGATTAAACGATAATCCATTCTCTATCGCGCCTAACCCTCATTATATGTTCTTAAGCGATCGTCATCGCGAGGCCTTAGCACACTTAACTTACGGGTTAGGTGAAACCGGTGGGTTTGTATTGTTAACAGGTGAAGTCGGTACTGGAAAAACCACCGTTTCACGTTGTTTATTACAACAAATACCCGACAACACCGACACGGCATTTATTCTTAATCCATCATTAACTGAGCTGGAACTCTTAGCTACCTTGTGTGATGAGCTTGAAATTAAGTATGGTGATAATCCGACGTTAAAGCAGCTAACTGATTTAATCAGCATGTATCTGTTAACTAATCACAAAAATGGTCGTAATACCGTACTAATTATTGATGAGGCACAGCATTTGCGCTCAGAGGTATTAGAGCAGCTTCGTTTGTTGACCAATCTAGAAACCAATACCAAAAAGCTGTTACAGGTTATTTTGATTGGTCAGCCAGAGTTACAACAATTGCTAAAACGCCAAGATTTACGCCAGTTAGCACAACGGATTACCGCGCGTTATCATTTATTGCCACTCAATAAAGATGAGATTGGCCTATACGTTTTGCACCGATTACAAGTAGCGGGTCGGCATGAACCCTTATTTACGCGTAAAGCGATAACTGCTTTGCACAAGCATTCTGGCGGTATTCCACGTTTAACTAACTTATTATGTGAACGTGCATTAATGGCAGGTTATGGCCAAGCTAAAGTACCGATAGATCATAAAATGGTAAATCAGGCTGCGGTTGAAGTGTTAGGTGATATTGATGCACCTAACGACAAACGCTGGCCATTCATTGCTGCAACAGCACTAGTATTGGCATTTGGTTTGTCATTCTATCTGTTTAATCGTTCGGCGATTGACGATAAACTTAACGCTCACACGGAGTTGCCAGCGAACCAATCTGAACCGTCTATAAATACGCCAGCGTTAGCGGCCATTGCCAGTGCTGCTAATCAATCTATTACTGCTCAGGCTCCACAAATACAAACCTCTACACCAGTAGTTAATGCACAGCAACAAATTCTGCGTCAAGCCATGGCACAAAGCAGCAGTATTGATAATGCTTTTGCTGGCTTATTTGGTTTATGGAGTAAGCAACCCATTATTGGCTTATCTGCCTGTCAGGCTGCGCAGCAACAAGATTTAGCCTGTTACCAACAGCAAGGTAATTGGCATAGTATTATGCGGCTTAATTACCCTGCCGTGGTGTATCTTCAAGATGCACAAGCGAATGTGTTCTATGGCGTCATTGTTGAACGTCAAGTGGAGCAAATTTTATTGCAACTGGGCGAACAACAATTCTGGGTTAATAAAGATTGGTTCGATCGTCACTTTAGCGGTACCTTTGAAATCCTGTGGCAACCAGACAGTATATTGCCACGTGAAATTGGCGTGTCATCGAGTCTGGCGCAAGTGCAATGGCTTGAAAATAGCTTAGCGCAAGTTAATAAACGCCGCGCTCGATTACTGACGCAATTTGATAGTGAGCTAGAACAACAATTAATGAATTTTCAACGTCAACATGGTTTAAAACCCGATGGTATTGCGGGTAATCAAACCTTAGTACAGCTTAATTTATATTTGAGCCAGCAAGGCCCACGTTTGAGCGCTTCTTTGGAGCGCAGTTAATGTCAATTTTATTAGATGCAGTTAACCGCAAAAAGCAACAACAAGAAAATGTTGTTGATGTTATTTTAACTCCTAGAGCCCATTATTCTTCGCAGCCTAAAATATCTGCTAATACCCGAAAAATAACCTTGCTTGCGCTATCGATAGCTCTGGGCGTGGGTGCAGCATGGAGCATGAGTTTATTGCTACAAGCTCCGTCATCAACTGTTGAAACGGTTGCGTCACAAGCTGGGTTTATTGCGGAGCCACAAGTAGCGAGCTCCGTGGACGTGCGATACCCTTCAAATTCGACAGTGAAAGAAGTCGTCGTGAGTAATCGTTACAAGAACCCGCAACGTGTTGAGTTGAGTGCTGTTGCGCAGGCTAATGATGACGTTCGATTAGCCGGTAAAGTGGCATTGCCGATTGCTCAACCTTTTAATCAAAACATCAATCAATCTTACATTACTGCGTCGAGTCATCTTGATAACTCAGTGGATGCGCAATTTGAATCTCGTTATCAATCCAATTCAGGTATTGTTGCTATTGATGACGTGCAACAGCATAATAGTGATGCTTTTGTGGATTTATCCTTGCAAACTCGTGATCAACCTTATGAAGTGTCAGGCAGTAGTGCTTCTTCTAATCGGACCAATAATATTCAGCCGATTATATTAGGTGCCAATTCAAATCGTCGTGGTCAAGCTGAACTTGAAGCATTACGTTTACAGGTGAATGCAGCAGCACAGGAAGTTGATTTTGCTTCGGTAAAAGCACCATCAATTGATGAACGTAATAACTTGTTAGCCGCCTTTGAAACAGCGCTAAAAGATGTTGAATATGAACAGTCTGCTAATCAGCAAGTGACGCAGGAAAAGCTCGATCCGATTCCACGACCTTCAAATCAACAAATCCCCAAATATGGTGATTTACCTGCCAGTATTCAGTTACAAGTGCCTGAGTTTAATATTAATGCTCATGTGTATTCATCTGAACCAAACAATCGCTGGCTCAATGTCGATGGTGTTGAATTGCAGCAAGGTGGCATGATTAAGAATAAGCTTACAATTATTGAAATAAGGCCTAGGGATATCGTATTAGAAATTAACGGCGAGCAATTTAGAGTACCGGCTATATAGGCGTGACTTGATTCGTTATATCAAGATCTGTATTTGTTACCGATATATTGGTATCAAAGTCAAAATATACACCTTAATAGATATCAACACCGCTATTCTAATCCGTTAATCTCAATGGATAAATAACACTAAGGCGCTTATAGCGCCTTAGTGTTATTGGTCGAATTAATCGTTAATGCTAGGCATGAATGTTATTGGCTAAAAACAAGGTTAATCCATAACCGATGCAGTAGCATAATAGTAATGCCGGTACGTATTTTAAGTAGCTTACAAATGTTAGCTCTTCAACTTTACTCATGGCAATAATGCCTGATGCTGAACCGATGATTAATAATGATCCACCCACACCCACAGAGTAAGTCAGTCCTAACCACTGTGCCGTTGTTAGCACAGGATCTGCTTTTAATAATGCCGCCGTTAATGGCACGTTATCTAACAGTGCAGAACCCACACCGGTGAAGAAGTTAGAAATGCTAGGGTTATACATACCATAGACTTCGGTAAGTAAATTAAGTGTGCCAATCTCTTTTAGCATACCGACAAGCAGTAAAATACCTAAGAAGAACAATAGAGTATCGAATTCAACTTGGCGAATATATTCTAATACTTGCAGTTCTTCTTTTTTACTCTTATGGGTAGTGCCAACTAAGAACATGACTGATAAGCCGAATAAAAAGGTCAATACTGGTGGAATACCAAATAGTACGTTAAGTACCATGGTTAATACGATGGTAGTGAAGAAAATCACCCCGATAACAATATCAACCGTATTGTAATTTTGCTCAATCGGAGTGGTGCTGACATGCCCTTCAGCTTTGAGTGAAAACAATATTGCCAAGATCATCACGCTAACGCTTGCGGGAATAAACAGGATTAATAATTCCGAAATATGCACTTTACCGGCCAGGAAAATCATCAAGGTAGTCACATCGCCCGTGATTAATGCTACCCCACCAGAGTTCACGGCAAAGATAATTAACACCGCCATACGGCGACGCATTTGCTTATCTAAATTAAACGTTGTTAGTAACCCTAACGATACCAATGTGGCCGTTACGTTGTCACAAAAAGTCGACAATACTAGTGAGAACATTCCTACCTGTATCATCAACATGCGCACAGATACTTGCTGCGGAAAGATCTTTTGTACCAGTACCTGAATCATACCTTTAGCATTAAGGTAAGCAACAAAGGTCATAGTTGACATTAAAAATAACCATAATGTGGCAATTTCTAATAAGTTTTCATTAAGGTTTTCACCCACGAGTTTACTTTTTTCTGGGCTGCCAGAAGCAATAAACAAGGTGATCCAAGCTACACAGCCAAGGAACAGAGTGGTTTTTGCTTTATTAATATGGGTAACTTCTTCGAGCACGATACTTAACAGCGCAAGCACCGCAAGTGAGATAAGAAAGGTATGTAGCATGACTGCAATTCCAACTTTGTGTTGTAGGTAATTAACATCATTACCATGAATTTTTGCTAACCTAATTTAGACCCGTTTTTAAGGTTAAATTAAGCTTTCCGTTTGGCGGGGCGATCACATCACACAACAGCGGATTTCGCAACTGAGATCACAGTTATTTTGTCAATAATCGACCAAAGTAGTGAATAAAAAATGATTATAGTGAAAGGAAATAGCAATTTGTTAACACAAATAAAAATAGGATAAACAACGTAGTTGTTTATCCTATTTCTGTTATCAACCGTTTGCTTAACCTAAAATAGGCTTAAGCGATGAGGTTAATTTATTTCATAGCTGCAAAAATGCGATCAACAGCCGCTAAAGTATATTCAATTTCAGCATCGCCATGAGCCATTGACATGAAGCCAGCTTCATAAGCACTTGGTGCCAAATAGATGCCTTCATCTAACATGGCATGATAGAAATGACGGAAGTGCTCCATGTTGCATTTTGTCACTTGGGCAAACGAGGTCATTGGGGTGTTATCTTCAGTAAAGAAGAAACCAAACATGCCGCCGACATAAGTAATATTTAACGGAATACCATGCTTATCTGCTGCCGCTTTAAAACCTTCAGCAACCCGTTTAGTTTTATCAGCAAGCGCTTCGTATAAACCGGGTTCACACAATGCATCCATTTGGGCTAAGCCAGCTGACATTGCTATTGGGTTACCAGACAAGGTACCCGCTTGATACACCGGACCCGTAGGAGCAATAAACTGCATAATATCTTTACGGCCACCAAATGCGCCTACAGGCATGCCGCCGCCAATCACTTTACCTAGTGTGGTTAAGTCTGGTGTTACGCCGTAGTGACCTTGTGCGCCGCTCATTGATACACGGAAACCTGTCATCACTTCATCAATTATTAATAATGCGCCAAACTCATCACAAATAGTACGCAAGCCTTGTAAGAAACCTTCAACTGGCGGAATACAGTTCATGTTGCCTGCAACAGGTTCAAGGATGATACAAGCGATACTTTCTGGGTTCTGTTTAAATATAGCGCGGACAGAATCAAGGTCGTTATAGGTTGCGGTTAAGGTATGCTTAGCAAAATCTTCAGGGATACCTGGAGAGCTTGGTTGCCCTAACGTTAATGCACCAGAACCTGCTTTTACTAATAAACAATCGGCATGGCCATGGTAGCAACCTTCAAATTTTAAAATATTGTCACGGTTAGTAAAACCACGAGCTAAACGAATGGCGCTCATGGTGGCTTCAGTGCCTGAGCTCACCATACGAACTTGTTCTATTGATGGCACCATTGAAATGACTTTTTCAGCCATTTGCACTTCAAGTTCAGTCGGCGCGCCAAATGACAAGCCATTCTCAACAGCATTTAATACCGCTTGGCGAATTTTAGGATGGTTATGGCCTAAAATCATTGGTCCCCATGAACCTACATAGTCGATGTACTTTTTACCATCGGCATCAAAAATATAAGCACCATCAGCTTTTTCAATGAACAAAGGTGAACCACCCACACCATTAAAAGCACGTACAGGTGAGTTAACGCCACCAGGAATGGTTTTTTTAGCCTGTTCAAATAAAACTTCGGAACGGGTCATGTTTAATCCTTAATATTATGTGCCAATTATCTATCGGCTTTACGTGAATACCAGTTGACTGGGCACTCATACTTTTCGAGCTGATCTTCAACCCCAAGTGTTAATGCAAAGAGTGCCATACGTATAAGTAAGCCATTATCGGCTTGTCTAAAAATAGCCAAACTTGGATGGCTGTTTAAATCATTGTCGAGTTCATTTGCTTGTGCGCGTGAATCACGAGGTAATGGATGCATAATCACCGTATTTGATTTGCAATGCTGCGTATAAATATTGTGATTTAATCGGAACTTACCACGGTATTTATTGGCTTCTTCCTGTGACGGAAAGCGCTCTTCTTGAATACGGGTAAGATATAAAATATCTGCGTTATGTAAATTGCCTTCAAGTTGCTCGGTTATTGTGATCTTATGGCCAGCATTTTCAATGTCGGCGATCACATAGTCAGGCATTGCCAGCTCACTAGGTGATATCAATGTGAACTTAATGTCTTTATGCATGCAAAGTAAGCGAGAAAGTGAATGCACTGTACGACCATATTTTAAATCGCCTACCATGGCGATATGCATACCGTCGATACCCATACCTGAATGGCTTAATTCTTTCTTGATGGTAAATAAATCAAGTAAAGCTTGAGTAGGGTGTTCATTTGGACCATCGCCACCATTAATAACCGGTACGCGGCTACCTTCGGCAAATTCCTTTACTGAGTAGGCATCTGGGTGACGCATGGCAATCACATCAGAATAGGTTGATAGCACACGAGCGGTATCGTAAAGCGACTCGCCTTTAGATAATGACGATGATGCCATTCCAGTGGTTTCTCGAACATGTCCGCCAAGTAAATTAAAGGCACAACCAAAGCTGACACGAGTTCGGGTGCTGGGTTCAAAAAACAGATTGCCTAAAATGGCACCTTCTAATACTTTGGTACGTTTTTCACGCAAAGCATAAGGGGTCATTTTGTTAGCGACGTTAAAAATAGTGTTAATCGAATCCAGATCTAACTGGCTTACTGAAAGGATGTGTGAACCTTCGAACTGCGTCATCAGCCTGATTTCCAAAGTTTGGGGGCAAAATATTCACCAGAACAGCATGCTATTTTACCGTATTATTATATAGGGTGTTATAGAGATTACATGTAGGGTGGCTGAGGCAAAATTGTAGCAGAAAATAACCGCCAGATAAATATAATAACCATACTGAACGCCGAGATTCACTTGCTGTAATCAAGAACATTGTCACGGTTTTAGTCGTCAATTTAATGCTATTTGTTTAATGGACTTTGCTTGTAAGTAACATCATTAATTAACATTATACTCACCGAAATATAATCTGAAGCTCCAATTTGCTAAACAAGCTAAACAAGCTAAAGAGGTATGAATTATATTTGTCCTGAGCGAATTTCTTGGAGTAAATTAGCCCAACTGATCACGCCAACCACTTTTTGATTGTTACCGCGGTAGATATACACTTCACCAGAGCGTTTTGGTGCCAGTGCTTCATAGGCTTCATTTAGGGTAGCGCTGTCGGGTAATCCGGGCATAGGATGACGCGACAAAGTCGTCGAGTCTTCAAAAGATTGCATTTCAAGCCGCAGCATTTCAATTGCACCTTCAGCATTACGCACCAATACTGGCCGCCCAGCGGCACGTTTGAGTACTTCAAGTAGCAGTTCGTCATCATCGTTAACAATCACAAAGCGTTTATCCATTAGTACCCTAACACCTTTCTTCTGCAACCCTTGATTCAATGGTGCTACCTTGTAGCCTAAGCCCATAATATCCAGTTGTTTAAGCAAAATAGAATTAGTATTAAAACCTTGGTAGGCGACTAAAAAGGCTGGAATAGTGACAAACATCGCCGGTAAGATAATCGACGCATCGTTAGTTAATTCAAGCAATGCAACTAATGCCGCTAAAGGCGCGCTAAGACAAACGCCCATCATTGCCGTCATGCCAATAACAGTATATAAGCCCACATAAGGTGCAATTGATGGAAACAGTAAACTACTGACTAAGGCCAGGATCGCACCAATTAATGCCCCAATACCATACAGCGGGCCAATGAGTCCGCCAGGTACGCCAAAGCCAATGGCGGCGATGGTGGCCAACATTTTCGCTAATAACAACGCAATTAAAAACAGTAAACTAGGATGCTCACTAATGGCTTCTGTTATCGCTAAATCACCCGACCCTAAAGCTTGTGGCATCACCAGGCCCACAAGCGTAGTAATTGCGCCAGCAATAAGCAGCCGATAAATTAATGGCCAGTGTTGGCCTGTGGCGGTAACTTTTACTAATGAAAAGTTAAACAATGCAGCGACACACCCCAACGCAATGCCGCCAATCAGTAAAATAGGGTAATGATCCAGCGGAATGTGAATTACGTTGATCAAGTCGTACTCATGAATATTGCCAAACACCAGTTGACTGGATACCGCGCCACAAATGGCAGACAGCATAATAGGGAAAAAATAGTGGATTTTGTATTCGCGCACAATCACTTCAAATACAAATAATACCGCAGCCAGCGGTGCATTAAAGGTGGCGGCAATTCCAGCAGCAATACCACTGGCGCACATAATACGTACACTGTTATCTGGCAGGCTAAATTTTTCGGCCATCACACTGGCACTTACTGCACCTAAGTGAATAGCGGGGCCTTCTTTACCAACAGAAAAGTTAGCCATTAAGGCGATTAATGCTTGGAAAAACTGTCCAGCAGCTGATTGAAGCGGTACCTTACCGTAATGTAATTTGAATCGGTGCAATACGTACGCAATACCCATGCGCCGATATCGCTTTGAACCCAATAATGACAGTAACCAAATCAGTAATGCGCCGATGATGGGTAGATAAGAGCGCCAATCGGTTAGGGTTGAGCTAATGCTCATTGTTTCGGTATGCAGGTATTGATCTGCCCACACTAAGCTCAAACGGAATAAGATAATCACTATAGAGGCTATGATGGCAAACAGCAGTGCGAGTGCACAAAGTTGCACACTAATTTTGGCCTCAGATAACTGATCTCTAAATTCATTACGAAGATATTTGCGCGTCGTTCTTTTGGCGTGAATAATAGCGGCTTTATTTATCTTAAATTGCACTGTTGGACTCTAAGGTCTGTGGATGTTTTAGGAATGTTTTTAGTTGTTGTTTATTGATTGTAAGATAACGCGTCGGTGTCATGTTATGACTCTCCATCAATAGAACTAAGGTTGTTAACAGCGCAATACTTAAAGCACAAATAAGGCTCTTTTAGTGCTCTGAGCTGGGTATTAAAACTTCATTTAGTAAGGTAAATATAATCATCTGCATTTTAGATAGAATGGGTGATATTTGCATATAATGTTATGTGCTATATAAAAATTAAACCTAGGCAAATAAGCTTCAACAAGCATACTGTATTTTATTAAAAGGTTGTAACTTAATGTTAAATTATCACCGTTGGCTAGACAGACTGCAAGTTTTAGAACGTAAAAATCGGACATCAAGCATATACTTGATCGGATTAATGTTAGTGTGTTTTTTACTGGGTGCAGTCAGTTTTAATCTGTGGCTTTCATTTGCACCAGAGGCCACACCCAATAGCGCCAGTGGTAAGCGTAAATTATTGCAACAACTCGAGACGCAAGCGCAAGTCCTTGCCAGTCGAAATTTAGCACTAAATATTGCCGATAATGCCAATAAAGAAATGCAACAGATGTTTAGTCAGCAATTATCCACGCAGAAAGCATTAGAGAAAGAATTAGCTTTTTATCGCAGTATTATGGTTACCGATGCCGATGTTGAAGGGGTAGCTATTCATGGAGTGGAATTGGCTCAAGGTTTGTCTCCTGATCAATATCAATTAAGACTCATCCTTACTCAGTTGCAAAAACACCAAGTAAAAGTGAAGACCAGTACTACTGTATTGTTGCTAGGTACCCAAAATGATCAACCCGCGGAGCTGTCTTTGAGCAAGTTAATTGATAAAAAACTGGATTTTGAATTTAATTATTTTCAAATTATGGATAACAATTTTGTACTACCAAGCGGTTTTAACTTACAACGGATAATGGTTAAAGTGAAGGTAGCTGCTAGTCGTGGTGTCAAAGGTGGCGAGATTGAACAAGTCTTTAATGTACCAGAGCTATTGATGGGCGAAAAAGAACTGCGGGTAATACTTGAACAAAATAGTCAGGTAAAGGATAATTCTCAGTAGACACCGAAGTAAGAGGTAGTAATGACTGAACAAGTTGATGCAGCAATGCCGATCCAATTTACCGATGCGGCGGCGATAAAAGTAAAAGGTCTGTTAGAAGAAGAACAGAATCCTGAATTAAAGCTACGTGTGTATGTAACAGGTGGTGGTTGCTCTGGTTTTCAGTATGGCTTTACATTCGATGAAAAAGTCAACGAAGGTGATTTCACCATTGAGAAACAAGGTGTGCAGTTGGTTGTTGATCCAATGAGTCTTCAGTACCTTGTTGGTGGTGAAGTAGATTATACATCGGGTCTTGAAGGTTCACGATTTTTTGTTAAAAATCCTAATGCGACGACGACATGTGGTTGCGGGGCGAGTTTCTCGGTGTAACGAGTTTAACTACACTGATAAATGTACCTCAGGATGAGTTATAAATCATCCAATAAAAAAGCCGTCTTTCGACGGCTTTTTTATTGGCGCCAGTACAGGCATCAATCGATAACTAGCTACTCATAATATTAAGATTCATCCGCGGTTTAAACCACGCCTTCACTTTAGCGTTGAAGCTGATCCACACTTGAGTTATCCCTAGCACAATCAGCACAGAGTAGATCATCCAATCGGCAACAACGGTTTGGAATAAACCAAAATCAAAGGTGGTTGGGCCGGCAACTAAATTATCAGGATCATACATAATAATTGGCAGTACGCTGTATAACAAAAGTTGCAGCACACAATATACCCGCAATAGGTATAAGCCGGCTTTCTGGCGGCCGATTATAGCTAGCACCATCATCAATGTTAATATGCATAACATTGCACTTAACTCTGACAACGAGTTGGCAGCAAATAGCCCACTAATAGCCGACAGGGTATAAATGATCATTAAGCCAATTAACCTTTTAGGTAAATGCGGCTTAGCAACGGTCTGAGCTTGATCAACGTGGCTTAATTCTGGGCTAGTATCGGTCATAACCATTAATGCTTTTGTTGTTTCTTTGGTGAAATTCGTTCATTCATTTCAAACGGAGGTACTACAACACCTAAATCTTCTTGAACCGGGAACACCGCAATAAATAAGTCATCGTCTTCCATACCGCTAACCCAACGTTCTTGAAACTCGTCAAGTGGAATGGCTAATGGTTCGCAATCTTTCCACTCATCCACAGCCCATAACACAGCTGTTTCTTCAGATGGCCACATTGGAATACAATCTTCATCTTCGGTGGTCAGCATGACACAACCATCTTGATCTTGAAGTGTCCAAATAATCTTTTCAGTTTTAATCTGCTCAACCATATAATCATAACGACCTTCTGGCGTTAGATTCATTAATTCAGACACACTCTTGGTTTTGTTGCTCATATTGACTCTCATCTTAAGTGACGGCTTTGCTCAATTTTACATAATTAAGCAAATTTGTGGGCATCATAACATTGAGGCCACAATTGCAAAAGTAAACCGCACATATTGGTGTATTTATCTTGCTTTAAAGCGGCCACCTAATACAGCTGTGCGTGACGCCCCTGTAACAGCCGGTAAGTTGGCGGGTAAATCATGATGATAACGCATGGCTAACCAGGCAAAGGCGATTCCTTCAACCCACTTAGCATCCACACCTAATGCGCTGGTGGTATCAACTTTATAACTGGGTACCAATATCGCCAGTCGTCGCATTAAGGCTTTATTTAATGCGCCGCCACCGCAAACAAATAATTCACCTGTTGGTGACAGTTTATTAATGTCGTTGGCGATACTATGACAGGTCAGGTCAAGTAAAGTTGATTGAATGTCTTGTTGATCTAAATGACTATAATCAGCAAGTTGTTGCTCAAGCCAAGCTTGATTAAATAACTCTCTGCCTGTGCTTTTAGGATAGGCAAGCGAAAAATAAGAGTGTGACAATAGCTGCTTAAGTAAGTCTGGATTACTGGTACCAGACTCAGCCCAAGCACCATCCTCATCAAATGGTTGATTTAAGTTTTGCTGAATAAAGACATCAATTAAATTATTACCTGGGCCAGTATCAAAGCCTAACACTTGGTCACTATTGCCGGGTAAATAGGTTACGTTGGCAATGCCACCGATATTCAAAATAACTCGAGAGTGACCAGATTGGGCAAACATTTGTTGGTGAAAGGCGGGGACTAATGGTGCGCCTTGGCCGCCAAGAGCGATATCTTTACGTCTAAAGTCTGCGATAACATCAATATTGGTTTCAATGGCAATAGTATTTGGGTCACCAATTTGTAGGGTAAAACCCATCTCTAAATTAGGCATGTGGCGCACGGTTTGTCCATGAGAACCAATCGCGATAATTTCATCCGCTGTCACCGTTGTTTTGGTCAATAAGTGATTCACAGCTTGAGCAAATAATTTACCGACACTACGATCGAGTCTACCCAGGCGATTAATCTCATCGGTTGCAGGCTGACATAAACGCTGTAGGCTCGTTAATAAGTGGGCTGGGATAGCTTCTGTGTGGCTGGCGACTAGAACCGGTTTGTCGGCCGAAAAATCAACCAATACCGCATCAACACCATCCATGCTTGTGCCCGACATTAGACCGATAAAATATTCTGGCTTAGACATGAAGTCACTCTCTGTTAACTGCAATAAATAGGCGTTAATTACTTGCCAATCGCTGTTGTTGATTTGATTTTAATTGCGTCATCAATTGTTTACTGAGTGCAGCAAATTTGTTCTTTTCTCTACTATCAATCGGCATTGACTTAGGTAAGTCGATGGTACGTGGATTACGATGAACACCATTTACAATAAATTCGTAATGTAAGTGAGCACCCGTCACTCGGCCTGTTTTACCCAGAGTACCAATTATCTGACCTTGTTTTACCGTTTCACCACGGTTTACATTACGCTTGGTCAAATGTAAATATTTAGTAGTATAAGTTTCATTGTGCTTAATAAATACATAGTTACCGTTAAACTGGTTGTAACCAGACTCAACCACCTTGCCTTTACCTGCCGCTTTAATCGGTGTGCCAATTGCGGCAACATAATCAACTCCGCGGTGGGCTTTAATTTGGCCTGTTACCGGGTGTAAACGACGTGGATTAAAGTTAGAGCTAACATATTTAAAGTCTACTGGTGAACGTAAAAAGGCTTTACGCATACTGTTGCCATTTTCTGAATAATATTCACTGTCGGTATAACGAACCGCAGTGTAGCGTTCACCTTGGTTAATAAACTCAGCGGCGAGAATATTGCCATTACGCAAAAATTGGCCATCGGCGTACTCTTGCTCAAACAATAACGAAAAGTGATCGCCCTTACGGATATCAAGAGCAAAATCGACGTCCCAGCCAAAAATATTGGCTAACTCCATAATGTGATTACCCGATAAACCAGCATCAGCAGCCGCATTCCAAAAGTTGCTTTTAATGTTGGCGCTAATAAACGAGGTACGATTTTCGATTTCTTTGGTATTAACGGTCTCTTTGTATTGTTCATTGTGTTGACTAATCACTAACGTCGACACTTTATCCATACGATAAGTTAATTCTTGTAATTCACCCAGGGCATTTTTACTGATAGCGATTTCTTCGCCGGGCATAATTTTTAGCAGATTCTTTTTCGCTAGTGGCAATTGAGTTATGTCATAGACATCTTTTGCGCTGAGTCCTGCACGGCTAAATAAGCCGCCCAATATGTCGCCTTTAACTACTTCATAGTATTCGACGGTATCGTCATTGTTAGCAACTTGTTGCTTTAATTTGGCTTTTTGTTTTGCAACTTGCTTATCGATATCATTAATCATGCTATCAATATCTGAGGTGCTAGTTTGCAACATTGCAAGGTGATGGGCAAAAGCTTCATCATCTGGGGTTTCGCCGCTGTTCAAATCTTTGCTGTCATTACTTGATATCAGGTTGTTATTTGGTGCGGCATCAATGGTCCCATCATGATCAATAGTGTCATCATTTTCTGGCGGTGTTGGCGTGCGAAATGCCAGTGGAATAGCATAACGTTTATTGGTTTCTATGTCGGGTTGTTCTACCGATTGATTCATCAATTTGGTTTGTTTGGATGCTTGAGCGTCTTCCGATGGGAACATCAGAATAATAGTCGTTAGAATCACCAATAAAGATAATGTGATTTGATGTGCTTTTGGCAACAATGTGAATAAAGTAAGAAGCTTTGCCATTGATTCAGGTACCAATTTCTCTCTAGCGTTATTATCTACCAATTGTACACTCTTTCATTTGCCGTGGCTAACAAGTAACATAGGCCTCTTTATTTTTTGTGCAAGCCCCAGGAGTTGCAGTAGTAATGGCTAATTTAGATCAAGTATTGGCAGAGATTAAGCGCGGTACCGATGAGATATTACTTGAGGCGGATTTGCTTGAGAAACTGAAAGAAGGGCGCCCATTACGTATCAAGTTAGGTGCAGATCCTACCGCTCCTGATATTCACTTAGGCCACACGGTTATTTTGAATAAGATGCGTACTTTTCAAGAGTTAGGTCACGAAGTGATTTTCTTGATTGGTGATTTTACCGGTATGGTCGGTGATCCTAGTGGTAAAAATAGCACCCGTCCGCCACTGACTCGTGAACAAGTGCTTGCTAACGCAGAAACCTACAAAGAACAGGTCTATAAAATTTTAGATCCAGCAAAAACTCGCATTGAATTTAATTCTAGCTGGTTAGAGCCATTAGGCGCAGCCGGTATGATCCGTTTAGCATCGCAGCAAACGGTTGCCCGTATGATGGAACGTGACGACTTTAAAAAGCGTTATGCATCTGGTCAATCTATTGCGATCCATGAATTTATGTATCCTTTACTACAAGGTTACGACTCGGTTGCATTGAAAGCTGATGTTGAATTAGGTGGTACTGATCAAAAGTTCAACCTGCTAATGGGTCGCGAACTGCAAAAGTCTGAAGGCCAAAAGCCGCAAACTGTCATCATGATGCCATTGCTTGAAGGTTTAGATGGCGTTAAGAAAATGTCTAAATCGGCCCACAACTATATTGGTGTGAGCGAGCCTGCCAACGAAATGTTTGGTAAGCTTATGTCGATTTCAGATGATTTAATGTGGCGTTATCTTGAACTGTTGTCATTCCGTCCACTAACTGAATTAGCCCAATTTAAGTTAGATGTTGAAAATGGTACTAATCCACGTGATATCAAGATTTTGTTGGCTAAAGAAATCATCGCGCGTTTTCATGATGAAGAGCAAGCACAAGCGGCGCATCAAGCTTTTATCGACCGTTTCCAAAAAGGTGCCATTCCTGATGACATCGAAGAAGTGGTATTAGAAGCGGGCGACGGGTTAGCTATTGCTAACTTACTTAAAGATGCAGGCCTTGTGGGTTCAACCTCTGACGGTATGCGCATGATTAAGCAAGGCGCAGTTAAAATGGACGGCGAGAAGATTGAAGACAGTCGCATTAGCTTTAATGCTGGTCTTGACGCGGTATTCCAGGTAGGTAAACGTAAGTTTGCCAAAGTGATGTTAAAGTAATCACGGATATCAAAAAAAACGGCTTATTACTAAGCCGTTTTTTTATGCCTGATACATGGTCAATCGATGATTAATTGACGCGTGTAACATTACTGAGACTCTAATTGATCAGACATGGTCTGATAATCCATTAAGTCCATTTGCTCAATTAAACGCTCAGTATTGTTATCAAATTTTAGGGTGGTGACACCTGGTACCGCAAGGTCGATAATTTTACCGGGTTTACCATATTGATCGCCGGGGCCTCGTAATCGATAACTGCCTATTATCACCACGAGAGAGCCGGTATTAAACATGTGTTCTACGTTTAAACGGTATTCTAATACACCTTCATGAGCCCGCTGTAAAAACGCAATAATATGCCGACCGCCTGTGTAAGTTGTATTGGCTGTTTTATCGTAAAAGACCGTATCGCGAGAGTAAAAACGTCGCAAAACGGTATAGTCATGATCGGTAAGCGCTTCCATGTATTGCATCGCAAGCTGTTGTTCTCGTGGCATATCGCCAATATTGGCTTTTGTAGAAAAGCTCAATAGCAAACAGCATAATATGAAGATTATTCGCACATTAAGTTCTCTTTGTTTTCAAATCAAAAGCCGGTAAAGATAAGTGCCAGCGGATAGCACTAAGACGGATGATTAGCGTGCTGAACATAGCGATCAACATCGATGTCATGCTATCCATGCCGACAAATATGCTTAAGGTATAACAGATCCCTCCAACGATGGAAGCGGTTGCGTAAATTTCCGTTCGCAACACCATTGGAATTTGCCTACATAACAAATCTCGGATAATACCACCACCGACACCGGTTATTAATCCCATGACTACCGCGACCATACCAGATAATTCAAGCAATAAGGCTTTTTCTGCACCAATTACGGTAAATAGTGCTAAACCGAGTGCATCGGCAATAGATAATGAACGTGGAGGTAATTTATGCGGTTTACGCACTAACACTAAACAGGTTATTACGGTCGCAAGAATGACGAGCATATAATTAGGATCACGGATCCAAAAAACTGGCGTGGCACCTATTAACGCATCGCGAATACTACCACCACCAATGGCGGTTACTGAAGCTAATACAATAACGCCAAAGGGGTCCATGCGGTGCTTGCCCGCAGCTAATGCACCTGAAAGGGCAAATACAGCGGTACCGCATAAATCAAAAAAGTAGATCCACTGACTCATTTACTTAACTCTTCAAGGTGAATCGTGAGAGCATCGACTGAAATACGGATCTCGATTACAGATAAAATTAACGAATACAATAACAGTAATAAACTTAACCCAAAGACTACCGAACCAATTTGGTTAAAACCAACATAAATCAAAATCATGCAAAACACACATAGGGCAAAGCTGCTAACACCGGCTTCTTGCATTTTTCGGATGATAATGATGCGTTGGCGTAAGTTTTTAATTTGATCGCCTTGCACCGGTTTTTTGTCGTTGCTTAATTGACGGATCAATGCGGCTAACGAAAAAAAACGATTAGTGTAGGCTAGTAATAACAGCGAAATAGCTGGGAAAAGCAACGCTGGGGTTGTTAGTGATACATGTAAATTGTTGAACAAAATGACATTCCTAAACAGATCTTCAAGCTGGTAATCATCAATATTGAATGACTATAAGATATTTTTGTTATCGAGATGTAAGCTCTTTGGAATCATAATTATCTCATGTTAACAACTGACTATGACATAACGTCATAGTAGGCTTATTTCACACAAATATTGATTCATTATCGCTAAATGATAGCCTGTTTAAAACAAGATTTATATGGTTTAAATAAATCTTAATCCACTCCAAATAAGCGGCAGTAGCAAGGTTAAGCTGATCCAAAATAGGTTGGCAGTATGAGTTACCGTTATGGCTTGGCTGATGTAGCGATAATCGGGTAATGGGCCAGCTTTTATTTTAGGTAAATCTACTCGAATTGTTTTACCGTTTTCAACAAATTGCTGCGGACCACCTAATTCTATTTTTAGTAATTTTGCCGCCAATGCATAACTACTGTAATGATTGTTGGGCTGATTTTTATTCGTTTGGGCCAATATTGGTTGAGAAAAAATAGACTTAAGACCCAGTTGACCAAATTGAATGGCTAATGAGCAGTGCCATAGCAAGGTAGGAATAAAAAATATTACTCGATTGAACTGACCAATAAAACTAGAGAAAATATGAAAGTGTGGATGATATGGCGGCCAACAATGTTCTAGTTGTCTTAACATTCGCACCACCAGTGCCATGGTAGCGCCGCCTAAGCTAAAAAATAATATAGTAGCTAACGTGCCATAAATGGGCGTGGTGAATAACTTCTCAATGGTAGTTTTACTTAACCCGACTTCAGACAACACTTGAGTATTTTGCCTTACCCAAGGAGTGAGTAGTTGTTTAGCGTCTTGCTTATTCCCCATTTTTATTGCTGTAACGACCTTCTCTGCCACGGGTTTAAAAGCGGAATCACATAAACAAAAATACAAAATAATAAGCTCAAAGAACCATGGGTAGGCGGCAAGGCTAAGTAGAAAACTGACGATAATCCCGCTAGGTACTATCAAAATAAGTGTGGCTAAAATGCCAGCGATAAGCTGCTGGCTCACTGCTCGCTCAGGATGATTAACTTTACTGGCAATTAACACCGCTAAACGATTGAACCATAATAGGGGCTGTAAATCTCGGGGAATTGGCGCGAAGCGAGCCAATATTAATGCACAAAATAAAATACAACAGCTCTGTAGTAAGCCGCCATCTTGGCTCAATAATTGAGGATTAAATAATTGATTGACCATAGAAACTCAATAGTTAGTCGGTTGTTAAACCGTCGGGCTTCATTGGCCCAGAAGCAGATACTACTAAGTCATAATACCTGCACTGAGTCTAGGGCCTGTTGATCTTTGTTGGTTGAATTTTGTTCAAGTTAAAA
This sequence comes from Shewanella livingstonensis, assembly GCF_003855395.1. NCBI lineage: Bacteria > Pseudomonadati > Pseudomonadota > Gammaproteobacteria > Alteromonadales > Shewanellaceae > Shewanella > Shewanella livingstonensis. The sequence continues at coordinate 3,932,801 of NZ_CP034015.1, read as the reverse complement.
ACGTTTTAATCGAGGCGAATGGATTGATGCCTAGTCATCTAAGCAAAATGCATTCAACAAAGAGTAAAACGTTTTTAGCCGAACCCTTCGGGCAGCGTTTGTTGGCCATTTTTACTGTGTTATCGACTTTTTATGTAGAATAACTACACCTCAAAGTCTCTGCCTTGTACAAATGGCCAACAATTCGCTGCAAAAATAACCTTGAAAGATCAACAGGCCCTAGAAAGTTTATAGCTGTTGCAACAGTGCAATAACCATCATTGCTGAATGCATACCAGCTTTGATTATGTATGAGTCAAAATCAACTGGCGAGTCATTATTGGCATTATCTGACAGTGAACGGATCACCACAAACGGCACGTTAAACTGATGACAAACCTGAGCAATTGCAGCGCCTTCCATTTCGCATGCTGCCATGGTTGGGAAGTTTTCGCGCATCACTTTCGTTCTAACAGGATCGCAAATAAAACTATCGCCAGTACAAATTAACCCTTCAATTGCTTTTACTTCACCCAATTCAGCAACGGCGCTTTTGGCGGCATTAACTAATGTGCTGTCTGGTATAAATGCCGCAGGTTGCTGAGCCATTTGGCCAATTTCATAACCAAAAGCAGTCACATCTACGTCGTGGTGACGCACTTCTGATGAAATCACAATATCGCCAATCGCCAAAGAATCAACAAAACCACCAGCAGAACCGGTATTTATCACATGAGTGGCGGCAAATTTTTCGATTAATAATGTAGTCGCGATACTGGCCGCGACCTTACCGATACCAGAGCGAGTAACTACTACATCTTTACCAGCAATGCTACCGCTAATAAATTCGATTCCAGCAATTGTTGTATGTACTGGTTCTACAATCGCTTGAACTAAATGAATAACTTCTGGCTCCATAGCGCCAATAATACCGATTTTCATGGATAAACCTTCACTGATTAAACAAATTCGAATGGGCGCTAATATAGCATGGGCGGGGGGATTTGTGAAAAATACGCTTGAGTTAAGTGATTTATATCGCGTGATTTAATCCGTTAGCGAAGCGTTACCCAGCTAACGGTTTTTTATCATAATTAGAGTGCAAGGTAATTATTGGTGCTGACTTTGCGACAGTAAACTATCGATGGCTTTTACCACGCGAATACTGGCATCTTCCATGCTTTCAAGATGAGTTAAAATCGTTGCTTCATCACCTGACTGCATAGCCACCACCGCAGCTTTACCTGCGCTGTGTACTGTTTTGTGTGGTTGCTCAATCGCTTTAAAGCTGGATAAACTGGCAAATTGTTGGCCTTCACCATGGTAATACCATTTTCCGAGTCGACACTCGGTGTGGCTGTTGACACTGGCTTTATTGTCTTTATTGGCTAATATACTGTAAACGTTACTCTTCCAGACGCTATGGTCTAACTTGACCGTAGTTAAAAATGCAGTCATTGACGCTTCGCCAATAACACGTTTCATCACACCAGAGCTTTGTAGTACTTCGGTGACGACTTGATCAATTTGTTCAGAAGAGACTGCTATTTCACTTGAGCAAGTTTGGTTGGTTATCACAACTTGTTTAATTTGTTCGGTTTGTTCAATGACCGTAGCGACTAACTTTTCAATGTTGGCGCTAGCGTCATGAGCATTGCTTGCTAATTGGCGAACTTCACTGGCGACAACGGCAAAACCACGGCCAGCATCTCCTGCTCGTGCAGCTTCAATTGCGGCATTAAGGGCGAGTAAATTAGTTTGTTCTGAAATTTGTTGAATCGATGCCACCAGATTACTAATGCCATTGGCAGAATTACTCAACTTAGCCGCTGTAGCCATGCTTTTTTCTGCATGCTCATTTAAATGCCCTGCACGATCTTTTAAGTTACCAATAGCGACACGAGTCTGATTGAACAGTTTATCTACAGCTGAGAGCATCTGCTTTTCTTCATCTAACTTGATTGAGTTAGCTAGGGTTGTGTCACGGATATCGTTGAGCATCGTTGCGCCTTGTAGCTGTAAATTGGCGCGAGCGGCGTCGTATTCTGATTGATTTTCAGACATTGTTAATTGTTCAGTTAACATCGTAATGCGTTGTTGTAATTGAGTGAGTTCATCACTGTGTTGTTGCTTTTTACTAACGATTTGATGTTCTAGGTCGGCAATGCGGGCTTTCAAGCTTTGGGTAAAACCGATCATAGTATCTCTATTGGTTATTTATATATTAGTAATATAGTGGTCAGGTTTTACTGTTTAATCAAGCGATGAAGGTGTTGCATATCACATTCTGAATGAATATAAACCTAAGATTAAAGGGTTAATGAGTATGGCGTTCTATTTATATTGTTAATACAACACGCTGACATTAATTTAACTTGCAGTATCACAATCACTTTCTAAAGTGTTATTTGTTCTTGTTGCTAAAAGGCATCCACAATAAACCGTTTAACCATGCATTTTGCTTCGCATTAGGGTATTGGGTTAACCCAATATCAATTAGGGCATCAGGTTTACTGGCCTGTGCGGTGTAAGTGCCAAATAGTTTGTCCCACCAGATAATACTAAAGCCAAAGTTGGTATTGCTTTCGGCCATTAATTGGCTGTGATGTATGCGATGTAATACTTGGGTGACCAGAACCAAGCGGGCTAGTTTTTCAACATTAGCGGGTAAACGTATGTTGGCATGGTTAAAAATAGCAAAGCCATTGAGCAATATCTCAAACAAGATGACCGCTTCAGCTGGGATACCTAATACCACAATGGCAAACGCTTTTATGCCAAGGCTGGCAATGATTTCGATAGGATGAAAGCGCAATGCGGTGCTGCTGTCGACGTGGCGGTCGGCATGATGAACTTTGTGCAAACGCCATAATGACGGAATGCGATGAAACAACCTGTGCTGCCAATAAATCAACATATCTAACAGCAATATACTGACGCCGATATTAAGCCAAAGCGGCAAACTCAAATAATGTAATAACCCCCATTGCTGGTTTGTGGCATACAAGGCAAAGCCTGCTAAACCCAATGGTAGTATTAACCTTGCGATTAGCGATGAGATCATTAGCAAGCCAAAATTTCCCAACCAACGTGTTGCCATGGTGGCTGTTTGTGGCGTTTTAGTCAGCTTTCTGGCGGGAAACAACCATTCTAGACTCATCATCAATGCTAAAATTGCAATAAACACCCCTAAGCGAATCGCTGCCATATCATCTATCATGTTCTAGGCTCCTTAACGTTTTTCTCTTGCTGGTTATTGGCTTGCTGGTTAGTAGAGTGATTTTTTAAGGTGTTATAACCGCCATGGATGCGTGTGAAAATAGTAATCGCACCTAAAAATGCAAACGTATAAGCAAGCTCTGGGAAATAGTCTGGCCATAAGCAAAATGCCATAAAAAAGGCGATGGTTTCGGTACCTTCAGTTAGGCCATTTAAGAAATAGAAACTTTTATGAGCAAACTGTGGTCGTGGTAAGTTAAGTTTTTCAGCAGGAATCGCAAAAGCTAAAAAGCTTGAGCCTGTGCCAATAAATACCGTGAGCAATACCGCTGCAGCTAAAGCATTTTCATTAGGGTTGGCTAAGGCAAATCCTAGCGGAATAGCGGCATAAAATAAAAAGTCGAGGCAAATGTCTAAATAACCGCCCGCAGCAGAGGTGTGTTTTTGGTGGCGGGCAAGGGCACCATCAAGTCCGTCGATAACCCGATTAAGTGCGATAAATAATAACGCGCCATACCAAAGCTGTAATGCCAGTAACGGTACTGCCAACATGCCTAAGCCAAAGCCGACTAATGTCAGTTGGTCTGGATGGACTTTTCGTTTATCGAGTAACAGCACCACTGGCGTTAATAGTGGTTTTATCACCGGCGTAATAAATTTATCTAGCATATGTTGTTCCAAATTAAGCGTTCGTCGCTTATTGCTGAATCTAGTTAATTAGTGGCTTATATCCATTTATGTTAATTGAATAACCTTGCCTTGAGCAGCATCTGCGTCAGTTTGATCATGCGTTACCATGATGGCGGGTAACTTATATTGACGTATTTGATCAAACACCAATTGCCGAGTTTCCTGGCGTAATTGGCTGTCGAGTTTGCTAAAAGGCTCGTCCAGTAAAATAGCTTTAGGTTGACTCATTAATACCCGTAATAACGCCACCCTAGCTTGTTGGCCACCAGATAAACTTTGCACGTTACGTTGCTCTAGCCCACCAAGACCCACCTGAGCAAGTGCCTGGCTAATATCGGCTTGTCGCTGCGCTTTAGGGCCTGCGGGCATCGCAAAACTGATGTTACCTGCCACGGTTAAATGCGGAAACAATAATGGGTCTTGATACAATAAACCAATACGGCGCAAATGGCTGGCGGTATCAGTAATATGTTGGCCATTTAAGTACAGTTTCCCAGTTGCGCTAAAGCCTTTAGGTAGCATTCCGGTTAACCAGTTTAATAAGGTTGATTTACCGCTGCCAGAAGGCCCCATGATAGTGAGGATGTCACCGCCTTTAATGGTTTCATTTAACGATAACAACTCATGCTGTTGTCGATGCAACACTAGCTCATCAATGATTAGCGCAGGAGATTCCTCTTTGATCTCAGTTGAGGGTGTTTGCATGGGCTTCCTTATTCGTGTGGTCTAAAGAGGATTTTTGGTATAAACCTGTTAATGCCCATGCCAAAAGAAAGCCAAGGGCAGGGAGGAACATTTGCACTAATGCATACACGGCACTGGTGCGACGACTGCCGCCATTAGCGAGCGAAACAGCTTCGGTGGTAATAGTATTAATTCGCCCACCTCCGGCTAATAATGTGGGTAAATATTGACTAAAACTAATCGCTAAGCCTAATGCACAGGCAATCAAAATAGGCGCGAGTAACATCGGCAGTTTAATTTTCCAGAATATTTTTGCATCACTTGCGCCTAAACTGGCAGCTACTGCACTAAAGCGTGGATCTAAGCGGCGATAGCTACCGGACAGCGATAAAAACACATAAGGCAATACAAACAACAGATGAGCTAATACCACGTTGATAAAGCTATGATGGCTGTTAATTTGTTCAAATAACCACACTAAACCAAAGAGAAACGCAATGCTGGGGATCAGCAGTGGTAAATAAATGATCACACTGCTTAACCTCGACACCTTTTTACTTGTGTGTTGTTCAGCCTCTAGGGTAAACAAGGTTAAAATGATGGCTAAGCTGGTGGCGCAAACGCCAATCAATACGGTATCGATTAGTGGCGTGTGCATTTGTTGCAATGCCGACTGCCAATGTAAGCCAACAAATTGTTGCGGCAATACATCAGGAAAATGCCAAAAACCAGCTACAGACCATAACATCATGCCTATTAATGCTAAACCAATAGTGCTGATCATTACCACGGTGATCACGTGGGTAATGTTTTGCATAATCGCGCCGGCATACTCACGTTTGCCGTTGATGAGCATGGTTTGAGATAATATTTTGATCAGCTTTTCAAGTCTCCACCAACTGAGTAGCAAAAGTAGTGTCAGTATAATTTGTACTATGGCACCAGCTGATGCCTTAATACGCAAGCTTAAATCCACATCGTGAAACCATTGCATAATGGCCACAGCAAGCGTTGGGGGACTATTAGGGCCTAAAATTAACGGAATTTCGACACTGGCACTGGCATAGGCGAGTACCGCTAAAATCGGCAGACGCAAAAATGGGTATAAGCTGGGCAATACCACTTTAAAAAAAGCGGTCATCGGGCAATAACCCAGGCTTAATGCCACTCGATGTTGAGCTCGCAGCGTATGCCCTAGCTCGGGTTGAGCAAGTACCCCTAGTGCCATTAATAATAAAAAGGGTAATTCTTTTAGTGTTAGACCAACAATAATGCTCAGGCCCATCGCATCATGAGGATACAGCCAATCTGGCGGCGCATCCCATCCGCTGAGCCAGGGGGAAACCAGCCGAGATAACATCCCCGATGGGGTAATTAAAAAACCAATCGCAATCGCCGCCGCTGCGTGAGGGATCACTAATATAGGCCCTAATAACCGTTGAATGTAACTAAGCCAGGGGCTGGTAAAATAACTGCCTAAGATTAAAATAGTAATTATAAATGCAAGTACAGTGCTGATAAAGCTGGTGGATACGCTGAGTAATGCCATATAACCAATACCCGGTGTGTGCCATAAATCGACAAAACCATCCACACTAAACTGAGTCTGACCAAGTACCGGAAACCAACCAAAAGCAGGTAAAACAACCGCAATTAAGCCACCCATTACCGGAATAACCAGTAACGCCATCATGATGTATGGGCTGCTGCGCACCAAGGTATTAAATCCACTTTTTGATGTCATCATCACATTACCCCATAGCGTTGTAACCACTGGGTGGCAATCACTTTGGTCCAGCTCGGATCGGGCTCGCTCAATGCTGGGCTACTCGCCTGGTTAGCAATTTGGGCGCTAGGGTGTGATTCTGTTGGTGCCTTAAACCATGCTTGTTGCGCTGTAGGCAGTTGCGATAGCGCGATGACACTGGTATCGCCCCAGATGCTAGGTTGTTGCTTTTTAGCTTGAGCCTGTGCACTGAGTAAAAAATTAACCACCAGTTTAGCGCTGTCAGTGTGAGCAGCATTATATGGAATGGCGACAAAATGGATATTACTTAGGCTGCCATCTTGCATACGATAACTACGAATGCTGTCTGGTAAGTCAAAACGGGCCACCGCTGCAGGCACATCGGCGGCAGAAAAGGTAAAAGCCAGTGACAGTTCACCATCACCCATTAGGCGGCGCAGTGCCATGCCATTAGACATAAAGTGTTGGCCTTTACGCCATAAATTTGGATGTAAATTATCTAGATATTGCCAAAGTACCGGTAACAATAATGCTTGGCTTTGTAAAGTGGCAGGTTGATACAGCAGGTTATTAACCGCTTCTGGTTGTGAGTGATTAAGCACAATTAAGGCGTATTTTAAAAAGCTCATGCCTAAAAAGTCAGGTGGCTTAGGATAGGTAAATCGCCCAGGGTGCAGTTGAGCCCATTGGCTTAACTGTTGCAAGGTTTGTGGCGGCGCATGGTTAACAAGGCTGTCGTAATAAAAGGTTAACGAGGCTTTACCCCACGGCGCTTCCATGCCTTGTGTTGGCAGGCCAAAATCTCGGGTCATGGCTGGGTTATTGTCTGGGTCGGTTAAGCCAAAGTTCGGCAGTTTTGCCGCCCAGAGAGGTGTGAGCAACTGATGTTTAGCCATCGCGGCAAAATTATCACCATTAATCCATACCATATCCACTTGACCGTTATGATCATTATTTGCTGATTTTTCTGCCAGTACGCGACTGACTGCTTCGCTAGTGTCTGTGAGTTTTACATGGTGTAATGTGATTTGATATTGCTGCTTAACTTGATCTGCAACCCACTGAATATAGCGATTGATTTGCGGATCGCCGCCCCAAGCATGAAAATACACATCTTGGTTTGCACCACGCGCTTCAATGTCTAACCATGTTACAGAACCATTGGTATCAGCGTCACCAGCCCAAAGACTGGCGCATAGAAAAATGCTTAATGCGGTTGCTGTAATATTCAAGGTGGCTTTAGGCGTTTTGATTAAAAACATCAACTTATCGAACAGCATTTAACGACCAGTCATAATCTAAAAAATCGATATCCAATTGCTGCTTTTCTGCTGCGGTTTCAAGTGCTGGACTGAGTTTTAGCGCCGCTGGATACAATAATAAAAATGCATCTATCGAGTCTGCTCCACCAAAGCCTTTGGTAAAGTCGTCGCCATACCATTTAAAAATCGCCGACAAATAAACCTTATCGCCTTTAGTGTTGTTTCGGCTGCTGTCGCTAAGGAAGCGCTCGGTTTGTGCTGTTAGCTGCTGCTCAAGTTTGGCGCCTGTGTAAGCTTCTTCACGTAGTGCTGGGCAGCCGATACTGGCACAATTGACCGCAAAATGAATTCTGGGGTCGTTGTAACGATCGCTACCACGGATCAGCTTATGCTCAATATCATTGAGGCTGCGGGTTTTACCCAATAATGGGATAAAGCTTTTATCCCAAGGTGAGCTAAAAAAACCGCCTAAGTCTTTGATTGACTTGATGTCAGGGTACTTGGTTAAGATAAGCTCAACTGTCCACGCGTTGTAAGCATTGATTAACAATGCGAGTTGCGTTGATTTATCCCAGGCATCGAATTGGGTTTGTGTAATTTGACTGAGTTGAGCCAAATAGCCCTGCAATTTGGCGCGGTCTTGCTGGATAGCAGTGTAGTCTACCGCGCTACTGTGACTTTGGTTAATGGGCTGTACATGCTGGCTGACTATGTCTTGCCAGATTTGGTGTAATTGAGCCGGCGCTGTCGTTGGCGCAGATATAGCCACTGACGCAGGAGTATCAGTTGTTGCTACTGGGTTTACTGCTGCAATACTCACTTGGCTTATTAGCAGGGGAAACATAACCACTGCGGCTGAAATTAATCTCATCATCTTATCCATCTGGTAGTGTTCTCCTGCTAGCGGACCATTAATGTCCCGCCTAGCGAATCTTATGACTGCTAAACGGGTATAGATTAACCACGACGCCATGTGTGATATTTTTCTAACCATCGCAGCACGGTTGCTGGCGCATGATTACGTTTCCACTCACCTGCAGCATACTTATTGCCTTCGGCCCATGTTGGGTAGCTGTGTATGGTGCCTAAAATCTTGTTAAGCCCTAAGCCGTGTTTCATGGCTAATACAAACTCAGCAATTAAATCACCAGCATGTTCTGACACAATCGTTACACCCAGGATTTTGTCTTTGCCTTTTGGAGTGATGACTTTAATAAAACCGTCGGTGGCACTGTCGGTTATAGCGCGGTCAAGCTCGGCAAAATCAAAGCGCGTGACTTCGTAATCAATACCTTGTTGCTGAGCTTCGTATTCATTTATACCGACGCGCGCCACTTCTGGATCGATAAACGTGGTCCATGGAATAACGCGGTAATCGACTTTAAATTTTTTCAAATGACCAAATAGCGCATTTACCGCCGCATACCAGCCTTGATGTGCAGCAACGTGAGTGAACTGATAAGGCCCAACAATGTCACCTGCCGCATAAATATTAGGGTATAGCGTTTCTAAATATTCATTGGTTTGAATGGTGCGATTGGTTTCAATGCCTAACTCTTCTAAACCGTAACCGCTTAGACGTGCACTGCGACCGACAGCACATAACAGCTGGTCGTATTCAATAGCTTGCTCTTGGTCTTGATGCTTAACGATAAGGTATTTTTTACCCTCACGCAGTTCACAGCGCAGCGCTTGGTGTGAGGTTAAAATGTTAACGCCACTATTACGTAAAGCTTGGGTGGCAAACTCAGACACTTCAAGATCTTCTTTGATCATGATGCGCTCAGCCATTTCAACTTGAGTGACGTGTGAGCCTAAACGGGCAAAGCTTTGCGCAAGCTCTGAGCCAATAGGACCGCCGCCTAATACCACGAGTTTCTCTGGTGCGGTGTCGAGTTTGGCAAATTCGTCCCATAAGGTGTCACTGGTAACGTAACCGACTTCTTCAATACCGGGTAATGGCGGTACAAATGGGCGGGCACCAGTGGCAATCACAATGCTACGCGCGGTTAGGCGAGTGGTATTGCCGTCTGGGTAGGTAATTTCGACTGTCCATGGGTCGATTAATTTGCCGTAGCCTTTGACCACATCAACACCTAAATTGGTGTAACGCTCAACACTGTCGTGCGGCGCAATATCGGCAACCACTTGATGTACACGTGCCATGACCTTTTTAAATGAAAACTCAGGTGTGGTGTCTTCTAGGCCGTAATGATGGGCATTACGTATCTGCTCGGCTATTTTGGCGCTCTTGATAATGGCTTTACTGGGTACGCAACCATAGTTTAAACAGTCGCCGCCCATTTCTCCGGCTTCAATTAAGGTGACTTTAGCTTTAACTGCTGCGGCAATATAACTGGTAACAAGACCACCGGCGCCAGCACCAATCACAATAAGGTTACGATCAAATTTAGCGGGTTTAGTCCAGTTGCTGTAAACGCGACGTTTTTTAATCATATTCACTATGGCCTTAGCGATAAGTGGGAATAAGCCTAATAGTGCAAATGACAAAATCAGGTTGAACGATAAAATATTCGATAAGCTGTCGATTTGTGCTAATTGAGTCCCGGCATTGACGTACACAAAGGTGCCCAAAAACATACCGACCTGGCTTACCCAGTAAAAGGTCCATGACTTAAATGCGGTAACGCCCATTAACATATTGATTAAAAAGAACGGGAAAATTGGCACTAAACGTAAGGTGAATAAGTAAAATCCGCCTTCTTTTTCAATCCCAGCATCAATGGCCGCTAAGCGCTCTGGAAACCGTTGTTTAATCGAGTCACGTAGTAAATAGCGTGATACTAAAAAGGCCAGTGTTGCACCGATGCTCGAGGCAAACGACGCAATAATTAATCCTTCAAATATGCCAAATAAGGCACCTGATGCAATGGTAAGAATTGCAGCGCCGGGTAAGGACAATGCCGTTACTGCGACGTATAATGCAAAGAAGCCACCGATGACTAATAGCGGTGATTCTTGACGCAGCTGACTGAATTGCTCCATTGAGCCTTTTAGGCCGTCTAAAGTCAGTAATTGGTGCACATCAAAGTGGAAAAATAAACCCACTAATGATGCCGCAATCAGTAATAAAACAATTTTTTTAAACATAATTTATAGCCTTAAAATGAATGCTGTAAGGTAAGGGTGGCATTAACCGGTAGTTCAGGAAAAACCAAGGTAGAACCGAAATAACCGCCTTCAAATACTGGGCGCCAGTTCTTTTGGTTGGTGACGTTATTGATGTCTAATCTTAAACTTGTTTGTTCGTTAAAGTCATAACGAGTATTGATATTGAGCGTGTATTGATCGCGAATATACACAGTCGCTAAATAGTCTAATGGGTAACTCTTGGTATATAGACCGGAGAAACCGGCTTTCCATTTCTCAGTAATCGCCATTCCGCCATTAATTGTGAACGTTTGTTCAGGCAAACCTTGTACGCGGCTATTTGATGGTGCAAATGAGGCAAAGTTTGGCGCGCCTATTCCGGTACCTGCAATGATATCGGGGCGAGAGTTATCAAATGTATCGGCAACTTGAACCGTATCCTGGCTACTGGCAGAGTTATCATAACGCGCGTCTAAATAACTGTAGCCCGCGCTTAACCAAAATGGGTCAGCATCATAAAAGGCTTGTGCTTCAAATCCTTTAGTACGAATACCTGTGTTGCTGCCATCACGATTTCGTAAACTGCGTTTTTGATCAAACACGGCAGCATCAACATACCAGGCGCTGTCGTTTGGCGAATACTTAATGCCGATTTCAGTTAGGGTATTTTCGGTGGCAAAGTTTTGGCTGCTAATTTGGTTATTGGCGCCTAATGTGGTGCCGCCAGCCATGCTGTTTGAGGTTGACTCGTTATAACTGGCACTGGCATAAGTAGTGATAAAGTCGCTGAGCTGGTAGCTAATACTGATTTGCCCCGATTCGAGCATTTCATTAATTGAATCACTGGCGGCAATTTGCCCTTTCGGGGCAATGGCATCACGCGCATCGACATTATAAAAATCGGCACGATAACCCACGCTGGTCGAAAACTTATCAGTCCATTGGCTGTTATGTTGAATGGCTAAACCCGTTTGCCAACTGGTTGAGTCCGTGGTGTCAGACAGTGAAAAGTTGCCGCTGCCATCGCCATTGGTATCGTACTGGGCACCGGGTGATACAAACACACCAGGGCGCAGTTCAACTAATCTGCCTTGTTGTTCTGCGGTTAGCGGAATACGGCGGTTTTCAATGGGGCCAGTTAAGTCAATCGGTAAGTCCGCTTCGGTGGTAAATTGACTGTAACCTAATACTTTGTTGTAGCGGATATCGACAGCAGTAATAGTGCTTTGAGCATCGTTCCACTGATAGGCTAATTCAACTCTATTTTGTGCGGTATCTGCGCCATCAATAATTTCAACAAAACTATTCTGAGCAATTTCTTCACGTTCTAGATGCTGATAATAGGTAATGTTTTTAAAGGTCGCTTTATCGCTTAGCTCACGCACATAGGTGCTGTGAAGTAAAAAGGTTTGGGCGTTATTGATAGTGTCGGGGTCGGTTAATACTTGGCTGCGATCAATGTTAACTAACCCGGTTGGTGACACAATGGCATTGGCGCCAGCGATGGTGCTGCCGTTAGGCTGAACGCCTTGACCGGTAACATATAAACCATGGTCGATTAATGCTTGAGTAGGGCGGTTGATCCCTGCGTTGTCGGTAAATTCAACATCATAATATTCGACATTGATGTCCCAGGTGCTGACATCGTCTGGTAATAGACGAAATGCCACAAAAATACTGTCGCTTTGAAAACCAGAGTAATCGTAATAGCTGCCGTTATCGATGTGCTCGACACTTAAACGTACACCACTTTGATTTTCAACTATATCTGTCGCTACATCTAATTGAGCACGGTAATGATCCCAACTGCCTGCCGATGCGGTAAGTTTGGTAAATTTGTCATTAGTGGGCGCCACTTTAGAGTGCACATTGACAAAACCACCATTACGTTGGCTGGTGCCTAGCAATACTGGAGGCGCTCCTTTTACTACATCAATTTGATCAATAGCGTTAAACGACATCGGAATACCGAAACCATTATTACCTGCTTGGCGGCGCACACCGTCTTGGTATAACTCGCCTAACTGACCACGAATAGTTGGCAAACTTGATGCGCCAAAGCCGCTAGCCGAATAACTATTAGGGCTGACTTTTTGGATATCTGACAAGTCGACAATATTAAGCTGTTCAATCATCTCGCTGGTAATGGGTGTCACCGAGCGTGCTATATCTTTCAATGCTATGCCGTCACCAAATGGGCCATTAACAGTGCTGTTTTTAGGAGATAAGCCTTTATCGTTAATCGCTTTGCCTGACACTTGAATGACTTCGATAGCCGAAATGTCTTCCGCCGCGACAGTTAACGAAGAGAATAGGGCTAAGCCAACAGCTAATGCTGTCAATGAACGGTTTGGATAACGATAAATAGTCATAATATTTTCTGCTGTGATTAACTTGGCCTAAAAGACCTAATGATTAACGAATTTATTACAACAATCTTATGCCTAATTTTGTTTGTTTAGAACTAAATGACATAAGTGGTTGTGCAATATGAATTGAGTTTATTCGGTCCATTGGCGGCTGGTTAACTTTTAGTTAATACCAGTTTAGCCTATTAAGAGCTCAGCAGAATGAGTTTTATTTATATTTTTTAAGGAATTAAGATGCAAACAACACTTACTAGCAATGTTCAAAGCAAATTACAATGGTCGTTATTGTCTTTACGCCTAGGTGTATTTTTAGTGATGCTAGTGTGGACATTGGATAAGTTTGTCAATCCTAGTCATAGTATGAAAATTTTCGAGAAATTTTACGGGATCGGTGGGGTGAGTGAGGTTGCTGCATATGTTATGGGTGCACTGCAATTAGTCTTAGTCTTTGCGTTTGTATTGGGTATTAAAAAGCGTATCACTTACGGGATTATCTTTCTAATGCACGGTGCTTCAACGTTATCGGCATTTAATCAATATTTTGATGCATTTAATAACCTCTTGTTTTTTGCTGCATGGCCTATGTGGGCCGCGTGTTTTGCGTTATACATGTTAAGAGATGAAGATACCAAGTTTACTGTGAAATAAATGACTAAGTGCTTTTTCGATACAAAAAGGCCGACTAAATATATTTAGTCGGCCTTTTTTATTGAGCGCCTAATGTTAAACAATAAAACCAAGCACTAATCAAATTCTAACAATAATTCCATTAGTGAGTATTACTTTACGTCACGATTACGGATAACCAGTAGACTAAATAACACCACAATGACCATTTGTGTACTTAAGCCTTGCCATGTAGATGCAATACCTAACCAGCTAATAGACACATCAAATGGGAAAGGCGTCAGGTTGATTACCGCCGCCTCTTGCAATGCTGAAATGCCTTTTCCTGCCAGAACAAAGGCTAACACCAGCATGAAGTAAGAGCTGACGGAAAAGAAGCGAGCTAATGGTAACTTAACTGAATAGCGCATCATTAACCACGCAATAACCGCTAAAATGGCGATGCCGGCTAACAAACCATAAATTAAGTAACTCACCTGTTCATTACTGCTGGTGGAGCCAATGGCTTGGGTCAATAGCGACTGATAGAACAAGATAGTTTCAAATACTTCGCGATACACCGAAATAAACGCAAGTCCAGTGAGCCCCCATAAAGTGCCGGTATTTAAATGACGGTCGACATTATTTTTAATGTAACTTTGCCATTTAGAGCCTTGGGTTTTACTGTGCATCCAATAACCAACATAAAACAATACTAACGCAGCTAATAGTGCCGCGCCGCCTTCCATTAATTCCCTTGATGCTCCGCTGATGCTAATTAGATTATCTGCTGCCCACCAGGTTAATACGCCAGCGGCGAGTGCTGATATCCAACCAAAGTGAACAAATTTAATCGCATCTTGGCGTTCAGTTTTAATTAACACTGTCATTAAGGCAATGATCACCAATAGTGCTTCTAAGCCTTCGCGCAATAGAATAATTAATGCTGCCGAAAACATCGCGTTATTTGACAATGATTGGCCGGTTAATACTGTCTCAGCCTGATTAAGCTGTGCCAGTATGCTGGCAAACTCTTGATTGACTAGTGTGGTTTGACCTTCGGTTTTGAGTAAGTTTCTAAAATTAAGCAGTTGGCCCTCGATAGATTTACGCAAACTACTGTCATGAGCATCTAAGGTATTTTCAATTAACTCAAAACCATCTAAGTAAGCACTTACCGCCAAGGTTTGTGCTTGCGTTAACTCATTGGCGTGGTAAGCATCTACAGCAGCTTGTAAGTTGGTGCGCGCGGTTGAAATAGGTGACTGTGCATGCTGAAACAGTAACTCAGGTTGTGAGCGTAATCGTTCTAATTGGCTACGATTAATATCGACATTTTGCTGAAGTAATTGTGTTGGGTTGCTATTGACCCATTGTTGTAATTCAATATTAGCATCATATTTGATATGTTCTAATGTTGCTGCCGATGGTTCAAATGCTAGGCTGCCAACATAAAACGCCAATGACCAACGTTGTTGATCATTTAACTCACTAAAGGCTCGCATCGCACTGCCATCTAAACCATCAGATATAGCATCATAAAGTCCCAGTAACGATCGATTTAACGCCCGTTCTTGGTCAGTAAAGTTGGTTGGCTCTGGTGACAGTGATTTGGCCAGTGGTCCATCGCCTTGGCCTAAATCACCATGACAGGTAGAACAATTTTCGATAAACAGCTGTTTTACATTCTCTTTAGGTAAAAGCTGTGTCGGTAGCACTAATGCTGGAGACTGGCTTAATAACTGCTTGCGTATTTTTTGGCTAAGCCCCTGAATAACATCCAATGATGATTTGTCAGCAATGGCTTGCTGTAATTGTAATGCATCGGCCGTTAATGAATTTGGCACATCATTGGCGAGCAGGTTAGTTTTTTCGATAATGATGCTAGCAAATTGCTGCATTTCAGCAAATTCATCCGGATTAGAAATATTGCCAGCTGTCACGGCTTCTGAGTAATCCACACCAATGTATTCCGCTAATTGGAGAATTTGTCGTGTTTGTTTTAAAAGATCTGGTGATGTCTTTTGTGATACTTCTTTTAATATAAGTGTCGGGCTCTGTGCCCATAAAGACGTTGAAAAAACCGAGCTAATGATAATCAATAGGCATCGATTGAAGACAGAAGATCTGAGCTGTTGTCGCCATAACGTGAAGCTGCTTAAGAAAGTATTCAAGGTATTGCCTTAATAGGAATGAGGTAATTATGCTATAAACCAAATCAAACAAATGATAATGATTAGCATTCTACTTTCTTGTTGGCGGCTTATCAATCACTCTGAAACGGTGTTAGGTCGGGCGATAAGTGTTATACAACTGATTTGCGTGGTTATTGGTGGATTACAGTGAACAAAATGTGAGGTTATAATGATATTTTTATTATTATTTTAATTTAAAACATAATGTTATGTTTTTACCTGTAGTAGGTGAAACAATTAGTTTTATGGCTTATTGATATACAGTATTAATTATCATTATTTGGTATAACTAACCTCATTTAGTGATAATAAACGGTGAGTAAATAGCCCTTTGTCCTGCTGTACGCATTGACTTACAATAGAGAGCTAATGGCGCTTAGCTAGCAAAACGAATAATACATTTACGATGACAGGCTTATAAGTATTCTGACCGTCATTCATTTATTGTCTCAAGTTGAGATTAAATGAGATTAACAAGATTTAAGTCGCTCTCAAGCTAACGCTAGTCGTTACGATTGTTTTTTGATTAGATATTTTGATGAAACAGAGGTTTAGTATGACAAGTTGTACGATGGCAGGTAAATAATGACAACGCCAGCAAACGCTGCACTTTATGGTGACCTTCGTTTGATTGATATCGGCATGGAGTTGTTTGTTGAAATTCGTTTTGCCAATGGTAAAACAGTGCAATCACGTTCGAGCATGATTGGTTACCAAATTGGCCGTTTTATCTTGATTGAGTATCCCAACAAAGGTTTTTCTGAGGCTTATCAACATATGTTAGCTAATGCTGAAATTGTGGTAAGAGCGATGACTAATAGTGGTTTTAAAGACATCATTGCCTTTAAATCGACCATATTCTCTGTGGTTAATCAACCTATTAGAATGCTGTGCATTAGCGTGCCTAAAACCATCATTAAGAAAAAAGTCAGAGATCAGTTGCGAGTTAATATCGAGCAAGAAGTGTTTATTATGCACAACGACAATAAAATCAGTGCAAAAATGCTCGACTTTTCTTCTACTGGTTGTTTGCTTACGGTAGACGCCAAAACGGTGAATATTGAACAAGGCGAAGAGATACATGTGGCTATCTCGATTAACACTGATCTTTCAGGGATTTTAACGGGTAGCATGGTTAAAGTTCAAAACATTGAAGGTGTATTGAATATTGGGGTGAAGTTTTCAGATGAGCATCCACAATTAAAAGATAATATTTTCAGTTATTTTTTAGTGAGTTCAACTAAAAAGCCGTGACCAAAAGAGAATCTTAGTAGTGGTTTTTGATTGTGACTCATCGTGCGAAAAAAGATAAAAAATGCGCATCAAAAGATACGCGAAAATTCACAAGCAAACTCGGTATTCCAGCTTTTATTATTAGACTATAGGCAGGCTAAAGGTTTACTTACCTTTAGCCTGCTTTTAGCTTTATTATGGCTAGCTGTTAGTCTAAGTAGTTTAAAATACCTAATGCAGCGTCTCGACCTTCTGCTATTGCAGTCACTACCAAATCAGAACCTCGTACCATATCCCCACCAGCAAACACTTTTGGGTTAGTGGTTTGGAATGGATTGTCGTCGGTTTTCTTGGCTTTAACTAATCCCCATTCGTTGGTTTCGATACCAAAATCACTAAACCAAGCAGCAGGACTAGCCTGGAAACCAAAGGCTATAATCAGCGCATCGGTTGCCAGTACTTGCTCACTACCAGCAATGATTTCAGCGCGTTGACGTCCACTGGCATCAGCTTCGCCCATTTTAGTTTCAACGCATTCAATCCCGATCACTTGGCCATTTTCAGCTTTAATGGCCACAGGTTGACGATTAAATAAGAAATTAACCCCTTCCTCTTTGGCATTTTGTACCTCACGACGTGAACCCGGCATGTTGGCTTCGTCACGACGATAAGCACAAGTAACGCTTTTAGCACCTTGGCGTATCGCTGTTCGTAAGCAATCCATTGCAGTATCACCGCCGCCTAATACCACCACATCTTTACCTTCTAGGCTTAGATAGGGTGTCGCCTCGTCTTGAGTACCCATAATATGATGAGTATTACCGATAAGGTATGGCAGAGCTTGAATAACCCCTTCAGCGTCTTCGTTAGGCAGTTTCGCTTTCATGGCGGTGTAGGTACCCATGCCAAGGAATACCGAATCATATTCGTCTAACAAGCTTTGAAAGCTGATATCTTTACCAACAGTGACACCCATTTTAAATTGAATGCCCATGCCTTCAAGTACAGAGCGACGGGTCGCCATTACATCTTTATCTAACTTAAAAGATGGAATACCATAAGTGAGTAAGCCACCAATTTGTGGATATTTATCATACACTACCGCTTGCACGCCATTACGAGCCAAGATATCTGCACAGCCTAGGCCTGCAGGACCAGCGCCAATAATAGCAACTCGTTCTTTGCGTGGTGTTACATCGGCTAAGTTTGGGCGCCAACCTTGTGATATCGCGGTATCGGTAATGTATTTTTCAACACTACCAATGGTGACTGCACCAAAGTCATTATTTAACGTACAGGCACCTTCACACAAACGATCTTGTGGGCACACTCGGCCACAAATTTCTGGCAAGGTATTGGTTTCATGCACCAAGTCTGCCGCTTCCATAATCCGACCTTCTTCTGCCAGTTTCAACCAGTTTGGAATGTAGTTATGCAGTGGACATTTCCATTCGCAATAAGGATTGCCACAGTCGAGACAACGATCGGCTTGTTGCGTTACTTCAGGCTGTGTAAAAGGCTGATAAATTTCAATAAACTGTGTAGCACGTTTTTTGGCTTCATGTTTAATAGGATCTACTCGACCCACTTCTATAAATTGAAAGTCATTGCTCATAATAATTACCCTGCCTTTACTACTAATTCCGGACTCTTCTGCTCAATGTTCAACAGGTCAGCAACGGCAATATTCTTTGGTTTAACTAATACGAAACAATCCAGCCAGTTTTCAAAATCACTTAAAATCATAAAGGCGTGTTCACTGCCTGTTTCAGCATAGTGAGTTTCAATCAGGCCTTTTAAATGTTGCTGGTGAATTTTTGATTCTAGTTTATGAGTATCAACCATTTCGGTGTTAACTCGGCGATTAAAGCGCCCAAACTGGTCGAATACATAAGCAAATCCGCCGGTCATGCCCGCGCCGAAGTTGACTCCTGTTTTACCTAAAATAACCACGATACCGCTAGTCATGTATTCACAACAATTGTCACCACTGCCTTCTACAACCGCAATAGCGCCAGAGTTACGTACAGCAAAACGTTCACCCGCTTGACCAGCAGCAAATAATTTACCGCCCGTTGCACCATATAAACAAGTGTTGCCCATAATGGCACTGCGTTCACTTTGGAACGGACTACCAATAGGAGGGTGAATCACTATCTTACCGCCAGACATGCCTTTGCCAACATAGTCATTGGCATCGCCGCATAGCTTAAGCTCAAGGCCAGGGCTGTTCCATACGCCAAAACTCTGACCTGCACTACCATTAAAACTAAGTGTTAATGGCTGCTTAGCACCAGCAACGCCGACGGTTGTGGCGATAAAACCTGATAATGCCGCGCCTACTGAACGGTCGGTATTATTGATTTGATATTGACCAGAAAACGGTTCACCGCTATCAACTGCCTGGCGACAATCAGCTAAGAGTGTTTGGTTTAACTGGCCCACATCAGATGGTGGATTGGTTTCTTTCCACGTCAATGATGAGTTGGGCTGAACTTTAGGCTTATATAAAATCGGCGCTAAATCTAAACCACGTTGCTTGTCAGTTTGTCCTTCGAGTGCATATAGCCAATCACTGCGACCAACCAAATCTTCGAATTGGTTTACACCTAATGCCGCCATCCATTCACGCACTTCTTGAGCCACAAACTCAAAGTAGGTCATGACACGTTCTGGTAAGCCGTGGTAATGGTTTTCACGTAAGTTTTTATCTTGTGTTGCCACACCCGTTGCGCAGTTATTAAGATGACAAATACGTAAATATTTACACCCTAGTGCAATCATAGGTACAGTACCAAAACCAAAACTTTCTGCGCCTAATAGCGCCGCTTTAATCACGTCTGTACCGGTTTTTAAACCGCCATCAACCTGCAGGCGAATTTTATGACGTAAGCCATTCTCTACTAGCGACTGATGCACTTCTGCTAAGCCAAGTTCCCAGGGAGAACCGGCATACTTAACCGAGGATATAGGACTTGCGCCAGTTCCGCCGTCGTAACCAGATATGGTGATCATATCTGCATAGGCTTTGGCGACACCCGTTGCAATGGTTCCAACACCGGGTTCTGATACTAGCTTGACCGACACCAAGGCTTTTGGATTAATTTGTTTTAAATCGAAAATTAGCTGGGCTAAATCTTCAATTGAGTAAATATCGTGGTGCGGCGGCGGTGAAATTAATGTCACACCAGGACGAGCATGACGCAGTCCGGCGATTTCAACACTGACTTTATGGCCAGGTAATTGCCCACCTTCACCGGGCTTAGCGCCTTGTGCTACTTTAATTTGCAGTACATCAGCGTTAACGAGATAGTGAGCGGTAACGCCAAATCGACCAGATGCAATTTGTTTAATCGCTGAGTTACGTTCGCTATTAAAACGACGCGCGTCTTCTCCGCCTTCACCTGAGTTTGAGCGTCCACCAAGACGATTCATCGCAACCGCTAATGCTTCATGCGCTTCAGGGCTTAACGCCCCAATACTCATGGCGGCACTGTCAAAGCGTGAATACAGAGTCTCAGCGCCTTCAACGGCGTCTAGTTCAACAGCTTCAAGTTGGCCTTTAATGCCAATTAAGTCGCGCAGTGTTGCTACAGGGCGATCATCAACTAAGTGAGTAAACTTTTTATATTCAGCATAGTTTTTATCTTTAAGTGATGCTTGAAGTGTGTTGACCACATCTGGGTTAAAGGCGTGGTACTCACCACCTTCAACATATTTAAGTAAACCACCTTGCGGTAACGGCACATGAGCACGATATGCTGCGGTATGGAGTACTTTTTGGTCATCGGCAATATGGTTAAAGCTGACCCCTTCAATACGACTAATCACACCTTTAAAGCATAATTCAATCACATCACTGGCTAAACCGACAGCTTCAAACTGTTGGCTGCAACGATATGAGCCCACAGTACTGATGCCCATTTTAGACATGATTTTACGTAAACCCTTTTCAATGCCATAACGGAAGTTAAGCAATAATGAGGTCACATTTTCAACGTGATGCAGTTTGGCCATTGCAGCAATAGATTCATAGGCAAGATAAGGGTAAATAGCTGTCGCACCAAAGCCTATCAATACAGCAAAATGATGCGGATCGCGTGCTGATGCGGTTTCAACAATAATGTTGGTGTCGCAGCGTAAGCTTTTATCAACTAAACGCCTCTGCACTGAACCCACAGCCATTGCGGCAGGGATCACTTGAGCATTTTTAGCTATAGCACGATCAGATAAGACTAATAATGTTGTGCCACTGCGTGCTAAACGCTCGGCTTCGTCGGTTATACGGCGAATAGCCTGCTCTAGACTTTCGTGAGCATCATAGTTTAAATCAACAGTGTTAGCGCGATAGTTGGTGCTATCTAAACCGAGTAATTGATTAAAATCACTGAACAATAAAATCGGTGAATTAAACATCACTCGATAAGCATTACCAGTGGTTTCACTGAATAAATTTTGCTCACGTCCAACACAGGTCGCTAGCGACATAACGTGTTTTTCACGCAACGGATCAATCGGTGGATTGGTCACCTGAGCAAACTTTTGACGGAAATAGTCATATAAAGAACGTGACTTTTTCGACAATACTGCCATAGGCGTGTCATCACCCATTGAGCCAATAGCTTCTTCACCTTTGCTGGCAAGTACCCAAACAACTTGCTCTAACTCTTCACGAGTAAAACCAAATTGTTTCTGATATTGCAGCAGTATTTTGCTATCAAAGCCACTCGAACCCTGTTTGTCTGGGGCCATTTGTTCTGCTGGGATCAAGGTTTGACTGTTTTTAGCCATCCATTCTTTGTATGGATGGCGGCGTTTCAAGTCGTTGTCAATTTCAAAAGAATGATACAAACGACCATTTAAGGTATCGAGTACTAATAACTCACCTGGCCCCACTCGACCTTTTTCAATCACTTCATCGGCGGCATAATCCCAAATACCGACTTCAGAGGCTAAGGTAAGGATGCGATCCTTGGTTATAACGTAACGAGAAGGGCGTAGGCCATTGCGATCAACTGCACATGCAGCATGGCGGCCATTGGTCATTACAATGCCAGCAGGGCCGTCCCACGGCTCCATGTGCATTGAGTTAAAATCATAAAAAGCTTTTAACTCGTCATCCATTTCAGGATTTGATTGCCACGCTGGTGGAATAAGCAAGCGCATTGCTCGGTATAAATCCATTCCACCTGATAATAGCATTTCGAGCATGTTATCTAATGATGAAGAATCTGAACCTGTTTCATTCACAAACGGTGCGGCTTGTTGTAAGTCAGGCAGCAAGGGGGAATTAAATTTATAGGCACGTGCACGCGCCCATTGGCGGTTACCCGTAATGGTATTGATTTCACCGTTATGGGCTAAATAGCGGAACGGTTGTGCTAATGGCCATTTTGGTGATGTGTTAGTTGAAAAGCGCTGGTGAAATAAACAAATAGCACTTTTTAAACGTATGTCTGCTAAGTCGCTATAAAATGATGGCAGATCAGCTGGCATCATTAAGCCTTTATAGACAATAACCTGGCCAGAAAGACTGGCGACATAGAAATCTTTGTCATCGGTAATTTGTTGTTCAAGACGACGACGCGCCATATACAAACGACGCTCAAGATCTTTTTCGCGCCATCCCACTGGTGCATTAATCAATACTTGATAAATTTGTGGCAAGCTTTTACGCCCAATTTCTCCCAGAACATCTGGGTTAATTGGTACTTTACGCCAGCCAGCGACACTTAATGTTTCTCGTTGTAGTTCTTTTTCTAAAATAAACTTAGCTTCATCAGCACGTTGTTCATCTTGACTGAGAAACAGCATTCCTACGGCAAACTTTCGGCTTAAATGCCAATCGTTCTCTGCCGCAATAGCTTCAAAAAAATCTGTAGGCATTTGCATTAATAAACCACAGCCATCACCTGTGCGTCCGTCAGCTGCAATACCACCACGATGCTTCATTCGATCGAGACCATGAATCGCGGTACGCACAATGCGGTGACTTGCGTCCCCGTCCATTTGTGCAATCAAACCAAATCCGCAATTGTCACGCTCAAAACTGGGATGATACAAGCTCATACAAAAAACCCCCTAAACCTCTACTAGATACGACTCGGGGTAAATTTGAAGAATATCCATAGATATGCACCCGAACCATTCAAATTAAACTGAGAATGCATAAAGGTCAAACCAAAAAAATGCAACAAACTGAAATATTATTACTAAAAAAAACTAAAAAGGCTCTAAGTTTACGTTAACGTAAACTGTGAGATGTCGTCTATAACGTTATGAATAAAAAGAATTTTAGAAAAAATTCAAACAACTGATTACTTTTTGGTAACAAACTCGATAAATTGTTTTTGAAATAAAAATAATGAATTTTATTTTAAATACAGTTTTTGGGTAAAAAATTATTCTAAATGACTAAGTATTCATTGTAGGTAATGTGTAAATTGCTTTAATTTTTTTACACTGTTTTGAACTCGTGCACAAGTTTACCGTCAAGTTTATTAGATAGCCGCTTTATTGATTTAGCACCAAGACAGATGTTTATCGGCTAACTACACTGACAAACTTTGTGATTATGATGAGAGTAAATTGTGGGTTTAGATGATTACGTTAATACGTTTGGTGTACATTGCAAACGACTATATGGACAAAGAGTAAAAAAATTAACTATTGATGCTCAATTCACTTGTCCTAATCGTGATGGCACATTGGGTGTTGGCGGATGCACTTTTTGTAATGTGGCTTCATTTAGTGGTGAGCAAAACAGCGAACAACCGATTGCGCAGCAATTAACTCAAGGCAAAGTACGCGCTCAATCAGCAATAAAATGTACCACTTCTGTGAATATAACTTCAACATCAGCGGCAAAGTATATTGCTTATTTTCAAGCTTACACCAGTACTTATGATGAATATAAAGTACTCAAGAAAAAGTACGATCAAGCGCTAGAAGATACCGATATTGTTGGACTGCACATTGGTACTCGCCCTGACTGTGTTCCGAATGAAGTACTTGATTTGTTGGTTGAGTATCAACAGCGTGGGATTGAGGTGTGGCTTGAGCTTGGACTGCAAACGGCCAATAATCATACTTTAAAGCGGATTAATCGTGGCCACCAATTATGCGAATACCGCCAGACAGTAAAAAATGCCCGTGAAAGAGGCATTAAAGTGTGCACTCATTTGATATTAGGCCTCCCAGGCGAAACGTCCGTAGATTACTTTAATAGTTTACAAACTGTATTGGGCATTGGTGTTGATGGGCTTAAGTTACATCCTTTACATATTGTTGAAGGCAGTATTATGGCTAAACAATGGCGTTACCAGCCTATGCCATTGATGAGCCTTGACGAGTATGCTTCAGAGGTAGCAAAACTGATCCGCCATACTCCAAAAGAGATTATCTTTCATCGCGTAACGGCTTATGCTAAAAAACCCATGTTACTCGCCCCTGATTGGTGTGCTTTTCGCTGGGATGGTCTGGTTGCGATTGTTAATGAGTTACGTGATTTTGGTGGCCAAGGCAGTGCGTTAATGTTTAGCCAACAGAAAACGGCTTAATGGGATTGATATCGATAAATTGATCGTGAACCGACTGAATATGACTGAGGTGAAGCATAGTTTTGCGGAGATGCATGAGAGTGATAACTATTACCAACTAGCCTGTGAGTAAAATAGGACCAATATGAGGTATTTTTAAACATTGGTAATACCAGCTGAGTAGTTATGTTGATAAAATGTAACTTTTTATGGATAAATAGCGGCTAAATATTAGCAAGCCTTGCATAGGGTATTTTACTCGGTATCATATTTATAATTTTATAGCGTTATATTTTTGATACAGGGGTCCTTTATGGCCACAACGCAGTTAGACTCAATATTGGATCTCAATACGCTTGAGCAATATATCAGTGCCATCGGTGCTGGAACGTTATTGAAAAGCGTAGTGTTATTCGAGCAACTAATGCCTGAATATGTCAGTAGCCTAGTGAAAGCTGGCGATGCAAATGATAAAGAAACGCTATGTGCAGAAGCTCATAAATTTAAAGGTGCAGCAGGATCTGTTGGCCTTAAACGTATTCAGCAATTTTCACAACTATTACAACATGGTGAAGAGGCTAAATGGGACAGCGGACATATGATTTGGCTTGCCGAAATCGTTGAGCATGCCGCGCAAGATTTACAACAACTGAAAGTCTACCTAGAAGCGAAAGTGTAATTGCAAATAGAATAGGTCGGATAATCCTTTTAGATTAATACCTATTCGTTAGTGTCTTCAATCGGTTTGTTGAAATGCCTCATATGAATGAGGCATTTTTTATGGGTGTTTGTTCAACATTGCACATCACTGTCTTGTTATTTGGACTAATTTAATTCACTATTTGAATTAACATAGATAAGGGCAATCGTTTATATGAAAAATCTTCCCAGCCTTAAGAACCTTTATTACTTGGTTCATTTACATCAAGAGCAAAATTTTAACCGTGCCGCCAAGACGTGTTTTGTTAGTCAGTCAACTTTATCTAGTGGTATCCAGAATCTTGAAGAGCAACTGGGTTATCAGTTAATTGAACGTGACCATAAATCGTTCATGTTTACTGCAATCGGTGAAGAAGTGGTTGAACGTGCTCGGAGTATTTTAACCAATGTTGATGATTTAGTTGAATTGGTTAAAAACCAAGGCGAACCGATGACTGGAGAGATCCGTTTAGGTTGTATTCCGACTATTGCGCCTTTTTTACTCAGCAGAGTGGTGAAGTTATGTCAGCAAGACTACCCTAAACTCAGCTTGTTATTAAAAGAAGACACCACAGAACGATTACTAGATGCATTAGCAAAAGGCGAATTAGATTTATTGATATTAGCTTTGCCTGTCGACACCAGTGGTTTTCACAGCATGAAAGTCGGTATTGATCCATTTAAAATGGTGATGCATAAAGAGGTATCACAACAATTTCTACAACCGATTGACTATCAAAAAATGCCCGATGAAAGTATCTTTTTACTGCAAGCAGAGCATTGTATTACTGGACACGCGATAACAGCGTGCCAACTGGGAGATAGCGCCAAAATTAATCCATTTGCAGCCACCAGTTTGCATACTTTGGTACAAATGGTAAACAGTAAACTTGGCACCACGTTTTTACCGCAAATGGCCATCGATACGGGTATTCTAAGCGATACCGATCTGGTTGCTATGGACCCTCCCGGTGAAGCTCCTTATCGTGATATTGGTTTAGTTTGGCGACAAACGACCAGTCGGATTTCAACATTTAGAACTTTGGGTTTAGCTATTCAACAAAAACTATTAGCTCAATCATTACCTAGCTAGTTTCAGTGAGAAGTCATTGATAGGTTAATGTCAGATATCAGCAAAATGACAGGTATGAATACTTGTCATTTTTGTTATTAGCATTCCTGTTATTATTTAAGTTGTCTAGACGCGTTAATAGAACTTCGGTGGTCAGTCAATTACCCTATGTTAGTAGGGGGAAGAGGTTTTTTTATTGGCAGCAGATCAACGAAATAAAGGCTATAATGAGGTCAGGTCCGTCATCGGTGAAACGACTCCAAAAACCAATCCAAAAACCAATCTATTATAATTTTTTTGCTAATCAATATCATCCTGTTAGCACAACTCTTGTCAGTGTGATTAATGTTGATTATCGCGATTTGATATAAACTGATTTACGCTAGTGATGGGGTAGTTTTATTGGGGCAACACCGTAGACCTCAGTCGGTAACTTTTTACCTTTAAGCATAATAGGGCCTAAGCTAGTGAGATCATACTGACTGTTTTGTTGCTCAAGCCTATGGACGACATCTCCTGATAACAACATTCTTTGACCCAGCGGGTTACATTGGTCTTGCAATCGTGCCAAAGTATTCAATACATCACTAAAGAAACTAATTTCTTGTTTATGTACGCCGACAACCGCTGCTACAACTTGGCCACAATGTGCTGCGGCTTTGAATTTAGGCACAAACCCATATTGCTGCTCAAAGTATTGTCTTTGCCATTGAAGTTGCTGGCAAAATTCAAAATAAATATTCATACAACGATCTTGTTTAATGCCTTGTTCTAACGGCCAGTGGATTAGCACTGCATCACCCATATAACGATAAATTTCTGCTTCATTGTCGGTTACTGTATCTGCCAGCATACTAAAGCTGTCTTGAATTAAACGACTAAAGCGGTAATCACCTAGGGTTTCGGCATGAGCTGTAGATGACACCATATCTATAAATAAGAACAATTGTTGCTCATAACGTGGTTTGTGATATTTGCCAAGGCCAATATTGAGTAATACTTTGGGACCAACTAGCAGTGACATTTGTTCAATAAAAGCTAAACTGACCCGCACTACAACGAGATAAACCACTAACGCTTGAAATGATGGACTGTAAATAATCTGCACAGTGAGCATTTGTCTTAAGGTCACCATGTGATTCTCAATAGCCCACATGTTTAAAAATTGTGTTACGTACGCCAAGGTCGTTGCCCCGAGTAACAGAAATAATCCTTTAAACACCACAGAAAACAAATAAGGCAAGCGGCTGATGGCACTAAAATCCGCAATCAGATTCGACATCCAATGCAAACTGCCAAATACAATCCCCATCATTACTGCAAGTGTTGCTAGATCAGCATTGCCAACGGCCCATTCAGGTAGTTGCGATGATTGTGAGTAGCGAAAAAAAACAAAAGAAGCCATTGCTACACACCAGGCAAAAATAGCGAACAATAATTTTTGAGTTTGACGGCGTGCTTTCACGGAGGATGTGGTTGCCCATATGACTTAGTATATAAGGGGGGTAGTCTATAGAAAATTTACTAACTTGTGATAGTTTATTTGTGATTTAGATCAATAGAAGTGAATAAATATGTGCTGTCATGCAAAGTTTTTCCAATACTACTAACAATCAAAAGATTGTTATTACGACCGATTATGAAAATGCATTGGCTAAAATCTGCTGAGTAAATTCAATTTTAAGGTAAAATCCTCGAGGATTGGATAATTTAATACTGCCATCTTCGGCAATACTTTGGGTAAGCGTTTTACTATTAGCCGCTTTTGGACGTAATTGTAGTACCTCACCCTGACGTGCGCTGATCCTGTCTACCTGGCCTAGCGCAATAAGCTCCATTATCTCTTCCCAATCTTGTTGCAGCTGCCCAGCTTGTTTAGGGTTAGGTTGCCATAAAATGGGGGTACCTATTCGACGCTCTCCTACAGGTATACTCCGAGCCCCTTCAACGGGTACCCATAACACTCTTTGTAATTTATGATAAACGACACTGTTTTCCCAGCTCATGCCTTGAATATTTGTTAGCGGAGCCACAGTGACATAGGTGGTTTCAAGTGGCTTGCCATTGTGATCGATAGGTATCGTTTTCAGTTCAACGCCTAAATGCAAAAAGTCTTGTTGAGGTTTTGAACCTGCTAGTGCGCCTAATTCAGATTCAATAAGTTGGCCAACCCAACCCTTATCGCGGCGTAAATCTGCAGGCACCATTATGTGGTTATCAGCGGCGATATCAGCTAAGCGAATACCTGCCATGTTATGCGCTCTTTGCATTAATTCGCTAAGATTTAAGGGCGATGATTTAGCCATGAACGAGTATTTCTCTTTTATATAAATTGATGAGTCGACGATTAAAACTGATCATATATGCTAACAAGTAATATTCAACGATAACAAGTTTTGTTATTTAGTTATAGGGAGGTTAAAAAGTAACCGTATTTTACTGGGGCAAAACCATTTGATTGAATTTGATTGTAGGTCTATGTTTCTATTTGGATTTTTATATAGCCTCTGTTTTTATAATATACTTGTCCCGAGTTACACTCGTTTTCCCCTAGATTTTGCACATACTTATCCACAGATTTAATGGATAACTGTAATAAAACGACTCTTTAACTGATTAAAAACACCAAGTCAACGCAATAAAATAGCTTTTTAAGCTGTTTAATTTAAAATAAGCCTTGTTATTTGTGTATAACTTAAGTTGCTAAATGAGTGTTTGACCATCTTAATTGATCTTGGTTGTTTTTTGTTCAATAGCTTGAATTAAGCATATATTAAATTTATTAATATTTTTAAGTTAATGTTTATATAGAATTATATTATAATTATGGACTATTTATTTTAAGGGGTGATTAGCTTTTTTTTACCCTGTTATCAAGGTTTACCAAAGTTTCGAACAGAGATATCCACAGATTTTGTGGATAATCCACTGTGTAGGTTTGTTTAATTGTTGATAATTTTGATTTATTAACATTGTTATTCATTTATCCACAGTAAATAGAGGTTTGCCGATAGGCATGCTTTGTGAAACAATCAGACGATATAAAATTTGTTATCTTTGGAGTCCATGTGATTGATAGCGACGGCTTTCGCGCAAATGTGGGCATCATTATCTGTAATAATTTTGGGCAAGTTATGTGGGCCAGACGTTTTGGTCAACATTCATGGCAGTTTCCACAAGGTGGGTTAGATGATGGCGAGTCAGCAGAAGAAGCCATGTATCGAGAACTTTACGAAGAAGTGGGACTAAGACCTGAACATGTTCAAATTTTAACGTCCACTCGATCTTGGTTACGTTACCGTTTACCCAAGCGTTTGGTTCGCCAAGAAAGCAAACCTGTTTGCATTGGCCAAAAACAGAAATGGTTTTTACTACAATTAAAAGGTCATGATAATACTATTAACCTCAACTCTTCTGGTCATCCTGAATTTGATGATTGGCGTTGGGTTAGTTATTGGTATCCTGTTCGTCAGGTAGTGTCTTTTAAGCGCGACGTATACAGAAAGGTCATGAAAGAGTTCGCATCGACGACACTAGCGCTACAAACGCGTGAGTTTAGTAAGAAACGAAGCAAACAACGGAGTTAACTGATTTCAAAGAGGATTGGAACAGTGTTAAATATGCTCAGGGATATCACTCAAGCTGTTGCCAGAGCCAGCAGCCTTGAAAGTGCATTAAATGTATTAGTGTCACAAACTCGATTAGCGATGGCAACTCACTGCTGTTCTATTTATATCCTCGAACAACAACATCTTGTGTTATCGGCGACCGAAGGACTCGAAAAGTCCGCGGTTGGTCGAGTCAGCATGCCATTATCGGAAGGTTTAGTAGGCTTAGTTGCAGAGCGTGAAGAAGCCGTAAACCTTGCCGATGCTCGTATTCATCCGCGATTTAAATTATTCCCTGAAGCTGCAGAAGAAGAATATCGAGCATTTTTGGCTGTGCCGATCATTTTTCAAAAACAGCTTGTGGGCGTTATTGTGGTTCAACAGCCAGAAGCCCGTCAATTCAGTGAAAGCGAAGAAGCCTTTTTAATGACTCTAGCGGCTCAACTAGCAGTCGTTGTTCGCAGTTTGAAGCACAAAGCCGCCATTACCAATGTGCAACAACAAGTGCTTTTTAGTGGTGTGAATGCATCAAGTGGCATTGCCATTGCTCACGGGTTGGTTTTGGGCGGTGTTATCTCACTGGAACAAGCCGATGTTCGCTGTATTGATATTGATGTTGAAACTCAACGTTTAAAGTTGGCTATGCAGCGTTGTAAAGACATGTTGTCGTCTATATCGCAACGATTTGAACGTGAAAACTCTGCTGAAGTCGCCTCTATTTTCACTGCATTTCAATTACTGCTCGATGATTCTAGCCTTGGTGGTGAATATGCTCGAGAAGTTGCTTTAGGCTGGCAGGCTGAATCTGCAGTAAGCAGAGTTTCGGTTCGTTATATCAAACAGTTTTTGGAGATGGAAGATCCTTATCTAAAAGAACGTGCCAGTGATATTCGCGAGCTTGGGCAAAAGTTACTTCGACAACTTATAGAGCCTGGTCGACTAGAATTAGAACCTGATAAACCGGTTATTTTAGTTGCTAAAGAAGTGGATGCTACTTTGCTAGCTGAGTTTCCTCGTCAAAAACTGGCGGGTATTGTCACTGAACGTGGTGGGGTTAATGCCCATGCGGCTATTTTAGCGCGTGCTTTAGGTGTACCTGCCATTGTTGGCGTTGATGATGTGTTATCAATCGATATCGATCAAAAACTATTAGTTCTGAATGCTAATCGAGGTCAGCTATTAGTGTCGCCGTCGCCGGCCGTGATTGAAGAATACCAGCTTCTAATTGATGCCGATGTTGAAAAGCAAAAGCAATTTTCTGCGGAGCTGAGCTTACCTTCAGTGACCACAGATGGTCAGCGGATCCACTTATATCTTAATGCTGGATTATTGAGTGGCATTGCTTCTGAAATAGCTGAATGTGCTGATGGTATTGGATTGTACCGAACTGAAATTCCTTTTATGTTGCATCAACGCTTTCCTAGTGAAAGTGAACAAATTAATGTCTATCGCCAGGTATTAAGTGCCGCAGGAGATAGACCAGTTGTGATGCGTACATTGGATGTGGGCGGTGACAAGCCGTTACCGTATTTTCCGATTAAAGAAGACAATCCGTTTTTAGGCTGGCGAGGTATTCGTTTATCGCTTGATCATCCTGAGTTATTTTTAGTGCAATTACGCGCGATGTTGCAGGCCGCTGGCAACGGTAATCAATTGCAAATATTATTACCGATGGTCAGTAACCTTGATGAAATAGATCAAACATTAAAATATTTAGAGCAAGCATTTACTGAATTGAATCAAGAGTTAAATACTATTTTAGTGAGGCCTAAGATCGGCGTTATGCTTGAAGTACCCGCATTATTGTATCAATTACAAGATGTGGCTAGTCGGGTCGACTTTGTATCGGTTGGTAGTAACGATTTGACTCAGTATTTATTAGCTGTCGATCGCAATAATCCTAGTGTGAGTTCGCTATTTGATAGTTACCATCCTGGGATTCTTCGTGCACTAAAACGCGCTGTGGATGAATGTAAGCAGTATGATTTAGATGTTAGTGTTTGCGGTGAGCTTGCCGGTGAACCTTACGGCGCATTGCTTTTAGTTGCTATGGGTTATAACAAACTCAGCATGAATCAAGGTAGTTTAGCCAGAATTAACTTTTTACTTCGACGAGTATCAAAACAACAGTTAACTGAGTTGTTAGGATCTATTTTACAACAGTCAAATGGTAACCAGGTTAGGGGCATATTGGCTCATTTCTTACGAAAAAATAATTTATCAGATTTAGTTAACATCGATTAGCAATGCGATTGAATCAGCCTATGAAAACACGTAGATGATTTTTTAAAATGGTTCATAATATAACCAAACGTCAGTTTTAAGGATGTCATCGTGGATAGTTTGCTACAGGTCTTTTTCATTTGCCTTGCGTTGGGTTCGGTGGTGGGGTTTTTAGCTGGGCTGTTAGGTATTGGCGGTGGGCTAATTATTGTGCCTGCACTGTTATACATTTTACCTTCCGTGGGTATTGGCTCTGCACAAATCACTCATGTTGCTATTGCTACATCACTGGCATCAATTATTTTAACCTCAATGTCTTCGGCCGTTGCGCACCATAAACGCGGTAATATTCCTTGGGAGTTATTTAAACCTATTTTCCCCGGGATTGTGATAGGGTCTTTAGCATCGGCATTTGTATCTGAGCAAATAGCATCAGATGATTTACAACAGGCTTTTGCTATTTTTGTGGTGTTAATGGCAGCACAAATGGCGTTTCCATTTAAAGTTAAAACGGGTAGCAGTTTGCCTAGTTTTGTAGTGTTATTCATCATCTCATCGTTGATAGCGCTAATTGCTGGTTTAATGGGTATTGGTGGTGGAGTCTTACTGGTACCATTTTTGAGCTATTGTGGTTTACAAATGCGCCAAGCTGTGGGGTTTTCGTCGGCAACTGGAATGCTTATCGCGGTATCAGGAACCATTGGCTATATCATTGCGGGTTTCGATGTACCCAATTTACCTGAAGGATCGGTTGGGTTTATATACTTACCAGCATTAATCGGTATTATTATTAGCTCAATTCTGTGCGCGCCCATAGGTGTAAAAGCTGCAAGCTCTTGGCCAACACCCGTATTGAAAAAAATCTTTGCAGGATTACTTGTTGTTGTAGGGCTAAAACTGTTGTTGAGCTAACCCGAATTGGTATAAAAACGCCTTTGTTCAAGTACTTGAGCAAAGGCGTTTTTATTAATAAACTAAATGTGTTTTACACAGCAAAAGGATATTTAATCGCGTCGTGATGCTGATAATCTTCAATACTAAAATCATCTAAAGTCACCCACGTTTCAATGTCTTTTAAGGTTTTAATCTTTGGATTAATGATTAACTTAGGTGAGGCAAAGGGTTCACGTTGTAGTTGAATATCGCGCATAGGTTCAAGCTGATCTTCGTAAATATGAGCATTAACAATTTTATGATACGCCTTACCGGCTTTATGGCCTGTTATCTGCGCCATTAATGCCAGTAGTACATAAACTTGTACCATGTTGAAATTTAACCCTAAAGGGACATCACAGCTTCTTTGAGTGCTATTGAGATACAAGGTATCACCGAGCAATGAAAAGTGGTGTTCGTACATACATGGGCGCAAGCAACCTAAGTCAAATGCCCCTGGATGAAAGAAGGTTAAAATCTCTCCACGATTATCGATGCCATCGGTTAAATCATCGACAATCTGTTGCAATAAATCAACATGGCCACCATCGGGTTTTGGGAATGCACGTCCTAATGCTCCATAAATTAATCCCATGTCATCGGGACCTTTGCGATTTGGGTTATCTAGCCATGCTTGGTTTTCATTGGCGTTGGCATCCCAGGTTTTAGTGCCTAACGCTCTAAAGTCCGCAGCATTTTGATAGCCACGTAAATAACCAAGGATCTCTGCAATGGCTGATTTCCAAAAGCTTTTACGTGTTGTAACTAGCGGAAATTGATTGTTTGCAACGTCATAAACAAGATCGGCATTTATAACGGTTAGACATTTTTTGTTAGTGCGAGCATTATTGACCCATTCGCCTTCATCGACAATACGCTGGCACAAATCTAGATATTGTTTCATCTGTTTAATCCTTTTTACTTTTGTAGATTATACCCAACTGATGGTTAATTTACACCGCCTAATCTGTAGGTCACGGCTTAATCTACGCTATGCTTCACAATGTCTACATGACTTGAATAAAAATATAAAGAAGTCTTATCGAGACTTGATACCTCGGAAATACCGAGTTAATATCAAGAAACAATCGATTATTATTGTTTCAATGATTCAGATAGACTTATATTATTGTTTTTTTAGGAGTGTTATATGGAACGTGCAATTAAAAACTTCTTAAGCCAAGAGTCTGCGGGCGGCATTTTATTAATCGTTGCTGTCGCATTGGCGATGATTTTAGCCAATTCACCGTTAGCGTTTGTATATCAAGATTTCTTAGGCACTGAAGTGCAGTTTAGAGTAGGTGATCTTGATATCGATAAGCCGCTGTTACTGTGGATTAATGATGGCTTGATGGCATTATTCTTTTTATTAATCGGTTTAGAAGTAAAGCGTGAATTACTTGAAGGTGCGCTGTCGAGCGTAGCTAAGGCATCATTGCCCAGTTTTGCTGCTATTGGTGGCATGGTGTTTCCGGCATTATTCTACTTAGCATTTAATTATTCAAACCCAGAAACTCAGATCGGATGGGCCATTCCTGCTGCTACTGATATCGCCTTTGCACTAGGTATTATGGCACTACTCGGTAGTCGTGTGCCCGTAGCGTTAAAAGTGTTTTTATTAGCTCTGGCGATTATTGACGACCTAGGAGTCATTGTCATTATTGCTCTGTTTTATAGCACTGATTTATCAATGCTTAGTTTGGTGATTGCCGCGGTATCGATCGTGTTGATGGTCGCACTAAACAGGAAAGGAGTCAGTTCAATTCTGCCGTATGGTTTACTCGGTTTTGTTTTATGGGTTGCAGTATTAAAGTCTGGAGTACATGCGACATTGGCGGGAGTGATTATTGCATTTTGTATTCCGCTTAGAGCCAAAGATGGTTCCTCACCGTCGGAGCATTTAGAGCATAAGCTACACCCGTGGAGTACCTTTATGATCTTGCCGGTATTTGCTTTTGCGAATGCAGGTTTGTCATTAACGAATATGTCATTTGATACATTTGCTGAACCTATCACCCTGGGTATTATCATGGGTCTGTTGTTAGGTAAGCCGATTGGAGTGCTGTTATTTAGTTATTTAGCGGTAAAACTGAAGCTAGCTGAATTACCACCAGGCATTGGCTGGAGGCATATCATACCCGTTGCTGTTATGTGTGGTATTGGCTTTACCATGTCGGTGTTTATTGCTTCGTTAGCATTTGAACACTCACCCGCTGCATTTGGTGATTATGCAAGACTAGGTATTTTAACAGGATCGTTATTTGCGGCTGTGATTGGTTACTTTTGGTTAGCCAAGGTACTGCCTGAAAATGGAGTAAAATCATGAAATTGAATAAATTGACTTTCGGAATACTACTGACCAGTTTTGTTATTCCTGCATCGGCTGAATCATTTAATGTTTGTCTAAAATCATCTGATTCACCGACTTGCCAAAGTTATCTAGAAGGTGTGGTCGATGGTGCACTAATGTATCGGGATGATTTGGCAAAGAAAAGAATTAATCCAAACGATTACGAGTCAAGAGCACTAAAATACCGAGCAGGAAAACGTTACCAATCGGCGAATTTGAATTATTGCTCTAGTCATATACCGGTAAAATCTGAAATTGTATCAGCACTCACAGAGCAGGTGTCGTTAAACAATGTTAATAACAGTGACGAGCTTGAGTCAGTGATCACTAGTTTAATGGATTGCCGACGGAGTCAGTAACTCGATCTTTACTTAACGCAGCCGTTTGGCTGCGTTTTTTATGGTTAATCTTGGCTAATCAATATGGTAACTAACTATGGTGAACTAATATTGTTGTTGATTAGTATCGATTAATGAGCAATAGAAGTTGCGGTTTATTTGCTATAGTAGTGTGAGTGAATTTTGTTAGGTTAGTGATTGATATGCAGCATTTAAATTATAACCATTTATATTATTTTTGGATGGTACAAAAAAAAGGCTCAGTGACTAAAGCCGCAGAAGTATTATGCCTTGCTCCTCAGACCATTACAGGTCAGATTCGCTCATTAGAACAAAGATTGAAAGGAGCGGTTTTTAAGCGTGTTGGGCGTAACTTGGAGGCAACTGAACTAGGCGAGTTAGTCTTTCGTTATGCCGATAAGATGTTCAGTCTTAGCTATGAAATGCTCGATATACTTAATTATCAAAAAGATGATTCACTGCTGTTTGAAGTCGGTATTGCCGATGCTTTATCTAAAGCCTTAGTGAGTAGAGTATTGTTAACCGTGATCCCTAATGACGGGTCGGTACATTTGGCGTGTTATGAATCAACCCACGATAGTCTTATTGAGCGTTTACGTGAGCATAAGCTAGACATGATTTTATCTGATTGCGCTGGCGGCTCGTTGAAATATCCTGAGATTCTATCTAAAAAGCTAGGCGAATGCGGTGTGAGTTTCTTCTGCGCTGAAAAAATCTTAACTCCTTTTCCAGCTTGTCTTGAGCAGCGTAAATTATTGATCCCAGGTAAGCGGACATCATTGGGACAACAGTTACACGGTTGGTTTGCTGAAAAAAGTCTTAATGTTAGTATCTTGGGTGAGTTTGACGATGCAGAAATGATGAAAGCATTCGGCTATTTTAATCAAGGAATTTTTGTCGCACCGTCTATTTATCGTCATGATATACTGTCACAAGGTATGGTACTGCTCGGTGAAACAACCGATATCAAAGAAGAATACCATGTGATGTTCGCCGAGAGAATGATCCAACATCCTGCGGTAAAGTCATTACTGGCAACGGATTTTGGTGAACTATTTGCAGGACGAGATAAACAAGTACAAGATTTTGAGCACCGTATAAGCTAGCTTGTGATATTAGAAATCAGGAGAATTGTGTTGGAATTAATGAATATAGCTCGCGTACGCTGGGCATGTCGTCGCGGAATGTTAGAATTAGATATATTGCTTCAACCTTTTATCGAAAGCCAATATGAAGCCATGTCCGATGATGATAAAACCACTTTTATTCGGTTATTAGAGTGTGAGGACCCGGAGTTATTTGCGTGGTTTATGGGTCATGAACAATGCCAAGATCCATTATTAGCTCAAATGATAATAAAAGTCCGTGGAAGAGCAGCACCTTAAC
Source organism: Shewanella livingstonensis (assembly GCF_003855395.1). NCBI lineage: Bacteria > Pseudomonadati > Pseudomonadota > Gammaproteobacteria > Alteromonadales > Shewanellaceae > Shewanella > Shewanella livingstonensis. The sequence goes on along the minus strand of NZ_CP034015.1, from coordinate 3,895,538 downwards.
TCGGCGGAAGATTCGTCAAGTAATACTAGCACTTATATGCAGCAATTTGCATTGAGTGCTTCGTTTTTACAGCGTGGAGCCTTAGTGGCCTTTTTCGCTGTGATATTAAGTAGTTTTTTGGCTTGGCCTCACTATCCTTCCTTGATATACAACATCCTTCAAACGCTATTATTCATCGTTATCATTATCATATTTACTTATGCTTGGCGTAGCGTCTCACGTTGGCGTTGCTTGCTTACTTTTGGTGATAAAGGGACTGGTACATTATTAGATCTTAGTGGACACACCCAAAAAATAAGGCTCAGTAAAAAACCGTATATTAGTCCATTGTTGTGCATAATTTATTTGCAGAACACTAAAACGGCAGAATATCAGTTATTGCTAGTGTGGAATGATATGTTAGACGACACAGCATATCGTAATCTGTGTCGTCTATTAGTGAGTTATTAGCAGTATCAATTAACTCATTCTCTTAATGATGACTAATTGCCAGGTTGTAAGATGGTTGGTTTAGGGTTGTCGATTTGTTTCGGATAATCAAGATTATAATGAAGACCTCGACTCTCTTTACGGTCCATTGCACATCGAATGATTAGTTCTGCTACTTGGACTAAATTTCGCAGTTCTAATAAGTTGTTACTTACCCGAAAGTTTGAATAATACTCTTCAATTTCTTGTTGCAGCATCAAGCATCGTCTCAGAGCTCGTTCTAATCGCTTATCTGTTCTAACTATTCCGACGTAGTCCCACATAAAGAGTCGTAATTCGTGCCAATTATGGGCGATGACGACTTCTTCATCTGAGTTAGTGACTTTGCTCTCATCCCATACCGGTATCGGACAAGGCATTGGTATTTTATGCAACAGACCTTCGATATCTTGTGAAGCTGCACGGGCAAAGACTAAACACTCAAGTAGTGAATTACTCGCGAGTCTGTTAGCGCCATGTAAGCCGGTGTAGGCCACTTCACCAATAGCATATAAGCCATTTATATCTGTTTGACCATGAAGATCTGTCATCACACCACCGCAGGTATAGTGCGCTGCTGGAACCGCTGGAATGGGGTCTTTAGTGATATCAATACCCAACTCAAGACAACGCTGATAAATGGTTGGGAAGTGTTTAATGATAAAATCAGCAGGTTTATGGCTTATGTCTAAATAGACACAATCGGCGCCCAAACGTTTCATTTCATAATCAATTGCGCGAGCAACAATATCTCTAGGAGCGAGTTCTGCTCTTTCGTCGAAGTCGGGCATAAAGCGGCTGCCATCAGGGCGACGTAAATAAGCCCCTTCACCACGTAATGCTTCCGTTAATAAGAAGTTTCTGGCATTAGGGTGAAATAAACACGTTGGATGGAATTGATTAAACTCCATATTGGCAATACGGCAACCTGCACGCCATGCCATTGCAATACCATCGCCACTGGCGATATCCGGATTCGAGGTATATTGGTAAACTTTTGAGCTGCCACCTGTTGCTAGTGCAACAAACTTGGCTCTTACGGTTTCTACATGTTCCTCATCACGATTCCATACATAAGCACCAAGTACACGGTTACCCGGTCGATGCAATTTTCGCGTGGTGATTAAATCAATCGCATTGTAACGTTCAAGTACTTGTATGTTTGGGTGAGCGATAGCCCGTTCTTGCAAAGTGGTTTGCACCGCTTTACCCGTTGCATCGGCAGAATGCAGAATACGACGATGGCTATGCCCGCCTTCACGAGTTAAGTGGTAGGGGGCGGTGCTGTTATCGACTCCAGCTAAGGTTTCTTCTTTATCAAATGCCACACCACAATTAATTAACCATTGCATGGCGCTTTTGGCATTTTCTGCGGTGTATGTCACAACTGATTTATCACATAATCCGGCGCCAGCGATTAAGGTATCGTTGACGTGGGACTCAATTGTGTCGCTTTCATCAAAAACAGAGGCGATTCCACCTTGAGCATATAGAGTCGATCCTTCAGATAACGGACCTTTCGAAAGAAGAATTACTTTTGATTTTTCAGCAAGATGTAGTGCTAAAGTTAGTCCAGCAGCGCCGCTGCCGATGACCAAAATGTCAGATTGATGTTCAACTGCTTGTTTCATCAGGTATCATGGTGTGGCTTAGTGGTTTGATCATAGTAAATCAAATTACTCAGACTGGGTACTTTTACAGCGTATTTTATTGATATTTTGCTTAGATATTTTTTTTATATGCAAAATAAATTAACTTTTTTTAATTCAACATCGAACTTTCTTCATATTGGTAGGTCTACTTATATGAACAGGATTCGAGCGACTGAGAAATCAGTATTACAGATTTAGGAGTAGTCGGCTCGGATGAGTGGACAATATAGTGATCAACAATTAGTTGAACGAGTACAGCAAGGCGATAAAAATGCATTTAACCTGTTAGTGCTAAAGTATCAAAATAAAGTGATGAGTTTAATTTCTAGGTATGTCCGCAATCAAGCGGATGTAGCGGATGTGACACAAGAAGCCTTTATTAAAGCGTACAGAGCGTTAGCAAATTTTCGTGGTGAAAGTGCATTTTATACATGGTTGTACCGTATTGCGGTAAACACCGCAAAAAACCATCTTACATCGCAAGGGCGCAGAGCACCTGCAAACGATGTCGATATAGAAGATGCAGAATATTATGAAGGCAGTGATGCACTAAAAGAGTTTGCATCACCAGAGCAATTATTAATGAAAGATCAAATGAGTAAAGTGATCTTCGATACGCTCGATACTCTGCCTGAAGAGTTAAAAATGGCAATATCGCTCAGAGAGCTAGAGGGAATGAGTTATGAAGATATTGCCAATATAATGGATTGCCCTGTCGGTACGGTGAGATCTCGCATCTTTCGTGCTCGAGAAGCAATCGACAAACAGCTCCAGCCTTTGCTGGAAAAGTAACAGCCTTAACCTTAGATAGGTGAATAATGCTTAAATCAAGTCAAGAGTGGGTATCTGCAGCAGTTGATGGTGAAGTCGATGATAAAACATTGGCGCAGCTTTCTGCTGACGTTGATTCACATGATGAATGGCAACGCTATCACATGATAGGCGATGCGATGCGCGGTGAGTTACCGGCAACCATTGACTTAGACCTTTTTGCTAGCATCACAGCAGCAATTGAGCTTGAACCGACAATTATTGCACCTCAAGCCAAGCAAAATGAATCAGCTGCAACCGTTGAAGCACAACAACATGTGGCGTCGAGTTCAAACGTTGTCCCTTTTTTCAAACAGTTTGGCCAATATGCTATTGCAGCAACCGTTGCTATGGTAGCCATTGTTGGTGTGCAGAACTATAACCAAACTAATGATGTTGAGTCACCACTTCCAGTGCTAATGACCCGTCCTTTAGTGGGTACTGTGTCTCCGGTAAGTTATCAAACAGGTGCGGTACAAAGTCAACAAAGTTATTCGAATGAACAAGTTATAGAACAGCGTCGTCGTATTAATGCTTATATTCAAGATCATATGTTGCAACAACGCTTGAATCCGGGTGTTGCTGTTGATAATAGCGTGCAAGATGCTGCGGTAAATCCATAATCCGTTGGCATAAACCTTATCTCACCATGTTAGGAGTTAGCTTGCGCCTTATCCTGCTAGCAATGTTAGTGTTAACCTTTCCAACACACGCTGAAGATGATTTGTCTGCTAAAGCTTGGCTTAATAATATGAGCCAAGCAATGCATGATAAGCAATTCAAAACCTCTATTATTCAATTACAAGCTGACCATATTCGTCCGCTTGTTTACATTCATGGTATTGTCGATAATAAAGAAGTCGCTATACTTGAATACCTTAATGGTCCCCCTAAAACTGCAGTTAGAGTTGGCAATACGGTTACGTTTATAGAACATGACCAACCAGCTTATAGCGTTGTTGCGCCTCGTATCCAAGGTGTTTGGCCTGCTGCTTTATCTGGTGATTTAAGTCAGCTTGAAAAAGGCTATCAATTTGTTATCGGCGGCCGAGGTCGTATTGCAGGGCGTTCAGGGCAGATGATCCGTTTATTGGCTAATGATGATCGTTATGATGCTCAGGTATGGATTGATATGGATACTTATCTGCCTTTACGTTTTGATACCCTCAATAAAGACAAGCAATTACTTGAACAAACCATGGTCATAGAGCTTAATGAATTAACTGAGCCTGCGAACATTTTAATTGAAGCTGCCAAGCAAGAGTGGCCAGCGGTAATGAACCAGGCAGAACGTACAGATGGTAAAAACTGGCAATTTACCTGGTTACCAGAGGGTTTTGATGTCGTTGTTCGTGATCATCATCGTTTGATTGGTATTCATGAACCTGTTGAGTATGTTGCGTTAACGGATGGATTAGCTAATATTTCTGTGTATGTTGCCCGTGCAGGAGAAAATCCAATGCCAAATGAATTACTCATTCGTAATGGGTTATCCATGGTGGTGGTTAAAGTCGGAACACTTGAGGTGGTTGCCATTGGTAAAGTCCCTTCTGAAACCTTGGATAAAATTGCCAATAGTTTAGTGTTAAAATAAACGATTATTAATTGACGAGTAAGCCGTGCCACGAAGTTATTGTGTCACGGCTTACGCGTATTAGTCGTCAGTGAACCGTTAGAAATGATATAGCTTAGCGGTAAACTTGCTTAGCCAATGTGTAAGATTGTGCTAAAGTCATGCCATTATTTACGGGTTGAGTTTGTTAAATGAATAGCCACATATCCGAATCGTCTACATCAACAATGATGGAAGAAATTGCCCGAGTGGTTGATTATCAACAAGGTTGGGCAACGGTTGAGGTAGAATTAAAAAGTGCATGTAACCATTGTGCTAGCAGTGAAAATTGTGGCACATCAACAATAGCTAAAGCATTTTCGGTGCAAACACAACGTTTTTCATTACCCAGTGACAAAACTTGCCATGTCGGCGACTTACTCAAAATAGGCTTGCCTGAAAGCGTCATTATCAAAGCGGCGGCACTTGTGTACTTATTGCCGTTATTTGGTTTGTTTTTATGTGCATTGGTTGGTCAGATGCTAGCCGCTGGAGTAGGGCTTAGTACCAATGGATTTGCTATGGCGTTTGGTGCAGTAGGAGCGTTGGTTGCCTGGTTTATTGGCAAGCATTTTGCCGCTCAACTCGAAGCAGATGCTACGCCGGTCATTATTGCCTATCTAGGTCAAGAAGTCGGTATTATTAGTGCAGGGCATTAGTCAGCATTTTTAATGCGATACATTAGACCGTATTCTGAACCTTTATATGATAACTCATGACCAGGTATACTGTGCTCAACAGGCTAATTGAACCTAGTAAGGTATTAACATTCTCTCCAAAACCCCTATTTATGGTCAATAATTGCACCAAAATAGACACTATTGCTTAATCTGATTGGTATTAACCCCCTAATCAGGTACAATTTGCCACCTCAATTTCATCATATTTAGTAGTAGTCATTGCAGCATAATGAAACACATTAGAAACTTCTCGATTATTGCCCATATCGACCATGGTAAATCAACTTTATCCGATCGCCTTATTCAGGTATGTGGCGGCTTAACTGACCGTGAAATGGCTGCACAGGTTTTAGATTCAATGGATCTAGAACGTGAGCGTGGCATTACGATTAAAGCCCAAAGTGTCACCCTAGATTACCATGCAAAAGATGGTAAAACTTATCTACTTAATTTCATTGATACTCCAGGCCACGTAGACTTTTCCTATGAAGTTTCACGCTCTTTGGCTGCATGTGAAGGTGCATTATTAGTCGTTGATGCTGGTCAAGGCGTAGAAGCTCAGACATTAGCAAATTGCTATACCGCACTAGAAATGAATTTAGACGTTGTTCCAGTATTAAATAAAATTGACTTACCTCAGGCAGAGCCAGATCGTGTCGCTGCAGAGATTGAAGACATTGTTGGCATTGATGCCATTGATGCTGTGCGTTGTTCTGCTAAGACCGGTGTGGGGGTTGATTTAGTATTAGAAGAAATTATCGCAAAAATTCCTCCTCCAGTGGGTGATGAATCTGCGCCTTTACAAGCGCTAATTATTGACTCGTGGTTTGATGCTTATCTTGGTGTTGTGTCTTTAGTACGTATTAAGAACGGCATTCTTAAAAAAGGTGAAAAATTTAAAGTGATGTCCACAGGGCAAAACTATAACGCTGATCGCATAGGCATTTTTACACCCAAAGAAAAAGATAAATTAGAGCTTCGTGCTGGTGAGGTAGGTTATGTTATTTCTGGTATTAAAGAAATTCATGGCGCACCCGTTGGCGATACTTTAACGCATGCAAAAAATGGCGCAGACAAACCTCTTCCAGGTTTTAAGCGTGTTAAGCCTCAGGTTTATGCCGGTGTATTCCCCATTTCTACGGATGAATATGAAAGCTTTCGCGATGCGTTGAATAAGTTAAGTTTGAATGATGCTTCACTGTTCTTTGAACCTGAAACATCATCTGCATTAGGTTTTGGTTTCCGTATTGGTTTCCTTGGTCTACTCCACATGGAGATTGTGCAAGAACGCTTAGAGCGCGAATATAACCTGGATTTGATCACCACAGCTCCAACAGTGGTATACGAAGTGATTATGAACAGTGGTGAAACTGTTTATGTTGATAATCCATCAGGTTTACCTGCGCTGAACAACATCGAAGAAATTCGTGAACCTATTGTTGAAGCTAATATTCTAGTGCCCAAAGAATACTTAGGTAACGTGATTACCTTGTGTATTGAAAAGCGTGGCTCACAAACCAACATGGTTTATCATGGCAATCAAGTGGCGGTGACTTATCATTTGCCGATGGCTGAAGTGGTAATGGACTTCTTTGATCGTCTCAAGTCAACGAGCCGTGGTTATGCTTCATTAGAGTATAACTTTATTCGCTTTGATCCTGCGGACATGGTGCGATTGGACATTTTAATCAATGGCGACAGAGTTGATGCATTAGCGATGATCATTCACCGCAGTAATATTCGTCATCGTGGTTTGGCATTGGTTGAAAAGATGAAAGAACTGATCCCTCGCCAAATGTTTGATATTGCTATTCAGGCTGCTGTTGGTAGTCAGATTATTGCTCGTTCAAGTATTAAAGCATTACGTAAAGATGTAACCGCTAAGTGTTATGGTGGTGACGTTTCACGTAAGAAGAAACTACTTAACAAGCAAAAAGAAGGTAAAAAACGCATGAAGCAAGTCGGTAACGTTGAAGTGCCACAAGAGGCATTCTTAGCGGTATTGAAGTTAAACGATTAATAATAATTAATTGTTTTAGTTTGCTAGTGCCTGTTGAACTTTGTTGGTTAAATTTTATTCGATATAAAAACGTTTTAATCGAGGCGAGTGGATTACTGCCTAGTAATCTAAGCACCACTTGATTCACAAAGAATCGCTCAACAAAGAGTAAAACGTTTTTAGCCGAACCCTTCGGGCAGCATTTGTTGGTCATTTCTACTGCGTTATCGGCTTTTTATGTAGTATAACTACACGACAAAGCCTCTGCCTAGTAGCTCATGTTTAAGTAATGACCAACAATTCGCTGTAAAAACAACCTTGAAAGATCTACAGACACTAAACGCCGCATATTGCGGCGTTATCATTACTTTTACTATATATTTTGTAACACTCAACTGGGTGAATGTTTATTCGTTAATCACCATACTGGATTGAGTTATTCTGAGCCTTTGCTCAAGCCATATGGATCCAACACACCCAGCAGGAGAACTATCAGTAATGGCAGCCTATTTTTCGCTTATTCTAGTGCTCGTAACCTTAGTCAGTGGCCTTATTTGGTTAATTGATGTGGTTTTTTTTGCACCTAAACGCCGTGAAAGTTTATTAACAGCACAAGCTAATTCATCACAGTTAAGCGCTGATGCGATAGATAAAATCATTCGTGAGCCTGTGTTAGTTGAAACGGCACATTCTATTTTTCCGGTGATCGCATTTGTAATGATTTTGCGCTCATTTATTTATGAACCATTTCAAATCCCATCAGGCTCTATGATGCCGACACTGTTGGTTGGCGACTTTATATTAGTTGAAAAGTTTAGTTATGGACTTCGCGATCCTGTATGGCGTAGTAAATTGATTGAGATTGGCGAACCTGAACGTGGTGATGTGTTTGTATTTAAATATCCTGAAAATCCAAAAATAGACTACATAAAGCGTGTAGTAGGTTTGCCAGGTGACAAAATTTTCTATCGAAATAAGCAGTTAATGATCCAAGAGTCGTGTGTGAATCAAGCTGACTGTTCAGCACCTAAAACGATTGAACATATCGAAATTAATCGTGGTGAGTTCAGTAATAATGGTGTGCCATTAATTCGTTTGAATGAGCAACTTGGTGAAGTTAAACACGATATTTTGATTGATCCGTCGCGTCCTGATTTTAGACAGCACTTTTATCCTCAAGCTGGCCTTCCTGCTGGTGAGTTTGTTGTGCCAAAAGGCATGTACTTTGCCATGGGTGATAACCGTGATAACAGTACCGACAGCCGCTTTTGGGGTTTTGTACCGGAAGAAAACCTAGTCGGTAAAGCCGTTGCTATTTGGATTAGTTTTGAATTTGACCGTAAGTCGAGTGATATATTACCCACATGGGTACCGACCGGCGTACGTTTTGATAGAGTAGGTGGAATACATTGATGGAACCCATTAAAAATTTGCCGCGTTTGTGCCGTACTTTAGGTTATGAATTTAATAATATTGAATTACTTATCCAGGCATTAACTCATCGCAGCGCAGCAAATAAACATAATGAGCGTTTAGAGTTTTTAGGTGATTCGATTTTATCGATAGTCATTTCAGATGCCTTGTATCATCAGTTTCCAAAGGCGACAGAAGGTGATTTAAGCCGCATGCGTGCCACTCTGGTTAAAGGTGACACCCTGACATTAATTGCCATAGAGTTTAAGTTAGGTGATTATTTGTTTTTAGGTCCGGGTGAACTTAAAAGCGGTGGCTTTAGGCGTGAATCTATTCTAGCTGATGCAGTAGAGGCTATTATTGGTGCCGCTTATCTTGATTCCGACATTGAGGTCTGTCGTAAGCTATTATTATCTTGGTATCAAGAGCGTTTAGCAGAGATAAAGCCGGGTATTAATCAAAAAGATCCGAAGACAATTTTGCAAGAATATTTACAAGGTTTTAAAAAGCCATTACCTGATTACCAAGTCGTAGTGGTAGAAGGTGAAGCTCATGATCAGACATTTACTGTAGAATGTCGAATTAGCGAATTAGATAAAGTTGTCACCGGTGTGGCAAGTTCAAGAAGAAAAGCTGAGCAGCTTGCCGCCGCTCAGGTATTGGAGCTACTGAATAAATGACCAAGAAAACAGACTTGCCAGCAGGTGATAGCCAAGAACCTAGCTTAGATGAACTGCTAGCAAGGATGAACCAAGCAGCGCCAATCGCCACGGCTAAATACGCGGTAACTTATTGTGGTATGGTGGCGATTGTTGGTCGTCCCAATGTGGGTAAATCAACTCTTTTGAACAAGTTGCTTGGTCAAAAAGTAAGTATCACCTCAAAGAAACCGCAAACGACTCGTCATCGTATTATGGGTATTCATACCGATGGCCCAAGCCAAATTATATTTATTGATACTCCCGGTCTACACATTGAAGAGAAGCGTGCAATAAACCGCTTGATGAATCGTGCTGCGGCCAGTTCGTTAGCGGATGTTGCTATGGTTATTTTTGTTGTTGATTGCATGACGTGGACCGCCGATGATGAAATGGTATTACAAAAAATTCAACATCGTAATGATGATCGAAAAATCATCTTAGCCATTAACAAAGTGGATAACATTAAAGATAAGGAATCATTATTTCCTTATCTAACTGAATTGGCTAAAAAGTTTGATTTTGATGAGATTTTGCCAATATCAGCCAGTAAAGGCACCAATGTGCAACGTATTTTGGATATGGCACGTGAGTCATTGCCTGAAGCACCATTTTATTTCCCTGAAGATTACGTTACCGACCGTTCACAACGTTTTATGGCATCAGAAATTGTCCGTGAAAAGCTAATGCGTTTTTTAGGGGATGAACTTCCTTATGATGCGACGGTTGAGATTGAACAGTTTAAAATGATGGAAAATGGCGTTTATCAAATCAATGCGTTAATTCTCGTTGAGCGTGAAGGTCAAAAACGCATGGTTATTGGTAATAAAGGTGAGCGTATCCGTACTATTGCAACTCAGGCCAGATTAGATATGGAAACCTTATTCGAGAATAAAGTATTTCTTGAAGTGTGGGTTAAAGTAAAATCAGGTTGGGCTGATGACGAACGTGCATTGAGAAGTCTAGGTTATGGCGAAAGCTAAATCGTCTTTAGTTTTATTGATTATTAAGTTATAGGCATGGCCACTATGAAACGTGGCTATGTGCTTCATCATCGACAATTTCGCGAATCGAGCGTGATTGTAAATTTGCTAATAGAGGGCGTTGGGCGTGTTGATGCCATTACCCGAGTCGGTTCAGGTAAACGTTCTATTAAAAGTATCTTACAACCTTTTCAACCTCTTATTATCCAATTTAGTGCCAAATCGGAAGCAAAAAATCTAGGGTTAAAAAATATTACTCAGATTGAATCTGCTGCGCCAGCGATGCCACTAAGCGCGAATAGTCTTTATTCAGGTTTTTATTTAAACGAGTTATTGGTTCGTCTATTATCAGTTGAACACCAAGCCGAAGGACTCTTTTTAGACTATCACCGTGCGTTACTCGCACTAGCTAAACAGTTTTGCTCAAGTCATCTGCGTTATTTCGAAATGGCACTGTTATTAGAGTTAGGTGCATTTCCATCGCTTGCTTATGATACTCAAGGTGATTTACTTGACAGCGGTTGTCATTATCGCTTTATTGCTGATGGTGGTTTTATTCCTGTGGCAACTAATCAAGATCCCTCTTTTACTCATGGTAAAGGCTGTTTATCTGGCTCAATGTTGCTCGCATTGGCAGCGCAAAACTTACAACCGGAACAGTTTAACCAAGCCAAAGGATTAATGCGTTATTTGCTAACGCCATTACTGGGTAATAAACCGTTGTTAAGTCGGCTGTTATTTACCAAAAAAGCAGATTAGTACAAAGAATCTCTTAGATTAAATTGGTGAACCAAGCACGATTTAATTCGTACCAACTTTGGTAAACATAAGTCATTATTGTACGTTATTCATTACATTAAGGAGCTCGATGTGAGCGGAATACTATTAGGCATTAACATCGATCATATCGCGACATTGCGCCAAGCTCGCGGTACCCACTATCCAGATCCAGTGCATGCAGCAGCAGTAGCAGAACATGCTGGTGCCGATGGCATTACTATACATCTTCGCGAAGACCGTCGTCATATTCAAGACCGCGATGTGTATTTGTTAGCAAAAACATTGAAGACAAGAATGAACTTTGAGTTTGCGGTAACTGAAGAAATGATTGCTATTGCCTGTGATATTAAACCAGCCTATGCGTGTTTAGTTCCTGAAAAGCGTGAAGAGCTAACCACCGAAGGTGGTCTTGATGTTGCAGGTCAGTTAGAGAAGATCCGTTCAGCGGTCACTCGTTTGGCTGCACAAGGTATTAAAGTGTCATTGTTTATTGATGCTGATAGAACACAAATAGATGCAGCTGTTTTGTCTGGTGCACCCTACATAGAGATCCATACCGGTTGTTATGCTGATGCTAGTACTGATGCTAAACAGGCAGACGAATTAGCGCGAATTACCGAGATGGCAAAATATGCCCACAGTAAAGGCTTAGTGGTAAATGCTGGACACGGTTTGCATTACCACAATGTTAAACCTATTGCCGCTATTCCTGAGCTTTATGAGCTTAATATTGGTCATGCTGTGATTGCTCGAGCTGCTATTGATGGTTTAGACACCGCAGTTAGAGATATGAAGGAGCTCATGCTGGCCGGCCGTAGAGGCGAATAATGGCAATTGTTGGTATCGGTACTGATATTGTAGAGATTGCCCGCATCAGCGAGCAGAGGGAGCGTCTAGGTGACAGATTAGCTAGGCGAGTGTTGACTGAGCCCGAACTTGCTACTTACTTGCAATCAAAACAGCCCGAGCGTTTTTTAGCTAAACGTTTTGCCGCCAAAGAAGCCGCCGCCAAAGCTTTAGGCACAGGAATAGGAAGAGGCGTGTCGTTCCAACATATTCATATCGACAATGATGAAAATGGAGCACCATTGGTTAGTTTTACCGATGGAGCACTGGCTAGGCTTAAACAACTAAGCGGTAGCCGAGGGTTTATTAGTATTGCCGATGAAAAGCATTATGCTGTCGCTACTGTGGTGTTAGAGAGCTAAAATGAATGAATGGGATATTTATTAAAGGCGCATTAGCGCCTTTTTTTGTGGCCTTTTAAAATAAGCTCAAATGGAGTAAATTAACAAGATAACAACAATTAAAGAGACGTAAAATGAAATCGGCAGTAGAACAGCTTTCAACGTATAAAAGCGTGCATTTGAACCCACAGAATATTAAGGCACATTTTGTTGGTGTTCCGATGATTATTTGGTCGGCATTTTTAATGTTGGGGACACTTCGTTTTGCATGGCACGATTATCAAGTCAGTGCAGCGATGATATTAACGGTTGTAGTGTTAGGTTACTACATGGCTCTTCATATACGCTTAGCACTTGGTTTAGTATTGTTTATTGTGCCTGTGTTATATACATCTGAACGAGTTGTTCACAGTGCCCATCCGTTTATAATTGCCATCAGTATTTTTGTTATCGGCTGGATTATTCAGTTTATTGGTCATCAATATGAAAAGGCTAAACCGGCTTTTATGGATGACTTAAATCAATTACTGATAGGGCCATTCTTTTTAATGGCGGAATTATATTTTATGTTGGGTCTAGAAAATAAATTAGCGGCAGAAATAACCCCAATAGCACGTGAAAAACGTCGGGCATTAGAAGCTAAGCGTCGCCCTTAGCGATGGCAGATTTATTGCAATAAAAAGGCGAAAAATGCGTAATGCCGTTCACTTAAGGTGAGCGGCATTTTTTCTTTTTGCCACAGGACACTTGTTTTTACTGACTTTTAAGCACCTTGGATAACTTCTTTCTCGTTTTTCCTCCAACTTAAACTTGTTTGGCATTTCTCTCTATATCTAAAATGAATTTGGGAACATTGCCTGGGGCATATAACGGCATATGGGTGAGTTTATTAATAATATAATATGAGATGAAGCATCTCGAAAACGGAGCTGATTTGGAAATACGCTTTTAAGCAATTTCGCCATTAATATCATTTTATAACGGATTAAATTATAAGCTAATAATAACCCCCATAACTCCTGGTGTATCAGCTCTGGAAGGTTGCTTCTCAGCGTAAATCGAGTTTCTAGCATATATTGTTTCATTTCTCGATAACCCAGCTCTATCTCCCAGCGATGGGCATATAAATCAATAATCTCAGCACTCGGATAGGCCATAGGATCAAGCATTGAGCTAAGGACACTAACCTGTTTACCTTTTATCTGACAAGTGGTTAATCTGGCTTCGATTGTGAAGGGAAAATCAGGACGTTTCTTTCTCGATTGAGGCGTTGTACTTAGCCTGACAAGCTTATCGTGTTTACCTAAACTGCGGATTTCTTCATATTGAGTGCCTTTTTTTAATGGCAATAACCAATGTGTATTCTCGCCTTTAGAGCGCCAATCATGTAATAACCCCAGTGAATAAAACCCCTTGTCAAATAAGGTCAAACTGTTGTCAGGCACACGTTTGATAAGCTTAGCCGCTAAGTTCATGCCACACTGTCAAATGCACTATCAACCAGTAAATGACTACTCAACTCCATCATACAAACCATTCGAACTTTAGGGTAACCAGACTCACTTGCTTTGTTTGCTGTGCGCGCAAAAGCTGCGCTATTTTCTTTCGTTTCAGGTGTTCGCCATACCACGCCATCAACGTCAAAGAGGTTCAAACCACACCAATGAGGATGCTCAGCACGTTGATGCCAAGTGGCGGCTGAGCCATGGAATATATCGCGAACCACATTATTCCCCAACTTTTTTCTGGCCTGTGTTACAGCACTTCTCGCGACATAATCAACTTCTTGTGGTAGCACAATATCAAGCTTGTTAATCAATTGTCGAACGGATTCATTGCGAAATAAAGACATACCAATAACAGCCCAAACCATAGCATCCATGGGAATTTTTCGCCGTTTTAATGTGGCAACACCGTTGGCGTCTAGACAAGATTGAATAATATCGGGTTCAAGGACATCAGTAAGGCATGAGAATTCAGTTTGACGGTTAATTGAAGTGCGGGCAAGAGCTTCTGAAAGTTCGATAAAAAAATCCGATAATGTAGATTATCGGATTTTGGCAGACTGAAAAGATCGGTTAAGAGATCGGTTTATTTTTTATAACTTCAGTTCTTAACTGATCGGCATTACGCATAATGCACCTTTTTTGTGAGTAAAAGTCTACTTGTTATCATCAATCAATTCTAAATTACTCGGTAAAACCCTGACTGTTTTAATCATATTATCTGCCACATCGATGACTTCTATTTGATAATCAACTATGCGTAAACTGGTGTTTACCGCAGGAATGTCTTCAAGAAACTCAATGATCAGACCGTTTAAGGTTTTAGGGCCGTCAATTGGTAGGTTCCATTTCATCTCTTTGTTGAGATCACGAATGTTAATCGTAGCATCAATTAAGAAACTGCCATCTAGCTGGATATTAATGTCTTCACTTGCGGTGGTTAGCATTGAGGTCGTAAAGTCACCGACAATTTCTTCCAGAATATCTTCTAAGGTGACTAAACCTTGAATATCACCGTATTCATCTACAACAAGTCCAATACGTTCTTTATTTTGTTGGAAGTTAGTCAATTGTACGTTGAGTGGGGTGCCTTCAGGAATAAAATATAATTCTTTGACCGCGCGTAATAATGACGACTTGCTGAACTGCTCTTTTGATTGTAAACGCAATGCGTCACGCAAATGTATAAAACCAACGGCGTCATCAATATTATCGCGATACACTAATACTCGAGTGTGTGGGCTGTGGACCACTTGCTTATTAATTAATTTAAAATCGTCATTGACGTTAATAGCATAAATATCTGATCGCGAAATCATAATGTCTTCGACAGTGACTTTTTCTAAATCTAAAATCGATAACAGCATTTCTTGGTGACGTTGTGGGATCAACGCTCCCGCCTCATGTACCACAGTACGCAGTTCTTCTTGGCTTAAGGCATCACTAGTTTTGACGGTTTTAATTCCCATCAAGCGTAAAAACATTGAGGTAATTAAGTTAATCGCTTTCACTAACGGTGATAGTAATATTAATAACCAGCCTAATAAAATACTTGAAGGGAATGCAATTCGTTCAGGATGCAAGGCAGCAAACGTTTTTGGCGTCACTTCTGCAAAAACCAGTACCACAATGGTCAGTACACCTGTAGCAATAGCCACACCCATATCACCAAACAAACGCATACCAATAATAGTTGCAATTGCGGATGCAAGAATATTAACCAGATTGTTACCAATGAGAATTAAGCCAATAAGTCGATC
Source organism: Shewanella livingstonensis (assembly GCF_003855395.1). Taxonomy (NCBI): domain Bacteria; kingdom Pseudomonadati; phylum Pseudomonadota; class Gammaproteobacteria; order Alteromonadales; family Shewanellaceae; genus Shewanella; species Shewanella livingstonensis. The sequence goes on along the minus strand of NZ_CP034015.1, from coordinate 3,879,991 downwards.
CGGGCGGTCGAGTAACTTTAAGGCACGTTGGGCACCTTTATGGTCATTGGATGCAAGATGTCTTAAGCGGTATCGATTGAGGCTCATCATCGCGGTTTCTGAACCCGAAAAATAAGCAGAAATCACAATTAAAACCAAAAGAAAAATAAGGAGTGCGCTGGTAGATATAGCGTCCAAAAAAGGGGCCCCATGAAGTGATGTGAAATTGACCAACAGGTCAAATTGTCATAAATTTAACGGCCATTATTTATTATTGACCGTTAGTGTCAAGTTATCTTGTTTATTTTTCAACAGGATATCATTATCTATTGAGCATAGGCATTGTTAAAATTAGTTTAATATCAATTCTTTAACAACTCTTGCGCCAAAATAAGCCAGAGAAAGTAAACCAGCACCAGATAAGCTGTAAATCACTGCAGTACGGATTCTACAGCCAACAGTATATTGTTGCCACAACATAATCGCGTAAACTATCCACGCTATTATTGATAATATGGCTTTATGCCCTTTACCATCACCGAACATATCATCTAAAAAAACGAACCCGGTTACCAGTGACAGGCTTAGTAAAATAAAGCCAATAATAATGAGGTGATAAAGCTGTTTCTCAACCGTCATTAAGGGGGGCATAGCAGGGCTCATCATCATCTGCTTTTTCTTAAGCTTATTCTGAATAAACAGCAGTTGAATGGCATACATTGCCGCTATCATCAAGGCGCTATATGCCATGAGTGATAAAACAACATGAGCAAGTAGTTCTGGGTGTATTTCAAAATGAGTGATGAATTGTGGCGGCAGTAACCATAATAGGGCCACCGATAAAATTGAGCATGCATAAACCACAGGCACAACAATAATGACTTTAAGTCGAGGCATTGTAATGGTAAATGTTAATGCAATAATCCAGTTAACCAATGAAATCACGTTGGTTAAACTAAAGTTTTGTCCATCAACGGTAAAAATTGCATTCGAAAGTGCAAACCCATGCATGATAACGGCCAGACTGGAAGCTACCATAACGGCTTTACGATTAGGCCCTTTTACGTGAAAAAGTCGGCTCGTCACCAATACCAATGCTAAACAATAAAAAAGCATGGCTGCCGCTGAAAAAATAACCATTGAGAATCAACCTGTCATAGTAGTTAATGCTGAAAAACTGCGCTGTTAGTAATGAACAATACTATTAAAGCATCACCTTTTCATTATTTGTATTAGATTAACATGATCACGGTCTAATATGGCAGTGACCTAAGGCTCAAAATTTAACAGTTTCATGGCTTTTTCGACAATTAATTTACGCAATATTGATGAGTGTTTCAGTTCTTCGTGTTGCAAGTATCGTAATTTAGAGTGGCTTGGGTATAATGGACCCAATTATCGATATGTTTAAAAGAGCCACTCAATGTTTGAAAATTTATCTGACAGACTTTCACGTACACTAAAAAATATTAGTGGCCGTGGTCGCTTAACAGAAGACAACATTAAAGAAACCCTGCGTGAAGTGCGTATGGCGCTGCTTGAAGCGGATGTGGCTTTACCTGTTGTTAGAGATTTTGTTAACAGTGTAAAAGAACGCGCTGTGGGTCAAGAGGTATCAAAAAGCTTAAGCCCAGGGCAAGCTTTTATCAAAATTGTTCAAAATGAACTTGAGAAAGCCATGGGCGAGGCGAATGAAGCCCTCGATTTAGCGGCGGTTCCTCCTGCTGTTATCATGATGGCGGGTCTTCAAGGTGCAGGTAAAACAACATCAGTAGCTAAATTAGGTAAGTTTTTACGCACTCGCCATAAAAAGTCTGTACTTGTTGTCAGTGCTGACGTTTATCGTCCTGCAGCAATAAAGCAACTTGAAACATTAGCTGCCGAAGTAGAAGTTGAGTTTTTTCCATCTGATGTAAGCCAAAAACCGGTTGATATTGCTAAAGCAGCAATAAGCTATGCTAAATTAAAATTCATTGATGTGGTGATTGTTGATACTGCAGGTCGTCTGCATGTTGATGAAGCCATGATGGATGAGATAAAACAGCTGCACGCAACAGTAAACCCGATTGAGACATTGTTTGTTGTTGATGCCATGACGGGGCAAGATGCTGCTAATACGGCTAAAGCATTTAATGAAGCGTTACCGTTAACCGGTGTTATTTTGACCAAAGTTGACGGTGATGCACGCGGTGGTGCTGCACTGTCTATTCGCAGCATTACCGGTAAACCAATTAAATTTTTAGGTGTTGGTGAAAAAACCGATGCATTAGAGCCTTTCCATCCAGACCGTATTGCGTCGCGCATTTTAGGTATGGGTGATGTATTGTCACTAATAGAAGAAGTTGAACGTGGAGTCGATAAAGACAAAGCGATGAAGCTAGCTTCAAAAGTGAAATCTGGCGGCAGTTTTGACCTAGAAGATTTTCGTGAGCAATTACAGCAAATGAAAAACATGGGCGGAATGATGAACATGCTTGAGAAGCTCCCTGGTGTGGGTCAATTACCACCAGAAGCATTGGCTCAAGTTCAAGATGGTAAAATGACTGGGCAGATGGAAGCCATCATTAACTCTATGACGGCGAAAGAGCGCAAAAATGTTGATCTGATTAAAGGATCGCGTAAACGCAGAATCGCTGTCGGTTCAGGGACTCAAATTCAAGACGTAAATCGCTTGTTGAAGCAATTTACCCAAATGCAGAAAATGATGAAAAAGATGTCCGCAAAAGGCGGAATGAAGAAGATGATGCGCGGAATGAGCGGAATGTTACCTCCCGGAATGAAATTTCCAGGTCGATAATATCAACATCTTTTAAGTGAAAAATTAGTTAATTTTACATTCAATCAGTCGGTTAGGTTATATTTTTGACTTTATTGCAACAAAATGGGTGAGCTAAAAATCATCAGATTTGGTTGCAATAGTTCAAAAGTCAGGTAAAATCTTCCGGCTTTCTTTCTGGGACTCTTCGCGAACACGGAGTTCCAGTTTTTATTTTTGCTTCTAGCAAATCATTAGAGGAATAAAACGCATGGTTACCATTCGTTTAGCTCGTGGCGGCGCAAAAAAGCGTCCATTTTATAATATCGTTGTTGCTGATAGCCGCAATGCTCGTGACGGTCGTTTCATCGAACGTGTAGGTTTTTTCAATCCATTGGCTCGTGGCCAAGAAGAAACTTTACGTTTAGATCTTGATCGTGTTGAGCATTGGGTTGCTACTGGCGCTGCAACATCTGAACGTGTTGCAAAACTGATCAAAGACGCACGTAAAGCTACTGCTTAATCGTGTATAAGGTATAGATAGATGAGTAGTAACCAAGAGCTAGTTGTACTGGGAAAGATAGGCTCCAGTCATGGTATTAAAGGTTGGCTAAAAATCACTTCCTATACCGATTCTGTTGAAGGTATTTTCGATTATTCGCCTTGGCTTATAAAAGAACAAGGCGTTTGGCGTGAAGTTAAGGTTGCTCAGTGGCGTTTTCAAGGTAAAGCTGTTGTGGCTGAACTAGAAGGTGTTGCTACCAGGGAAGATGCGCAAATACTCACAAATTGTGAAATTGCCATTAAGCCTGAGCAAATGAAAGATTTGGATGACAGTGAATTCTATCATCGAGATCTTATCGGCTGCGAAGTGACCAATATAAACGGCTATAACATGGGTATTGTTGAACAGATCGTGGCAACAGGATCAAACGACGTACTATTGATTAAAGCTAATGCCAAAGATGCCTTCGGCAAAGTGGAACGTATGGTCCCCTTTGTCCCTGAGCAGTTCATCAAACAGGTGGATTTGCAAGGGAAGCAGATTTTAGTGGATTGGGATCCTGACTTCTAAGTCGAGGTACAACATATGTGGTTAGGGGTAATAACCCTGTTTCCAGAGATGTTTCGTGCAGTTACAGACTTTGGGGTTACGGGTCGAGCCGTGAAAAACGGCCTGCTTGAGTTGCAAACATGGAATCCTCGAGATTTCACCCATGATAGACATAATACTGTGGACGACCGCCCTTATGGTGGTGGACCTGGTATGTTGATGATGGTGCAACCTTTACGTGATGCTATCCATGCAGCAAAAGCTGCTGCAGGTGATAGGGCAAAAGTGATTTATCTATCTCCTCAGGGGCGTAAGCTGGATCAGCAAGGCGTCTCTGAGTTAGCTAAATCAGAATGTTTGATTTTAGTGTGTGGTCGATACGAAGGTGTTGATGAACGCATTATTCAAACTGAAGTAGATGAAGAATGGTCTATCGGTGATTACGTACTTTCGGGTGGCGAATTACCGGCAATGACATTGATCGATTCAGTGGCTCGTTTAGTACCTGGTGTACTAGGTAAGCTAGCGTCAGCAGAGCAAGACTCTTTCTCTGATGGACTGCTGGATTGTCCTCATTATACACGCCCTGAACAATTGGATGGTCTTGACGTACCCGCAGTGCTGTTAAGTGGTGACCACGAAAAAATTAGACTCTGGCGTTTACAACAAAGTATCGGAAGAACTTTTTTGAGACGGCCAGAATTATTTGAAAATCTAGCTCTGACTGACGAACAATCGACTTTATTAGCGCAGTTCGTGAATGAAACGGACAAGTCCGCATAGTCAACGCTCAGTTATTACTAGGATGGAGTAATTATGAACAACATCATTAAAATGCTCAACGATGAGCAAATGAAAACAGATGTGCCTGATTTTGGTGCTGGTGATACAGTAGTAGTTCAAGTACGTGTTAAAGAAGGTGACAAAGAGCGTCTTCAGGCTTTTGAAGGTTTGGTCATAGCTAAGCGTAACCGTGGTCTGCATTCAGCATTCACAGTTCGTAAAATCTCTAATGGCGAAGGTGTTGAGCGTGCTTTCCAGACGCATAGCCCGTTAATTGCTAGCATCGAAGTTAAGCGTCGCGGTCGTGTTCGTCGTGCTAAACTGTACTATTTACGTGAGCGTTCAGGTAAGTCTGCACGTATCCGTGAAAAATTGGCAACTAAGTAATAGTTACCAATACAGAATAAAGATGCAGTGTTCGCACAACAACCCGCCGAAAGGCGGGTTTTTGTTTGTGTGGCTTTTAAAAATAATAAAGGGATAACAACGGATAAATCGGTAACAACGAGTAGAGCGGTAACAGCAGAAAAGTACAAGAAGCGTATTTGGTTGTTTTTTGTTCAACACCTCTTAGGTTAAGTAATTTTTTACCTTTTGTGTAAATAAGCCTTGCCCTAGAACCTTTGCACAGGCATAGTTGCTTTTAAGATGTAATGGTGTAGCGTTACAAAAATACAGTTTGTTTTGTCTAATACCTAAAAATCAAATCTATTAGTGACCTTTGGTCCGTTGTCAAAAGAGAGTGATAAGTATGCAACAAGATACCATTAATAATGTGCACATTAGTTCAGAACAAGTGCTAGTGACTCCAGCAGAGTTAAAAAAAGAACTTCCATTATCAACTCATGCTTATCAATATATTCTTAACGCACGCAAGCAAGTGTCAGATATTGTTCATAAACGTGATAGTCGTGTGCTTGTGGTAACTGGCCCATGCTCTATTCATGATATTGCCGCAGCAAAAGAGTATGCTTTAAAACTTAAAAAATTACACGACGAGTTAAGTGATGACTTTTACATTTTGATGCGAGTTTACTTTGAAAAGCCTCGTACAACTGTTGGTTGGAAAGGCTTGATCAACGATCCTGATATGGATGAATCCTTTGATGTAGAAAAAGGCCTTCGAATGGCTCGTGAGCTAATGATTTGGCTTGCTGAGCTTGAACTGCCCATTGCAACTGAAGCGCTTGATCCTATAAGTCCACAGTACATGTCCGAGTTGGTTACTTGGTCAGCCATTGGCGCGAGAACCACAGAATCTCAGACTCATCGTGAAATGGCGTCAGGCTTGTCTATGCCTGTTGGTTTTAAAAATGGCACAGATGGCAAATTGGAAGTGGCGATTAATGCACTCAAATCAGCCGCCAGTAGTCATCGCTTTATGGGCATTAACCAAGAGGGGCAAGTGTCATTGCTACAAACTGCGGGTAACCCAGATGGACATATTATTTTACGTGGTGGTTCAACGCCCAATTATGATGCTGATAGTGTTGCTCAGAGTGAAGCTCAAATTCATAAGGCGAAACTGAGTGCACGTCTAGTGATTGATTGCAGTCACGGTAATTCTTCAAAAGATCATCAACGTCAAAGAAACGTTTGTGAAGATGTATTTAACCAAATTGAAGCAGGTAATAAATCCATCATAGGTGTTATGCTTGAAAGTAACCTCAATGAAGGTAACCAGAGCTCAGATAAACCGTTAGCAGAGCTAACATATGGTGTATCTGTTACTGACGCATGCATTGACTGGGAAACTACTGAAACCATTTTAAGACAAGGCGCTAACCAGTTGTCTGCAGTGTTATCAACACGTTTTGAGACACAGCAGGTTGTCAACGGTTAATGGATAAACAGATGAATGAAAAAACCACAGCAGGCTTAGAGCATCTTCGTGATTTAATTGATGGCGTTGATCAGCAATTACTGCATTTATTACGCAAGCGCCTCGACTTAGTCGCACAAGTTGGCGCAGTAAAACACGCTGCTGGTGTACCTATTTATGCACCGCAACGTGAAGCTTCAATGTTAGCAAAGCGCCGAGATGAAGCGACAAATATGAATGTGTCGCCTCAATTAATCGAAGATATTTTGCGACGACTAATGCGTGAATCCTATCTAAATGAGAAAGACGTTGGTTTTAAACAAATTAAACAAGACCTTGGCCATGTAGTTGTGGTTGGTGGACAGGGCAAGTTAGGGCAATTATTTAGCCAAATGCTCGTGCTCTCTGGTTATAAAGTAAAAAGCCTCGATAAAAATGATTGGCAAGATGCAGCGGCTATTTTTGATGGTGCAGGATTAGTGATTGTTACTGTTCCTATCAATGTCACCTGCGAGGTTATCCGCGAAAAATTAACTCAGTTACCTGAACATTGTATTCTCGCGGATCTTACTTCAATTAAAGAAGCGCCTTTAGCGGCAATGTTAGCAGCACATAAAGGCCCTGTAGTGGGTTTACATCCTATGTTTGGCCCCGATGTTGGTAGTCTCGCTAAGCAGGTAGTAGTCGTGTGCCATGGCCGTGATCAAGAGGCATATCAATGGTTACTGCAACAAATTGAGATTTGGGGTGCTCGTATTGTTGAAGCTGAAGCTGAACGTCATGATAAAGCGATGCAACTCGTGCAGGCCATGCGTCACTTTTCAACCTTCGTATATGGGGTGAACTTGTGTAAGGAAGAAGCTGATATTGGTAATTTATTGCAATTTAGCTCACCTATTTATCGTTTAGAGTTAGCCATGGTCGGGCGTTTATTTGCTCAAGATCCCGAACTTTATGCCGATATTATTTTTGCACAGCCTGGTAGCCAGTTGGCTATAAGTGATTATCTCGATAACTACCGTGATGCACTCACAATGTTACAAACAGGTAATAGGCAAGCCTTTGTGGAGCAATTCCAACGTGTGGCTAAATGGTTCGGTGATTTTGCGCCACAGTTCCAACATGAAAGTCGCGCTATGTTACAATCGGTCAATGATATGAAAGCCGATTAACTTTTACATAAAGCATTATTAATGGATCTAAATATTGCGAAATAGTGACACAAAGCTTATGTTTATCTAGCACTATAGTAAAATAATGCCATGTTAGCTCAGTAAACTTAGTTGTATTTGGAGGATACCTTATGTCGATGATGCCATCGAATACGCTGCCTGTTCAACAGGTTGAAGATAATTCCTTAGGGCATTTTCTTTACGGTCTAATGAGTGCTTTCCCATTATTTTTTGTCCCCGTATTGTTGAGTTTATGGTTTAATTTAATTCAGAAAAATATCAATCCAAATTCCGTTTTGGGTAGTCATTTACGTTGGCAACGCATGAGCATAATTGGTTTATGTCCATTTTTTATTGCAGGTTATTGGTTAAGTCCGTTATGGTTAAGTTTACCAATGTACATCCTGGGTGTTAGTTGGTTTAGTTATCGTATTTTTAAAGGTTGGATTAGCCTTAATGATGGTATTGCTGTTTAAGTAAAGATGATGTGCGCTGTAATGGTCTAATAAAAATGCCGAGATAATATCTCGGCATTTTTATTGAGTTTACTTCAAGTCTAGTGAGCAAAATCGATTTAATAATCGCTTCTTATCCTAGGGCCTGTTGATCTTTGCTGGTTGAATTTTGTTCGAGTTAAAAACGTTTTAATCGAGGCGAATGGATTGATGCCTAGTCATCTAAGCAAAATGCATTCAACAAAGAGTAAAACGTTTTTAGCCGAACCCTTCGGGCAGCGTTTGTTGGCCATTTTTACTGTGTTATCGACTTTTTATGTAGAATAACTACACCTCAAAGTCTCTGCCTTGTACAAATGGCCAACAATTCGCTGCAAAAATAACCTTGAAAGATCAACAGGCCCTAATAGAACATGCTTTAATCTGTCTGGTATAAATCGTGGAGTAATTCAGTATGCGAAAATTTATCTTGATGCATAATAATAATACCATCGCCTTTTAGCTGTTTAACTGCAATTGCAGTAGAGTTAAGTAGTGCAGTATTACGGCTAAAACTGGTATTAACGATAATCGGTAAATGACTGCGAGATTTTATTTCAACCAACCCTGCTAAATCGAGGCTTAACTGTTCTGGGTGAGTGAAACTACGCACGCCTGACTCACATAAACCTAGTTGTTGATTTCCTTGGCTAAGGACTGCGTCAGCTGCTTGTAACCAATCATCGATACTAGCCATCGTGTTTCGTTCTAGTAGTACCGGTAAATTGACAGAACCAATTAAGGTTAGCATGTCTGGGTTATACATTTGTTTACCGCTTAATATCAACATATCTGCTAATTGGCTCGCTATGGCAAATTCTTGTTCTTGATCTATTTGCATTATGCATATTAACCCAGCTTGCTCAATGACCTGTGCATGTCGTTTTAACTCTTGTTCATTGAGTTGTTGTTTTAAGTCATTAAGCACAATGGCTTGAAAGCCTGATTCTTTAATAATCTTGGCTCTGGTGGCTAGTTCGGTATTATCTATCGGTAAGTTAATTTGTTGTGATATGCTAAATTGTCCGGCACCTATTTGTAAGTGTTGACAGAATAGGTGAGTATCTTGTGGTTTATAGTCGCGTGAATGTTTAGCTTGGCTGATTGGTAAAGGCTTGATTAGTTCTTGTTTTGAACTATCTGGCTCAATTAATAACTGCGCCTGCGATAATTGTGTTGGTTTAACTGTTTCACAGGGGTAGCAGCCTAAGACTTTAATAAAACGGGTTAGACGCTCTAGCTCTTTAATCGCCTGCTGTACCTCTGTAGTCGCTAAGTTGCCATCAATATCGAGGTAAAACATCTCTTCCCATGGAGTACCAGGGATAGGACGGGATTCTAATTTACTCATATTTAAGTTATGTGCTTTAAGTACGAGTAATGCTTCTACTAATGCTCCTGGTTTTTGTCCTGTTGCCATGATTAAGGTTGTTTTAGCGGGGAGTTGAGCAGGAACAGCAGAGGCTTTTCTGGCTACAACAATAAAACGGCTTTGGTTAATTTTTTGGTTTGCTAAACCTTGTTCCATTGCCATCAGTTGGTATAGCGCTCCACCTTCAGCACTGCCTATCGCAGCTGCCGTGTGGCCGCTTGTTTCGATAACTTTTGTCATGGCCTCAGCACTACTTGAGCAATATTCTAGTTTAATATTTGGGTGCTGGTTTAAATAACGACTACATTGACTGATCGGCTGCGGATGAGCGTAGATAGTTTTGATATCAGTTATCTTGCTGTCTGGTTTAGTGAGTAAGCAATGACTCACTTCAATAGTGGTTTCGCCTACAATCGATAATGTAGTATGTTGCAGTACGTCATACACTTCATTAATCGATCCTGACGAGGTGTTCTCAATTGGTAAAAAGCCATAATCAGCATGGCCAGATTCAACAGCGTTAACGATGTCATCAAAGCTTTTGCAACCAAAATCAAGCATGTCTACTTGGCGTCGTGAACAGTAACGGCTGGCAGCTAAGTATGAATAAGACCCCTTCGCACCTAAATAAGCCACTGTGTATTGTTGTTTTTGAGTCTCTGGATTTGCTCTACCATGAAGGTAAGTCTGTTGAAATAAAACTGAATCTTCAATAATACTTTGGTAAAGAGATATCACAAAGTGAGCATCAAGCCCTTGCTCCCTCCCTTGTAGTACGAGTCTCTCAAGCAGTTCTTTTTCTCTTTGTGTGTCTCGAATGGGTCTAACATTTATTTCTTTGCTGCGTGCAACGTTTAAGCTCAATTGGCGGCGTTTAGATAACAACTCTAATAGCGCTTTATCAAGAGCCGTTATCTGCTCACGAGTTTGACTTAACGCGGGTGGTTTTTGCATATAGACCTCAATGTAACGCTACAAACTGACGTACGAGTACATACAGCAGTGTTTATAAGACAAAAAAGCCTCCCAGTTGGGAGGCTTTAGAATTTTCAATTTCGTTTTTACACAGAAAATCCGCCTCCGGGGGTGGGCTGAGTAAAAAAGAAAATAAAAAAGCTGAATATATTTTTGTTCATGGCTTAAAACTAAAGCTCTGATAGACGACTGTCAATATAAATTTACTCATCTAGGTGTTGGATATTGAAAAGTCGACAAAAGAAAGCGCACCCGAAGGTGCGCTGGTGAGAGATAAATAATATCAAGCGGCGGTTTCCTCCTTATAGACATACTCAAATTCGCTTTCTGTGTCATTGGGTAATGATACGTGGCGTTGAGCCTGGGGTTTATGGGTCAGGCGATTTAGCTGTTTTTCCAGCTTTTGTCCCATTGCAGTAATTGCTGCGTATAGGTTTTCACTTTTTGCCTGGGCGAATAAATCTCCACTAGGTAATCCAACTGATGCCTCTATTTTAAATAACTGCTTTTCTTGAGTGATAATAACGTGTGGGTTAATTAATTGAATATCATGTCGACTTAATTTCTCTAATCGTCCTTCAATACGTTCACGGATAAGGGCAGTGACTTCAAGTTGTTTGCTAGTGATTTTCAGCATATTTAGAACCTTCTTGTTGTTTGCTTAACTCTAGATTACCAAGGTTAACTATAAAAATAGTGATCTAAATCACACTTTTGCTGACTATTAATATTGGGAGCTGCATATTTGATCTCCTAGACGTTTTGGACAAAAAGTGCATAAAAGAGACTTGTAATACTGTGGATATAGGCTCATATTTGATTGGATAAGTTGATGCTAAATTATCTTTTTCGTTACTAATAAGGTGATAAATCGACATTTTACTCCTCCTAAGTAACACAATACTGTAGTTCCCATTCTATCTTTAGGCCAAACATTTTTCCTATTAAGCACATTACTGTTATAGATGTGATTTAATTCGTTTTTGATTCGCTTATAATCAACTCATAAGCAAATTTATATGAGCAGCTATTAATGAGTATAGATCAACATAAAATAAAGGTGTGGGATTTTCCAACCCGTTTATTTCACTGGACCATGGTGTGTTTACTTAGTGGGTTATGGTGGACCGCAGATATAGGTGAAATGCAGTGGCATATGGTATTAGCATATCTATTAATGACTCTGATTGCATTTAGGTTGATTTGGGGGTTTTTCGGTAGCGAGACGTCTAAGTTTAGCGGCTTTTTTGTTTCACCTAAAAAAGTGATTGCTTATGCAAAATCTCATCCCAAACCATTATCACTTGGTCATAATCCTTTAGGTGGTTATATGGTGATTGTGTTGCTCAGTATCCTTGTGTTGCAATTAACAACAGGGTTGTTTACTACTGATGATATTTTTACTGAAGGCCCATTGATGCATCTTGTCTCGTCAGAAACCGCAGGATGGCTAACTTGGCTACATAAAACAAATTTTAATATTATTTTAGCTATGACTGCAGTCCATATCATTGCGGTTGTCGTGCATGTGGTTAAAGGTGACAACATACTCAAAGCGATGTTTAGTGGTTATAAGCAGGTTAATCAGCAATTAAGGTCACCTATTCTACGCTCATCTTGGTTAGCGTTAGTTATTGTGTCTGTTATATTTGCATTTGTTTGGTGGTGGTTGCTTGAACCAGTTGTTAGCTATTTATAAATTAATATGAGTAAAAGCCAATAAAAAAGCCCACATACATGGGCTCTAATCATTTTGACTATAGAACGACTTATTAGTTATAACTAAGTATCAGATATCGAAGTCGCTCGGTGGCTTATAAATTTAGTCTTTTTTGTAAACGTCGTGGCAACCTTTACAGCTTTTACCTGTGTTAGCAAAAGCTTGTTTGATGTTGTTTCGATCGCTTGATTTAGCTGCAACAGCTAATGCTGCTGCATTATCTTGAAATGCCGTCATCTTGCTATCAAAGTCCGCCTTGTCTTGCCAGATCTTTGCTAGCGCTTCGGTATCGCCTTTATCAGAACCGGCAATAAAACCTTCATGTGGTATTTTTGATAGTGCGGCAACATTATCTGCTCTGGCACTAAAAATGGCTGCATCAAAAGGTTTTTTACCTTTTAGCATTGCGCCCATATCACCAAAGTTATAAGCAATTAGGCCAAAAGCTGCTTGGCGGTATTCAATTGCATCAGCAGTTTCTTCGAAGTTATTTGCAAATACAGCTGGGATCATCATTGCGGTTACTGCAACGGTTAGTATTATCTTTTTCATTGTTATCCTTCACTTTTTTGTGGATGGTACCGGTTCCATAAGCACTAATACTCACTTAGTTATGCTAAATATTAAGCTATTATATTAACGTTTGCCGTGTAGCCAAATATTTAGCGTTAAGCTATAGGGTATTAATGTTTATTCTACACAATTTTATTATCATTTTGCGATATGTTTCATTACTTGTTTTTGAGAGCGGCTTTGCAAGTCAGCCTAGTTACTTGATACACTTGTAATGTTTAGGCATTACTAAAAAGAGAAAAACAATGCGTGCCAATTGGAATGTAGTAGTAGAGAAAATATTGACCCATGCAAATGAGGATGATTTGTCTGTGTTGTTTCAATTATTATTAACAGAAGAAGAGCGCAGTGCTGTTTCTGGCCGCTTGCAGGTGTTTCAAACGTTATTAGCAGGGGAGTTGAGCCAAAGACAAATTGCTACAGAACACCAAGTCAGTATTGCAACGATCACGCGGTGTTCTAATTATTTGAAAAATATGCCTATAAATCAAAGAGAGCTAGTTAAGAATTTGATTTTGGACGAGTAATAATTTATTGCTAATTCTTCTTACCTACCTACTTACCTACATAAATGACTCGTGGCGAGTCGCTGCTAAGTCTTTCGCTACAAACATTGTTTATATAGTAATGGTCAATAATATTTTGCCAACAGCCCAATAAGTGATACGCCACTTATTGGGCTGTTTTACATTATAAATGGTGCCGTTCGAACACTCATAAGCTTTAGTTAACCAAGTTTTGAGTTACTTATAATCATAATTAGTCTTTATTAATCAATATGATATTAAGTTAATATGCAATAATTTTGCTTTTTTTAAATAAAAAACAGTTTATTGGCTAATGCTTCGCGGTAGTCTGTGATGACGATAGCTTAAACGCCTTAAAAATAGGTATCCACCATAAGTGGTTAAGCACAATGCAAAAAGTATGCTTGAGTCTCTTGGGTAAAAACGATAGAGACTTACCGCTATTAATACGTAAATAAATGGCATCAAGCCATAGAGAGTTTCAGGTATTAATCCTGATTTTCGCTTACGCTTAGGATCTGTGCGTCGGTTTTTTGAGCGTAAGTTATAGATGTGTGCACCGTAAAAATAGACGACTACAGAAGCGATAAGGGCATAATTAGGGTCAAGCAGAAAAATACTGACACAACCTACAATCATGTAAGTGAAAGGCAGCAATTCGTATAGTGGTTTAATTAACATAAGCACTCCGTCGCTATGTATTAATTTTTATATTGGGAGTCAATTAATTAGCATTGCGGCCCCAAGTTGTCCTTAACGGTAGCTGCAATAAATCTGATTAACTGATGTGATTAATGGGGTAACTATAACCCAAACAAAAAGGCACTGCCTAGTGACTAGACAATGCCTTAGTATATTATCAACCTTTCTACTGACAAATAGACATTAACGCGGACATTAAATAAGATTATTTATCAAATATTTGATTAGTGGATTAATTAACGGCAGCCACAGCCGCCATTGCCGTCACAACCAGGTTTTTCTGTGCCACATGATCCATCATCGTGATCATGGCCGTGAGCATGACTACCACAACCGCCTTCCGCATGGATATGACCATGAGATAGTTCTTCTGCAGTGGCTTCTCTTACAGCAATCACTTCAACACTAAAATGCAATGATTGACCTGCTAACGGGTGATTACCATCAACAACAATGACATCGTCTTTTACTTCAATCACTTGAACTGGGCGTTGGCCCATTTCAGTTTCAGCGATAAAACGCATACCTGGAACAATATCTTCGACATCACCAAATGCACTGACAGGAACTTCTTGCTTTAAGCCAGGATGATATTCGCCATAAGCTTGTTCTGCAGGGATATCAGCTTCTACTTTTTCGCCAGTGGTTTTACCTTCTAAAACTGATTCAAGACCAGGAATTAAATTTTCAGTTCCATGTAAGTAAACCATTGGTTCACTATCAAATGAATTTTCAATAAGTAAACCTTGTTCATCAGATAAGCGGTAATGAATTGTGACCGCCGCATGTTTTGTAATTTTCATATCGCCTCCAAATGTAATGTGTGCATGATACCGTATTTTGCTATCAGGCTGCGATGTCTAACATCAGTTTTTGTTTATTCAATCACAGCTTTTTTCATTTTGTCTTATGCTGCATGTTTTTTCGTGCAGCTGTTGAAAATAACTCAACTTACTTGCCATGCATGTTGATAGGGCTTTAATTAATTTAGGTAATTTATTTGCAGCCAACATATTCCTAGTTTTATATTATCAGTATAAATATAGATTGTTGTTTATATGAGGTTTTATTGTCCATTGCTATTTGGTTGACGTTTACGTTAATGTTGAAAAATGTTAACTATGAACGTTACTAATAGAATTTTTTTGATTTTTATAACCAATTTATTAAAAAAATCAACTCAGATTGGAAAATAACTAATAAATAAACTGTAAGCAGGGGTTGACAAGTTTAGGTAAAAAAAGCAATTCTGTTATCCAACGTGGATCAGCTATTTAATCTGATTAAATGATTTCGGCAGTTAACATTTATTATAACAAAGAGAATCACCGAATGTTTACCCTCATGCTTGTTGTAATTACTACCATTACAACCACCACTATTACCATAGTGGGGGCGGGCTGATTACACCCTAAAAGATTTGCAAAAAAAGCCCGCTTCTAACAACTGAAGCGGGCTTTTTTGTTTTAATTCTGATATTTGATTTTAATTTAATGTTGTCACTATATGAGTGGCAAGGAGAGCAATATGAAAGTAATGAAATTTGGTGGAACATCGCTAGCGAACTGGTCTCGTTTTTCGATGGCGGCAGACATTATTGCTGATACTGCTTCGACAGAATCTGTTG
Organism: Shewanella livingstonensis; assembly: GCF_003855395.1. NCBI lineage: Bacteria > Pseudomonadati > Pseudomonadota > Gammaproteobacteria > Alteromonadales > Shewanellaceae > Shewanella > Shewanella livingstonensis. Next base: position 3,864,436 of record NZ_CP034015.1, on the reverse strand, counting down.
CTACGGTACTTTCTGCTCCTGCAACAGTAACCAATGCGCTGTTAGAAATGGTTGATATCGCTGTTAATCAACAAGACTATCAGCCAGTGTTAGACCATATCAACGGTGTCTTTAGTGGTTTATTTTCTGATGCGAAATCACTTATTACAGCATCTCAACATACATTACTGGTTGAGAAATTAGCTGCGCAAATGCAGGTTTGGAAAGATAAGCTTTATGGCATAAAGTTATTGGGCGAATGCCCAGACAGCGTTCGTGCTGAGCTAGTGGTGACTGGAGAGCGCTTATCTGCAGCATTAATGGAGCAAGTAATGCTAGCAAAAGGCATTACTTCTGCACAATTAGATCCCGTTGCGTTATTTTTAGCTCATGGACAGCCGTTAGAGTCGGTAGTTGATATTGCTGTGAGTAAGCCTCGCTTTACCTTATTGCCGCTTGAACAATACCGAGTCTGGGTTATGCCTGGCTTTACTGCTGCAGATGCTCAGGGCAAAATAGTGACATTAGGTCGCAATGGTTCTGATTATTCGGCTGCGGTACTGGCAGCATGTTTAGATGCCTCAAGTTGCGAAATTTGGACTGACGTTGATGGGGTTTATAACACCGATCCCCGAGTGGTTGCTGATGCTAAATTGTTATCACAGTTAAGCTACCAAGAAGCGATGGAGTTATCTTATTTTGGCGCCAAAGTGTTGCATCCTAAAACTATAGCGCCGATTGCTCAGTATCATATTCCTTGCTACATCAAAAATAGTTTTAATCCATCTGCTCCCGGCACGCTAGTGTCTAATGACGATGATAAAACCGGTTTACAAGTTAAAGCAATTTCAAATCTTGATCACCAAACGATGTTTAACGTATCAGGTCCTGGTATGAAAGGCATGGTTGGTATGGCAAGCCGAACATTAGCGGTTATTTCTCGCAGTGGTATCTCGGTATCGCTCATTACCCAAAGCTCGTCTGAATACAGTATCAGTTTTTGTGTAGCAACTTCAGATGCCAATAAAGCGAAATGGGCATTAGAACAGGAGTTTGAGCTAGAAATTAAGAGTGAATTACTTGAACCGATAGAGTTACGTCATGATCTTTCGATTGTGTCTTTGATCGGCGATGGCATGAAAACCCATAAGGGTGTAGCGGCTAAGTTTTTTACAGCGCTAGCTAAAGCCAGTGTCAATATTGTTGCTATTGCGCAAGGATCATCAGAGCGTTCAATTTCTACTGTTATCCAACAGAAGAAAACTAAACATGCCATTGGCGCGTGCCATCAAGCCTTTTTTGATGTGCAGCAATATGTAGATGTTTTTTTAGTCGGTAGTGGTAATGTTGGTGCCGGTTTATTAGATCAAATTAAACAACAAGGTGCGATGTTAAAAGAACAGCACATCAGTATCCGTGTTTGTGGTATCGCTAATTCGCGCCAAATGTTGTTAAACAGTGAAGGTCTAGAGCTTAATAATTGGCAGTCATTATTAGCCGAGAAAGGTCAATCGTATGATTTAGCCAAGTTACTAGAATGGGGCCAAGAGCAACAATTACTCAATCCTGTGCTAGTTGATTGTACCTCTAGCGAATTAGTCTCAGATCGCTATCTCGATGTGATGAACGCCGGTTTCCATGTAGTGACACCCAACAAAAAGTCCAATACTCGTGATTATGCCTACTACCAAGCCTTGCGTAAAACAGCATTAACTCAGCGTCGTCAATTTTTGTATGAAACTACAGTAGGCGCTGGTTTACCGGTTATCGATAACTTGAAAAAACTCATGTATGCCGGTGATAAGTTACATAAATTTAATGGCATTTTATCTGGGTCGTTATCGTATATTTTTGGTATGTTGGATGAAGGTATGAGCCTTTCTCAGGCGACTTCAATTGCCCGTGATAAGTGTTTTACTGAACCCGATCCTCGTGATGATCTTAGTGGTATGGATGTAGCGCGCAAGGTGTTAATTTTAGCCCGTGAAGTCGGTCTGCCTTTAGAGCTTGATGATATTAATATTGAGTCAGTATTACCTATCGATTTTGATGACTCCGGTGATGTAAATCAATTTATGACTAATCTACCTCTACTAGATGCCAAAATATCTGCTCGAGTTGCAGCGGCGAAAGTTGAAGGCAAAGTATTGCGTTATGTTGGTCAAATTGAAGAAGGGCAATGCCATGTCAGAATTATTGAAGTGGATGCGACCGACCCGCTTTATAGTGTAAAAGGTGGCGAGAATGCCTTAGCATTTTATAGCCGCTATTATCAGCCGATCCCTTTTGTATTAAGAGGCTATGGTGCCGGTACCGATGTTACTGCAGCAGGGGCCTTTGCCGATGTCCTAAGAACCCTAAACTGGACTCGTGAGGTTGGGTTATGAAGCAAATGCTAAAGGTAAGCCAAGGCACTCTTACGGTTTATGCGCCAGCATCAATGGGCAATGTGGGTGTTGGCTTTGACTTATTGGGCGCCGCATTAGCGCCAATCGATGGCTCATTGCTGGGTGATAGAGTGACCATTAGCACTGCTTCTAGCGGCATTGATTATAGCCAAACAGGTGAGTGGGCGCATAAGTTACCAGCAGATGGTAAAGATAATATCGTCTATCAATGTGCGGCGTTTTTTTTAGCAAAATTGCACAGACAAGATGGAGTGACCATTTGTTTAGAAAAGAATCTTCCTGTAGGCAGTGGTTTAGGCTCTAGCGCCAGTTCTGTTGTGGCTGCATTATATGCGTTAAATGAACACTTTGAGCAACCATTTGACCAGCAAACCTTGTTAGGACTGATGGGCGAATTTGAAGGGAAAATATCGGGTAGTGTGCATTATGACAATGTAGCGCCTTGTTATTTAGGGGGGATGCAGCTAATGCTTAATTCTAGTCATAAAGCCTGCGCCGCTATTCCGAGTTTTGATAATTGGTACTGGGTAGTCGCTTACCCCGGTATTTCATTATCTACCGCCCAAATGCGTGCATTATTACCTGAAAAATATGATAAGTCGGTCGCGATTGACTTTGGTCGTTACTTAAGTGCTTTTGTTCACGCAAGTTATCAGCAAGATGCAGTATTAGCGATTGAAATGCTAAAAGATGTATTAGCTGAACCATATCGTGCATCAGCCATTCCTGGTTACACCGATGCTCGTGCAGCATTAACAGCATTGGGCATGCTCACAACAGGTATTTCTGGCAGTGGCCCAACACTGTTTAGCGTGACAGACGATTTAGCCACTGCAGAAAAAGCTAAGGTTTGGTTAATGGAGCATTATATTTCGGAGCAAGGTGGCTTTGCTCATATCTGTAAATTAGATCAACTAGGCACGCGCTGCGTGTAATGTTTACTTTTCGTAATATTTTTTGAAATTTAAAGGCAGTCGTAATGGAATTATATAACTTAAAACACCCATCGCAGGTAGTGAGTTTTAGCCAGGCAGTGCAGCTAGGTTTAGGCAAGGATAGAGGGTTGTTTTTCCCGAAATCAATTCCAGTATTAGCCGATATGGATGCATTATTGGCCTTACCTTTTGCTGAGCGCAGTAAAAAAGTATTAGGCGCGTGGTTAGCTGATGAATTAGGCCAGGACAGTGTCGATAATCTGGTTGACCAGGCGTTTACCTTTGATGTGCCGCTGGTAAAGATTGACGATAAACGTGCCTGTTTAGAGCTTTTTCACGGCCCGACCTTAGCATTTAAAGATTTTGGCGCACGGTTTATGGCGCAATGCATCGGTTTGCTTGCCGGCAACAAGAAACTGACCATTTTAACCGCTACATCTGGTGATACTGGTGCTGCAGTAGCTGATGCATTTTATGGTTTAGATAACGTCAATGTGATGGTGTTATACCCCAAAGGTAAAATCAGCGAGCTACAAGAAAAAATGTTTACCACCTTAGGTAAAAATATTCATACTGTGGCGGTAACCTCTGATTTTGATGCTTGTCAGCATCTCGTTAAACAAGCCTTTGATGACAGTGATATTCGCGAGGGTTTAGCCTTAAACTCTGCTAACTCAATTAATATCAGCCGTTTGTTAGCACAGATTTGTTATTACTTCGAAGCAGTAGCGCAAGCAAAGCGAGCTGGAAATAATGATATTGTGTTATCGGTACCTAGTGGCAACTTTGGTAATTTAACAGCGGGCTTATTTGCTAAAGCTATGGGGTTACCCATTAAACGCTTTATTGCTGCCACTAACAGTAATGACACAGTACCGCGTTATCTTGAGAATGGTGACTGGCAACCGCATAAAACCGTGGCGACCATGTCAAATGCCATGGATGTATCTGAACCCAGCAACTGGCCTCGTGTTGAAGCTATATGCACACAAATGGACTGGCCGTTATCATTAATCACTGGTGTTACACTTTCTGAGGTTGATACCGCCGGCGCATTGGTTCAGTTATATCATGCTGGCTATCAATCTGAGCCACATGCGGCCATTGCAGCCCATGCATTAACCTTAGGCCTCAGTAGTAACGAAACTGGTATTTTTCTTGGTACAGCTCATCCTGCTAAGTTTAAAGATGTGGTTGACCGCGAGTTATCAATTAATTTGCCGTTACCTCCTGAGTTAGCAGCTGTTGCTCAAAAAGAAATCCTGTCGGCGCAGTTACCCGCTGATTTTGAACTACTTAAAGCACATATGTTTGCAGTATTAAAATAGTCTATTCTATTCAAATATCTAACACCTTATGCCGATACAATCGATATAAGGTTTTTTTATATTCCAATATTATGATCTTGGTCATACCTCGAAAGGTTTATACCAGTGTAAATTAGTAAATAGTGCATTGTTGGCTATTATTTAGACATTGATATTTAGTAAATGAATGACGGGAGAAGACTATGTTGCAACGTTTAATGCACGACCATAAGCATATTGCTATTTTGCTGAATATTCTTTCCAATAAATTGACTCGATTGGCAGATGGTCAAGGCGTAAATTTTAATCTGGTTAGAGATATTGTTGAGTACATGCAGAGTTATGCTGAACACAGCCATCACCCTTTAGAAGATATTATTTTCGATTATTACAGTAATAAAATGGGTCAAGCAAATTGTGGCCAATTGTATAATGAACATCATCGTTTAGCTGAAGCATCAGGCGCTTTAGTTTATAGCTTGAATATGATTCTTTCGGATGTGGTTATCTCGCGCGACAAGCTCATTAACGATCTAAAAGAATATATTGAACTACAACAATTGCATATGCAATATGAAGAGCGAGAAGTATTTCCAAAATTCGTTAAAACCTTAGATGATAACGATTGGCAGAAGGTTACCGTATTATGTCAAAAACGGTTAATCGAAGATCCATTATTTAATGATAATGATAAAACTATTTTTGAAGATTTACGTGCCTATATTGAGCAGGCTGATAACAAATGATGTTATTGCCCTTGGGCTAGAGGGCTATGATATGCATTGCATAGGCAAGCTATAAATCTTGGCAAACAAAAAGAGCGCAACATGCGCTCTTTTAATCGATTTTACAGTTAAGTGATATGTAATCTAATTAAAGTACTAATGTATTAACATCAAAATCGAATGAATCATCAATATCTTGCAATTCCTTGAGTAAACGCTGCTTATCCTTAATGGCTTCAATTTCACGCCATTTGCGTTTTTTTGACGAGCTTTTTGAGCGGCTGGGTCTTTCAACAACTTCGTCTAGCGCACCACCATAGTCTAATCGATCCATGGTAACCTCCCTTGTTATTATGATGTCTCTGCAAATAAGTATCATATTTCAACTACAGGGTGCAACACTAGTGTTTCATTGATGTTACTAGTTGGTTACAGTTTAATGGGCTATATCGATGTTTTAGTTAGCGTTTAGCGATGTTATTCAATATTTTCAATATTTTGTAAATAAAAAACACCTTCAACAATATTGAAGGTGTTTTTTTATAAACAAGGTTTTATTAGCTTAAGTACGTTAGGTATTAAAGCTGTCCCTGACGATATAGATTAATTAACGCATTACTTGATGAGTCTAATTGAGTCGCCTCTTCTTTAGCTCCAATACGCTCTAATACGTCATTACCTAGCTGTTTCCCTAACTCAACGCCCCATTGGTCAAATGAGTTAATTTGCCATATTGCACCTTGAACAAACGTTTTGTGCTCATACAATGCAATTAATGCACCTAATGTCGTAGGAGTCAGTTTGTCCATTAATAAGGTATTGCTCGGTTTATTACCAGACATAACCTTATGTTTGGCTATAAGCGGTATTTGAGCTGCGTCCAATGAACTATTGCTCAGTTCCGCTAGAGCTTCATCATAAGTTCGACCTTGCATTAATGCTTGAGTTTGTCCAAAGCAGTTTGATGCAAGTTGGTCATGATGTTCACCCAACGGATTATGACTTTGCAGTGGCATGATAAAGTCAGCAGGAACGAGTGCAGTTCCTTGATGCAATAATTGATGATAAGCATGTTGACCGTTAGTACCTTCACCTCCCCAAATAACAGGACCAGTGCTGTAATCAACGTCAGTACCGTCTAGAGTTACTGATTTACCATTACTTTCCATATCTAATTGCTGGAAATAAGCGGGTAAGCCGCGTAAATAATGATCATAGGTCAAAATGACGTGTGCTTGAGCGCCATGAAAGTTGCCATACAGTACCGATAACATTGCCATAATCACGGGCATATTTTGTTCAATAGGCGTATCAGAAAAATGCTCATCCATCTGATGCGCGCCATCTAGCAAGGCATTAAAATTATCCATACCGATAAGTAGGGCAATAGGCAAACCAATAGCTGACCATAATGAGTAACGACCGCCAACCCAATCCCACATTGGGAATATGTTGCTAGCATCCATACCAAACTCTGTCGCTTTTGTCACATTAGATGTCACCGCAACAAAGTGCTTAGCGACATCTTGTTGGCTTGCACCTTGGGCTAAAAACCAATCTTTGGCACTAAGGGTATTAGTTAGTGTTTCTTGGGTACCGAATGATTTAGACGACATTACAAATAATGTGGTTTCAGCATTGAGATTTTTTAATTTTTCACAAATAGATGTCGCATCAACATTAGCCACAAAATGGCAATTAAGTCCTTCTTGCCAATATGGTCTAAGCGCTTGTGAAACAATTTTAGGTCCAAGAAATGAACCGCCAATGCCAATACTGACGATATCAGTAATCGCTTTACCGGTATATCCTTTCCACTCGCCTGATTGCACAGAGCCAACAAACTTAGCCATTTTAGCTAATGTTTGTTGCACTTCAGGAACGATATTAGCTCCTTCAGCAATAATCGTTTGAGTTGCTTTACTGCGTAATGCAGTGTGCAATACTGAGCGCTGTTCGGTGTTGTTAATCACATCACCATTAAACATTGCAGTAATTTTGTCACTCAGTTTTGCTTCTTTAGCCAGAGAGAATAGCAGCTTAAGTGTTTCATCGTTCACACGGTTTTTAGAGTAATCTAAAAACAGACCACAAGCCGCAACGCTCATTTGCTCAAAACGTTGTGGGTTTTGGGCAAATAATTCGCGCATGTGAGGTAGTTGACTTGAATGGGTTTGTAGCGCCTTCCAAGTCGTGCTTTGTGTCAGTGTAGTCACGAGTAAAGCCTCCAACTAGCTTAATTTTGTTTTTAGCATAACTTCTAGTTTGCCTTGATCGATGGCAAAATTACGAATACCTTCTGCTAACTTATCAACTGCCATTGGGTCTTCGTTAAATGCCCAGCGGAATTGTTCTTCAGTTAACGCAGCTGGAGCAGACTGTGTTGCTGGCGTTGCAACCAATTTCTGGATAATTTCTACATCAGTATTGGCTAATTCTTCTAGTAATGCTGGCCCAATCGTTAAACGGTCACAACCTGCTAGTTCAATAATTTCACCGATATTTCTGAAACTTGCACCCATAACAACGGTGTTATAACCGTTCTGCTTGTAGTAGTTGTAAATCTCAGTAACAGAGACAACACCAGGATCGGTTTCTGCAGTGTAATCTTGACCTGTGTCTTTTTTATACCAATCTAAGATGCGACCCACAAAAGGCGAAATAAGGTATACGCCAGCTTCTGCACAGGCTCTTGCTTGAGCAAAGCTAAATAGCAAAGTTAGATTACAGTTGATGCCTTCTTGTTCAAGTTCTTTTGCTGCGCAAATACCTTCCCAAGTAGAAGCTAATTTGATCAAAATACGTGATTTATCAATTCCAGCATCTTTATATAATTTGATTAGCTTGTGGGCTTTGTCGATTGAGCGTTGCTTGTCAAATGATAAACGTGCGTCGACTTCAGTTGAGATCCGACCTGGCACTAACTTTAAAATTTCTATGCCAATATTCACTGCAAGTTTATCACCTGCGTCTTCAATTTGTTGTTCAAGACTTTGGCTTTGAGTTTTAGCCCATTCAATCGCATTGTCGATAAGGAAAGCATATTCAGGGATCTGAGAGGCTTTTAAAATGAGTGATGGGTTAGTTGTTGCATCTTCAGGCTGGTAACGTTTAATTGCCTCTATGTCGCCGGTATCAGCAACGATAGTAGTGAAGGACTTGAGTTGCGCGAGTGTGTTGGCCATGTAAATTTCCTCTCGATAAGCAATGAATATAGATCAATGCCTTTATTAGAAGCGATTTTAGGGATTATTCCAACTTTATTTGTAAAAAAATTACGAAATTTTCCGTTATTTTCGCTTATTTAATGCAATTATTGTTGCTAAAGAGACAGAATAGGTCTGTTTGTATGATACATACTTTCAATTCTATTCCCGCAACATCAGTGGTGGCAGTGGTTGTACAGATTTTTATGTTGTTCTTAAAATAAAAAAGTCGCTGCAAGCAGCGACTTTTAAAGTTTAGCATATCAATATTACAATTAACGTAATACTACGCGCTTTTCGGTACCCGTCACGATAGCTTCGATACGACGGTTTACACGGTTAGCTTCAGCTGAGTTACCTTGCATAGCAGGTTTAGTTACACCATAACCAACAGAAGTGATACGGCTAGAACTAATACCATATTTTGTGTTTAATGCATTTGCAACAGACACAGCACGACGCTCAGAAAGCTTCATGTTGTATTCTGCTTTACCTACGTTAGACGCATGGCCTTGAACTGATACAGTATGCTGTGGATACTTATTCAAGAAATCAGTTAATTTTTCTAAATCAGCAAATGAACCATCACGGATAACTGCAGAATCGTTAGCAAATAAAATGCCACCTAAATCATGCTTTGTTGTGATGAATTCATAAACACTACAACCAGTCGCATCAACTTTGTGAGTTAATGGAGTGTTTGGACATTTGTCGATGTTATTAGTAACACCATCTTTGTCATCATCACCAGGCATGGCGGCAATAACAGGTGCTACTGATGCAGCTACTGGTGCTGCTACTCTAGTGCCAAAGCGGTAACTGAGTTCAAGACCCCAATAGTTACTTTCCATTTTCAAATTATTTAATACGTCAGCATCTAAATTTTCATAACGACGGTATTTTGCTTGTAGCTTTAGGTTGTCGGTAAAGTTATAACCAACACCAGCACCAGCAAATAATGCAACGCCTGAATCACTTAACTTTTGGCCATTAATTGGCTGCTGGTTCTCTAGAAGGTAGCTAAAAGTACCAACTTCTGATGATAGGCTCCACTTGTTCGCTAGAGGGTAAAACCCGACAACACCTAAACTAACACCGCTAGCACCAACATCGTACATTCTGTCGTTAGTATCAGTCCATTCAGCACGGCCTAGATCACGGTATCCTAATTCAATACCAATGTATTCATTAAATAAGTAACCACCAAATACATCCCAAGCATATGGGTCATCTTCACCACACATTTTAGTGCCTGGTTGGTCACAATTCTGTTCATAGTTGTTTACGCCTAAACCACCACCAACATACCAAGGCGTTAGTTCTTGTGCAGCTGACGCAGCAAAAGGCAACATAGAGGTGAGTAATACTACTTTTAATGTGTTCTTCATCATATATACATCCATTGTTATTTTACTCCACCAAATATGCATGTAACGGAGTTGTTATTGTCATGCACTACTGACGCTTAATGTGGTGTTTCTTTGTGTTTTAGCCAGCGGCGCAATTATGAGGGGTAATTAGATGTTTTTCCATAGTAAAAAAGATTAATTTTTTATAATGGTAAATACAAATACGTCATGGTTAGACTTGTTTACTATTGGAAATGTGAATAAAAACAGCGGCTAATGTTAATTGTTTATAGACGTAAATGATGTAATTTATTTTTTAAATAACCTTAATATTCTTAATGAGTTAGTTAAATATTATCATAGGTTAAGTTTTTTTGTGGATTTTTAAAAAAAATACGTCCTAATGAGGACGTATTTTGTTTCAGTCTAGGTCTAGATAGCGCTTAGCGAGTCCATACCCAGTTTTCGATCTCTTCTGGGTCTACACCGTTTGCTTTTATGTAGTTCTTATGGTCAACCAAGCGTTGTAACATATCGGTAGTGATGGTCACATGTTGTGATTCATCAATTACGCCTTGTTGGAACAACTTGTAAGCCATATCGATAACTAAGTGGTAGCGAGATGTGCCGTTACGTACACCCATATCAAATGGTGTAGTCGTTGAGCCCTCTTCCTCATAACCTTTAATGCGGAAACGACGGTTACCTTTATAATCAAATACCAATTTTTTGATAGTATTTGGATAACCATGGTAGTTAAATACCACGCCTTTATCTTCAGTGAAGACTTCATCCATCATCCAAGGCTTACTTTGGAATTCAAGACTACCTAAACCGCTGCTATGAAGCTCTGACACGCTAACAAAGCGGATACGTACTCTTGGTAATATTTCACGAATTAACACTAAAGCAGCCATACATTCTTGAGTAGCGTAATCACCACAACCTGCTAATACTACATCAGGGTTGTTGTCTGAGGCAAAATCCCACACCATCATGCCGTCTTTAGCTTGCTTGCGAGCTTCATCTAATGATAACCATTGAGGTAAAGACTTTTTGCCTGCAACAATAATATTTAATTTGTCTCTGTCAGCATACGCTTTTTCGGTATACACCAAGGTGCTGTTAGCATCTGCTGGTAAATAAGCAGAAATAATGTTTGGGTGCTTCTCTAACATAGCGCCTAGGAAAGACGGATTCTGGTGAGAATAACCGTTGTGATCTTGACGCTCTAACAACGATGATAATACTACGTTGCATGCTGGAATTGGCTTACGGAAATGGATCCCTTGGCTTGCATGGACATATTTACAGTATTGGTCAGCCATTGATGACACTACCTGAGAGAAAGACTCATAGGTAGGGAACATACCGTGACGACCCGTGACTGTGTAGCCGTGTAACATACCAAAAAGTAAGTTTTCAGATAACAGCTCAATAACGCGGCCGTCGCGAGACATGTCTTGGTCCCAGCTTTCAATTGGCCACTGCCAAGCACGATCTGTTTCTTCAAATACGGCTTGTAATTGGTTTGAATAGGTTTCATCTGGGCTAAAAATACGTAGGTTACGTTGATCGCGATTCAATTTGAATGCATCACGCATCCATTCACCCATTTTGAGCATTGAGAAACCACGTTGACCACGAGGCGTTTCTGCACCGTAACCTAGTTTTACTAAATCGGGATTGGCTAAAGCGCGAACCACTTCACCACCATAGCTTAGGCGTTGACGGCCACAACATAAATCCTTTGGAGGCATTAAAGACAGGATATCTTTATCAAATACTAGCTCACCGGTATCGGTGGTTTGTACTAGCTCATCAAACTTATAGCTGGCTAACCATGCATCGAGTGCTTCAAGGTGGCCTTTATCTTTAGCACAGTTGCTAACGATAACTTGGTGTGATTCACAGTTTCCGGCAAGTTTTTTACCATCGTATTCTGATGTACCTGTCCAACCTTTTGCTGTGCGCATTAAAATCACAGGCCAGCGTGGTTTAACTACGTCTTCACCAGAGCGTGCACGGCGTTGAATGTCATTAATCATGTCATATGACAAGTCCATTGCCGCTAACATTTGTTCGAAGATGTCAGTATCAAGTTCGTCGTCAACTATGATTGGGTGATAACCAAGACCACGGAATTCTAAATCAAGTTCTTCATGGCTCATGCGTCCCATACGGGTTGGGCCAGAGATTTTGTAACCGTTGATGTGAACGATTGGCAGTACAGCACCGTTATTCTTAGGAGAAACTAAACGGTTGGCATACCAAGATGCCGCGAGTGGACCCGTTTCTGCTTCACCGTCACCAATTAAACAGGCTGCAATCAGATTTGGGTTATCCAGTACGGAGCCCCATGCAACAGACAATGAGTAGCCAAGTTCGCCACCTTCTAAGATTTGTCCTGGTGCTTCTGGGTTGGCATGTGAAGGATAACCATAAGCGGCAGAGAATTTTTTACAGATGTCTTCAATACCCGTTTCTGTATAAGGGATAGTCTCTGGATAGAAATGACTTAACGATCCTTCCATAAATAAGTTAGCCTGCACAGCTGGGAAGCCATGACCAGGACCTACTAAGTAAATGAAGTCACGGTTGTGCTTAACTATAAGGCGGTTAACGTTAGCATAAACAAAGTTGATGCCTGGGCAAGTTCCCCAATGGCCTAGTAATCTAGGTTTGATGTCAGTGTGCTCAAGCTTGCGTTTGTAAAGTACGTTTTGCTTAAGATAAATTTGCGACGTCGCAAGGAAGTTAGTCGCTCTTACATATTTTTTTAGCGCGGTTATTTCATTTGAGTTAGTCATTGTGACCTCGATTAAAAGTGAAAATATTTATTTAACTTTCTTTGAGAACACTGTATCTGTAATTTTATTACAATAATGTGGCCTTTATCTAATTTCTGATGAATCACTTTTCGTTTAGATCGCATTTGTGGTCGATTTGTCGGTAATTGCTTGAAATTTAATAACGATTTACAATAATTTTAAACATAGAGCATTAACAATAAAAGTGATAAAATGTGACCTAAGTCACTTGTTACTTTTTGTTTTATTTGTGTTGCTTCAAAGTTTCATTTACTTAAGCAATGTTTATGTTAGGTAATGTGGCTTTAGCATTCTCAGCCCTCGGTAATCAATACCTATTAATCCACTACCATTACCTTTTATAATAGCGCCTTTCAGTAGGCGTTTTTATCTTTCAGTAGGTATATTTATTAGTGTTACCGTTTTACACATAGCAGTATGCACACAAAGTGCTTGGTCTGTTCCTTATGTGATTTATATTCAGCGCAATGGCTGATACAGAACAATAACCTTATAACGGGGAAGATTAGACAATATGGCAATGTTAGAAACGATTATTAATTTCATGAATAGCCTGCTTTGGGGCAAATTATTAGTTTATGGATTAGTGGGAGCGGGATTGTTTTTTACCATTCGTCTCGGCTTTATTCAGATAACACATTTTGTTCATGGTATCAAAGTATTGGCTATTAGCCGTCGACCAGGAAAACATGGGTTATCATCATTTCAAGTTTTTTGTACCAGCATGGCTGCTCGAGTAGGGGCTGGTAATATGGCCGGTGTGGCCGTTGCCATTGGTACCGCAGGGCCAGGAGCCGTGTTTTGGATGTGGGTTATTGCGGTACTTGGTATGGCAACCGCAATGATAGAGTCAACTCTTGCCCAAGTTTATAAAGTTAAAGATGGTGATGGTCAGTATCGTGGTGGTCCGGCTTATTATATGGAAAAAGGCCTTGGCCAACGTTGGATGGGTGTGGTTTTCTCAATATTTTTAATTTTAGCATTTGGCCTAGTATTTAATGCTGTTCAAGCCAACACTATTACTGGTGCGATGACGCAAGTTTTTGGCTTTGAGCCTTTGTATATTGGTATTGGCATCGTTATGTGTAGCGCCTTTGTGATTGTAGGAGGCCTTAAAAAAGTAGCGAAAGCCTCTGAGTTAATAGTGCCCGTAATGGCTATTGCTTATATTGCAATTGCTTTTGTAGTTGTGGGTATGAATATCGAAAAGTTACCTGACATATTTATGTTGGTTATAAATAGTGCTTTTGGTTGGCAAGAAGCTGCAGCTGGTGGTGTTGCTTATAGCGTTGCTCAAGCAATGCAAGCCGGTATTGCCCGAGGGTTATTTTCGAACGAAGCCGGTATGGGTAGTGCTGCTAACGTTGCAGCAAGTGCCTCTCCAAATCCTAATCACCCAGCCTCGCAAGGTTTTGTGCAGATGATGGGCGTATTTGTTGATACTATTGTTATCTGTACCGCAACGGCAGCTATTATTTTATTATCTGGTGATGCAGCGTCTAGTTCTGACGGTATTGCAAAAACAATTAGTGCGTTGACTAGTCATGTCGGTGATTGGGGGGGAGCATTTATTGCTTTTGCTATTTTGCTTTTCTGTTTTACGTCTATTATTGCCAACTATTCTTATGCCGAAACTAATGTGATGTTTTTATCTGGCAATAGTAAAAAAGCTTTACCGCTATTTCGAGTGGTTGTTTTAGGTATGGTGATGTTTGGTTCGCTTGCTAAAATCAGCCTGGTTTGGGATTTAGCTGATGTGTCAATGGGGTTAATGGCCATTGTTAATATTGTGGCTTTGGTATTGTTATCTGGTCTAGCCATTCGCGTTATTAATGATTATCGCGAACAGATTGATGCTGGTATAGATCCGGTTTTTGATACCAGTAAATTTCCAGAATTAGCAGAACAACTAGAAGGTAATATTTGGCCAAACTCGGCGGAGATTAACAAGAAGTAAGCTTGCTAATTATTGTTTAGCCGAATGGCTCAATCGAAAAAACCATGCTAATACGGCATGGTTTTTTTATTTCAGTTGAGTATGATGACATTATGATTTTATGCGGAGCTTATTTATGTTGGTTTTAGTTTCACCTGCGAAAACATTAGATTTCGAAAATGCACCCATTACCAATGCTTTTACTCAACCGAGTTTACTTAAACAAAGCCAAGCATTGGTTGATGTATGTCGTACATTAACACCAATGGATATTGCCAGTTTAATGAAGGTGAGTGATAAAATTGCAGGGTTAAATGCGGCTCGTTTTGCTGATTGGAAGCCCCCATTTACACTAAACAATGCCAAACAAGCTATTTTTGCGTTTAGAGGAGATGTTTACACTGGCTTTGATGCAGATAATTTATCAGAGTTGCAAAGAGTTTCTTGTCAAAAGCACTTGCGTATTCTGTCTGGCCTGTATGGTTTACTAAAACCATTAGATTTGATTCAACCTTACCGGTTAGAAATGGGTACTAAACTGGCCAATCCACAAGGCAGTAATTTATATGCTTTTTGGGGCGAGACTATTACAGATGAAGTTAACAAGGCGTTGAAAGAGCAGGATGACGATATCATTGTCAATTTAGCTTCAAACGAATACTTTAAATCGGTTAAGGTTAAGCAGCTTGAAGGGCAGTTAATTACACCAGTGTTTAAAGATTGCAAAAATGGTCAATTTAAAGTAATTAGCTTTTATGCTAAAAAAGCTCGTGGACTGATGGCTCGTTATATAGTCGATACCAAACCTGCTACGATTAAGCAATTAACCGAGTTTGATCTTGAAGGTTATTATTACTGCGAAGCGCAATCGACACCGACAGCGCCAGTTTTTTTACGCGCTGAGCAAAAGTGAGGCATTGGCAAGTTATAGCATTACGATAATAAAAAAGCCCTTGTTTAAGGGCTTTTTTGCGTTATCGAGTAAGTACTTTATTCAGTTAGTGCTTTATTAAGATAATGAATTAGTGTTGCTCTTCTTTTTGGGTAACAGGTCTTAAATCAATTTCTGATTGCGCCATCATATAAGCAAATTGAACATAAGCTGCAGCACTCTGTGCTAGCTTCTTAGGATCAATTTTATCCAATGTATCGTTTGGTGTATGGTGATAATCAAAGTAGTCAGTACCATCTTGATTTAACGACGCCACGGGTACACCTAGTGCGGGTAGTATTGACACATCTGGTCCGCCAGAGGCCCGGTTGTTACCTAGTTCAACCCCATTTAGTGTCATAGCTGAGTGCTCTTGTTTGACTTGCTCAAACGTATCAGGGTTAACATTAAAATCAATTTTATAGACGGGTCCTGCACCAAAATCAGATTCTGCCGCAATATAATGCTTATCAAGTTCATCAGCATGTTGGGCTGCATAGGCTTTACCACCAACGATACCGACTTCTTCAGCGGCGTATAATACCACTCGAATTGTGCGTGCTGGCTTTTGTGGTAAGTCTTGAATAAGTTTAGCTGCGGTGGTGACAATGGCTACTCCAGCGCCGTCATCAATCGCACCAGTTCCTTCATCCCAGGAATCAAGATGAGCACCTATAAGTACTATTTCGTCGGGCTTGCTGCTCCCTGTGACTTCTGCAATGACATTATAAGATGTGGCTATCCCCAGATTTTCTGAGGTCATATTTAACGACAAGGTAATGTTAGGATCTCGCTTTAACATCGCACTAATTAAATCGGCATCAGGGTTTGACATCGCAGCGGCAGGAATTTTAGGAATACCTTCTTCATAACGCATCATGCCAGTATGAGCCATTCTGTCATGGTCGGTACCGATAGAACGGATAACAATAGCCACAGCGCCTTTTTGTGCTGCTACTATAGCTCCTTGAGAACGTCCACCAACAGCTTCTCCATAGCCTTTACCGGTAATGTGTCGTTCTGTTTTATGGTCGATAAACACAATCTTGCCTTCAATACGTCCTTGCGATGCATTGGATAATTCTTCTAAACTATCAAAACGTACGATTATCGCTTGAATACCGTTAACAGGTGTGGCAACACTACCACCTAAGGCGGTAACCACTAATGGTTGCTCATAAGGCGCTACGATACTGGCATGAGCACTGCCTCTTGACCAAGCAGGGACTTGAACCGACTCTTTGTATACTTTATCAAACCCCAGTAACCACAATTTTTCCATAGCCCAATCGACAGCAATAATGTCTTTATCTGTTCCAGTCAAACGTGGACCGACTTCTACAGTAAGTGATTCAACAATGTCATAACTCAAACTGGATGTTAAGGCTTGCTTGGCGAGTTGTTGGCTCATTTTTGCATCATCTGAAGTGTTAATGACTACATTGGCGGTGGTTGTTTTAGTTGGTACTGTCGTTTGGCAACCTATTAGCGCGGTAAATATGGCTCCGACAAGCGTCGCTCTTTGATAATTTTTCATGAGTTTCCT
The DNA here is from genome assembly GCF_003855395.1 of Shewanella livingstonensis. Taxonomy (NCBI): domain Bacteria; kingdom Pseudomonadati; phylum Pseudomonadota; class Gammaproteobacteria; order Alteromonadales; family Shewanellaceae; genus Shewanella; species Shewanella livingstonensis. Next base: position 3,847,283 of record NZ_CP034015.1, on the reverse strand, counting down.
TTGATTATTTTAGCTAAGTCTCACTTTTCACAACAATCTACCAAAAAGTGTGCTTTATGTCCCGACTCTATTTGTAAGGGAACGCTATATTAGAGCGGGGTTAGATGAGGAGAAGAGCGCGTGATGAATATAGAAAAAATGCAACAGCAAGCAGATCATGCGGTCGTATTGCTAAAAGCATTAGCAAATGAACGTAGATTGTTTATTTTGTGTCATCTTCTTAATGAAGGTGAAATGTGTGTTGGTGAAATGAATAAAAAGTTGGGTTTAAGCCAGTCGGCTTTATCTCAACATTTGGCATGGCTTCGTAAAGACAATTTAGTCTGTACTAGGAAAGAAGCCCAAACTGTTTTCTATTCATTAAAAAGTAATGAGGTAAAAGAGTTAATCCTAGTATTGAATAATATGTATTGTTATTAAATTGACTCCGCAAACGTCTTAACGGATACATCTCTTTAATTGGTGTTTTAGTTAAGACGTTTAGTTTTATCGCTGTATTAATGCTATCGCTAACTTGGCGAATATTAAATCAAATACAATGTTTATATCCCTTAAGGGATAATTGTTAAGTATCAAAAACGCTATCACACTCATCATAAGTCATCATTTTATTACCAAATAGAGATTAGCTTCTCTGATCTATTACAAGCTGTCTATCATCTATTTTTTTTTAGCAACCTCAAACACCATTACAGCATACAACACCTAACATCATTCGTTCAAAAGTAGGCCATCATACTAAGGCGTTAATCGGTCAACTTACTGTTAAATGATGAATCATCCACGGTCATGGGTTATCTTTAAAGGTGTCAATCTTAATGGTTGCTTTGGTGTTATAAGCTGGATTGATCTTAGGAGGGCTGCACTTAGTCAGAATAAGAAAATGAATCAGGATAAGAGAAAAGCTTAGACAAAATTTAGATATAAAAAAACCGGCCGAAGCCGGTTTTTTAAATCGTTAACTACAAAAACTTAAGCTGCAATAGCTTTAATCTTTGCGTTTAAACGAGCCTTCTGACGACCGGCTTTATTCTTATGAATAAGACCTTTAGTCGCCATACGGTCAACAATTGGTTGTGCAATAGCGAACGCTTCTGTAGCCGCTTTATGGTCACCGCTTTTGATAGCCGCGATGACTTTTTTAACGTATGTACGTAACATAGAGCGACGGCTAGCGTTATGCTGGCGACGCTTTTCAGACTGAAGCGCGCGCTTCTTTGCAGACTTGCTATTAGCCAAGGTGCAACTCCTAAAAACTGGATTTGATACTTTTAAAGGTCGAGGAATATGCCTGCTTTCTATCGTCTTGTCAACGACTTCAGTTGAATAATTATCATAAAGATAAATTAATCCAACCTAACATGCTTAACTTCAACCCTACTCGTGTAATATGTGGCGTAATTCTACCAGCTCTTTGGTCCGTGTGACAGGGTTAGAATAGAATATTTGTTATAAATCCCATTAATTTCTTAGAAGAGACCGAGTGTCTGGGGGCTGTTTGAGCAAAAAATTATTTAAATCAGGTCTAATTGTTAGTGTTATGACACTGATTTCGCGAGTCTTAGGTTTAGTTCGCGATGTAGTCATTGCAAATTTAATGGGCGCGGGTAGCAGTGCCGATGTGTTCTTTTTTGCAAATAAAATTCCTAACTTTTTAAGACGATTATTTGCTGAAGGGGCTTTTGCACAAGCATTTGTACCAGTGCTGACTGAGTATCAGGAAAAAATGACCCCTGAAGACACTCGAGAGTTATTAGGTAAAGTAGCAGGTACCTTAGGTGTATTAGTTACAATTGTGACTTTAGTCGGCGTTATTTGTTCACCTGTATTAGCGGCACTTTTTGGCGGAGGTTGGTTTGTTGATTGGCTAAATGATGGGCCTAATGCCGAAAAGTTTGAACTTGCGTCTGTTATGTTAAAAATTACCTTTCCCTATTTATGGTTTATTACCTTTACAGCATTAGCTGGCTCAATACTAAACACTCGTGGCCGTTTTGCTGTATCAGCCTTTACGCCTGTTTTTTTGAATGTAGCCATTATTGCCGTAGCCTTATGGTACGCACACACATTGGAAAATCCTGAAATTGGCTTAGCTTGGGGGGTCTTTTTTGGTGGGCTGATTCAGTTTCTATTCCAAATCCCTTTTTTAATTCGCGAAAATGCGCTAGTTAAACCTTCATGGGGATGGGATCATCCTGGTGTGGTAAAAATTAGAACCTTGATGATCCCAGCGTTATTCGGTGTATCGGTTTCACAAATTAATTTACTGTTCGATACTTTTATAGCCAGTTTTTTGATGACAGGTTCTATTAGTTGGTTGTATTACGCCGACCGTCTATTGGAGTTTCCTTTAGGATTATTCGGTATTGCAATCGCAACGGTTATTTTACCCGCATTATCGCAAAAGCATGTTAATGCCCAAGGCAACGGATTTAACCAAACCATGGATTGGGGGGTTAAAGCTATTTTGCTATTAGGTACACCTGCTATGTTAGGCCTAATTGTTCTGGCCAAGCCGATGTTGATGGTGTTGTTTATGCGTGGTGCTTTTAGCCTTAACGATGTTGAGATGGCTTCGTACAGCTTGGTTGCCTATGGTTGTGGTTTATTAAGCTTTATGATGATTAAAGTATTAGCTCCGGGATACTATTCACGCCAAGACACAAAAACTCCGGTTAAATATGGCATTATTGCCATGGTCAGTAATATGGTTTTCAACCTTATTTTTGCCATTCCATTTGGCTATGTAGGCTTGGCTATCGCGACATCAATATCTGCGTTATTAAATGCCGGTTTATTGTACCGAGGTTTACACAAAGCGGGCGTTTATCAAATGAGTCGTCAAACGTTATTTTTCTCATTTAAAGTGATCATTTCAACCGCATTGATGACTATTGCTATTGTGTATTTTATGCCACAACAAAACATATGGCTTGAATGGCACACCTTTGAGCGTATGTTTATGCTAATTGAACTTATTGTTGGTGGTGCGGCAGTTTATTTACTGAGTTTACTTACGTTAGGTGTTCGACCTTGGAAAATTAAACGTCAGGGATAATTTATCCCAGGTGAATGGCGGAGTGTATATCGGCAGATTATCCTAAATCCTGTGTAATAATCTGAGGTTGAAACTCGCATCTAACATTGGTTTGGGTATATAATCTGCCGATTTGCAATAGGCAGTATTGAGCGTAATGGAATTAATTCGCGGTATACACAATATTTTACCTTCTCATTATGGTTGCGTTTTAACCATTGGGAATTTTGATGGTGTCCATCGTGGCCATGCGCAGGTGATCAGTAGCTTGGTTAGTAAAGCGCATCACTTTCAATTACCTGCAACCGTAATGACATTTGAGCCTCAACCTCAAGAACGCTTTCGTGGCGCTGATGCGCCTGCTCGTCTCAGTCTTCTACGTGATAAAATGAGATTGTTAGATGAGCTTAAAATTGATCAGCTACTTTGTATCAATTTTACTGAAGCCTTTGCTAGTCAACCTGCTGAAGCGTTTATTGAAGAGTTACTGGTTAAAAAACTCGGGGTTAAATATCTCGTTGTTGGAGATGATTTTTGTTTTGGTAAAGGTCGCTTAGGCAACTTCGATATGCTCGTTGCTGCGGGTAAAGAATTTGGCTTTACTGTGGTCAGTACCCAAAGCTTTGTTGTTGGTTCGTTGCGAGTAAGCTCTACTGCAGTGAGAGAACAACTAGCGTTAGGGCACTTAGAGCAAGCAAGGCGGTTATTGGGTCATCCTTTCATTTTAAGTGGTAAGGTTGCACACGGGCAAAAATTAGGCCGTACAATTGGTTTTCCAACAGCAAATATTGCCTTAAAACGACACGTAGTACCTGTAAGAGGGGTGTTTGCGGTTCGTTTGTACTGGGATGGCAGCGATATTTATGACGGTGTGGCTAATGTGGGTTTTAGACCCACTGTAAATGGTCAAACTTGCAGATTAGAAGTCCATTTGTTTGATTTTAGCGGTGATTTATACGGCAAACGAGTGGAAGTAGAATTAGTAGCAAAGATCCGTGATGAACAACCTTTTGAGTCATTGGACGCGCTAAAAAAACAGATTTTAAATGATGCAAATGAAGCTCGCGCTTTATTTAGCAACGATGCTAGCTGAAATGAATCAGCTTTAAATAATGGTATGGGATCAATGAGCGACTATAAATTTACTTTGAACTTGCCGGAAACAGAGTTTCCGATGCGCGGTAATTTGGCAAATCGCGAGCCAGAAATGTTAAATAGCTGGACGCAAGACGGACTGTATCAACAGATCCGTGATAGCCGTGCTGGCCGTAAACCTTTCATTCTTCATGATGGCCCTCCATACGCCAATGGCAGTATTCATATTGGTCACTCGGTAAACAAAATCCTTAAAGACATCATTATTAAGTCTAAAACCATGTCAGGTTTTGACGCGCCTTATATTCCAGGCTGGGATTGTCATGGATTACCGATTGAGCTTAAAGTTGAGCAAAAAGTCGGTAAACCAGGAGTCAAGATTTCTGCGGCAGAGTTTCGTGAAGAATGCCGTAAATATGCTGCCATCCAAGTAGAAGGCCAGCGTGAAGACTTTATTCGTTTAGGTGTATTAGGTGATTGGCAAAACCCTTACCTCACCATGGACTTTTCAACTGAAGCGAATATTGTCCGTTCATTGGCGAAAGTGATTGAAAGCGGCCATTTGCACAAAGGTGTTAAGCCAGTGCATTGGTGCACAGACTGTGGTTCTGCACTTGCTGAAGCTGAAGTGGAATACGAAGATAAAACATCTCCAGCTATTGATGTCGCTTTTGTGGCGGTTGATAGCCAAGCCGTAGCTGCAAAATTCGGCGTAGAGAATTACGCTAAGCCAGTAGCGATGGCAATTTGGACTACCACGCCATGGACTATTCCAGCTAACCGTGCATTAGCGTTAAGTCCAGAGTTAGATTACAGCTTAGTTGAATTTGTTAAGAATGGTGAAACAACCACCTTGATATTGGCTCAAGTTCTAGTTGAGTCATGTCTTGAGCGTTACAGTGCCGAGTCACACACTATTTTAGGTGAAGTAAAAGGCGCTGAACTTGAGTTAATGCGTTTTAATCACCCATTTTATGCGTTTGATGTACCTGCTATTTTAGCTGACCACGTTACTACAGATGCTGGTACCGGTATTGTACATACAGCACCTGGCCACGGTCAGGACGATTTTATTGTCGGCCAAAAATATGGTTTGGAAGTCGCTAACCCTGTCGGCGACAATGGTGTTTATAAGCCAGACACTGAGTTTTTTGCTGGTCAACACGTCTTTAAAGCCAACGCTAGTGTTGTTGCGCTGTTAGAAGAAAAGGGCGCATTACTTCTGCATGTTGCTATCCGCCATAGCTATCCGCATTGCTGGCGCCACAAAACGCCAATTATTTTCCGTGCCACGCCACAATGGTTTATCTCTATGGATAATCATGGTTTGCGTTCACAAGCGTTAAAAGAAATTGAACAAACCAAATGGATCCCTGATTGGGGCCAAAGCCGTATCGAAAAAATGGTAGAAAACCGACCAGATTGGTGTATCTCACGTCAGCGAACCTGGGGCGTACCGATTACCTTGTTTGTACATCGTGAAACGGATGAATTACATCCAGACAGTGTTTCATTAATGGAACGTGTAGCGCATCGCATTGAACAACAAGGTATTCAAGCTTGGTGGGATTTAGATGCCAGCGAATTGTTAGGTGATGAGGCAGAACAATACCGCAAAGTGACTGATACATTGGATGTATGGTTTGACTCAGGTTCATCATTCTCATCTGTTGTCGCAGCGCGTCCAGAGTTTCATGGGCATGACATAGATTTGTATCTAGAAGGTAGCGATCAGCATCGTGGTTGGTTTATGTCATCATTGATGATCTCAACCGCTATGAATGGTAAAGCACCTTATAAGCAAGTGTTGACCCATGGTTTTACCGTTGATGGTAAAGGCCGTAAGATGTCAAAATCTGTTGGTAACGTGATAGCTCCCTTACAAGTAATCAATAAGCTTGGTGCTGACATTCTACGTTTGTGGGTTGCAGCAACTGATTACAGTGGCGAAATGACGGTTTCTGATGAGATTTTGAATCGCAGTGCTGATGCATATCGTCGTATTCGAAATACTGCGCGTTTCTTACTTGCTAACTTGAATGGCTTTAACCCAGAAACAGACATGATCGCATCTGAAGATATGGTCGCGTTAGATCGTTGGGTTGTTCGTCGTGCAGCAGTACTGCAACAAGAAATCATTGAAGCATATGATCAATACAATTTCCATTTAGTGACTCAAAAACTGATGCAGTTCTGTTCTGTAGAGTTAGGCAGTTTCTATCTTGATATTATTAAAGATCGCCAGTACACCGCGAAGCAAGAAGGGCATGCACGTCGTAGCTGTCAATCTGCGCTTTATCATATTGCAGAGGCAATGGTTCGGTGGATGACGCCAATTTTAAGCTTTACCGCTGATGAAGTGTGGCAATTGTTACCCGGTAAACGTGAAAAGTATGTGTTTACCCAAGAATGGTATCAAGGCTTAGAAGCCGTCACTCTTGAAAGTGATTTAAGCGATGATTATTGGGAGAAACTATTAACTGTCCGTAACGAAGTTAACAAAGTACTCGAACAAGCGCGTCGTGATAAACGTATTGGTGGTTCATTAGAAGCTGAAGTGACATTGTTCGCCGATGCTGATTTAGCGGCTGAGTTAGCTAAAGTGGGTGATGAGTTACGATTTATTCTTATTACCTCTAAAGCAGCCGTGGCGGATATGTCACAAGCGGGTAGCGATGCCATCGAAACCGAATTAAGTTCGCTTAAACTAGTGGTTGCCAAAAGTGAAGCCGAGAAGTGTGAGCGTTGCTGGCACTATCGTGAAGAGGTTGGCACTATTGAAGCTCACCCAACATTGTGTCAACGCTGTGTGACCAATATTGAAGGTGAAGGCGAGAAACGCGAATTCGCTTAAGGAAACATTGATAATGAGTACTGTGCCATTAACATGGAAAGACAGTGGCTTACGTTGGTATTGGGTAGCTGCATTGGTGTTTTTAGCCGATCAGCTGTCTAAACAATGGGTCCTGGCTAATTTTGAGTTGTATGAGTCTATACAGCTTTTGCCGTTTTTTAACTTCACTTACGTGCGAAACTACGGTGCAGCGTTCAGTTTTTTAAGTGAAGCAGGAGGTTGGCAACGTTGGTTGTTTACCATTATTGCGGTTGGTTTTAGTACCTTGTTAACAATATGGTTGCGTAAACAATCTTATTCGTTATGGCGCAGTAATTTAGCCTTTACCTTAGTTATTGGCGGCGCATTAGGTAATTTGGTTGATCGTTTAATGCATGGTTTTGTAATTGATTTTGTCGATTTTTACTGGAATACCAGCCATTACCCTGCATTTAATATTGCCGATGCAGGCATCTTTATTGGTGCGGTACTGATCATTTGGGAATCATTTAGACCCGACGCAAAGCCATCGAAGGAGCAAGATTAACTGTGACAGATTTAAATAAGCAAGACAGTCATTCATTAATATGTCATATGAATATTGTACTGGAAGACGGGTCCACAGCCGACAGTACAAAATCATCTGGCAAACCTTCACGTTTAAATATTGGTGACGGTAGTCTAAGTCCGGCTTTTGAAGACGAACTAAAAGACTTGAAAGAAGGTGATAAGCACGCATTTACCTTAGCGGCAAAAGACGCTTTTGGTGAGTCAAACCCTGATGCGATTCACTATATGGACAGAAGTCGATTTCCTGCAGATATGAAGCTTGAAGACGGTGTTATTGTGAGTTTTGCGGGTCCTGGTGGCAGTGAAATACCGGGTATCGTTCGCGATACTGCTGGTGATTCAATTACCGTCGATTTAAACCATCCACTCGCAGGACGCACGCTTACGTTTGAACTTGAAGTTATTAGTGTCATAACTGAGTAAAAAAGGTATCACATGCTAAAAGTTGATCCGACGTCTCCAGAACTGAGTATTTTATTGGCCAACCCTCGTGGTTTTTGTGCCGGTGTTGACCGTGCTATCAGTATTGTTGAGCGTGCTTTAGAGTTATTTGAACCACCAATTTATGTACGCCATGAAGTGGTACATAACCGATATGTGGTTGAAAACCTAAAACAGCGTGGTGCTCTTTTTATTGATGAACTTGACCAAGTACCAGACAACAGTATTGTTATTTTTAGTGCTCACGGTGTATCACAAGCTGTGCGTAAAGAAGCTAAAAATCGTGGTTTAAAAGTCTTCGATGCAACCTGTCCTTTAGTGACAAAAGTACATTTACAAGTGACTCGTGCAAGTCGTAAAGGTATTGAGTGCATTTTGATTGGTCATGAAGGCCATCCAGAAGTTGAAGGCACTATGGGACAATATGATAATCCTAAAGGTGGTGTTTATCTTATTGAGTCTCCAGAGGATGTTAATAATCTTCAGGTCAATAATCCAGACAACTTATGCTTTGTCACTCAAACAACACTTTCTGTTGATGACACCTTAGATATTATTACTGCATTGCAAAAGCGCTTTCCTTCAATTGAGGGGCCGCGTAAGGATGATATTTGCTACGCGACGCAAAATCGACAAGATGCTGTACGTAGTATGTCTTCCGAAGTCGATTTATTGATTGTTGTCGGTTCTAAAAATAGCTCTAACTCAAATCGATTACGTGAGTTGGCTGAAAAAACAGGTACGCAATCTTATCTCGTTGATACCGCTGCTGACGTTGAGGCTGTGTGGTTTGATGGTGTGAAAAAAGTAGCAGTAACTGCTGGTGCTTCAGCGCCTGAGGTTTTAGTGCAACAAGTTGTTAACGCGATAGCTAAACTTGCACCGAGTATTATTACTGAAGTTGAAGGCCGTAAAGAAGATACTGTATTTGCAGTTCCAGCTGAATTACGTTAGTAATTTCAATCATCTATAAATATTAACCCGCAACTTAATTTAAGTTGCGGGTTTTTTGTGCTTACAAAGTAAACCGAGTATAATACTGATAAAATATGTTGTTCTATTAATCATACAAAATTGATACTATCTGATTACATTTAAGTCAGTTATTATCTATGCTAAATGTTTAGACTGGTTTAATAGTTGTGCTGTATAAAATATCGATATTCAAGAGTGAAAATATCTACTTTTGATTTTATCTGGAGGTTTTACGCTCATGTCATGCAAAAGGAATGGATTTTCCTTAATTGAAGTAATGGTCTCACTGGTTATCTTAGTGATAGGCCTTATTGGGATTTTTAATCTTCACATTATGTCGAAACAGGGTAGTTTTGAGTCTTTTCAGCAAACCCAAGCATCATATTATGCTAATGACATGATAAATCGTATGAGATTAAACAGTGCTCAATTAGCACTGTATGCAAATGGTTCCCCTTATTCCGGTACTCCTAGTGCTGTTAGTCAGCGATGCGATTCAGCGACTGTATTTTGTAGTGCAAGTCAAATGGCCCAGTGGGATATTTTTGAATGGCAGTCTTCTTTTATAGGGACTTCAGAAGTCATTAATACTAAAAATGTAGGTGGATTAGATACTGCAACAGGCTGTATTAACGTTAATGGTAATATTGTCACTGTTACTATGTCTTGGAAGGCTATTCGAAGCTCTAGCGATTCTGGTGATGTAAATGCATGCGGTACAGCAAGTGATAAACGTCGAATTTATTCTATACAAACAGTGATTATTTAAATGATAGCTTTTAATAAAATTCACAGAAGATCACAATCGGGTATGTCACTTGTTGAGTTAATGGTGGCAATGGTTATTAGTTTGTTTTTATCTGCTGGCATTTTTACTATGTTTAGCATGTCCTCAACCAATGTCACTACAACGAGCCAATATAATCAGCTTCAAGAAAATGGTCGTATTGCATTGGCAATAATGGAACGTGATATTTCTCAGCTGGGTTTTTTCGGTGATATGACGGGTTCTGAATTTATTCTTGGCATTAATACTACATTAAATAACACCATTCCTATTGCTGATGACTGTATTGGTGCAGGCTTAAACAATGCGAGTTTACCTAGCAATCAACCAGCCCATTTTAGGCGTTTATGGGGTTATGAAAATGGTTTAAGCGGTACAACTCCTTTTGCGTGTTTATCAGCTGCAACGGTTGCCCCTAATACTGATGTTATTCAAATAAAACGTTTTATAGGCCCAAGTATTGGATTCGGGGATGGAAGTGATAGCCCCGTAGGCGATATCACAAGATTTTCTGTATCAACCACATCAACCCAAGCTATATTTTTTAATGGCCTTGATCCTGCTACTAATTTGGTGAATTCTAGAGTTTGGGAATACCAACATCATGTTTATTTTATTGATATTGAGAATGGTGTTCCGATTTTAAGTCGTAAAACACTAACGAATACCGGCATGAAAAATGATGAACAACTTGTCGAAGGAATAGAGAATATTCGTTTTTTATATGGATTTGACAATAATGGCGATAACACACCAGATACTTATGTCCCAGCCGCAGATGTGACAACTCCAGTGTGGGATAATGAAACATTACAAAGGTTAGTTGCTGTGAAAATATATATATTAGTGCGCTCCGCTCAAGCTGATGATAGCTATGATAATCAAACAACTTATCAGCTGGGTGACAAGCAGATAAATCCCTTTAATGATAATTTTAGGCGAAAAGTGTTATCGACTACTGTCGTTTTAGAAAACCCTGTTTTAATAAGGAACTAGATGAGTATTTCTATAAAAAAACAGAGAGGTATAGTTTTGTTTCTATCTCTAGTAGTTCTAGTTATTATGACTATCATAGGGATTGCCCTAGCCGTTAACTCAACGCAGTCATTACGAATGTCTGGCGCAGGAGCAGAGCGTATCGAAGCTATGTCTATTGCAAACGGTGGTTTAGAGCAAGTCATTGCTAATAATTCCGGCGCTTCTTTTAGTAATTTATTAGCCGTAAAAACGGAATCAGCGTTTAACAGTACACAAGTTATTACACCATTACCAGAAACCGGTGTTAGAGATGTTGGTTGTCAAAGAACATCGAATGCTATGGGTGTAGATTTAGTCAGTTGTAGGCGTTCTCAAATAACAAGCACAGCCCAATTTGGCCGTGATAATTTAGGTTCGTTAACGGTTGCTGCAGGAGTAGAGCAGCAAGTGATTGCAGGGAATTAATATCATGAAAAACAAAATTATAATGAGTGTAATAGCTATACTCGTCACTATTTCTAGTGGGTTATTTGCTGATGATACAGAGCTTTATTTAGTTGATGCCAGTGCCCGATCTGGTAAGCGACCGCAAATTTTATTTATTTTTGATAATTCTGGCAGTATGGGTACTGAGGATCAGCAATCTGTTAGTCCTTATTGCTCCTCATTAGACAAAGCTGCTAAAAAATGCACCTATGCTGCAGGATTTGAAAACTATTTAAATAGCTACTCTGGCTATATTAATGATAACGGTATTTATTGGACTGCTGAAGGAATCGACAGTTCAAATGCTCCAACGCCAGACAGTCCAAGTGATGGGCGTCGTTTTTATGCAGCTAACAATAACTGCAATAAAGCTGTTGAAGCTCTAGCTACAACCGGACAGTATACTGGGTATCTTCGTGAGTTTAAAAGTAAAGGTAACAGCGGTACTTGGGAACCGTTAGCTGAAAATAATGGTTTTAACCAAAACCAAATAGTGGATTGTTTTCAAGATATTTTGGAATACGACCCTAAGAACCCGGGCGAAACGAAGAAAGGTAAAAACTATCTATCCTACGCAGATGGATATCCAATTAATACTAAGTTGATGTACACAACTACTACAAACTCAAGTGCACGTGATCAAAGTTTTAATAGTACGGGTTTTGGTAGTGAAGCACCTTTAACGTTATATTCTGCAAATTACCTAGTCTGGTACAAGTGGGTTACAACCACCGATGAAGGTAAGAATAGTGGGAGCACTAATACTCGAATGGATATTGCTAAGGATGCATTGAAGTCTGCATTAATCAACATGTCTATTCCTATAGATGCAGGTTTGGCTGTATTCAATTTAAATTATCCATCAGAGGGTAATGCTGACGGAGGTCGAATTGTTTCTAATATTAAGGAAATGACAGACTCAAATCAGACTCAATTAATTAAAACTATTTATAATTTAAAATCAGAGACAAATACACCTCTTTGTGAAACATTATATGAGGCTTATCAGTTTTTCAGTGGTGGCGCTGTTAAATATGGTAATAAGGACAATAATGGATCCGGCCAAAATAAAATACAAAGTTACACCCCAAATACACCCGCAAGTATTAAATCTTCTGGTAGTTATACAACTCCATTTAAAAAATGTCCTGATACAGCTTATGTTGTTTATATCACTGATGGTGCGCCGACTTTAGATCATTCAGCCGACTCAAGCATAATATCATTAACAGCATTAGCTGAAGATAAAACAGCTGATTACTCAAAATTCAACTTTAAAAATGGAAATAGTGATGAGTATAGCTATTTACCTGCTTTAGCTGCTTATATGGCAAATAATGATGTTGTCAAAGATGTGTTAGATCTTGATGGTGTTGATAACAAACAAACTGTTAAATTATATACTATTGGCTTTTCTTCTGGTGCTGATGCCGCTGCAAAACTATTAGAAGAAGCGGCGTTCCGTGCTGGCAGTAAAAGGGACGAAACAACGAATATTTCATCTGGTTATTTTAAAGCTTCCAATGGTTTAGCATTAGTCGAAGCCATTAATCGTGTACTCAAAAATATATTAGAAGTGAATACATCTTTTACTTCTCCAAGTATTGCAAGTAACAATTTTGATAAGACTGAAACATTTAACGCTGCTTATTTTGCTATGTTTTATCCTGGTGCGGGACCTCGTTGGAGTGGTAACTTAAAAAAACTTAAAGTCAATTCTAATGGTGAGATTGTTGGTCCTGGAGGGGTGAAGAAAGCTGTAGATTCTGACGGCAATATATCGTCAACAACATGTACGTATTGGAATACATGTGCAGCAAATGCTAGTGACGGTAATAATGTTACCTCTGGTGGTGTATTACCTTATCTTAGGGAGACGTTAAAAGATCGAAATATCAAAACTACAAGTGGCGGAAGCATCATTGATATAGATAGTTCGAGTTTTGTCTCTTCTCATTCTCAGGATACTCTTGATTGGCTTTACGGTGTTGATGTTGATGATGACGATAATGATGAAAGTTCTACAGATATACGAATCGATATCATGGGCGATCCACTACATTCTAAGCCATTAGCGCTCAATTTTGGTACATCAGATACACTAGATGTTAGGATCATATTAGGCACTAACCAAGGTTTAGTGCATATGTTTAAAGATTCTGATGCGGGCAGTGATGATTATTCTGTTGGTAGTGTTATTGAGTCATGGGCTTTTATACCTGAAGAACTCTGGAGTAACATCCCTATCATAAGAGAGAATAATCCAACTGGTGACCATAGTGTATACGGAATGGATTTATCTCCTGTTGCATACACTGAAACTGATAGTAGTGGTAAGATTGATAAAGCTTGGCTGTATTTAGGAATGCGTCGTGGAGGTGCTTCATATTATGCTTTAGATATATCAACTCCTGATACTCCGACATATAAGTGGATGATCAATTCTACTACATCAGGTTTTGAGGATTTAGGTCAAACTTGGTCTGAGCCCGTTACTACTTTTGTTCCAGGTGTTGATGATCCTGTGTTAATTTTTGGTGGCGGCATGTCGTCGAGTGATGGTACAGGCGAAGGTGTTTATATTGTCAATGCCGATACAGGCCCCGCAGGATTGATAAAACTATTTACCTTTTCAGACATGAGTAGTATCGCCACTAAAGTATCTATTCTAGACAGTGATAATGATGGCGTAACGGATCGTATATATGCATCTGACATAGGTGGTAGCGTGTGGCGGATGGATTTACCTTCAGCTGACAAATCGACCTGGACAATATTTAAGTTTGCGTCAATAAGTGATGGTAGCTCACCAAATGATCGCATGTTCTTTTCAGAGCCTTCTATTGCACAAACCCAATTCAGTAACATTCACAGTACCAGCGGTGTGCTTAGTTATCAAAATACACCTTATGATGCGGTAGCTATTGGAACCGGTAATCGAACTCATCCATTAGACACATATACCAATGATATGTTTTTTGTTTTCCAAGATAGGAACGTGGTTACTAAATCTTATAGTTCGACGGAAGCACCTGCTACGTTAGTTTTTTCTGATTTGTATGATGTAACTTCAGCAGCCCCCACATCCCAAACCCAAAATATTGAGTTTGGTACCAAGAAAGGTTGGTATTATGATTTTACATCAGCGGGTGAAAAGAGCTTATCATCGTCTTTAATTTTTGATGGGAAAGTGTACTTTACGTCGTTTATACCTCCTGCCGGTGGAACCATTGATTACGACTTGGGTGTTTGTGATCTTTCGGGCGAAGGTCGATTATACGTATTAGATTTACATAAAGGTACTCGAACTTATAGTGAACTTTATTATGATTTGGGTGAGCGAGTACCTGATACTCCTCAGATAGTTATACCAAAAGTTGACACTGGTAATGATTCTATTGCCTATATAATTGGTGTGGGAAAAGGAGAATGTGTCGGTAATGATTGTAAAGGTACTGTTGTTTTAGGTTCGGGTCTAACAACGAATAGAATTTATTATCATATAGAAGAGTAAAGTTGATGAAAAAAGTATCTTTTAAAGGTTTTACTCTGATTGAAGTGATGATTACTGTTGTCATTATTGGGATTCTTGCTGCAATAGCATATCCTTCATACACTAGTTTTATAGCTAAAAGTGGCCGTTCTGAAGGTGTCGCCGCTGTAATGAGAGTATCTAATTTGCAGGAACAATATTATATGGATAACCGTATATTTACTGAAGACATGACCAAATTAGGAATGTCTAGTGAACCATTTTTAACAGAAAATGGATATTATTCGGTCGATTCAGTGGGTACCACAACGTATACAATTACTGCAACCGCTAAAGGTAGGCAAGCAACCCTTGATACAACTTGTGCTACTATTACGCTTACAGCTGCAGGAGTTAAAGGTCCTTCTAAGGAGTGCTGGAAATGATCAAATTAATAGTATTGTGTTTATGCCTTGTTTCGTTCGGGGGTATATCTCAAACAGATGAATGGCAAGACTATAAATGTCATATTACCTCGTCATCAATAGGTGAGAGAATACTTTTTTATCGTTGGAAATCTAATGATGTTAAACGGAAAGAAATGAAGTTATCAGGTACGCAATTTAAAGATAGCATAACAGGTAATAAGTATTACATAAAAGAAGTGAGTGAGTGCTTACCCTTAAATGGTGTCTTTAAGTTAGAAACCGCCAAAAATCTGGATAATCAGACACTTCGTTAATATTGTAAATAATAAGAGATAACCATTGTTTGGCCTAGCAACTGTTACCAGCGCTACCATAAGATACTCGACCGCTACTTATCACTGATACACTCAGTGATAAGTCAGCTTTTCCACTAGGGCAGTAAATAATGTTGCCACCTGATGATAAACCGTCAGCAGAAAAGGTCATTGTTTTGGTGGAAGCTTTGACCTTGTCGCTATCATTAAAGCTATCTATTGCTCTCAATTCAGTCTCTTTACCATCAACATCAATATATACTCTTATCCCGTTACTCCAATCCGTAGATGTTCCACAGCTCGTTGCTGTCGAATATGAGCAAATATTGACAGTTCTGCCGTAAGTAATGGCTTGGTTTCTGGCAAAGACTAGGATACTTTGAATTTTTTCAATGTTATTGTTTACGCGAGTGCTTTCATAAAGTGAAGTAAAGCTTGGAACTGCAACTGTTATAAGTATCGCTGCTATTGCAACAGTGACCATTACCTCTATTAAGGTGAACCCAAACGTTAATTTTTTCATGCATAAACCCTCTGCTATATAAACAGAGTATAACTAAGCGCAGCATGAATTACAGTGTTTTATTGACCATTTTGACCGAACTACTGATTTGATATTTATTCAAATACCCTATTTAATTCCTACTTTGTCAAAGCTTACATTTAATATTTTTCTTTTTCGACATTCTTACCCTTCCTGCTTGATTTACAATGACGGCTTTTGAGTATTTACTGTCAAATTTTCCTGGGCAGTACGTTAATGTGCCATTGGTACCAGAAGCTAATCCATCGGGTTGGAATCTAATCGCTGCACGATTGTAATCAATATAGTCATTTTCATGAAAAGGAGCCGTTTGTTGAAGTAAGCGATCGTTGGCATCAAGTTGATTTTTTTGCCCATGATCAATAAATACGCTTAATCCAATACTCCAATCTGCTGAACACAGATTATCGATTAAAGGGCAAACCGTTACCCTAGAGCCATAACTTATGGCCATGTTTCGACCTAACTGTATCGTCTGTTGGATAACTTGAATATTACTCTTTGCTCGTACTTGTTCAATTACTCCAGAAAAAGAGGGGATTGCGATGAGTGACATTATTGCGGCAATCAATGTGGTGACTATAACTTCAATCAGGCTAAAGCCTTTTGCTTGGATAGGAAATTTCACTGTTGTTCATCCTTAAACGTCGTTAGCTGCGTCCTGCAGTAAGATTAAATTAGTATAGAAAATAACCAGCAGTTTTGCTGAGAAATATCTTTTCATAAATATGTAAAATAGCCGCGACAATTAGCTTCGCTTTCAAGTAAGATATTTGGACGATGTTAGCGAGTATATAAATTGCAATGAGGACATGTGCTTAATCAACTTCAGTATGGGGTTATCAATGGTTATTAAATTGCTTTTGTCCTGTTTATTGTCGTGGATTGACTTGCAATAGGCACCATATTGACGTGCAAATGTGACTTGTTAGTAAAACAAATGGCAAATTCGATATTGCAGATTTGAAATAAACCATTTTCTTATCGATTTATCCCATCTCTTATCCCGAGTTGAGGTTAATCAAAAACTTAGCCGATGACAGGAGTATTTAATGAAAAAAGTCGAAGCGATTATTAAACCGTTTAAACTTGATGATGTGCGTGAGGCTCTTGCTGAAATTGGCATTACGGGTATGACCGTCTCAGAGGTCAAAGGTTTTGGTCGTCAAAAAGGCCATACTGAACTTTATCGTGGTGCAGAATACATGGTCGATTTTTTACCTAAGGTAAAAATCGAGTTAGTTATTCAAGATGAGATATTAGAACGTGCGATTGACGTTATCGTTGATACTGCCAGAACGGGTAAGATTGGTGATGGCAAAATATTTGTAACCGATATAGAGCGAGTGATACGTATTCGTACCGGCGAAGAAAATGAAGAAGCAGTATAAGGTCCATTAGGACCTTTTTTTATATTTGTACATTTTAAGTTGTCGGCATAAAGTCTCTTAGAGGTAATGTATGGTTCAACGAATTGTTATCGTGGGTGGCGGGGCAGCAGGGTTAGCGTTAGCTTCAAAATTAGGTCGTAAATTCGGTAAAAATCCGTTAATCGATATTAGTTTAATTGATAAAAATACCGTTCATATTTGGAAACCTAAATTACACGAAGTTGCTGTAGGGGTGATAGATCAATCAATTGAAGGCCTACAATATCGAGATCATGGTTTGAAGAATGGTTACCGATATATTCGCGGCGCAATTGAACAATGCGACCCAAGCATTAAACAAATTCAACTTGCTCCAGTGTATAACGATGAAGGCGAGGTGATTATTGCCGCGCGTAATATTGAATACGATACCCTTGTTTTAGCATTAGGAGGTGTTTCAAATAGCTTCAATACCCCTGGTGCTGAAAAACATTGTATATTTTTAGACAGTCTAGACAGTGCTAACTTGTTTCACCACAAGCTTATGGATGCATTATTACAGCTTAATGAAACCCAAGACCAATTAGGCATAGGTATTGTTGGTGCTGGCGCCACAGGTGTCGAGCTTGCGGCAGAACTTCATCATGTTATTGAGTCTGTTAGGGAGTACGGTTATCAAAACATCTCTAAAGATCATTTAGATATAAACTTGATCGAGGCATCGAGTAAAATTCTGCCCCAATTACCAGAGCAAGTGAGTTCAAGAGCGCAAACCGTATTGTCAAAGTTAGGTGTTAAATTGCATTTAGGTGTGCAGGTTAAAGAAGTCACAAAAGAAGGCTTTGTTACCGCGACAGGTGAGACGATTAAAGCCAATATAAAAGTGTGGGCAGCGGGGGTTAAAGGTCCAAAAGTCTTCGAGAATTTCACTCAACTTCCGGTTACTCCCCGTAATCAAATTGATGTAGATGATTGCATGCATGTTAAAGGCATTAAAGATATTTATGCTTTAGGTGACTGTGCGCAATTAATTTTACCATCAGGTAAGCCGGTACCACCAAGAGCCCAGGCCGCAGCTCAAATGGCAGACCGTCTGTATGCTAATATTTGTTTGAAAATGAAACTGCAACCCGAAAAACCTTTTGTGTATAAAGACTATGGTTCACTGGTTTCACTTAGTCGTTTTTCAGCAGTCGGAAACCTAATGGGTAATCTTCGTTCGGGAGACTTTTTTGTAGAAGGACACATTGCGCGTTTAATGTATATTTCGCTTTATCAGCGTCATTTAGCTAGCTTGTATGGCTGGTTCTCGGCATCTGTATATCGTATTGCTCAAAAATTACTGCGCTGGCAACGCCCTAAACTAAAATTGCATTAGGTCATTAATTTAGCAAACAATTGATTGATAATTAGTGCTTGTTTTACCGGCTTTGTTTAACGCAAAGCCTTTTTTTGAACGATAATTACTCATTTGGCATTTATTGACGCAATTTAACCTAAATCTACTTGAATTTAAGATTTAACTTGGTAGTTTCTGTTATTAATTATTTGTTAACGCAACGTACGACAATGATGTTGTACTTATACCATAGAAGATAATCAGTGCTTCAAGGAGCCAAGATGCCTAACCAAATTACATTATTAGAACAAACCAAACATGGTGATTTAAAACTGACTCCAAGTGATTATTCGCACGTAGCAGAGCAACATATTGTGCCGGTAACCTTACATGAAATTAATCGTGCTGCTACTGAGTACCCAATCGTATTTGTCAAAAACAGCGACACGAATGAGTTTCAATCTGTTGCGATGTTAGGGCTAAAGCCTGGTCAGAATCTAAGTGTTAAAGACGGTAAATGGCAAGGTTTGTATATTCCAGCGGTTGTGCGTGATTATCCTCTTGGTTTAGTCGTCAACCCCGATGTTAAAGACAAAGTATGGATCGGTATTCGTGAGAATGCTAAAGAAGTGACTAAGGCTGATGGCCAAGCATTGTTCGAAGAGGGCAAAGAAACCCCATTTTTAGAAGCGCGTAAGCAAGCATTGATTAGCCACTATGAACAAGATCAAGCGACTCGAGGCATTTTGAGCTTTTTAGATGAAAAAGGCCTGCTAATTAATCAGACTCTCACTGTCGATGTTGCGGGTGAGAAACGTAATATTAATGGCTTATATCTTATTGATGAAACGAAATTAAATGCACTAAGCGATGAAGAGTTTATTGAGCTTAAAAAGCGTGGCTTACTTGGGCCAATTTATGGTCACTTGGGGTCATTAAACCAAGTTAATCGTTTAGCCCGGGTTGAAGTACTCGGCAGATAATCACGAGGTTTAACATAAAGCGGGCACTCAAATGAGTGCCCGCTTTATGTTAAGAGGCCAAATATTAACCAAGAGCATCAACTGGAGTTAGGGGATGGAACACGTATGGCCAAAGCCATCATATTGGCCCTAATTGGTAACTTGCCCTTATTCTATTCAATGTTGTTATTTGTTTGGCTAATAGGGCTGGTTAACGCGTTAATAGCTGGTCTATTGAAAATCAAGCTCAATCGCAAATCAAGCAACACAGTTAGTCGTGAACGTTTAGTATTTTGGCCTGAGATTAGATGTATAACGGGTAAATTTTAGATACAAAAAAGCCACTCATTGAGTGGCTTTTTTGTTTTTATGGTGCCGGCACCAAGAGTCGAACTCGGGACCTACTGATTACAAGTCAGTTGCTCTACCAACTGAGCTATGCCGGCTAAATATGGTGCCCGAACCCGGAATCGAACCAGGGACACGAGGATTTTCAATCCTCTGCTCTACCGACTGAGCTATTCGGGCAACTAACTAATAGTTAGTCTTTACTGCAAACTAGGTAATAACTTGGTAATCAATACCTGTCTCGTCTGGAGTGCGCATATAGTATAGTGATGGTTTTTATCGTGCAAGCGGTTTTTCAATTGTTTTGACTCGTTCGGCTAGTTAATGCGCAAAATGATGCTTTTTTATTAGTTTTTGATGGTTTTTAGGATTAATTGTTACTTTTGAGCTTTAATCGGACAATATTAATCTTTATAACATGATGCAAACAACGACGTGGAACAGCCAAAGAGTGGTTATGCGTAATACTATTGTTGGTTTATTTGCTCTCAATCACAACATGCTGACTCTTAGTGCTTTAGGTCCGGCTAATAAAGGTGAGTTTACATGTAAATAAATGACCTTTTAGTATGCTAGTTCACCTTAGATAGCATTATCAAAGGCATGATGTGTATTTACAATTAACCTTTTATGTATCTTACGGCTTAAACAATATTGAAATGTAGGATTGAACATGTCGATAAATTGACAACGCGCAAGTTGAGCCTGTGAACAATAGTCTGTAAATAATGTTAGTTAATTTCTTCTGTGAAAAAGACGTTCTCCGTTTTAGTCGTGGTGTTTATTTAATTGCTGGACTCGTTAGTCTTTATAACTCAGCTTCAATCATTACCTTGTTCAACGAGCTTAACGGGCACTCTGCAACGAGCATTTTGACATCGCTTAATTATAGGCATGATTACGTAGCGATTTTAGGTCATCAATGGCGACAATTGATTTTTATGGCATTCTAAATCGATGGGTTATTACCATAATGAGTCTGTCTCAACGTTATCTTTCTATTTTATCGAATTATATGAGCTAATTTTACTGATTTTATTTCCATAAAATGACGTTAATATGTTGTGAGTTTAAAAAGGAATGTACTCATGTTAAAAAATACTTCAGTAAGCTATGGCTTAGTGACCATTTTTATCCATTGGTTATCCGCTATCGTGGTTATAGGTCTTTTTAGTGCAGGCTATTGGATGGTTGACCTTACGTACTACAGTAGTTGGTATCAAACTGCGCCGCATCTGCATAAAAGTGTTGGTCTGCTATTACTTTGTTTAACGCTATTAAGATTAGTTTGGCGAACGATATCACACACTCCTAATCCGATGTCGAATCATCAGCCATGGGAAAAGCGTTTGGCGAAGTGGGCACATATTACTCTATATACGTTAATGCTATTTATCATGTGCTCAGGAATTATGATTTCTACTGCTGATGGAAGAGATATTTGGATTTTTGACTGGTTTGCGGTGCCATTTCCTAATGCTTTTATTGAGGATCAAGCAGATATTGCCGGTGTTATACATCAATATCTGGCTTATAGCTTAATTGGGCTGGTTGTACTGCATGCAGTAGGTGCTATTAAGCACCATGTTATTGATAAAGATAATACCTTGAAAAGAATGTTGAATCCTAAACGGGTTAGTTAACCATTATGTTTGCTCATTGTCATGTTAAATAAACACCCATCGACTTATTTACGATTTTACTTACTATCAATATAAAGGAATATAAATTATGAAAAAGCACCTTATTGCAGCATTAATTAGTTCTACTCTTATGTTACCCGTTGCAGCGAATGCGGCTAACTATGTTATCGACACTCAAGGTGCACATGCATCGATTCAATTCAGTGTTAATCATTTAGGTTACAGTTTTGTTGTAGGACGTTTTAATGAGTTCTCTGGCGATTTTAGCTTTGATGAAAATAAACTCGCTGATGCTAAAGTGAATGTTAAAATTAACACTAACAGTGTTGATTCTAATCATGCCGAGCGTGACAAGCATTTGCGCAGTGAAGACTTTTTAAATACCAGTAAATTTCCCGAAGCTACTTTTACATCGACATCTATTATAAATAAAGGCAATAACCAGTTTGTTATTAATGGGGACTTTACTTTAAATGGTGTGACAAAGCCGTTAAGCATTGATGCCGTTGCTATTGGTGAAGGTAAAGATCCATGGGGAGGTTATCGTGCCGGTTTTAGTGGCAAAACCACTTTTGCGATGAAAGATTTCGGTGTCAAAATGGATTTAGGTCCAGCTTCTGCTAACGTTGAATTAGCGTTGGTCGTGGAAGGCGTCAAACAATAGTCTGTTGGGTTAGTTATTAATAGCCAAAAAAAAGCCGCTAAATTAAGCGGCTTTTTTATTTAATACAGTGATTGACTATATTGCTGGGTTATTCATCTTCAGCTGGTGGTACATAGCCATCGATTTCAACGTCTTTACCTTCAAATAAAAAATTAGTCATTTGCTCTTCAAGAAACTTACGATCATCAACATTCATCATACTGAGTTTTTTCTCATTAATTAGCATGGTTTGCTTCTTTTGCCATAAGCCCCAAGCTTCTTTACTGATATTGTCGAAAATACGCTTACCTAATTCGCCAGGGTAAAGCTGAAAATCTAAGCCGTCAGCTGATTTGTTAAGATGTAGACACTGAACTGTGCGAGCCATGATGATTCCTTACTAACTTTAATTACACTAAAAATTAATGTGTCGCGAAAAGTACGGCTAAATTAGCCAAAATACGTTCTGTGGCTGCTGCCAATCCGACTTTCGCAGGTTGCTCTATGTTATACCAGAGAGCCGAGGTTTGTTCCATGATGCCGCTAGCGAGATCCGGAGATAGTTCAACTAATATCGGTTTAATATCTAAATGAAAGTGGCTGAATGTATGCCTAAACCCTGCAAGCCCTTGCTCTGATTCGGTCAAATTATGCAGGGTTAAATAGTCATCTAGTTCGACTTGGTGCTCAAATTGTGGGAAACACCATAATCCACCCCATATGCCTGCTGGTGGGCGTTGAATAAGCTGAACTTTTACAGTATTTTCGCTGCTGTTGACTAAAACGACCATAAAAGCAGATTTTTCTGGAGTGATTTTTTTAGGTTTTTTGCCTGGATATTGACTCTGATGACCGCTTTGTTGAGCCAAGCAATCTATTGCCACAGGGCAAGCTGCACAATTAGGTTTGCTGCGAGTACAAACACTTGAACCTATATCCATCATCGCTTGATTAAACTTTTCAACGTCTTTAATTGGCGTTAACGTATCCGTTAATTGCCATAACTGTTGCTCAACGTTTTTTTGTCCTGGCCAACCGGCAATCGCCCCGTGTCTGGCCAACACCCGTTTTACGTTGCCATCTAAAATAGGGTGATGTTGCCCAAGCGATAACGATAAAATTGCCCCGGCAGTCGATTTACCTATTCCAGATAAAGCAACCACATCATCAAACTGAGTCGGAAACTCACCATCGAAAGTATCGCGAATATGCTGAGCTGCTTTATGTAGATTACGTGCTCTGGCGTAATAGCCTAAGCCAGTCCATAAATGCAGCACTTCATCTTGATGTGCATTAGCGAGGTCTATGACACTAGGGAAGCGAGCCATAAATTTTTCATAGTAAGGAATCACCGTTGCCACTTGGGTTTGCTGGAGCATGATCTCCGACACCCAAACACGATAAGGCGTTTTATTGATCTGCCAAGGCAGTGATTTACGACCATGTAGGTCATACCAAGCGATGATACGCTCAGAAAATGGAGTCAGATTTTTCATGGGCGCAGTGTAGCCATAGGCATTTTATTACACAAGTAGCCACGCTATTTTAAATTAATCTTTAACACTAAATTAATCTCAGTTAGGGATAATCAATGCTTATCAATATAGACTTTTATTGGGTTAATTATGTTGTTGTAATCTGCTATTGCCGCAGTGTTTAACCCATAATTGCGCTTTATTTTAGTAGGCGAAATGACAAGTTTGCTACTAATTAAGTCAAATAATCTGATTTTGGCTTAATTATCCCATGCCTTAACTAGGGCCTGTTGATCTTTGCTGGTTGAATTTTGTTCGAGTTAAAAACGTTTTAATCGAGGCGAATGGATTGATGCCTAGTCATCTAAGCAAAATGCATTCAACAAAGAGTAAAACGTTTTTAGCCGAACCCTTCGGGCAGCGTTTGTTGGCCATTTTTACTGTGTTATCGACTTTTTATGTAGAATAACTACACCTCAAAGTCTCTGCCTTGTACAAATGGCCAACAATTCGCTGCAAAAATAACCTTGAAAGATCAACAGGCCCTAGAGTTGAAGTTAAATTAGCATAAACATGTGCAATCAGTTTAGGTATAATGCTCACAGACTTTAAAAACCATCTATTACAGATAGCAATTGCGTAATGTGCTGCTAGACGACGACTAAAATAATATTAGTCGTTTTCTATTTAGCAACTAGCTATAAGCACAAGTAAGTACGCAGACAATGAGGCAAAGATGAGCGACGTTACCACAGCTGAATTTAACGAAGACGGTAAGTATATTCGTAAAATCAGAAGTTTTGTTTTACGTGAAGGCCGATTAACCAAAGGTCAATCTCAAGCCATTGAGGCACATTGGCCAGCAATGGGACTTGATTACACCCCACAAGCGTTAGACTTAAACCAAGTGTTTGGTCGCGATGCTAATACCGTTTTAGAAATCGGTTTTGGTATGGGGGCATCATTAGTGCAAATGGCCCAAGCTGCTCCAGAGCAAAACTTTATTGGAATAGAAGTTCATAAGCCAGGTATTGGCGCGTGTTTAGGGGATGCTGGAGAAGCTCAAGTCACTAATTTACGTGTGTATCATCATGATGCTATGGAAGTGTTAGAGCACAGTATTGCCGATGGTTCACTGGAACGCGTGCAATTATTTTTCCCAGATCCTTGGCATAAAAAACGTCATCACAAGCGCCGGATCGTACAAGCTGAATTTGTGCAACTAATCCGTCGTAAACTTAACATCGGTGGTGTATTTCATATGGCCACTGATTGGGAAAATTACAGTGAGCATATGTTAGACATAATGAATGCAGCTGAAGGTTATAAAAATCAATCAACAACTGGTACAGTTGTTGAACGTCCAGACCATCGTCCGCTTACAAAATTTGAAGCAAGAGGCCACAGACTCGGTCATGGCGTATGGGATATCATGTTTGAGCGTACCGCTTAATCACACTTCACTTTAAGCAATCGGAGAATACACCATGGCGCAAAATCGTAGCCGTCGTTTACGTAAAAAATTACGAGTTGATGAATTTCAAGAATTAGGTTTTGAAATTAACTGGACTTTTGATGAGTCTGTTTCAGAACAAGATATCGATAGTTTAGTTGATCAGTTTCTTGTTGAAGTCATTGAACCTCGTCAACTAGGTTTCCACGGTGGTGGGCATAAGCAATGGGAAGGTATTATTGCTACCCAAGCAATCGGTAAATGTACTGATGAAGATACCGCCGCAGTGAGTGCGTTCTGGAAAGACAAGCCTGTTTCAAATCTTGAAGTCAGTGATTTGTACGATATTTGGTGGGGTTAAGCCAAATTGCCAGAGCAATTATTACTTCAACAAGCTGTAGATAAAGTAAGATCGCTTCTGGGTAAAGGCAAGGTGGCAGGATACATTCCTGCTCTTGCCTGTATTGACCCAAGCAAAATAGGTATTGCAGTTACCACTATAGATGGTCAAACAATTGGTGCGGGTGATTATCTCGACCCTTTTTCAATTCAAAGTATTTCTAAAGTTTTTAGTCTTACTCTTGCACTTAATTTATACACAGAAGATGAAATCTGGAGTCGGGTGGGCAAAGAACCCTCAGGACATTCATTTAACTCGCTGGTACAAGTCGAATTAGAGCGTGGTAAACCACGAAATCCATTTATTAATGCTGGTGCGCTAGTTATTGCTGATTTGTTACAAGCACGTCTTGGAGCACCTAAGCATCGTATGCTCGAGGTCGTACGACAATTGAGCCAAAATACGACAATATCTTATGACAAAGTGGTCGCAGATTCTGAGTATCAGTTCAGTGCACGTAATGCCTCTATTGCCTATCTAATGAAGTCATTTGGTAATTTTAATGGCGATGTTGATACAGTACTTAAAAGCTATTTTCATTATTGTGCTTTAAAAATGAATTGTGCTGATTTGTCGCGGGCAATGTTTTATTTGGCTAACCGCGGTAAAACGCTTGATGGCGACAGCCTTGTTTCTCCTGTTCAAACGCGGCAGTTAAACGCATTATTGGCGACATCGGGGTTATACGATGGTGCTGGTGAATTTGCTTACCGAGTCGGTATGCCGGGTAAAAGTGGCGTAGGCGGCGGTATTATTGCCGTTATACCTGGCGATATGTCTATTTGCGTGTGGTCTCCAGAGCTTGATGTTAATGGTAACTCACTCGCTGGTACTGCGATGCTTGAGCACCTCAGTCAGCAGCTTGGTCGATCTATTTTTTAACTTTTTACCCGCTAAATTAATTATTATTGGTATTCGCAAAATAGACTACTTTTTGGTTTATTTTACGAATACACTTTCGCTATTATTTACTCATCGACTTATCTAGCATCTCATATTAAATTTAAATAGCTATGAATCAATTGGTTATGATTTTGGCATGACTTGTGCTTTATTAAATCTATATCCGCCCCTAATTATTGATATTTGTATAACAAAAGGATTTTTCTCATGACCAAACAGAAGTTGATTTGTGGTTTAGCGTTAACCAGCATGTTATTTACTGCTGGAGCGCTGACTCCCGCCATGGCAAAAATGTCAATTAATGATGAGAAGTGTAACGTAACCCTAAACTATGACGTGACCGTTGAACCCACTAGCTTACAAGTTAGCGATAATGGAGCTGAAAAGTATCGTGTCGAGTTAGGCCAGTTATATGTTGATGGTAAAAAAGTCACTCTTAATGATAACCAACAAAAATTACTTACCCAATATTCAGAAGAGCTGTCTCGCCAAGTACCTGATGTAATTGACCTCGTTGGTGATGTTGTTTCTGTTGCTACCCAAGCTGTTAATATGGCATTAACGCCTATTTTTGGGGAGGCAGCGGGTGCTCAGATTGATAAACTAATGGTCGGGATCCAGAAACGTGTTGATACCATGGCATATCAACAAGGCGATAAGTTTTATCTTGGTTCGACAGAAACATCAATAGAACAAGCTTTCAACCATGAGTTTGAACAAGAAATGGAACAAATGGTCACCAATTCAATGGGATCATTAATGATGACATTAGGTAGCCAAATAATGTCTTCTGAGGGAGGAACATTTGAACAGAAAATGAATACTTTTTCACAAAAAATGGACAATGTTGGAGCTGATATTGAAAAGCAACTTGAATCGCAATCAAAAGGCCTCGAACAACGAGCAAATAAGGTTTGTGACAATTTTGAAGAGTTACTCGTGTTAGAGAGCAGAACGCGCCAAGCCATACCTGAACTTGCACCTTATACTTTAGCTAAGCTAGGCGATATAAAAGAGTAAACGAGCTTGTAAATAATTTTGTTCAACCTGTCTTCCCGGACACCTGACTTTCCCCTGTGCTCTTATTAAGACACAGGGGCTTTTTTTTGTGGCTATTTTAACGATTATGCCGCTATAGCTGGTGTTGCTTTGTTCTGATAAAGAAATTGTCAATTATAAATATAGAACCATATTGGCTTTTTTTGCTATACTCTCATCAATTATAACAAAATTACACTCTACTTTAGATGTGGTTATATGTCAGAATCTTCATTTGTTGGTGTCGATTTACAGTATTAGTTTATTTTAGTGCTCATTTAGCATCAAAAATAACATCAAAATAATAATACTGAACGTTGATATTGGTGCTTAGCCAGGTTTAGTTGCCAGCAATTGCTAACAGATATCTGAAGTCTTTATTAATGTCGTAACCAGCTTAAGGCGCCTTTCATGTTAGAACTGTTAGAACCTATCGCAATTTTTACTCATGTTGCACGTGCAGGAAGTTTTAGTGCTGCAGCCAGACGTCTTGGCATTTCTAAATCTAAAGTAAGTACTCAAGTTGCAGACCTTGAACATAAACTTGGCGTACAGCTAATTCAGCGTACTACACGCAGTTTAAGTCTTACCGAAGCTGGCAATTTATTGTATCTACAAGGTGAAGAGCTACTTCGTGATGCAGAGCAGGCAGTATCGAGCGTTCATAATTTAAATGATGCCACTCGTGGTGTGTTGAAAGTGGGTATTTCGCAATCTTTTGGCACTATGCATATTATCCCCGCTTTGCCAGCATTCATGGCCAGACATCCAGATCTTGAACTGCAAGTCAGTTTGCTTGATCACAAAGTTGATGTTGTTAGCGAAGGCTTAGATTTGTTGTTAACCATGTCAGAGCAATTGCCGCTTGGTATGGTGGCAAGACCCTTAATGAAATGTAATTTTTTGTTAGTTGCCTCACCGGGTTATATTGCTCAACATGGCAATATTAGTCGTCCTGAACAGTTGGTTGAACACAATTGTTTGGTGTATCAAGGTGAATGGCACGAGCACAGTATGTGGCAATTTAAAAAGGGCGAAGATTATTGTGAGATTGGCGTATCAGGCAATTTCCGTGTTGATAATGCGCCAGCATTGAAATCTGCTGCTGTGAGTGGTTTAGGTATTGTGTATTTAGCCAGTTACTTAATGGAAGATGAAATTGCTCAAGGGACATTGGTACCTTTATTACCTGATTGGCAATTGACCCACAACCTTCCATTGCAAGCAGTGTATCCTCGTCGTAAACACTTAGCTCCAAAAGTAAGTGCGTTTATTGATTTTATTAAAACGCACATTAGTAGCCCACCTTATTGGGATGCTAAATTTGACCATTTATATAAACTTCGTAAATAATTCAACTGCGGATAATAAACGCTTATCAAGCAATCCTTTGTGCCAGTAATTGAGTGGTATTGACTGACAATAGATTAGCTATTAATTGTCAATAGGTATTGCTAGCAAAATAGATGGTAAGTTTGATACTGAAAATGCAAAATAAAGAGTTTTATATTCATTTTTTGGTTCTTTTATCCTGAGTTAATGTTAATAAAAATGGAAACATTGTTTCTATTTAAAAACAAAGCCGCAAGTCATCTTGCGGCTTTATTTTAATCTGAATTTTATCAATTACTTAAGCTGTTACTTGATTAGTTGATTAGTAACCTACTAATCAAGAGGTTAGTGATTTACATTTGTTAAGTAGTTGAAGTCTGTTCTGATATCAATACAATGGTTGGTAGTTGATTCGAAATGATTTGAAGCATGCGTTTTTCTGAGAAATGACCCCTTTTCAATCAAGCGTACAAATCTGCAAGGTAGCACGTTTTGGATCAGAGCTGGCAATGGTTTTCGAACTAGAACAATGCCAGCCTTAAAACCATCATCCTAGTTTATTTGGTTTACCCCAGACTTTGTTCTGGGGTTATTTTTTTGTGGTAATGATCAACGTAAAACGGCAACCTTAGGTTGCCGTTTTACGTTAGAACATAGTTAGCTGTTAACTTACAGTAAGTTAACTTGTTTAATCCATTTAGTTACTTGCTCTTCAAGTATGTCTAATGGCAACGGACCATTTTTCAATATTAAAGTGTGAAACTCGCGGATATCAAACTTTGAGCCTAACTCTTTTTTTGCTTGTTCACGTAGCTGTAATATTTTAATCATACCCACTTTGTAAGCGGTAGCTTGTGATGGCATAACAATATGGCGTTCGACCATTTTAATTGCATCAGATTCAGCATTTGGGGTGTTATCAACATAATAGGCAATGCTCTGTTCACGAGTCCACTTCTTAGCGTGTATGCCAGTATCAACCACTAAACGGCATGCTCGCCATAGCTCCATTGATAAACGGCCAAAGTCAGAGTATGGGTCGGCATATAAGCCCATTTCCTTAGGGAAGTATTCAGAATAAAGTCCCCAACCTTCTATATAAGCAGTGTAACCGCCAAATTTTCTAAATTTTGGAATACCTTGTAATTCTTGTGCTATCGCGATTTGCATGTGATGGCCAGGGATCCCTTCATGATAAGCAAGTGCTTCCATTTGATACTTTGGCATCGCCTTCATTTTGTATAAATTAGCGTAATAGGTACCTGGGCGAGAGCCATCTGGTGCAGGTTGATCGTAAAAGGCTTTTCCTGCAGACTTCTCTCTAAATGCCTCTACTTTTTGTACTACCAAAGCCGCTTTAGGTTTAATGGTAAAGACTTCATCTAATCGAGACTCCATAGTATCGATTAGAGACTTTGCTTGCGTGATATAGGCCGCTTTACCTTCGTTGGTGTCAGGATAGTAAAATTGTTTGTCATCGCGCATGAAAACAAAAAACTCTTTCAAGCTACCGGCAAACTGTACTTTTTTCATAATGACGCGCATTTCATCATGAATACGCTTAACTTCAGTTAAACCGAGTTCATGGATAGTGTTTGCGCTCATGTCAGTAGTGGTTGTACGGGCGAGGGCGTTATTATAAAACGCTTCTCCGTCTGGTAGTTTCCAGGCGCCATCTTTAGTATCTGCACGTGCTTCAAGTGACTTGGTATAAGTGATTAATTGCTCATAAGCAGGCTTCACGTTAGTTAACAAAGCTTGTTTAACATCATTTAATAAAGCTTGTTTTTTGTCATCGCTAATATCGAGCTTATTTATTTTACGTGTTGCATCAGCCCATAGCGCACTGTCTTTTCCTGTCTCGGTAAAAGGAGCACCACTAATAATATTTTTACTGTCTGAAATCACATAAGGGAACACAAATTTCGGCGCGATGATGTGTTTTTTAGCTCTAATTTCTAATGACGTTTCGAGTTGTGAAAATAATGTCGGTACCGCGTTTAAACGGCTGATATAGGCTTTTGCATCACTTTCATCGGTTATCTGGTGTTGATTGATAAGAAATGAAGCCACGATAGAATGAACGCCGTACATTTGATTTATCGGGTAAGTGTGATAACGCCATTTATCATCGCTAATTGTATGCTCTAAACTGGCTTTCAATAGCTCAAAACTTAATGCAGCTTGTTGATCGAGCTTAGTTTCATCAAGTTGAGTGAGCCTTATAAGCTGCTTTTTAATACGGGCTAAGTCAGCATCCGCAGCAGCATCTGTTAAGTCATTCCACTTGCCATAATCTTGTTTAATACCAAGGTAAGTTTGGTTAATTGGATTTGCCATCACATTTTCCATAAAAATGGCTTCAAACAACGCGTTGGCTTTTTCTGTTTCGGTTTGTTGGTTAGATGTTGCTGTACTTTCTTGAGGACTCAATTGTGGCATGTTGTGTAAATTAGCAATAGCCGATGCACTTAATAAGCTCGATAACGCAACAGCAACCAGAGTTATTTTTGTTTTAATAGACATTAATATCTTCCCAAAGTACCTAAGTTATAGGAGCACATCCTAATCAAGCTTTGTCTAAAAGTGTCAATATAAATGTTAGAAAGTGTGTATTTTTGGTAAGTGAAATGTATTTTTTTATAAGGGGAATAATTAAGAGTCGACTCGCAGTTACCTGTTTATAACGCTAAACCGCGAGTCATATTGGCGGATTAAATAAATTGAGACAGTAAGTCATTTACAAACATATGGCCTTTAGATGTTAATTGCCAATGTGTTGTGGTCTCGGTTAATAGGCCTCGTTCAATTGATTTCTGCATGCCTGCCTTGACTACTTCTGCAGGTTGACCGGTGCGTTGCTCAAACTCGGTTTTAGGAATTGGAGTCATCAATCTAAGACGGTTCATTAAGTATTCTAATGGGCGATCTTCTTCAACTACATCTGTGGTTTCAAAAGTATATTTTTCTGCCGCGAGATAGCCTTTAGGGTGCTTGATTTTAACTGTACGCACAATTTGATTTGAGTCGGGCAGGGTAATTTTACCATGGGCTCCGCAACCAATACCAAGGTAGTCACCAAATTGCCAATAATTAAGATTATGACGGCACTGATATCCTGGTTTAGCATAGGCGGAGATCTCGTATTGCTCGTAACCTAAAGCGGCTAAGCGTTGTTGACCTTGTTCATAAATTTGCCACAGATTCTCATCGTCTGGTAATTGTGGTGGTTTTGAATGAAATAAGGTATTAGGTTCAATGGTGAGTTGATACCAAGATAAATGTGGAGGGGCTAATGCGGTTGCGGTATCAATATCGTGCATGGCTTCATCAAAGCTTTGGTTCGGTAAACCATGCATTAAGTCGAGATTAAAACTTAAATAGTCAGCTTGTTTAGCTTTTTGCGCTGCCACTTTAGCTTCATCCTCATTATGGATCCGTCCTAGCAGGTTCAGTTTTTCTTTTGAGAAGCTTTGTACCCCAATGGATAGTCTTGTCACACCCGCCGCGCGGTAAGCACTAAAGTCATCATGCTCTAATGTGCCAGGATTGGCTTCCATGGTGATTTCTATATCATCTTCAAAAGGGATTAATGCTTGTGCACCTTCAAGTATGCGTTGGATTTGGCTAGCGTCAAATAACGATGGTGTACCACCACCGATAAAAATAGTATGGATCTTTCGACCCTGAACATAAGCCAGGTCTTGTTTTAAATCGTCTAATAACGCATCAACATATTGTTGTTGAGGTAACTCACCATTTTGGCCGTGGGAGTTAAAATCACAATAAGGGCATTTTTGTACACACCAAGGGATATGGATATACAAACTAAGTGGTGGCAATTGCAATGTCATTTATTGATGATCATCCGTAGTGTTGTTTGATGTAATGTTTGATGTAATGTTTGATGTAATGATGCCTTGAGCTTTCATTGCACTTACTAGCAGTTCAAGTGCTTTGCCCCGATGACTATGGGCATTTTTCTGATCGCCAGTTAATTCAGCGGCCGAGCAGTCAAAGCCTTGCGGGATAAAAATAGGATCATAACCATGGCCTTTATCGCCTTGAGGAGCATGGTTTATGGTGCCTTCCCATGAGGCCTGGCAAATAATAGGCGTCGGATCTTTTGCATGGCGCATGTACACCAATACACATTGAAAGCGGGCACTACGAAGTTTTTCGCCCTGAAGAGCATCCAATAGTTTTAGGTAGTTGCTGGTTTCAGTGGCCCCAGCGCCAGAATATCGTGCGGAATATATGCCTGGTTGACCTTGTAGTGCATCGACTTCAATACCAGAATCATCTGCAATAGCAGCTTTACCGGTAATTTCTGCAGCATGACGCGCTTTAATGATGGCATTCTCAACAAACGTGGTGCCTGTTTCTGCAACCTCGGAAACATTAAAT
The DNA here is from genome assembly GCF_003855395.1 of Shewanella livingstonensis. Classification (NCBI taxonomy): domain Bacteria; kingdom Pseudomonadati; phylum Pseudomonadota; class Gammaproteobacteria; order Alteromonadales; family Shewanellaceae; genus Shewanella; species Shewanella livingstonensis. The sequence goes on along the minus strand of NZ_CP034015.1, from coordinate 3,814,010 downwards.
TTATTCTGTGGTAATACTTCAATATTAAATGCTGTTAGCATTTGATCAAATTCGGCAAGTTTGCCTTTGTTGCCACTGGCAAGAACAATTTGTTGTTTGGCTAAGGTATGCATAAGTTTTTTAGATGAGGGTAAATTTGCCGTCATTATACGCTAACTACCCCGCGATAGGCTACGGCGGTAACTAGGCCGCTTCGCTTCTAGGGCGCTTCGCTTCTAGGACGTGACTTCGTCACTGCTAAGATCCTAGGCCGCTACACGGATAGTGCGCTCCGCTTCTAGGGCGTGACTTCGTCACTGCTAAGAACAGCTTCGCTGTTAAAATTGAGTTGCTGGGCGACTAGGCTGTTGATTCTATAGAATCTAGCCGCGAAGCGTCCTAGCAGCGCAGCGCTCTAGGCTCGATATCGCTCGATACCGCTTGTTATCGATGATTTAATCTACATAAAACTTCTGTTTGAACTTCAAAGAAGTATTTAATTGTTTGCCGTATTTAATGGCAATCGTAAAATTAACCTCTTGATCGTCTCTGTAAGGTACTTCTGCGATGTAATAGATGGAGTGTCCTTCTCGGATCTCTTTAAAATCAAGTGTGATGCGGGCATCTATTAAGTTGTTGGCGATACCCGATATTTCAACGGGAACAGCCGGGTGTCCATCTTGGCTAGTATTTAGCACGGTAATATTAACTAAGCCATTATAACTACTGCGTTCTATGCCATAGGTTTTCGCAATTTCAGGGGTAATAAAGGTGCTGCTGAGTGCCATATAATGAATATCGAAATTACCGACTTGTTGTTTTTGTTCTGCGTGAGCATTGCCGATACTGCTAATTGTGATGAGAGATAGCAATAGTATTGGTAAAAGTGGCCGAGATAAACGCAATGATTGAAACATAATCTTGTCCTTAGGATCTTGAGCAGTAAGGTTATTATAGATGAGTGAGCTTTAAAAGTACGCTTATAGCAGTGCCGCTATCTCTGGTGGAATAACTCGAGGTTGGCATATTTTAATTTGTTTATGCCGACCTTGTTCACCTTTAATAATATGCACCTGACTTTTAGGTACTTTACAGGCTTTTGCAAGATACTTAGATAAATAAGCATTTGCCTTACCGTCAATCGGTGGTGCTGTTATGGCTATTTTTAATTCGTTACCGTGCAAGCCGATAATTTGATCGCGGCTGGCTTTGGGTTGTATATAGACGATGAGCAGTAAGTCACCTTGCTGCTCATCGTTGATATAGCTAACGGCATTCATCATGTAATGATGCCCGCTAACTAAATAATCGCCCAAAAAGGAATGTATTGCGCGCACAACATATTGATGAAGTTCATCGCAATAAATACTACTAATACCGATAAATCTAAGCCACCAATTGCAGGCAATATTTTACGTACAGGCGCTAAAATAGGTTCTGTTAATTGAGTCATTACCATCACTATTGGGTTGTAGCCTTGATTGAACCAACTTAATACTGCGCGAATAAGTAACATCCAAAAAAGTAATACACCCGCTTGTTTTATTACTGAAATAACCGAGAATAATAACAAGGTAACGATGTCTACAGTGGCATTGGTCATGAAAGTAAGTACTAACATTTTTACTAATACTACTATTAATGCCAGTAGCATTGATGAAGTATCTATTCGTCCTATTGAAGGTAATAGTCGACGCATTGGTGCGATAATAGGTTGTGTCGCTTTAACCACAAATTGGCTAAATGGATTGTAAAAATCCGCTCTTGCAAGCTGTAGCCAAAAACGAAGAATGACGATCATTAGGTACAAGTCAAACAGCGTGTTGACTAAAAAACTCATTGCATTCATAGGTTTTGCCTTACGTTTATGTAATTTAGTGCTAGTAATTTAGTGTTTAATTTTATGCCATTAGGCACTTTAATTAGTACAATAATCAGTGTGTAAATTAACAATTTTTTTTGTTAATTAAGCGACAATATAAGCGATTATTACTCAGGTTTGATGCATGCCAGCTTAGTATTATGTAAGCAATTTTACACCAACGAAGTTAATCTTAAATTAAATAATCATTCATTTAATACCGTTAAAATGTTTTAGCCATCTCTTGGGCGCGAGCAACGCAGTTTGTCATGGCTTTGTCGACCAATTCAACTAAACCGCCTTGTTGAAAAGTCTCAACGGCTCTGGCTGTGGTACCACCTTTTGACATAACATTTTGACGTAACTCTGTAACCGATAATTGCTGGTTTTGAATGACCATCTGCGCGGCGCCTAAAGCAGCTTGTTCAGCCAATAGCCTTGCTTTGTCTTCTGCCATACCCATTTTGACCCCTGAAGCGATCATCGATTCGATAAACAAGAAGAAATAGGCAGGAGAGCTACCAGCAAGTGCGATAACTTGATCTAATTCTGACTCATTATCAACCCAAGCTACTTTGCCGCCACTTTGCATTAACGTTGCACAAATAGCTTTGTGTTCAGCTGAAATACTGTCATCAGCATATATACCTGTCATACCGTAACCAATTTGAGTCGGAGTATTTGGCATAGTGCGGATAAGTTTGATGGGTTGTTTAAAATAAACTTGATAACGAGACGCTGGAATACCTGCAGCGATAGTAATGATTAACTTATCGGTTAAGTCTAGTGAGCTTAAGTCTTCGCAAACGGCCGCCATTAATTGAGGCTTTACACTTAGCACGATGACATCGGCAGCTTGTGCAGCAGCATTATTATCGTGGGAAACTTGAATCGAAAAATCTTGCTGCAATGCATCCAACTTACCCTTGCTTGGATTGGTTGCATGAATAAGATCACCAGGATAGCCATGTTTAACTAAGCCACTAATAATGCTACGCGTCATATTGCCCGCACCGATAAAACATACTTTTGCTTGAGTCATTAAGTCTGTATCCAATAAATAAGTGAATTTATGTTCAGTTGCCGTGTATGTTACCTAATTCAGTACTAGGACGCTACGCTTCTAGGTTCTAGGTTCGCTACGCTGCTAGGGCGGACTTTGTCCTGCTAGGATCGCTACGCTGTTAGGGCGGACTTTGTCCTGCTAGGATCGCTTCGCTGCTTGATTTAGTCACTTCGCGAGTAGGCTGTTGATTTTATAGCGTCCTAGTAGCGCAGCGCTCTAGGCTGTTGATTTTATCTTTCACCAAAGATCGCACTGCCGATGCGTACCATGGTCGAGCCGTTGGCAATAGCAATGTCCATGTCACCACTCATTCCCATAGATAGCGTATCTACGCTAGGATATTGTTGCTTGAGTTGATCAAACAGTTGTTTTAATTGGGCAAACTCTTGTTGTTGGAGTTGAGTGTCATCGGTCGCGGTTGGAATAGCCATTAATCCGCGTAATTTAAGATGAGGTAAAGTTGCGATAGTAAGTGCTAACGCTGCCACATCGGTAGCATTAACGCCCGATTTAGAGTCTTCTTGGCTAATATTGACTTGAATACATACGTTTAATGGCGCTTTGTTACTCGGGCGTTGCTCGTGTAAACGTTGGGCAATTTTATCGCGGCTTAGGGTATGCATCCAATCAAAATACTCAGCAACAATTTTGGTTTTATTGGATTGTAGCGGGCCGATAAAATGCCATTCAATATCTGAATAATCTGCCTGTAAGGCAATAATTTTAGTTTCACCTTCCTGGACATAGTTTTCGCCAAATTGACGTTGGCCCGCTTTATAAGCGGCAATGATGTCACTGATAGGTTTAGTTTTACTCACCGCCAGTAGGCTTATTTCACCAGATGAGCGTGAACAATTTTGCGCCGCTTGATTAATTCTACTCTGGGCGATTGATATTCTGTCTGCTATTGTTGTCATAATGTTGGTTAAATGGATGTCTCTACAATGGAAATCACTGAATTACTCGCTTTTAGTGTAAAACACAAAGCGTCAGATCTGCATCTTTCAGCAGGCGTTTCTCCTATGATCCGCGTTGATGGTGAGGTAAGAAAAATTAATTTACCTGCGTTAGATCATCAAGCCGTTCATAGTCTTGTCTATGACATCATGAATGATAAACAACGTAAAGACTATGAAGAACATCTAGAAATAGATTTTTCATTCGAAGTACCTAACTTAGCCCGCTTTCGTGTTAACGCATTCAATCAGTCGCGTGGCGCAGGTGCCGTCTTTCGTACCATTCCGTCTGAAATTTTGTCGCTTGAGCAACTTGGTGCACCAGATATTTTTAAGAAAATTGCCAGTTATCCACGTGGGTTAGTGCTAGTAACAGGCCCTACGGGTTCAGGTAAGTCGACTACCTTGGCAGCCATGGTTGATTACGTTAATGAAAACCGACATGACCATATTTTAACCATTGAAGACCCAATCGAATTCGTTCACCAAAACAAACAATGCTTAATTAATCAACGTGAAGTTCACAAACATACCCATAGCTTTAATGCGGCATTAAGAAGTGCATTACGTGAAGACCCGGATGTCATTCTTGTGGGTGAAATGCGCGATCTTGAAACGATTCGCTTAGCCATGACGGCCGCAGAAACGGGTCACTTAGTTTTTGGTACCTTGCATACCACCTCAGCAGCAAAAACCATTGACCGTGTGGTCGATGTATTCCCAGAAGGTGAAAAGAGTATGGTACGCACCATGTTGTCAGAATCACTTCAAGCGGTTATTTCGCAAACATTAATCAAGAAAATTGGTGGTGGCCGAGTGGCGGCTCATGAAATTATGATGGGAACGCCAGCGATCCGAAATCTTATTCGTGAAGATAAAGTCGCACAAATGTACTCTGCTATCCAAACGGGCATGTCCCATGGAATGCAAACTCTTGATCAGTGCCTACAAACGTTAGTTAATCGTGGCTTGATTACCCGTGAAGATGCAATGCAGAAAAGTTCGAATAAACAAGCTAATTTCTAAGGAACTGGATCATGGATGTTCGTCCATTTTTAAATATCATGGTTGAGAAAAAGGCGTCAGATTTATTTATTACCGCCGGTTTTCCACCCAGTGCCAAAATTGACGGTGAGTTACGTCAATTATCTGAAGAGCGATTAACGCCAGAGCAGTCGCTGGTGTTTGTTGAGTCGTTGATGAGTGATATTCAAAAGAAAGAATTTCACGAAACTAGCGAATGTAACTTTGCTTTTGCGGCAAAAGATTTAGGTCGTTTCCGGGTGAGTGCTTTTTGGCAACGTGAATCAGCCGGTTGCGTAATGCGCCGTATTGAAACCCAAATTCCTGAAGTTGATGACTTAAAACTACCGGCTATTTTAAAAGACTTAGTCATGAGTAAGCGCGGCCTTATCATTATGGTTGGGGGCACAGGTACCGGTAAGTCAACTTCATTAGCTGCGCTGGTGGGCTATCGAAATGCTCATTCTCGCGGTCATATTTTAACCATTGAAGACCCAGTTGAATTTGTCCATAATCATCGAAAAAGTATAATTACTCAACGTGAAGTCGGTATTGATACTGACTCGTTTGGGGCAGCGCTTAAAAGCTCACTGCGTCAAGCTCCAGATGTGATTTTGATTGGTGAAATCCGCACACAGGAGACGATGGAGTTTGCATTGTCGTTTGCCGAAACAGGTCATTTATGTATGGCGACATTGCATGCCAACAACGCCAACCAAGCACTCGATCGTATTATGCATTTAGTGCCAGAAAGTAAGCACAATCAATTATTATTTGATTTGTCATTAAATTTACGTGGCATTGTGGCACAACAGTTAATTCCTAAGTCAGACGGAACTGGGCGTCGAGCCGCTATTGAAGTGTTAATTAATACCCCACGAGTCGCCAGTTTAATTGCTAAAAACGAGTTGCATTTACTTAAAGAAACCATGAGTAAGTCGCGCGAGCAAGGTATGCAGACTTTTGATCAGGCATTACTTGATTTGTATGTAGAGGGTGAAATTAGTTACGCAGATGCACTGCATCATGCCGACTCACCTAATGATTTACGTCTAATGATTAAATTACAAAATAATGAAGCAACCTCTTCAGGTACGCTGGATGGCATTACCCTTGATATGGATTAATGGACATTTTTAGCTGTAAATGAGTGCATTATCCACTTAACTGTTTGTTGTTGTAGGTCGCAAGGTACATTTTGCGGCCTTTTTTGTTATAATGGCTATTGGATTGTCATTATGGATGCCGTAATGAAAAAAGAACGTAAAATCCGCTTACCGTTAATTTTATCCATGTAACTAAATTTAGCTTGGGATAAAGGGTTATCAAATAGCGCTTTGTTCGGTTAACTCCGACAAGTAAAAGGCTGGTATTGATACGTCAATGCGTCTTGTTAGTAAAACAAATAACAAGTTTGATATGAAATAGATAAAGTCTTTTTATATTAGTCTATTCACCGCATCTCTTATCCTGCGTAAAGGTTAGTTACATTGTACGTTTGTCAATTTTCCACTTTATCACATTATTTTTTCAAGGATGTTTCATGCAGTTATGGCAAAAAGTCACCGTCTTATCTTCGCTAATCTTGTTTCCATTCGCGGCCTCAGCAGTACCAGTTACAGATGAAGTCGATATCGGCGGTGCAGTACGCGTAAACTACGGTTGGAAAGATTACGACAACAACTCCAAGCTTGAGTTTGAACTGTTCCGTGCTGACGTTAACTATAAGAGCAAAGATGGCTTATTTGCCTCAGCTCAGTATCGTTGGTATGAAAACATGGACGTAGTACATCATGCTTACATGGGTTATCAATTTGATGAAGCCCAATCAGTGCAAGTGGGTGTAACCCAAGTGCCATTTGGTTTATTGCCTTATGCAGCCCATTCATTTTGGTTCGGTGCTACTTATTATCTTGGCTTTGAAGATGATTATGATGCTGGTATCCATTACAAAAATGAACAAGATGGTTGGCGTTACGATTTAGCTTATTTTGTCAATGACGAAATTGGCGACGGTTCTAATTATGATCGTTACTCATTTGATGCTGCTACCACAGCCGATTCACCATACGAAGAGGCAGGACAAATTAACGCCCGTATCGAGCGAGAATTCACTTCTGGTGAAGTTACTCATAAGTTAGGTGGTTCATTACAGTACAGCCAATTAGATTATATCGCTAATGCCGCTACGGTAGCGGGTGAAGATACCAATGGTCTTGCCGCTGCAGCGCATTGGCAACTTGACTGGAAACAATGGCAATTACAATTACAATATATTCATTATGACTATGACATAGACAACAGTGAACGTATTGCGCTAAGTGCTTTCCAATATCCATTTGAAATTGCTGCAGAAGCCGATGTTGCTACCGTTAACGTTGCTAAATCGGTTGACGTTGATTGGGGACCAATCACTAATTTGAATTTTTACAACGATTATAGCCAGGTAATGGCATCTGGCCCAGGTCTTGATGATTCTATCCAGAATGTGACTGGTGTTGCCATCACTGCAGGTAAATTTTATTCTTATGTAGATTGGATTGCCGGTAAAAATATGTGGTTTGTTGATGGAGCAGGTGTTGGTATCGACAATGGCGATACTTCGTGGCATTCACGTTTAAACATCAATGTTGGTTTCTATTTCTAAACGTTTTGATCTCAATAAAAAAGTATTACGTATAAAGTATTGATACTTCATTAGGCACCGATAAATTTATTTACCGGTGCCTATTAACTTTGAGAAAAGGACAAATTAACATGATTAAATATATAACCGCAGTCGGCTTATTAAGCCTTAGTAGTAGTGCTTTAGCTGCAAGTTGTCCTGACTATCTCAATGTTGAAGCCCGCAAGTTACATTCCGAAGAAAACATCAATTTATGTGAACTCACCCAAGGTAAAGCAGTATTAATTGTTAATACCGCATCCCATTGCGGATTTACCCCTCAATTTGAAGCACTTGAAGCATTACACCAGCAATATGCCGACAAAGGTTTAGTGATCATTGGTTTTCCATCAGATGATTTTTTCCAAGAAGAAAAAGACGAAGCAAAAACAGCTGATGTGTGTTTTATTAATTACGGTGTTACCTTTACTATGGTGGCGACATCGCCTGTTAGAGGTGATAATGCTAACTCAGTATTTACATACTTAGGCGCCAAAAGCGCTGCACCAAAATGGAATTTCTATAAGTATGTTGTCTCTGGTGATGGCCAAACAGTGAAGGAGTTTAGCTCTCGTGTTAAACCCGATAGTGATGAACTGAAAAAAGCCATCGAAGCTGTTTTATAACTTGTTAACTTATTTGAATGATTTAACTAAGATAATGCATTAGCTGGGCTGACGTTAACTTAACTAATTAAGCTAGATAATCGTTTGATTAAGATAGATGCTGCCGGGCGCTGATTTATTTGATGATAAAATCGATAACTAGCGCTCTTTTTGTGTTAAATGAATACGATACAATATTGATTTAATCTCACCAATTATTCAAGGTGAGATGTATTTATCAATCCATACCAATAACGGAGAAGATACTTTGGCTAGATTTTCAGGGCTAGATAAAGAAACCGGCCACAAAGCTCGTGGCAAAACCGGCGTATTATTATTAAATCTAGGTACACCCGATGCACCCACTGCATCAGCTGTTCGCATCTATTTAGCTGAGTTTTTGGCAGATCCTCGAGTGGTAGAGATCCCTAAACTGATATGGATGATCATTCTTCACGGTATTATTTTACGTATTCGTCCTGCTAAATCGGCTGCCTTGTACAAGCAAGTATGGACCGAAGCAGGGTCTCCTTTGCTTGATATAAGTCAACGTCAACAAGCCAAACTAGCCAAACATCTACAAGCGCAAGGGTACGATGCAAGTGTACATTTAGCTATGCGTTATGGTTCTCCATCAACGTCGAGGACCTTACAAGCTATGCACAAACAAGGCGTTGATAACTTAGTAGTTTTGCCTTTATATCCGCAGTATGCCGCGCCAACCACAGGTTCAGCATTTGATGCTTTAGCCAAAGAATTAATGAAATGGCGTTATATTCCAGCACTGCATTTTATCAACACTTACCATGATAACCCGGATCTTATTGATGCCCTTGCTGCATCAATTCAAAAAGATTTTGATCAGCACGGTAAACCGCAAAAACTAGTGATGTCTTATCATGGTATGCCTGAGCGTAACTTGCATTTAGGCGATCCCTATTACTGTTTCTGTTTAAAAACGACTCGCTTAGTCGTAGAAAAATTAGGCTTAAGTGAGGACGACTATGTAGCAACATTCCAATCTCGCTTTGGTAAAGCTAAATGGTTGCAACCTTATACCGACGTCACTATTGGTAGTCTTCCTGAAAAAGGTATCACCGATATCGCCGTTATCTGCCCAGCATTTAGCGCCGATTGTCTAGAAACCTTAGAAGAGATTAAAGGTGAGAATCGTCATGTATTTGAAGATGCAGGTGGTAAAAAATTCAGATACATTGAATGTTTAAACGACAACGACGACCACATCAATATGATGGCAAATCTTGTAAAACCTTTTCTATAATTATAGGGCGTGACTCCGTCACTGCTAGGGCGCTTCGCTTCTAGGGCGGACTGCGTCCTGCTAGGGCGCTTCGCTGCTAAGATCCTAGGCCGCAACGCGGCTGGTATGTTGATTTTATAGAATCTAGCCGCGTAGCGCTCTAGGCTGTTGCTTTTGAAGCGTCCCAGTCCCCAGGCTTTTAGCTTTATATCCTCGCCTCCGCTTTTATGATTTGTTAAACTCAAATAATGTTTTGACGCTAAAGAAATAATATGAGAATAGATCCTAATATCGCATTAGTGTATAGCACTGATAAAGGCCGTATTGATCAACCCAAGCCACAAGCTGAAATACCAACTGGTGACGGCATCGTGCGCATTCACAAAGACAGTAAAGGTCGTAAAGGCAAAGGCGTGAGTGTTATCAAAGGGCTCGAGTTAGATGAAAAAGCCCTAAAAGACCTAGCACTAAAACTGAAGAAACAATGTGGCTGTGGTGGTACAGTGAAAGACTTCTGTATTGAAGTGCAAACCGACAATCGTGAACAAATAAAATCCATATTAGACAAGTTAAATTTCACAGTGAAATTAGCGGGTGGATAATACAAAACGCTAAAGCACTATTGGGGAGAGCATATGGATAGCTTAAAAGACCACTTTTTAATTGCGATGCCATCATTGGATGACACATTTTTCGAACGTTCGGTCATTTATATTTGTGAACATGACCAAAAGGGTGCCATGGGAATAATGGTCAACCGTCCAATTGGAGTTGAGGTTGAAGAGCTGCTTGAACAAATGGAGCTATATTTATCGCCAGAATTTTTATTCTCCTTAGATAGCCAAGTACTCATTGGCGGCCCTGTAGCACCAGAGCGCGGTTTTGTGCTGCATACACCTCAAAAACACTGGGTTAATAGCACTGAAATCAGTGAACAGACTATGTTAACTTCTTCACGAGATATTTTAGCCTCGATAGGCTCTAATAAATCGCCTGAAAAATTTATCGTCGCCCTTGGCTACGCTGGTTGGAGTAAAGATCAGCTTGAGCAAGAAATTGCCGATAACACCTGGTTAACCATTAAAGCTTCAGCAGAATTACTTTTTACCATAGAACCTGAAAAGTTGTGGCAAACGGCGACTCAACAACTTGGCTTCGACATTTGGCAAATGTCTAGTCAGGTCGGTCATGCTTAGCATAGGTCGCTTCGCTTCTAGGGCGGACTGCGTCCTGCTAGGGTCGCTATGCTTCTAGGGCGGACTGCGTCCTGCTAGGGTCGCTATGCTTCTAGGGCGGACTGCGTCCTGCTAGGGTCGCTATGCTTCTAGGGCGGACTGCGTCCTGCTAGGGTCGCTATGCTTCTAGGGCGGACTGCGTCCTGCTAAGGACAGCTTCGCTGCTAAGATTTTATAGAATCTAGCCGCGAAGCGTCCTAGCAGCGTAGCGCTCTAGACTGTTGCTTTTAAAGCGTCCTCTAAAGATTAAACAAAGAGATATACATGCAACCACAAACCGTTTTAGGGTTCGACTATGGCACCAAAAGTATTGGTGTCGCTATAGGTCAAGCCATTACTGCTAGTGCTACACCTTTATTATCAATTAAAGCGCTTGATGGGATCCCTAATTGGGATGATATCGATAAATTATTGAAAGAATGGCAACCCGATATCGTGGTTGTAGGTTTACCGTTAAATATGGACGGCACTGAACAAGAGATGACTCAACGAGCTCGAAAATTCGCTAATCGAATTAACGGTCGTTTTGGGGTGAAAATTGCCACTCAAGATGAACGCCTCACAACTGCAGATGCTAAAGCGAGATTATTTGAGCTAGGCGGCTTTAAAGCGCTAACAAAAGGCCAGATTGACGCCGTTTCAGCCGTATTGATTATCGAAAGCTACTTTGAAAACCAGTATTAATCTCAACACTAGATAGCTACTAGGGCAGTTGCAGTATTCAAACACCGCCCACGACTCCGTCGTTACGGCAATGCTGTTGAGCCCGAATCCAGGTGTTAGCTTTTACGTGAATAATATTAAGGCCTAAAGTCTTAAATCTAATTCAACAGAAACACCTGGATCCCCGATAAAAACCACTCGAGGATGACATGCGGTGAAGAAACATCTGGATCCCCGATAAAAGCATTCGAGGATGACATGCGCTGAAGCAACACAATGATTGATCCCAGAAATAACGCCCACGACTCCGTCTTTCCGGCAATGCTTTTGAGCCGGAATCCAGGTGTTAGCTTTTACGTGAATAATATTAAGGCCTAAAGTCTTAAATCTAATTCAACAGAAACACCTGGATCCCCGATAAAAACCACTCGAGGATGACATGCGGTGAAGCAACACCTGGTCCCCGATAAAAGCATTCGAGGATGACATGCGCTGAAGCAACACAATGATTGATCCCAGAAATAACGCCCACGACTCCGTCTTTCCGGCAATGCTTTTGAGCCGGAATCCAGGTGTTAGCTTTTACGTGAATAATATTAAGGCCTAAAGTCTTAAATCTAATTCAACAGAAACACCTGGATCCCCGATAAAAACCACTCGAGGATGACATGCGGTGAAGCAATACCTAGTCCCCGATAAAAGCACTCGAGGATGACATGCGGTGAAGCAACACCTGGTCCCCAATTTAAGCACTCAAGGATGACATGCGGTGAAGTAACACCAAGATCCCGATTAAAGTATTCGAGTACGACGTGCGGTTTGAAAAACACCCCTGGCACCTATTACCTACAACCTAGTAGCACTTAGCGGCAAAGCCTAATATCTCGTCTCTGCAAGCGAAGCGTTCCGTAATCGGTTATCGTGATAAGCATTTATCGCACTTTATCATCCTGCCGCTTTTACACTTTTCTACTTACTAATTCGCACCAAAGTAGTGCAGTAACTATTCATTGTTGCACAATTAACCGTCTTTACAACCAATCACCACTTTTACCTTATCGGTTCTCACCTTTTTAATATTCCTTTTATATCAGTGGCTAACATCTAATTGAACTATTTGAGTGCAATGATTTTACGCTTGGCACATATCCTGAATCCTTCACTATAAAGGTAATGACAGACAATCAAAGCAAAGTGACGAGCGACAATAGATTAACGATAGTGAATAAATGGTGAATAGACAGCGATTAAAGAATGTTAAACCGGTTAGTAATGGCTTTGAAGGCTATCGACGCTAGCTGCAAACGAATGAGCTTCTAAGCTTACCTTTTTAACCACCTGACTTCGCTCGCTAACGCTTTTATAGCTTTGTTCACTCAGCACTCAATGATGATAAAGGGACATGATATGACAACTAAACCACTTATCTTTACTGACATCGATGGCACTTTACTTGATCATTTTGATTATAGTTTTAGTGATGCAATCGAGGTGATTGAAGCACTAAATGAACGGCATATTCCAATTATTGCAAATACCAGTAAAACCTTTGCCGAAATGGAAAAGCTACAACAAACCTTCGGTTTTAACTCACCGTTTATATCAGAAAATGGCGCGGTAATTTATATCCCCATTGGTTACTTTAGCCAACAGCCACAAGACACGCTAACCCAGGGATACTATTGGGTAAAAGAGTTTTGTCAGCCTAGGCAATATTGGCTTGAATTGTTACACCAGCATGCGCAGGCATTTAACGATAACTTTATTGGTTTTTCATCGTTATCGGTGGAAGAGTTATGTGAAGTCACCGATTTGTCGCCAGATAATGCCACGTTAGCACTAGTGAGACACTATGGCGAACCGCTACTTTGGCAAGGTGATGACGTTAGTAAGCAAGCCTTTATTGAATTGATGGCCAGTGTTGGTGCGCATACATTGCAAGGAGGGCGCTTTTTACACGTGGGCGGTGATACCGATAAAGGTAAAGCAATGCAATGGTTAGCAGCTGTTTATGCTGAGCAGTACGGCACTCTAGTGTCCACTATTGCTCTTGGTGACAGTGGTAATGACAATGCCATGCTTGAAGCTGCTGATATAGCCATACAAATCAAGTCACCGGTGCACCCATTTCCTTTATTAACGACTAAAAATCCAAGTATTAAAAGCTCTGAATACGGCCCTAAAGGTTGGGCTGAATGCATAAAGCAAACGCTATTGTCTTCATCGGAAACATCATCAGTATTGGCTGAATTAGCGGTAAGCCAACCATCATTTGGAGGGGCATAATATGGCCGACTTTTATCAAAATGGCATTGTAACCACAATGCATAATTTAACACGACGCAGCCATGAAGAGCTTGAGCAAGATTTGATAAAATTTTCTAAAACTCGTCCATTAGGGTTAATTCTTCCGTCTCTGTATTCCGAGTTAGAAGGGGATGCTCTTAAAGGTATTGTGAGTAAATTGAAACAAGTGCCATATTTAGACGAAATTGTCATCGGACTAGACCGAGCCGATCTCAAGCAATACCAACATGCTTTAAGTTTCTTTGGTGAATTACCACAGCATCACCGCATTCTTTGGAACGATGGTCCTCGTCTACAAGCACTAGATGCCAAATTACAAGCATTAGGTTTAGCGCCCAAAGAATTGGGTAAAGGCCGTAATGTATGGTACTGCATGGGTTATATTCTGGCCTCTGGCAAAACAGAGTCGGTAGCGCTGCATGATTGCGACATTGTCACCTATGAGAAGTCATTACTGGCGCGTTTGCTTTATCCGGTGGCCAATCCGCAGTTTAATTACGAGTTTAGCAAAGGTTATTATGCCCGTATTTCTAATGGCAAAATAAATGGCCGCGTGTCACGGCTACTCGTAACACCATTGATTAAAGCGCTTAAAAAAGTGGTTGGTTACAACGAATATTTAGAATACATGGACAGTTTTCGCTATCCATTAGCGGGTGAGTTTTCATTTAGACGCGACGTACTCAACGATCTGCGTATCCCGAGTGACTGGGGCTTAGAGATTGGCGTGCTGTCAGAAATGCAGCGCAACTATGCCCATAATCGTATTTGTCAGGTTGATATTGCCGACAATTACGATCATAAACATCAAGATTTATCATTAGATAATGAAGATGCCGGCCTTTCTAAAATGTCGATAGACATTACCAAAGCCTTTTTCCGTAAACTCGCTACTCAAGGTCATACTTTTAGCACGGAATCGTTCCGAACTCTTAAGGCAACTTATTACCGTGTTGCCCTTGATTATGTCGAAACCTATCATAATGATGCGTTAATGAATGGCTTAACCACGGATATTCATTTAGAAGAAAAAGCAGTAGAAATGTTTGCTCAAAATATTGTCACAGCAGGGCAACGATTTTTAGATAACCCAATGGAAACCCCATTTATGCCAACATGGAGCCGAGTCGTCAGTGCCATGCCAGACGTACTTGAACAACTTAAAGCCGCAGTTGAAGCCGACAACGCTGAGTTTAGTTGAGGCTAATGATTAACAAGGACACTCTATGTCAACAATAGATGGATTACAGCAAAAGCTGCAGCAACAACTTAGCTGCATTTATAATGATATCGACATAAACATAAGTCCGTTAGAGCTGGCAACTCAGCTAATCGATATCATGCGCATCACTGAGTATTGCCAAGTACCTGAGCCATTTGCAAATCATTGGTCTGAAAAAGACATCATAATGATCACGTATGGTGACAGTGTGATGCAACAAGGTGAGCGACCATTAACAACCCTGGCGCAATTTATCGACAGTTACTTAAGTTGTATCAATGCTGTGCATATTTTACCGTTTTTTCCTTACAGTTCAGACGATGGATTTTCGGTAATTGACTACTCAAGCGTTAACGAAGGCCTTGGCTCGTGGGCAGACATTAGTGCCATTGCCAGCAAACGACGATTAATGTCAGACTTAGTCATTAATCATTGTTCAAGCCGCAGTTTATGGTTTGAAAATTTTTGTAAAGGCGAGGGTATTGGTCATGATTACTTCTTTACCGCAGATCCTCGTGATGACCTAAGTACGGTTGTAAGGCCAAGAACCTCAGCATTATTAAGACCAACTGAAACACCTAGTGGTACTCAACATGTGTGGTGTACCTTTAGTCATGATCAAGTTGATTTTGATTTTCGTAATCCTCAAGTCTTAGTCGAATTTGTGCGAATTATTCGACTGTACCTCGATGCAGGTGTGAGTATTTTTCGCCTCGATGCAGTAGCGTTTTTATGGAAAATAGTCGGCAATAAATCAATTAACTTACCGCAAACTCATGGGGTAGTACGTTTATTACGGACATTAATTGAGTATGCCCAACAAGATGCCATTATTATTACCGAAACCAATATTCCCAACACTCAAAACCTAACTTACTTTGGAAATGCTAACGAAGCACATTGCATCTATAACTTTTCGCTGCCACCGCTGTTGATCAACAGCCTTATCACGGGCAATTGTTTGTATTTAAAACGTTGGCTTATGAGCATGCCACCGGCACAAGACGGTACAACCTACTTTAATTTTATTGCTTCGCACGATGGTATTGGTCTGCGCCCAGCGGAGGGCTTACTAGACGATGATGAGATTGATACGCTAGTCGACACCATGAAACAGTTTGGTGGCAAAATTTCGTCTAGAACAACAGAAGATGGCCAACAAAAACCTTACGAAATGAACATCGCCTTATTTGATGCACTTCAAGGTACCACTAAAGGCAAAGACTCATGGGGCATGCAACGTTTTGTATGTGCGCATAGCATTATGTTAGCGCTAGAGGGGATTCCTGGTATTTATATTCACAGTCTACTGGGCACTCGTAACGACGATGAAAAGCTGGCAAACACATCACACAATCGAGCGATTAACCGTCATCGTTGGGATTTAGCACAATTAACCGAGCAACTTAATGATGTTAACAGTGACCATAACCAGGTATTAACTGCGCTAACTAATTTAATTAATATTCGAACTCAACAAAGTGCTTTTCATCCCAATGCGACTCAATTTACCTTGCACCTGGGATTACAACTATTTGGTTTTTGGCGTCAAAGTCGTAACCGCAAACAAAGTATCTTCTGCATCAGTAACGTGTCTGATCAAGTCACCGACTTGCCCATTAATGAGCTCAATCTAGTGATTTCAGAATACTGGATTGATTTACTCACCGGGATCCAAATCGAAGACATCACCAAAACAATACAACTGCAACCATATCAAACCGTATGGATCAGTAATAAAGGCTAAAGCTGCAATAGAATCAAAAGCTGCAAGAATATCTAAAGCTTTAAAAGAATTAAAAGCTGTAAGAGAACTAAAAGCAATATCAGGATCTTAAATACAAACATTTGGCGATGACGTGCGGTTGGAGTATTCAAACACCGCCCACTATTCCGTCGTTCCGGCAATGCTTTTGAGCCGGAATCCAGGTGTTAGCTCTTACGTGTTTAATCTTAAGGCCTAAAACCCTAAAGATAAGTCAACAGCAACACCTGGATCCCCGATAAAAGCCCTCGAGGATGACGAGCGGTTTGAGCAACAACAGGATCCTCGATACAAGCACTCGAGGATGACGAGCGGTTTGAGCAACAACTAGCCCCAATACAAGCATTTTGGGATGACGGGCGATTGGATCAATAACTGGATCCCTAATACAAGTACTCAGGGAAGACGAGCTGTTGGAGTATTCAAACACCGCCCACTACTCCGTCGTTCCGGCAATGCTGTTGAGCCGGAATCCAGGTGTTAGCTCTTACGTGTTTAATCTTAAGGCCTAAAACCCTAAAGATAAGTCAACAGCAACAACAGGATCCTCGATACAAGCACTCGAGGATGACGAGCTGTTTGAGAAACACCTGGATCCCCGATAAAAGCCCTCGAGGATGACGTGCGGTTTGAGCAACAACTAGCCCCAATACAAGCATTTTGGGAAGACGGGCTGTTGGATCAGTAACTGGATCCCTAATACAAGTACTCAGGGAGGACGGGCGTGTAGTATTTCAGTGATAACTATGACGACATCATTTCAAACACCGCCCACTACTCCGTCGTTCCGGCAATGCTTTTGAGCCGGAATCCAGGTGTTAGCTCTTACGTGTTTATTCTTAAGGCCTAAAACCCTAAAGATAAGTCAACAGCAACACCTGGATCCTCGATACAAGCACTCGAGGATGACGAGCGGTTTGAGAAACATGTGGATCCCCGATAAAAGCACTCAAGGAAGACGGGCGATTGGAGTATCCAAACATCGCCCACTACTCCGTCGTTCCGGCAATGCTGTTGAGCCGGAATCCAGGTGTTAGCTCTTACGTGTTTAATCATAAGGCCTAAAACCCTAAAGATAAGTCAACAGCAACACCTGGATCCCCGATAAAAGCACTCGAGGATGACGAGCGGTTTGAGAAACACCTGGATCCCCGATAAAAGCCCTCGAGGATGACGAGCTGTTTGAGAAACACCTGGATCCCCGATAAAAGCCCTCGAGGATGACGAGCGGTTTGAGAAACACCTGGATCCCCGATAAAAGCCCTCGAGGATGACGAGCGGTTTGAGCAACAACTGGATCCCCGATAAAAGCCCTCGAGGATGACGAGCTGTTTGAGAAACACCTGGATCCCCGATACAAGTACTCAGGGAAGACGAGCGGTTTGAGAAACACCTGGATCCCCGATACAAGTACTCAGGGAAGACGAGCGGTTTGAGCAACAACAGGATCCTCGATACAAGCACTCGAGGATGACGAGCGGTTTGAGAAACACCTGGATCCCCGATAAAAGCACTCGAGGATGACGAGCGGTTTGAGCAACACCTGGATCCCCGATACAAGTACTCAGGGAGGACGGGCGTGTAGTATTTCAGTGATAACTATGACGACATCATTTCAAATAACGCCCACTACTCCGTCGTTCCGGCAATGCTGTTGAGCCGGAATCCAGGTGTTAGCTCTTACGTGTTTAATCATAAGGCCTAAAACCCTAAAGATAAGTCAACAGCAACACCTGGATCCCCGATACAAGCCCTCGAGGATGACGAGCGGTTTGAGAAACACCTGGATCCCCGATACAAGCACTCGAGGATGACGAGCTGTTTGAGAAACACCTGGATCCCCGATACAAGCACTCGAGGATGACGAGCTGTTTGAGAAACACCTGGATCCCCGATAAAAGCCCTCGAGGATGACGTGCGGTTTGAGAAACATGTGGATCCCCGATAAAAGCACTCGAGGATGACGAACGGTTTGAGATACACCTGGATCTCTGATACAAGCATTCAGGGATGAGGTGCGGGTAAAATTTAAAACCTACCTAGTACCTAAAAGGAGTGCGCCCTCTGGCGAGCTTGCGAGTTCCTTGAACCTAGTCCTTATAACCTACATTTATAAATTCTAGTTAACTTGACAACATCTTTGTGCTCTATAAGCTTACAGCTATTAACATATTTTTTTGGGAGCCTGTATGAAAAACCTGTTTATCGTTGCTGCAGTATTAGCATTGAGCGCATGTAGTACTTTAAAATCAACCTCAGACTTCGATCCGTCGGTATCATTTGAGCAATATAAAACCTACTCATGGGTAGATAAAAAAAATGAAGATGCCGGTTATCATTTAGACGGACAGATGGATCAACGTGTCCGTGCAGCAGTAGAAACTCAACTGAGTCAAAAAGGTATTAGTAAAACAGACAAGCAAAATGCAGATTTACTAGTTAACTACATTACTAAAGTTGATAAGAAGATCAATGTCGATACTTTTAATAGTAACTTCGGCTATAACCCATATTACGGACCCCGCTGGGGGTTAGGTAGCAGTTTTCATAGTGAAACTACCGTTCGCGAATATGATGTAGGCACACTAATGGTTGACCTGGTAGACAACAAAACCGGCAAATTAATTTGGCGTGGTACTGTTGCCGACACAGTACGTGAGCAAAGTACCCCACAAGAACGAATTAACACTATAAATCAAGCGATTGGTGCAGTGATGATGAATTACCCACCCAAGCCAGCTAAGTAACCTTTAATCTTAAAAAAGGATGCTAAAAAGCCTCGGTTATCGAGGCTTTTTGTTGCTGGTTAAATAAACAGTTATTATCCCAAGTAAAAATTAATGACATATCAAACTTAATGTGTGAGTGATGATAACGATTGGTTTCGGTATCGAACCAACGCTAAGTCGCAATATGATATAAACCCATACAACACCAAGACGTTAGTTAACCTGAGCTCGGGATAATAAATGTCTTTCAAACAGCCCCTTGTCCTGCTAACTATGTTGAATCGACTTACAAGAGACTCGCTATTGACGCGTCAATTCGCCTTGTTAGCATAACAAATGACAAGCTTGAAAGTGAGCTTGGTTAACATGCTGATGTTAAATAGCTAAGTTCATCCCTTATACCAAGTTCAGGTTAGTTAATCACTCTCTAACTGCTACATAAATTTGTTTATAGGTAAGGGAAATAGAAAACCCTAACTTAGGTGAGTTTAGATAAGGTAGGTTTGGATCCGGTGGTAACAAACGCAGTGAGTGGCCTTTGTAAGATCGGTAAATGACACATAAAATAAAATTAACCGAGCGCCGTTTGCTAAAACTGTTGGGCTAACGTCAAATGATAAATCAATTAGTTACTGCCTAATTGACATAATAACGGATAGTGTTTTTGTTTAATATAAAGCCAAGTGATAACTTAAACGCTGTATTTATAGGCATTAGCAACTAAAAACCCATTCAAATAGTTAAGGAATTTTGCTAATATCCTAAGCCGTGAATGGATGTCACTTGCTCAGACTGATGAGCAAATTTAAACAAGCGAGTAATAATGAAATCTTGGTATTTACTGTATTGCAAATCACGTGAAGAATTACGTGCACAGCAAAATTTGGCTTTACAACAAGTCGATAGTTATTTACCTGTGATCACCCAGCAAAAAACGGTACGTAACAAACAACAAATGGTTACGTCGCCTCTTTTCCCCAATTACCTGTTTATCTATTTTGATCCTCAAGTCACTAGCGTGAGCAAAATCCACAATACCCGTGGTGCAAATCGTATCATTGGCTGTCGAGAAGACATGACTCCCATTGACGACAGAATTATTTCAGCGCTTAAAAGACGCGTTCAAGGTTATGTACCAGAACAGGTAAAACCTTTAGGTAAAGGCGATAAAGTTAAATTTGTCGATGGACCATTTAAAGATCTTGAAGCTATTTTTGATGAAAATAATCCAGATAAGCGTTGCCATGTATTATTTAACATAATGGGGCAGCAGAAAAGAATTCTGGTTGAACTCACTAATTTGCAAGCTGTATCAAAAAATGATTAGAAAAACTAAATGAACAAAAGTCAGAGAATAGCCACACATTGTGTAGGATATTGTCCATTGATTAAATGATTGCTGACGGTAAAAAGAACTATTTCAATCTATAACGGTTGATTTTTGGCCACTTGAATGATGTATCTGCTATTTTGTCATATTTAGCTAGGTGAAGAGGTTTTTACTCAAGCATTTAAGTTGATTTTTGAGTATAATTCTTCGCTCGATTAATGGCTGTTATGATTATTAGTCAATAAAAATAAGTATTTCGCATAGCGAAGGGCATATTGGAAGCCGTAATCCATGGGCGGTAGCGTGCCTGAAAGGCAAAAGACAGAATAGTTTCTGTCTTTTAGTGAACGCCGAAGGGCGTCTCGCCCGCCACGCGGGTCGGTAGCGTGTCTGTTAATAATTGTCAGGAACAATTATTAACAGCTTTAGCTGGCCCGAAGGAGAAAATACAGGACGTATTTTATAAAGGCTTCGAATGAACAATTTCATTCGTTACGTGGGCGCAACTCGGAACGGTAGCGCACCTGAAAATCGATTAACTCAAAAAATCCAGATGCGAGAGCGCTTCAATGCTAGATGCTCTAGAATCTTAACAGCAAAGCTGTCCCTAGTAGCGCAGCGACACGAGTAGGACGAAGTCCGTCCTCTGGCGAGTCTGCGAGTTACTAGAACCATTTTAATTACAAACTTTCTATTAATCCTAAAATAATATTGGAGATACCTGGTGCTACATAAAACCAAAAACGTGTTAATAGCTGGCTTATCTGCCGTTATTATTTTAAGTACACAGGTACAAGCTGTAACCCCTTCGCCACAAATGATTGAACAATTTAAGCAGTTGCCAAAATCAGAACAAGAACGCATCGCCAAACAGTATGGTATCGATCCATCAATGCTTTCAGGTTCAACAAGTGGCCAAGCCCAAATTAGTAACCCACAAATTGTGACTCCTCGTGATGTAAATTCAAAATCTGAACCAAATCACGATCCAGTTGTTGATCAGTCAGAAGACGAACAAACTAACCAAGCAACTAAAACCATAGCAAAAACCGAAGCCACAGATGACCAAAAACAATCTGAATTAAAACGTTTCGGTTACGACTTGTTTGCTGGCTCCCCGACGACGTTTGCACCAGTAAGCGACGTACCGGTTCCTAATGAATACATGGTAGGCCCTGGCGACAATATTAATGTTCAGTTATACGGTAAAGAAAATAATAATTATCAATTGATAGTAGGTCGTGATGGTGCTGTACAGTTTCCTGACTTAGGGCCAATATCATTAGTAGGATTGTCATTTTCAGAAGCAAGAGTACTACTGCAAGACAAAATCGCCCAAAGCATGATAGGTATAAATTCAAGTATCACTATGGGTGAGCTTCGCTCAATTCGTATTTTTGTTGCTGGTGATGCATATCAACCTGGCTCATATACTGTTTCAAGTTTATCGACTATTACCCAAGCCTTATTTGTATCTGGTGGTATAAACGAAATCGGCTCATTACGTAATATCCAATTAAAACGTGCGGGTAAAGCTGTGGGTACCTTAGATTTATACGACCTGCTTATGCGTGGTGATTCATCAGGAGACAAGCGATTACAATCCGGTGATGTGGTATTCATACCAACGGCTGGTGCCAGTGTAAGCGTGATGGGCGAGGTTAGACGTCCCGCTATTTATGAGTTAAAAAATAGCGAAACCATGGCAGATGTACTGAAAATGGCCAGCGGCTTAAATCCTGGTGCTTACCCTAAAGCCAGTGTGATAGAACGTTATAGCGATAAGGCCGTTAAAACTGTTGTTAACGTAGACTTAACGGCATCAAGTGGACTCTCTACTTTTGCTAAAAATGGTGATGTATTAAATGTAAAATCTGCCTCAACAAGGGTAGAAAATGCCATCACAATAGCTGGCGCGGTTATTCGTCCCGGTAAATATCAATGGACAAATCAAATAAAAGTTGCTGATTTGCTACCATCAATTTGGGGTAATTTAACCATAACCGCAGACCTTGATTATTCTTTATTAATCCGTGAAGTAAATCAACGTGGTGATATTGAAATTCAACGTCTAGCCTTAGGCAAAGCGATAACAGATCCCCATTCATCATATAATTTATTATTAAAACCGCGTGATACTATTGTTGTATTCGATTACGAAGACCGCGAAGCACTTTTAACACCTATTATTAGCAAACTTAAAAATCAGAGTCGATTTGGCGATGCAGTCAAACTTGTCAACATTAACGGTAATGTTCGTTTTCCTGGGCAGTATCCCTTAACGATGAATGCCAATGTGAAAGAATTACTGATTGCAGCGGGTGGGTTAGAAGAAGGTTCATACACATTATCAGCTGAATTAACTCGTCAAAATATTTCAGAAACCGACGGTGTCAGTATTGAGCATAAGCAGCTCAGTCTTTCTGAAGTGATGAATAATGAAGCGACAAATATCCCATTGCAAAGTCGAGATACTTTGACTGTGAGAACGTTACCAGATTGGCAAGATAATCGTTGGATTACCGTTAAAGGCGAAGTTAAGTTCCCTGGAACCTACTCTATTCAACGAGGTGAAACACTTAAAGACGTTATTTCACGGGCTGGTGGATATACAGCAGATGCATCATTAAAGAGTGCGGTTTTTCTACGTAAATCAGTTAAAGATAAAGAACAGTTAGAGTTAGCGAAGCTATCGGATGAGCTTCGTCGCGAAATTGCAGCTAAAGCATTAACTAGAGATACACCTACTGTTGGTTATGCCGATGCCCAATTAATGCTGAAAGAACTTGAAAATATTCAAGTTGTGGGTCGCTTAGTTGTAGATTTAGCTGCATTAGACTTGGGTATTGATGAAGCTAACTTAGCTTTAGAAGATGAAGATGCATTATACGTTCCACATAACAGTCAAACAGTGTCAGTAATGGGCCAAGTTCAACACCCGAGTACACATCGCTTTAAAGACGGTGTTACTTTCGACCAATACTTAACCATGGCTGGTGGCTCACGTAAACGAGCTGATGATGACCGAATTTATATTATTAAAGCTGATGGTTCGGTCGCATTACCAAATGAATCACATTGGTTTAGCAGTGGCGGTCAGATGGAACCAGGCGATACCATCATTGTACCGCTAGATACTGAGTATGCTGATAGCTTAACCATTTGGCAGCAAGCAACGACAATCCTTTATAATAGCGCAATCGCAGTAGCTGCAGTCGCAACCTTGTAGGGTAATTATTAGTGATAAGGAACTCGCAGGTTCGCCAGAGGGCGGACTACGTCCTGCTAGGTCGCTTCGCTGCTAAGATTTTATAGCAGGCCGTAGGCCGCTCTAGCAGCGAAGCGACCTAGATTCTAGTACCTAGTCTTCGACTGCTCTAGTAGCGAAGCGTCCTAGAGTCTAGGCTTTTACAGAATCTAGAACGAAGCAATACAACCAGTAATAAACTAAACACTTAGCAGTTTTCTGCTGGTATCTTTTGACTTTATAGCAGCGTAGCGCTCTAGCCGCGAAGCGTCCTAGAATCTAGCAACTGCTTCCCAGACAAAATAGAATTATGAATAACCAAAATAAACAATTAAACCCAGATGCACAATTTCAACCCTATGCCCCCCAACCAATGGGAAGCGTTGAAAACGAGGAAATCGACCTTCGTGAGCTATTTGCTGTTATCTGGCAAGGTAAGTGGTTAATTATTGCCATCACTGCAGTGTTTGCAGTTGGTGCCGTTATTTTTGCTATCAACCAGCCTAATATCTATAAGTCAGAAGCGCTGTTAGCTCCTGCAGACTCAGAGCAAGGTGGTGGCGGTTTAGCTGCACTTGCAGGACAGTTTGGTGGCCTTGCAAGTATGGCTGGCATCAATTTAGGCGGTGGAGGTGGTGTTGATAAAACCCAAATGGCAATCGAGGTGATGAAGTCTCGTCAATTTACCAGTGACTTTATTCAGCAGCATAATATTTTGCCTGACTTAATGGCGGCTAAAAAATGGAATATGGCTGATAACAAGATCAGTTATGATGATGAATTATATAATCAAGCAAACAAACAATGGCTTCGTATAGTCGATGCACCGTTTAAGCCTGAACCGTCAATGCAAGAAGCATATAAAGTATTCACTAAAATAATCGCCGTTAACGCTGCAAAAGAAACGGGTATGGTCACAGTTTCTGTTGAACACCTTTCACCTTCAGTTGCTCAGCAATGGGTGATTTGGTTAGTGCAAGACATCAATAAAGTCATGAAGGACCGTGATGTTGCAGAAGCTACTCGCAGTACAGCATTTTTGAAAACTCAAATTGAACAAACTAATGTTGCCGACATTCGTTCAATTTTATATAAGTTGATAGAAGAGCAAGCTAAAACAATTATGTTTGCAGAAGTTCGCGATGAATACGTATTTAAAACCATCGACCCAGCATTAATACCAGAAGAAAAATCAAAGCCTAAACGAGCGTTAATCTGTGTGTTAGGCACAATGCTGGGTGGTATGTTAGGTGTCATGTGGGTATTAATTAGATATTTTGTTAGAAAAGAAGATTAAAAAGATGAGCCTATTGGGACGGTTTTCAAGAAAACCGTAAAACCTAGGCTCTATGCAGGTTAGCGAAGATTGACCTGTCTCAAAATGAATTAAAAGTGTCTCACCATGATTTATAAGGCTGAGATCGGAAATTGTATCTACTCAATTCACCTCGCCTAAAACGACCTCTATTTAGGCTAATCAAGACCTCTCGGAAACATACAAATGAAAATTTTAGTCACAGGTGGAGCTGGTTTTATCGGCTCTGCAGTAGTGCGTCATATCATTAATAACACCCAAGATAGCATCATTAATGTCGATAAATTAACCTATGCTGGTAACCTTGAATCATTAGTGAGTGTTGAGTCAAGTGAACGTTATGTTTTCGAGCAAGTCGACATTTGCGATCGCGCTGAGTTAGATAGAGTCTTCAAACAACACCAGCCAGATGCTGTGATGCATTTAGCTGCAGAGTCTCACGTGGACCGTTCTATCACTGGACCATCAGATTTTATTCAAACCAATATCGTAGGCACCTATACGCTACTTGAAGCGACTCGCGAATATTGGAACACTTTATCAACCGATGCCAAGAAAGCATTTCGTTTTCATCATATCTCAACAGATGAAGTCTATGGTGATTTACCTCACCCAGATGATCTATATGGCCTGAGCTCTAATGAAACGCTGCCATTATTTACTGAAAACACATCTTATTCACCAAGCAGCCCTTATTCTGCATCGAAAGCATCAAGTGACCACCTAGTCAGAGCTTGGTTACGGACATACGGTTTACCAACCATTGTGACTAACTGCTCTAACAACTATGGTCCGTATCATTTTCCAGAGAAGTTAATCCCTTTAGTGATCCTCAATGCGTTAGAAGGGAAGCCACTTCCAATCTACGGCAAAGGTGATCAAATACGTGATTGGCTCTATGTAGAAGACCATGCTCGTGCACTCTATAAAGTAGTGACGTCCGGTAAAATAGGCGAGACTTACAATATTGGTGGTCATAATGAAAAGCAGAACCTGGAAGTGGTACAGACCATCTGTAGTATTTTAGATACTCTAGTGCCAAAAGATACTCCTTATGCAGATCAAATAACTTACGTAACAGACAGACCCGGGCACGACCGTCGTTATGCGATTGACGCAAATAAAATGAGTAAAGAGCTTAACTGGCAACCACAAGAGACTTTTGAAACTGGTTTGCGTAAAACCATCGAGTGGTACTTAACTAACCAAACTTGGTGTCAACATGTACAAAATGGCACTTACAAACGCGATCGGTTAGGCATTTAATCTCTTTTATTACTTTGTTTTAATGTCCTAGTTTTTCTTTAACCTAGGATCTATTTATCTAGGAACTGATTTTACTATGAAAGGCATTATTTTAGCGGGCGGTTCAGGGACTCGTCTTTATCCTATTACGAAGGGCGTGTCTAAACAGTTATTGCCTGTCTATGACAAACCAATGATTTATTATCCTATTTCAGTATTAATGCTAGCTGGTATTCGTGAAATATTAATTATTACAACGCCTGAAGATAAATCATCTTTTGAACGCTTGTTAGGTGATGGTTCTGATTTCGGGATTATGCTTGAGTATGCCATACAAAATAAACCAGATGGTCTAGCGCAAGCATTTATCATTGGTGAAGAATTTATTGGTGACAGTAGTGTATGTCTTGCCTTAGGTGACAATATTTTCTGGGGTCAAGGTTTTTCTCCAATACTCAAGAAAGCTTCTTCTAGAATATCAGGAGCAACTGTTTTTGGTTACCAAGTAAAAGATCCCGAACGTTTTGGTGTGGTAGCGTTTGATCAAAATCAAAAAGTGATTAGTATTGAAGAGAAACCTGATAAACCAAAATCTAATTTTGCAGTTACTGGTCTTTACTTTTACGATAATCGCGTTATAGATATTGCTAGAAATGTTCAGCCATCAGAGCGAGGTGAGTTAGAGATCACATCTATCAATCAAGCTTACCTACAACTTGAGGATTTAAATGTTGAGTTATTAGGACGTGGTTTTGCTTGGTTGGATACTGGTACTTACGACAGTTTACTCGAAGCTGCTACCTTTGTTGAAACAATAGAGAAGCGTCAAGGATATAAAATAGCTTGTCTAGAGGAAATAGCTTTTAATCATGGTTGGTTGGATAAATTAGACATAGCGAGATTAGCAAAACCATTATTAAAAAATAATTACGGTCAATATTTGCTCGAATTAATTAAAGAATAAATATGAATATTTTATTGAACAAACCACTTAAACCTGAACTTGATAAATTAACTAAATATCTTGAGCAAGTGAATAATAATGAATGGTACACAAATTTTGGTCCACTTCATGAAATATTGACACAAAAATTAGAATCTTATTTAGGTGTTAAGAATTTATTACTTGTATCAAATGGAACACTTGCACTTCAAGTAGCTTGTAAAGCGCTTGATATTAATTCTGCTATCACTACACCGTTTAGTTTTGTTGCGACTACAAGCTCTCTATTGTGGCAAGGTATAGACATAGCGTTTAGTGACATAGATTCAGAATCATACAATTTATGTCCAGAAGCACTTGGTAAAGCTTTAAGTATAGAGCCCAGATATGATGGCATTGTAGCAACACATGTATATGGTAATCCTTGTGATGTTGATGCTATAAGCCAAGTAGCACTAAAATATAATAAGAAAGTTATCTATGATGCAGCTCATGCTTTTAATGTAAAAGTCGGTAGCGAATCCGTTCTTAATTATGGCGATGCAAGTACCTTAAGTTTTCATGCAACTAAACTATTCCATACTGTTGAAGGTGGAGCAATTGTTTTTAAAAATAAATCTGACTACGAGAAAGCCAAACAGCTAATAAATTTCGGAATTGATGCCAATGGTGATTTAGGAGAACCAGGTATCAACGCAAAGTTAAATGAATATCAATGTGCTGTTGGTTTAACCTTACTTGATGAAATAGATCAAGTTACGAAACATCGAGTAGAGTTATTTGAACTCTATAGGCAAGAACTAAAAGACTATGTTAAAATGCCTGATTGGCATATTAAGGGAAGTTACAACGGTGCTTATATGCCCATTTATATAGAAAATAAAGAGTTACTTAATAAAGTAATTGAAAACCTTAATTTAAGTGGTGTACAGCACCGACGATATTTTACACCATCTCTCGATGTTGCATACAAAAAACAAAAAACATTTAGCGCTATAGAAAGTAGAAAGATTTCAGAGGGTATTCTCTGTTTACCTCTTCACTATTATTTAAAAATAAGTGACGTATTAGAGGTTACAAACATTATTAAGCTAGCTCTTAAAGGTTAATAGACCTGACTCTTCTACACAAATCTGAAGCAAAATGAACTTTGTGACAAATCGATGATCAGATCTGGTAACTCAATCAACTTGCAGATTAATGATGTCAATTTTCAACCCAGAGCAATGGTCATACAATCACTTTAAAAACGGTTCATTTGGTGACTCGCGTCGCACTGACCGTGTCATCGAAGTCGCTGCCGACATGGCGCGTTGTAGCGGTAAGTCGATCGCTTTATCATGTCGAGGTAATGAAGCTAAAATTGAAGGGGCTTATCGATTGATCCGTAATGACAACATTTCTCCAGAAGTGATCAGAGCTTCTGGTTTTCAACATACTGCAGAGCTTGCCCAGCCCTATGCTGAGATATTAGCCATTGATGACACCACTGCGTTGAGTTACAAACATCAAGTAGCAGAAGAGCTTGGAAAACTGGGGACGACGACAGATAAATCACGTGGTTGGTGGGTTCATTCAACCCTGCTATTAGACAGCTTCACGACTCAGACTATCGGGCTCATTCATCAAGAATACTGGCTTCGTCCTAATAATCCTGAAGATGCTGACGAAAAAGAAAGTGGTAAGTGGTCAGAAGCATCCTATTTCTGCCGTCAACGCTTGGGAGACATCATGTCACGTGTCATTTCAGTGTGTGATAGAGAAGCAGACATACTGAGTTATATTCAAGATAAACAGCAGCATAATGAACGTTTCGTTGTTCGAGCGAAACATTCTAGAACGCTGATAGAGACTGACGCTACGTTATTTGAACATCTTGAATCACAAGCCGAACTGGGTGAATACACTATCGATATCGCCCAGAAAGGGACAAAAAATAGTAAAGGGAAGCCTGTAAACCGCGTGGCAAGAAAAGCCAAGCTAACAATTAAAGTGGCACAGGTTACGTTCAAAACGAAAGGTGAGACTCAGCCAGTAAACGTGGTGTACGCTCAAGAAAAAACATCAAAAAGCGTTACTGAGCCGTTGCGCTGGGTGCTATTAACAACAGAGCCAATCGATACGTTAATTCAAGCACTTCATATTATTGATATTTACACAGCAAGATGGCGAATTGAAGATTTTCATAAAGCATGGAAAACGGGTGCAGGAGCTGAGCGCCAAAGAATGACAGAGCCTAAGAATTTAGAAAGAGCGGTTTCAATCTTAGCTTTTATCGGCGTCCGTTTACTGCAACTCAGAGAAGCCATCACCCTCCCTTATTATTTACGTAAAAAAGGGCTGCTTGAGGAGGCCAAAGCAGTGGAGGCTCAACGCTGTGACACGGTGCTCGAAGAAGATGAATGGAAGGTGCTAATGCGGTTTAATAAGCCTAGAGGGCATAAAGATAAAGGAGCGCCGAGTCTGAAATGGGCGTATCAATCAATCGCAAAGCTGGGTGGTTTCACCGATACCAAACGAACAGGGATCGCAAGCTGGACGGCGGTTTGGGAAGGTTGGAGTACATTACAGTCTCATGTTGTAGGCTACCGAGTCGCGAAAGAAATGATTGCTGATGGCGAGAGCTTATGAGATCTGATCAAGAGACAGGTTAATAGACTATATGGCAATTCTAACAAGAGATCAGTTACTAAGAATGGGCTTTAAATCCGTAGGTGAGAATGTGAACATCTCGGACAAAGCAAGTTTTTATAGAACAGATAAAATTATAATTGGTGATAATGTACGGATTGACGATTTTTCGGTACTTTCTGCTGGTAAAGGTGGTATCGAGATTGGTAGTTATATACATATTGCGGTCTATTGTTCACTGATTGGAGCGGCTAAAATAACTTTAAAAGATTATAGTAATTTATCCTCTAAAGTCGCTATATATAGTTCAAGTGATGACTATAGTGGTGAATATATGACTAATCCTATGGTGCCGGAAGAGTTTACAAATGTACATCATGAAGACGTATCTATTGGTAAGCATGTTGTTTTAGGTTGCGGTACAGTAGTTTTACCTGGTGTAACAATTGGAGACGGAGCTGCAATAGGTGCACTTAGTTTAGTAAACAAAAGTTGTTTTGGTTATTTTGTTTATGCTGGTGTTCCCGTGAAAAGAATAAAACCTAGAAGTAAAAACTTAATATCTCTAGAACATAAATTGGTAAATTGATTTTATATGAAACCTACAATAAGTATCTGTTGTTTAATTTTCAATCATGAGAAGTATTTAAATAAATCTATTGATTCTTTCTTATCTCAAAAAGGTAGTTTCAACTTAGAGATTGTTATATTTGATGACTGCTCTACAGATAAGTCAAGAGCTCTTATTGGTGATTATGTTAAAAAGTTTCCTGAGGTTTTTAAATTAGTATATCCGGAAAGAAATATTTATAGTGAAGGTAAAACAGCATACTATAATTTAATTAGCGCGGCTACTGGCGAATTTATAGCTTGCTGTGAAGGTGATGATTACTGGATTGATGATTTTAAATTACAGAAACAATTAGATTATTTAATTGAATTTAAGGATGTGAATTTGGTTTTTCACCCGGCTTTATCTTTGCACACAAATAATGTTATTCAAGATGATGAATATGGATTTTATGGAGAAGATATTACCACAAAATCGTTTGAAGATATACTGAGGTGCAGTGGGGGGTTTATGCCAATGGCTTCGATTTTTACAAGAAAATATCTATATCTTGAATGGTTTAATAAATACCCTGACTTTTTCTCAGAAAGTATGTGGCACTCAACTATTCAAATATTAGGTGCATATAAATCTAAAGCAGTTTATTTACCAGACAGAATGTGTGTATATAGAACGATGCATGAAGGATCATGGAGTTCATCAATTACTCAATCTTCAGATGCACTAATAACGGATTATAAGAGCTTTATTAAAAGAAATCGCAAGTTAAATGAAATTATGAACTTTGAATATAAAGTTATTTATGATCAAGTTTTAATTAAAAGAACTGAAAAAGTCATCAGAAATAGACGGCTTACGAATCAACAAAAGAATGAATTAATAAAGCTTGCTAATTATAAGTTCAACTGGGTTACTAAAATTAAGTTTATATTTTTTAAAATTATAAGTAGTGTAATCCGTTATGTTAAGTAAAAAATCAATTATTGGATTTTTCTGGAATTTTCTGGAACAACTTAGTCGACGGGGTATATCTGTATTCGTTACCTTGCTACTCGCTTATTTCCTTACTCCTGAAGATTATGGGTTAGTAGCGATGATATCTCTATTTTTGGCATTGGGTAGTGCCTTAATGGAGTCTGGCTTTAAGCAAGCCATAATTAGAAAAGTTGATCTTACTAATCTAGATATTAACACTGCATTTTACGCAAATTTTATTTTTGCTATTTTAGCATATTCTGTACTATTCGTTTCTGCGCCCTACGTAGCTTCATTTTATGGTGAAGAAAGGCTTATATTATTATTACGTGTCGCTTCAATTTCGATAATATTTAATGCATTTCAAGTTGTTCCTAGTGCAATATTTACGAAAGAAATAGATTTCAAAACATTATTGAAAGCCAATGTACCTGCTACTATGTTATCAGGTTTAAGCGCTGTTATCCTAGCTTATGTAGGACTTGGTGTATGGTCTTTGATTTCTCAGACATTAATATCTTCCCTGTTTATATCGATTTTCTTATGGGTAAAAACCTCTTGGCGACCTAGTTTGACTTTTGATAAAGTATCGTTTATTGAAATGTATACCTATGGTTACAAATTGTTTCTTTCTAGTATTTTAGATACTATCTACAAGAATATTTTTGTGATGTTAATCGCAAAAATGTTTACTGTCAGCTTAGCTGGTCTTTATTTTTTTGCTGATAGGATTAAGGAGCTTATTATCAGTCAATTAATTACTTCAATTCAATCTGTAACATTTCCTGCATTATCTTCGATTCAAAATGAACCAGAGCGATTAAAAATAGCTTTTCAAAAAATAATCCAAGTGATGACATTTGTTTTTTACCCAGTTCTGTTGATCTTTGTTGCTCTATCTGAATTGATTTTTAAGGTTGTACTGCCTGAACAGTGGTTACCTGCAGTTCCATATTTACAATTGATGTGTTTATCCTGTCTTGCTATTCCCATTATTTCTGTAAACTTAAACATAATAAAAATTAAAGGGAAAACGGATTGGTACTTATATTTAGAAATTATTAAAAAAACAACTGGTTTTTTAACTTTATACTTTACTTATGAGTATGGTGTGTTGGCTATATTAGTTGGTCAAATATGTAGTCAAATTCTAAATTATTATCCAAGTGTATATTTATCAAATAAATTGATTGATTATAATTTATTTCAACAAGTACGTGATTTTTTGCCTAGCTTACTTCTTTCTACAATTATTGCTTTAAACGTTTGGTATTTACAAATTTATTTAAATTTAAGTAGTGCTCTTGATTTAATAGTAATAGGTATTTTCTCTTTATTTTTATATATTATTTTATCATATATCTTTAAATTTAAATCACTAAGATTAACATTGGATATGATTAAAAAATTAAAGTCGAACAGTTGATTAATTTTTAGAAATATTAATGTTATCTAAATTTGTTATTGTGGTGATAAAATTACTATAGTTTATTTAGTAATGTTCTTTGTTAATATTATATCCAGTACATTCGGTGATTATTGACATCTAATGTTACATCGCAAGGTATTTAAGTGGGAGTTTCAATGTCTGTATCACTACTGTTAATTAGTGAAACTAATGAACAAAACAAAGTTATTAACGCTATTAATAGCTATTCATCGCAATGTGATCAAATAATGGTGCTGCATAATAATTATTTTTATAAAGATCCTATTAATACAATAAATGAAGTTTCAAGTATAAATGAATTTGTCGAAAAAGCGAGTTCTGACACTATTGTTATTACTAGGGTTGGCTATGAATTAGATATTATTAACATGCTTAACAGTATTTCATCAAAAGAGCGTGCAGTAGGTGCTTTGTATGTTGATAATTATATTAAAGATGAAATGTATGTATCTATAGATACTTATGTAGAGGCTCGACTTCCAATTTTAATCAATACGAGTTTTATGCTTAAAAAGCAAGTATTCGAATCGTTTGATATACTTACTGAATGTGATGTAGCTACTTTTGAAAAAATAATATTAGCTAGAGCTTTTGTTGCTGGTGAAGTGTCGCTAGTTTCTAATCGAAAGAAGGTCGTTAACGTTTATCACGAAATAAATATGTATGATGTCACGTCTTCAAATATACTACATATATTAAAATCAGATTTAATTTTGATTGAAGAAGAAAAACTTTTGAAAGGTAAACAATTTCAAAAGTTAGTTGATTTTATTAAGTTATTTTCAAAACTTAAATCTAAAAAAGTTCCTAATAAACTCAACATTCTTATTTTGAAAGCAGTGTTGCAAAACATAGGTATTCTAAAATACTTAAAAAATGATATTATTGGCACAGTTGGCTACTATCTAAAAGATATTATCAATCTCATAAATCACAAATATTTGAAGAAAGAAGATGTATTATTTTCTTTTTTTACATCAAAATACCCAGTACACATGAATTGGGGGGATGACATAAATTATTTTATCCTTTCTAAAGCTACTAATAAAAAAATTGTTAAACTTAATCGTATTAGTTTTGGGGATGTGATTTTACCTATAGGAAGTATCATTCAATTTATCCCTAAAAATATAAAAGTAAATATATACGGCGCAGGTTTAATATCAAACAATGCTATTGTGAATAAAAATAATATTGGTGATATTCTATTTGTAAGAGGGCCAAATACACGAAAGAGGTTAATTGAATTAGGTTTATATGTACCAGAGTCATATGGTGACTTGGGTCTGCTCATCAGTGATTACTACAAACCAAAAATAGATAAGAAATTTAATATTGGATTTATACCACATTATACAGAAAAAAACTCTGATTTTACTTTGCACTGCAAAAAATTAGGTATAAAAATTATTAACGTTCAACAAGGACATGAGGAATTTATTGATGACCTATTATCATGTGAAAATATTATTTCGTCCTCCTTACATGGACTAATTGCTTCTGACTCATATTTAATTCCTAATAAGTGGATTAAAGTCTCAGACCGTGTTTTAGGTGACGGTTTCAAATTTGATGACTATCACCTTGGTACATTAGCTAAAGATTTCATGTCATATACTCCTGATTGCACAGAGAGTGTAGCTACTTTGATTTCACTATGTTCTGAAAAGCACATAGATGAAGCGGAAATTGTGAGAGTAAAAAAGCAAATGCAAAAATTTTTGCACAATGTTTGCTGAATCAACTCAATATTTATTGGTGAATAATGAAAGTACTTATAGTTGGCACTGACCCAAATGGCATTGGGGGAATAGAGACTTTTTCTAAAAATATACAAAAAATGTATCCAGAAACAATGTTTCTAGTAAGTTATGATCGCTTTAAAAAGAAAAATGTAAATAATATTTACTATATTTTTAAACATAAGTGGTTAGGGTATTTTCTTTTCTCATTGTTATTTTGTATTTCTAAAAAAATAGCTCGCCGATTTCTATCTAATAGAATAAGTGCACTAGACTTAAAATATGATGTGTTAATAGTTAATTTACATTTTGACCATTTTATTCCCATATTTATGCAGGTAAAATCTCCTAAGTTTATCGTGCAGCATACGCACAAAGATGTTCTACTAAACAATAAATTATTAATAAATAATGACATAAAATTACTAAAGATAATAACTTCGTATTATGATGTTATTTGCTTATCAAGTTTTGAGAAAACGATATTAAAAAAAGCTCTTTTACTCGAAGACTCGCGGTTGCATTGCATCAGACATATGTCACCTATTAAAATTATTGACCATCCTAAAGTTAAAAATAATAAGAAGATTGTGATCATTGCGCGATATGATAACGCTATAAAAAGAATAGACCTTGTTATAAATGCTATGTCTTCTTTGCCTGACTATCATTTGAATGTTTACGGTGATGGACCAGACAAAGCGTTATTAGTGAATCTTGCTACCAACTTACAAAATGTGACTATAAACGGTCCAGTTAGTAAAGTGAAAAATGTATTAGATGATCATAGTATATTTGTTATGAATAGTGAAAGTGAAGGGTATGGGATTACGCTGATCGAAGCTATGTCAAGAGGTTTGCCAATAATAATTAGGAATACATATGCTTCTGTTCCTGATATTGTAACAAATAATGGCGTTATAATTGATAAGACTTGGGACGAAAAAAATTTCCATAATGCAATCAAACTTATCGAGAATAATTTTCAATATTACTCCGAGAATGCTTTGACGTTGGCAACTCGTTACGATTTTAATACAATAAAAAAACATTGGGATGCATTGCTTATTTTTCCTAATGATTGACGGTAATAAAATACTGACTTCAATTATTACTATTATTATCTACGAGTCTTAATTCCTATAGGTGCGATAGTTGGTTAAAAATAATATTAGTTGTGCTGAAAAAAGGAAATATAAAGTATCACTGAGCAGTGTGTGCTGGTTTATTATTATTCCCTCGGTTTTACTTGATTTTTTATCAGGTTTCTTTTCTCTGCAAGTAGGTGTAGACCTTAAAATTTCACTTTTATATAAATCGATACTTATTGTACTGTGTATGATTGTGATCATGAGGGCTAACTTTGTTTCTTTCATCTTTTTAATCTCATTCCTATATTATATTTTATTTGTTTCTTATTTTAAATTTTTGTTTTTCGGAAAAGATGCTTTAACTTATGAGATGACAATTGGCCTTAAATTTTTTTCAATTATATTATTTACTCTTTTTTTTATTGAGTTAAAAAATACGGGGCGTTCGTCATTTAATAAGAACGCTTACCTTTGTCTTAATTTGGGTTTTTGGGTTGTTGTAATCAATGTTCTTTCTGGATATTTAGGTTTCGGATTTTCTACATATGCTAGCTCCCAAGTTGGTTTTAAAGGTTATTTCTTTGCTGGTAATGAATTAAGCGCCCTTTTTATAGTACTAAGCTCCTTTAAGCTTCAAACTATACTTAATTTTAGAACTAAAAAAGTATATTTTATTTATTCAATACTGGTTGTTTTAATTGGATTTTCAATTGGAACTAAATCTGGTATTGTCTTTTCTGTACTTCTACCCTTTGCTTTACTAGTCATTTCCCAGAGGAAAAAGATTTTTACAAGTAAATTTATAATATTTTTCTTAGTCGTTATAAGTTTAATTGCACTTGGTGTGGTTAATCTAGTAGATAGTTTATCTTCAATTCCAGCTATTGGTAAGATAATATACAATTTCTCTAATGGGGGATTATTACGTTTAATATTTTCAGGACGAGATGTTTGGGTTACACAATTATTTGAGCACTTTAATGATAGTAATGGTTGGGCTATATCCTTCTTCGGTTACGGTTCTACTTTCGTAGATAAAAGTATAGGTAAATATCTTCTTGAAATAGATCCTATTGATGTATACAATCTTTATGGTGTTCTAGCTGTTATTGTTATGGTAGTTTTTTCAATATGCACACTTGCTTATTCAATTAAAAATCTAAATAACCCTTTTGGCGCAGCCGCTCTTGTTGTTAATTTTTCACTTCTTATTTTTGCTTTTATTGCAGGTCATGTTTGGACTTCAGGTATGCTTAGTATTTCTTGGAGCTTACTCATAGCAATGTCTACAATTCCTAATGCTAATAATATAAATGTAGTTGGAGCGCTTGATGAGCATCCTTGTCGTAAGTAATATGTATCCGAGTAAAGAATTTCCTTTTTATGGAACTTTCGTACAAAAAATAACTGAAGGATTAATAGATAATGGTCACGATTGTAAAATCGTGGCAATATCTAAAATAGAAAATAAACGTTTTTTTAAATTAATCGGATATATCAATTTTTATATTAATATTATCTACTCCATAATTAAGTATAAGCCATCCTGTGTTTATCTTCATTTTCCTTCGCATACAGGGCTACCTGTTTTATTTATAAAGCTTTTTCGTAAGTTTAAAATTATTGCTCATTTCCATGGCGGTGATTTAATTAATCAGTCGCAGAGGTCTAAGTATTTTTTTAAACTAAAAGAAATTATTAATAATAATGTTATTTCCAAGTCTGAATTAGTTGTTCTGCCGTCAAATAGTTTTTTTAATTTAATATCTAAGACATATAAACTTAAAGAAGATAAAGTGATAATCACACCTTCAGGAGGTGTTGACTGTGATTTTTTTAACTTTAAATCGAGAGTTACTAGAACATGTAAAATATTATTTGTTGCTAGATTAGTTCCTGTTAAACGTCCACTACTTATGTCTGACTGCATTAAAAGTTTTTACCACGAATGCCCAGAATACTCTCAATTTGTTGAAGTTACTGTTGTTGGATCTGGCCCCTTAAGTATTACATTGAAAAAAGAGCTTAAAGGCTACAATGTCAAGTACCTTGAATTAGCATCTCAGAAGCAACTCCGTCAAATTTATAAAGAGAATGATATCCTAATTCAAACATCAGAATACGAGAGTTTGGGTTTAGTTCCGTTGGAATTTATGTCTACTGGTGGTATTGCTATGTGTATAGATATCCCAGCATTTAGGGAGTACATATCCAGTGGTGAGAATGGTTTCATTTTTAAAGATCCTTCTGATTTTGTTAGGTGTATGAAAAAATATATTTTAATGGATAAGTTGAGTTTTGGAATGATGTCTAATCAGTCTAGAAACACTGTTTTAAATAGATATAATTCATGTCGAACTTTAAAAGTCTTGTCGAATAAATTAAATGAAATTTCATCTAAAGTTTAAAGGTGCTTAACTATAAGTAAATTAATGTTTTGTGTATATTTGTTAAATGAGCAGGCTTGCTTCTACAATTAAATTTTTTT
Source organism: Shewanella livingstonensis (assembly GCF_003855395.1). NCBI lineage: Bacteria > Pseudomonadati > Pseudomonadota > Gammaproteobacteria > Alteromonadales > Shewanellaceae > Shewanella > Shewanella livingstonensis. The sequence continues at coordinate 3,775,645 of NZ_CP034015.1, read as the reverse complement.
AGGCGATTCAATACTATCTTAAGGTAATAAAATTTATCCTGAACAGACTTCTTCAAATTAAGTAACTTGATAGGTTAGTGAAGTTGAAGGAACACAATTTAGAAGTAGGATTTATTTTATTTTCCACACTATGACGTACAGAATGACATGGCTGATTGGTATAGATACTTTAGCTTGGAGCGGGACTGCGCTTACATTCGATTGTCCTGGTCCTGAATCATACATCTCTAATAGTTATAATGGTCATTTAGTCACCAAAAACTCTGAAGTGCAGCAATCCAATTGTGTCATTCTGTTTATGGATTTACCTGTCAAAACCCCAAAACAATGCGATTACTACAGCCAAATAGTATGATTCTAAAATAGTGGAAGAACAGCTAAACTTCGTTGTACTTTCAGTTTTTCATGTTTTGTTACGTATCTATTCATTTTTATTATATGTGTTTAATTAGTATCATTGATCGTACCTACGTCCCGTCGTCAATTTTACTCATTTTTAATTTTAACTTTGTGACTAAATTGCTTAATCTTTTGAGGGGAGTGTATGAACTCAACAAAAAAAATACTGCTAACTTATGGTGTAGGTGGTCATTCCGCACAAATGAACCGACTTGTTCCAAAAATTAAACCTCTTTTGGCTGATTCTAAGTTAATTTCGATTTCGGATAATACAATAAATCCAACATGGTCATCTTGTCATTATGTCACCGGAGAGGTTAGAAATAAGAATAACCATATGGAAATATTTTCTAATTTTGGTCCTTTAACCGTTTTGAAAAGTCTTTTTAAAGTAAACCATGAACATAAGGTTGATGTGGTCATATCTACTGGACCAGGGCTTTGTTTTCTTGTTTCTTTGTTTTTCAAATTAAGAGGTGCAAAGATCGTTCATATTGAAACTTGGTCTAGATTCACAACAAAGTCCTTCACTGGTAGCCTTATGTACTATATTTCTGACCGTTTTTATATCCAGAATAAAGAGTTAATAAAAATTTATCCTAAGGCTATTTATGCGGGGTTACTGTGAATATATTTGTCACTGTAGGAACAACTAAGTTTGATAGTTTGATTATTAATGTTGATAATTATGCTGGGAAAAATAAAATATTAAATTTTACTTTTCAAGTATCCGATAGTGGTGAATATTCACCCCGAAATGGTTCTTTTTTTTCATTCGCAAATGAGATCAATGAATTATATGACTCTGCTGATTTGATTATCACACATGCTGGTGCAGGTTCTATATATACATTATTAGAAATGAACAAAAAAATAATAATTGTGCCTAATTTTGAAAGAGTTGATAAACATCAGTCTGATATTGCAAATTATATGGCTATAAATAAACACGCTCTTGTATGTTCGGATGTCGCTGATATTGGTCGTTTTATTGAAATGACCAAGGGTTTTCAGTTTGTACCTTTTGAGAAGATTTCTTTTTTCAAATCAGAAGAAATTTCCGAATTCATTATGAGTTAAAAAAATTATTAAGGTTTTGTCATGAAAATTGCTATCGCAGGCACAGGCTATGTAGGCCTTTCAAACGCTATGTTATTAGCGCAACACAATGAAGTGATTGCGGTTGATATTATTGCAGAAAAAATATCCATGCTTAATCAAGGTATCTCTCCTATCGCAGATACAGAAATAGAAGACTTTCTAACAAACAAATCATTGAACTTCACAGCTACGCTAGATAAGAATTTAGCTTATAAAAATGCTGACTATGTAATTATATCCACTCCTACAGATTATGATCCAATAACGAATTACTTTAATACCTTCTCAGTTGAGTCTGTAATTAATGATGTTATGGCGATTAATCCATCGGCTATAATGATAATTAAATCTACCGTTCCAGTTGGATATACCGCGAGCATCAAACAGCAATTGGGTTGTAATAATCTAATTTTCTCACCTGAGTTTTTACGTGAAGGTAAAGCATTACACGATAACCTCTATCCGTCGCGTATTATCGTTGGTGAACAAAGTGAGCGGGCTAGAGTGTTTGCTAATTTATTAGTTGAAGGTGCAGTAAAAGAAAATATTGATGTATTGTTCACTAACTCAACTGAAGCGGAAGCCATTAAACTTTTTTCTAATACCTACTTGGCATTGCGAGTTGCTTACTTTAATGAGTTAGATACCTATGCTGAATCTCATGGTTTAAATTCTCGACAAATTATTGAAGGGGTTAGTTTAGATCCGCGCATAGGAAATCATTATAACAACCCTTCGTTTGGCTATGGCGGCTATTGCTTACCCAAAGATACCAAGCAACTTCGCGCAAATTATGCTGATGTGCCTAATAATATTATTGGTGCAATTGTTGATTCTAACACTACTCGCAAAGACTTTATTGCGGAGTCAATTCTTAAGCGTGAACCTAAGGTTGTCGGCATTTACCGTTTAATTATGAAAGCTGGTTCAGACAACTTTAGAGCATCAAGTATACAAGGGATCATGAAACGCTTGAAAGCCAAAGGTATTGAGGTTGTGGTGTACGAGCCTGTACTTGAAGAGACTGAGTTTTTCCATTCAAAAGTCATTAAGTCACTTGAAGAGTTTAAAGCCACTTCAGATGTCATTGTATCAAACCGTATGGTTGATGAAATCAAAGATGTGGCTGATAAAGTTTATACTCGAGATTTGTTTGGTGCTGATTAACGCTACACATTATCAATAGTCAACCCTATTAGGCCGAAATGATATTGTCATATTAGTCAATGTGATACGAACAGGGTGAGACGGTTCTGAGACACTTTTTGTCTTGTTCTCACCCTTTTTTTGCTTAAATTACCCCTTTTATTTTCAATTCACCATAGTTTACATTTTTATTTTCAGCACAATCATTTTATGTTTTTCGATGTGTTTAATTCTCCATCAGCCAGAGTCATATATGCCCACTACCACTTCAGTCATTTTTGTTTTCTGCCTTTCTTTTATCAGTCTGTTTGCTTTCAGGAAGTTGGCTAAACGGGTTGGATTAGTGGATAAGCCCAATGAGCGTAAACACCATGTGGGTCAGATCCCACTCGTTGGCGGTATTTCAATTTATTTTACCTTAATGATTGCCTTGTTCGTGCTTTTTCCCATCACTCATGCTTTGCAGCTTTACGTTGCATGTTCAACCGTGCTCATTGTCTTGGGGGCGTTAGATGATAGGTACGATTTAAGTTTTAAGTCTCGCTTGGTGGTGCAGGCGGGGATTTCACTTGCGATGATTTTGGTTGGTTATAAAAGTTTGCATTACCTTGGTGCTATGTTCAGTGATTCGGCGTTAGTTATTCCAACTTATATGAGTTATATCGTCACCATTTTTGCGGTCATCGGGGCCATTAATGCCTTTAATATGGTTGACGGCATTGATGGTTTGTTAGGTGGTCTAGCTTCTGTGACATTCTCAGCCCTTGGTTTAATGTTTTATCTTGCCGGCAAGGACTATTTAGCGCTTTACTGCATGCTGTTCGTTGGTGCGATGCTCCCCTATATCATGCTGAACTTAGGCTTTCCGTTTGGTCGTCGATTCAAGGTGTTTATGGGGGATGCTGGCAGTATGTTTATCGGTTTTACGGCTATCTGGTTATTGATTGAAGCTAGCCAAGGCGAAAATGTGCTGGTTATTCGCCCTGTAACAGCCTTATGGTTTATTGCATTACCGCTGATGGACATGGTTTGTATTATGACCAGAAGGATCAGAAAGGGGCAATCGCCTTTCAAACCTGATAGAGAACATCTACATCATATTTGTCAGCGCATTGGTTTATCGTCAAGTCTGTCATTACTGGTTATTTGTCTATTAGCATCTGTAATGGCTGGCGTTGGTATTATGTCAGAGTTGTATAATGTGCCTGAATCAATCATGTTTTTTTCATTCTTAGTGACTTTTGCTATTTATTTCTCTGTCATTGCAAACATTTGGCGAATAACGGCTTTTCTGCATAAAACCTTTACGTTTACTCAGCCATCACACGAATGACTTATTTAGCTATTAATTTATGTCAGCATAATTATAATACCAGACAGCTAACTACCGCCAAAGGTGGTAGGATACCTCGCGTTAAATGACTTTTTACAATGTTAGGTTTTATAATAAGTAGTTTTATAAGTACTTAAGGATGAGATGATGGATTATTTAGTTCCTTTTATAACAGCTTTTATATTTAGTTTTACGGCCATTTTAGTATTCAAACCTATTGCTGCCAAGGTTGGCTTATTAGATGTACCTAATGAGCGTAAATGCCACGATGGTGCTATCCCCCTGATAGGTGGAATTGCTATTTTTTGCAGTGTGTTACTCGCATCAGGGCTGTTCATTAAAAGTAGTCAAACCCTCAATTTATATCTTATTTCGTCTGCATTAATTCTTTTCATTGGCGTACTGGACGATCGTTATGATTTATCTGTGCGGCTACGGCTCGTTGCTCAAGTTCTTGTGGCCTCAATACTTATTTTTGGTGCAGGATTTTACCTGACTACGTTGGGTGATATTTTTTATTTTTTTGAGTGTAAACTCGGCTATGTTGGTATTTTAGTCACGGTTATTGCCGTGATAGGGTCGATTAATGCTTTCAATATGGTTGATGGAATCGATGGCCTAGCGGGAATGCTGAGTCTTGTCACTTTTACATCTTTATCAGTACTATTTTATCGTGCTGGAAATGATTGGTTTTTGTTACCTTTACTTTTTGATGCCGCTATCCTTGCTTATTTATTTTTCAATCTTCGTTGGCCTTTTGTATCAGTACAAAAAATATTCATGGGCGATGCAGGCAGTATGTTGATAGGGCTAACCGTAGTGTGGTTGTTAGTCTTAGGTACCCAATCTTATAATGTACATCAGGGTACAGTGCTGAATGAGGTTGTCTTTTCGCCTGTCACGGCGTTGTACCTCATTGCGATACCTTTAATGGACATGACTGCCATTATGTACCGAAGGATCAAAAAAGGATTCTCTCCGTTTAAACCTGATCGTGATCATCTACATCATATCTTTGAGCGTGCCGGTTACAACCGTAAACAGACGCTTGTTAGAATTACGCTGTTGTCTTTATTATTAGCATTATGTGGTATGGCTGGTGAGTTTTATCAGGTACCAGAGTGGATAATGTTTAGCTTATTTATTGCATTATTTGCCTCTTACAACTGGGCTCTTGCTCATGTCTGGCAAATTATTACTTGGCTAAAGCGTAATGATTGATTTTAGCCTGTCATCATTTATCAAGTATTCTGAATTTAAAGGGTTTTAGATGAAAGTTGTAATTCCTGTAGCGGGTTTAGGTACCCGTATGCTGCCAGCGACCAAAGCCATTCCGAAAGAGATGTTGCCTTTAGTTGATAAACCGTTAATTCAATACATTGTTAATGAGTGTGTGGCTGCGGGTGTGAAAGAAATTGTATTAGTGACTCACGCCAGTAAAAATGCGATTGAAAACCACTTTGATAAATCCTATGAGCTTGAATCAACGTTAGAGAAGCGCGTAAAACGTCAGCTACTTGAAGAAGTACAAGCGATTTGTCCTAAAGACGTGACCATTATGCATGTGCGTCAAGGTGAAGCGAAAGGCTTAGGGCATGCTGTATTATGTGCTTACCCGTGTATTGGTAATAACCCCTTTGCAGTAGTGTTACCTGATGTTATTTTAGATGAATACACTGCAGATCAAAAAACTGAAAACCTAGCCGCGATGATCGCGCGCTATAAAGCAACCTTCGCTAGCCAAATTATGGTTGCGCCAGTGCCAGAAAGTGACGTTAATAAATACGGGATTGCCGATTGTAATGGTGTTGAGATCGCACCCGGTGATTCTGCTAAAATTAAAGCCATGGTTGAAAAACCTGAGATAGGTGAAGCGCCATCTAATCTTGCGGTTGTTGGCCGCTATGTATTATCTGAAAAGATTTGGCGATTACTGGCTAAAACACCCGCGGGTGCAGGTGATGAAATTCAGTTAACTGACGCGATTGATATGCTGATTGAGCAAGACACTGTTGAAGCCTTTAACATGACGGGTAAGTCCCATGATTGCGGTGATAAACTAGGATACATGAATGCCTTTGTTGAATATGGTTTGCGCGATGCTAAGTTAGGCGCGGATTTCAAAAAAAGCGTTGAAAAGATTCTGCTTGAACAGTAACACTTAATTATCATGTGCTTTTAAACCAACTTATATCAAGTTGGTTTTTTGCTTTCTGCTTTTTGCAATTAGCTAAATGCCTAGATCGCTGCTAGGACGCTACGCGGATAGATTATAAGAATGGGGCGCCTACGGCTGCTAGAACGACCTTCGGTCTTCTAGGACCTAGAATTTACAGCAACACCTGGATCCCCAATAAAAGCATTTGAGGATGACGGCAGGTGGAGCATTGAACCTAAACGGACGTAGTCCGCTCTCTGGCGAGCCAGCGAGTTCCTAGACTCTTAGCAGTGACGTAGTCCGTCCTAGAACCTAGCAGGACGTAGCCCGTCCTAGAACCTAGCAGTGACGAAGTCCGTCCTAGAACCTAGCAGTGACGAAGTCACGTCCTAGACTCTAGCAGTGACGAAGTCACGCCCTAGGTACTTAATTTTTTAGATTGGAGTTTTTTATGTCTCGTAAGTATTTTGGCACCGATGGTGTTCGTGGAAAGGTGGGAACGTTTCCGATAACGCCTGATTTTGCAATGAAGTTAGGTTGGGCTGCTGGTAAGGTTTTAGCCTCAACCGGTACCAAAGAAGTGTTGATTGGTAAAGATACCCGTAGCAGTGGTTATATGTTTGAATCGGCTATGCAGGCAGGCTTGTCTGCTGCTGGTGTCAACGTGGCTCTTATTGGCCCTATGCCAACGCCGGCGGTGGCGTATTTAGCCTCGACCTTTAGAGCCGATGCCGGGGTGGTGATCAGTGCATCGCACAATCCTTTTTATGATAACGGCATTAAGTTTTTCTCAAATTCGGGCACTAAGCTCAATGATCAGCAAGAGCTTGAAATTGAAGCGTTACTCGACCAGGCGTTAAATCATAATGCGATGGAATGTGTTTCATCTGAATTGTTAGGCAAAGTGCGCCGAATTAATGATGCTGCGGGACGTTACATTGAGTTTTGCAAAGGCGTATTTGCGAAAGATTTAACCTTAGCGGGGCTGAAAATTGTCGTCGATAGTGCTAACGGTGCGGCGTATCATATCGCGCCGAATGTGTATCGTGAATTAGGTGCTGAAGTGATTAGCATTAATGACAAGCCTAATGGTACCAACATTAACGAGTATTGCGGCGCGACCCATTTAGACAGTTTACAAACAGCTGTGATGGTACATGAAGCAGACTTGGGCATTGCGATGGACGGTGATGCAGACCGAGTGATGTTTGTTGATCACAATGGCCGTGTAGTGGACGGCGATCAAATTTTATATATTTTGGCAAAATCTGCCAAGCAGCAAGGCACAATGACAGGCGGTGTGGTCGGCACGTTAATGTCTAACCTTGGTCTTGAAATAGCCTTAAAAGAAATGGACATTCCATTTAAACGCGCCAAAGTGGGTGACCGTTATGTGGTTGAACAATTAAAACAGACTGGATGGCGCATTGGCGGTGAAGGTTCTGGGCATATTTTACACCTTGACCATGCTTCTACCGGCGATGCTGTTGTGGCGTCATTATTAGTGCTGCAAGCGGTATTACAATCGGGGCAATCATTAGCTGAGGTTGTATCGGGTATGAAAAAGTTACCTCAAGTACTGCTTAATGTGCGTTTAACCGCTAATAACGCAGATGAAATTATTGCTTCAGCCGCCGTAAAACAAGCAGTGATTGAAGCCGAAGCGGTACTTGCTGATAACGGCCGTGTGTTATTACGTAAATCGGGCACTGAACCGCTTATTCGTGTGATGGTTGAATCAACCGATCCTGAAATGTCACTAGCACAAGCAGAACATATAGCGAAAGCGGTTCGCGCCTAACAACAGCGGACAGCATTGTCTAGGCGCGCAGTTAAGCTATGACGTTAGCGTTTAGTTCGCGTCGGTTAGGTGATTAACCACCGCTATTTGATTATAAAAAAGCAGCAATCTATTTGCTGCTTTTTTAATGCTTGTAATGCCTCGTTTTAGTGATCACTTTTTAATGGCATTTAAAGTGTTTTTTAAGGCGTAAATTGAGTATAGCGTTCGGTTACATTCGTTATTTTACATCTCAATTTATATGGGGTTTGATTCAGTCAATCAGATAGTTAAGGTTGATTGGGTATCGCAACCCATAAATAGACTATCCGTTTTTGATACACTTCATCCGCCTCAACGCCGTGATTTCCGTTATAATTATCCATTAAAGTTAGGTCGGACTGATATTTAGGTTATTAAATAGCTCTTGGAAGCATTTCAATGAAAATTCTAGTCACAGGTGGCGCTGGTTTTATCGGCTCTGCAGTAGTGCGCCATATCATCAATAGCACTCAAGATAGCGTCATTAATGTGGATAAACTGACCTATGCAGGTAATCTTGAATCGTTAGCGAGTATAGCGTCAAGTGATCGATATGTTTTCGAGCAAGTCGATATTTGCGATCGTGCGGAATTAGACCGAGTGTTTAAACAGCATCAGCCAAATGCCGTAATGCACCTTGCTGCAGAATCTCATGTTGATCGCTCCATCACTGGTTCATCAGACTTTATCCAAACCAATATCGTTGGCACTTATATGCTGCTTGAGGCGACGAGAGAGTATTGGAATACCTTGTCATCTGACGCTAAGCAAGCATTTCGCTTTCATCATATATCTACCGATGAAGTGTTCGGTGATTTGCCTCACCCAGATGAGTTGCAAGGCCATAGCACAAATGAAGCGTTAGCATTATTTACTGAAAACACTGCTTATGCGCCAAGTAGCCCTTATTCTGCATCAAAAGCATCAAGTGACCACCTAGTGCGAGCATGGTTACGCACCTACGGCTTACCTACTGTGGTGACTAATTGCTCTAACAACTACGGCCCTTATCACTTTCCTGAAAAATTGATCCCATTGGTGATCCTTAATGCGCTAGAAGGCAAGCAGCTTCCTATCTACGGTAAAGGTGATCAAATTCGTGATTGGCTTTACGTTGAGGATCATGCCCGCGCACTTTATAAAGTGGTTACCAGTGGCAAAGTCGGTGAGACCTATAATATTGGTGGGCATAACGAAAAGCAGAATTTAGAAGTGGTACAGACTATTTGCACTATCTTAGATGCTCTAGTGCCTAAAGACACGCCTTACGCTGAGCAAATCACTTATGTGACAGACCGCCCCGGCCATGATCGACGATATGCCGTTGATGCGAGTAAAATCAGTAATGAATTGAACTGGCAACCACAAGAAACTTTTGAAACGGGTTTACGTAAAACCATCGAGTGGTATTTAACGAATCAAGATTGGTGTCAACATGTCCAAGATGGAACTTACAAAGGCGAGCCGTTAGGCATTTAATCTCATTACTGCAATTATTGATCTGTTGTCCTAGATTTATGATCCAAAACCTAGGGCCTTTTCATCTAGGAACTTATTTACACATGAAAGGCATTATTTTAGCGGGCGGCTCAGGGACTCGTTTATACCCACTCACGAGAGGGGTATCCAAACAGTTATTGTCCGTGTATGACAAGCCAATGATCTACTATCCACTGTCAACATTAATGCTGGCTGGGATAAGAGACATATTGGTTATTACCACTCCAGAAGACAGCGAAAATTTTAAACGTTTACTCGGTGATGGTTCTGATTTCGGCATTCAGTTGAGTTATGCATTACAAGTATCACCAGACGGTTTAGCGCAGGCATTTTTAATTGGCGAAGAATTCATTGGACAAGACAGTGTTTGCTTGGTGTTAGGTGATAACATCTTTTATGGGCAATCCTTCAGTAAAACATTGCAGAATGCCGCTAGCAAGGACGGTGGCGCCACAATATTTGCCTATCAAGTTAAAGACCCTGAAAGATTTGGTGTGGTCGAGCTTGACGTCAATATGAACGTTATATCGATAGAGGAAAAGCCCGTTAAACCTAAATCAAATTATGTTGTGACGGGTTTATATTTCTACGACAACAGCGTTGTTGAAATGGCAAAACAAGTTAAGCCATCACATCGCGGCGAGTTAGAAATAACCACGTTAAATGAAATGTATTTAACCAAGGGTAACTTGAAGGTAGAGTTGCTTGGTCGTGGTTTTGCATGGTTAGACACAGGCACATATGATAGCTTGCACGAAGCGTCTTCTTTTGTGCGTACTATAGAGAATGTGCAAGGGCTTAAAGTGGCCTGTTTAGAAGAAATAGCCTGGCGCAACGGTTGGTTAAGTACGGATGATCTTGCTAAATTGGCTGCACCGATGATAAGCAGCAACTATGGTCAATATTTAGCAAATTTAGCTGGTTCGGTTAACGAGGCTTGAGTATGAACATATTGGTCACAGGTAAAAATGGCCAAATTGCTAGGTGTTTAGTTAAGCAACTTAATACTCTACCAGATGTCACCTTGTTGGCATTAGATCGTGACCAGCTTGATATAACAGACCCTATTAGGGTCAATAAGGTTATTGCTGAGTTTTCACCCAATATCATTATCAATGCAGCTGCTTATACCGCAGTTGATAACGCGGAACAAGAAAGCGCATTGGCCTATGCTGTTAATCGTGATGGACCATTTAACCTTGCCGTTGCCGCGAATAATATCAATGCCATTATCATCCATATTTCGACCGATTATGTTTTTGCTGGTGACAGTCTTGCCGCTTATGTTGAGACTGATAACACCGAACCTCAAAGTGAGTATGGCCGAAGTAAACTCGCTGGTGAACAAGCGGTTGCACGAGCGTGTTCGCAACATATTATACTCAGAACCAGTTGGGCATTTGCTGAGCATGGGCATAATTTTGTCAACACCATGCTGCGTCTTGCTAAAACCAAAACGTCTATAGGGGTTGTTGCCGATCAGTTTGGCGGCCCAACCTATGCGGGTGATATTGCCAATGCCATAGTGACAATTGTGAAACAGCTCGTTGATGGTCATCAAGCCTACGGGATATACCATTATTCTGGTTTTCCTCATGTCAGCTGGCATGTTTTTGCGACAAAAATTTTTGACCTTGCGCTAGCGCAAGGCGTATTGAAACAGCCCATTCAAGTTCCCCATATCACAACGCTAGACTATCCCACCCCCGCAAAGCGCCCAGCAAACTCACGTTTAAATTGTGATAAAATCAATCAAGAATTTGGTCTTGTGCAAAGTGATTGGCAAGCCGCATTAGTCAACATTGAAGAGTATTCACGATGAACGTCATCGCTACACAAATTCCAGATGTGAAGATTATAGAGCCCACCGTGTTTGGCGATGATCGTGGCTTTTTTATGCAGACGTGGAGCCAGCAACAGTTTGAAGCACTCGTGACAGGCAAGCCTACCATTTTTGTACAGGATAACCATTCCAAGTCGAACAAGGGAACATTACGCGGTTTACATTATCAAACACAACACACTCAAGGAAAGCTGGTACGTGTCGTGAGCGGTGAAGTATTTGATGTGAGCGTCGATATTCGTAAAGGCTCACCTACCTTTGGTCAATGGGTCGGCGTTTACTTATCTGCCGCCAATAAACGCCAGTTGTGGATCCCAGAAGGCTTTGCCCATGGTTTTTATGTAACAAGCGACCAGGCTGAATTTATTTACAAATGTACTGATTATTATTGCCCTGGATCTGAAGAGAGTATTGCCTGGAATGACCCCGCTATTGGCATTCAATGGCCGTTAACTAACCCACCTTTATTATCAAATAGAGATGCTCACCTAAGTGTATTGCTCAAGCACGCACAATGTTTATAGCATTTAGCTTGGCTGCTCGACTACGTCGTTCCGGTAACGCTGTTAAAGCCGGAACCCAGGTGTTCGCTTTTAATTGTTCAGAAGATGGGGCGCTGCTCGATTACGTCGTTCCGGTAACGCTGTTAAAGCCGGAACCCAGGTGTTCGCTTTTAATTATTCAGGAGATAGGGCGCTGCTCGACTACGTCGTTCCGGTAACGCTGTTAAAGCCGGAACCCAGGTGTTCGCTTTTAATTGTTCAGGAGATGGGGCGCTGCTCGACTACGTCGTTCCGGTAACGCTGTTAAAGCCGGAACCCAGGTGTTCGCTTTTAATTGTTCAGGAGATGGGGCGCTGCTCGACTACGTCATTCCGGTAACGCTGTTAAAGCCGGAACCCAGGTGTTCGCTTTTAATTGTTCAGAAGATGGGGCGCTGCTCGACTACGTCATTCCGGTAACACTGTTAAAGCCGGAATCCAGGTGTTCGCTTTTAATTGTTCAGAAGATGGGGCGCTGCTCGACTACGTCGTTCCGGTAACGCTGTTAAAGCCGGAACCCAGGTGTTCGCTTTTAATTGTTCAGAAGATGGGGCGCTGCAAAGGGGAAATTGAACGTAAACGGCGGTGACAATTACTGCGCTCTGTACGTGGCTGTTACATACATTTAGTCACCAAGAACCTAGCGTCAAGGTTGATGAAACGATATCATTCTTGATAATACACTCACTGAAATCAAAAAAGCTTCAATACGGTACTCTGCATGACATTAATGACCATTATCGACAATTCTGAGCTCAACAAATCTAACAAACAGTCGCAAAAACTCGAAAAATTATGGTTAGACGTTGAGAAAAAACAAGCACGTAATCAACGCTATCGCGCAAAATTAGAGGGTTTTTATGAAGAGTTTAAACCGCTAATCGAATCAAAAGAGCATGTTGTGTGTGCTGCGACCGGAAAGTGGGTCCAACATTTACTAACGTTTGTGCCACGCAAAACGATTAAGGGTAACCAAAGGGTTGAACTTTATGGTTGGATTGAAGAGGAGCTCACTATACTTGAGGCCAACCCATTTAATCCCATTAGCACAACTGATTTGCGAGAGTTTTTTACTTCATTATTGATTGATTTTCAATCGACGATGCCAAAGCAAACGGTGAGTGATGAAGAGCTTGAGGCGCTAAGGGAAGATCTGTTTGGAATGTTCGGTGAGTGGTTGCCTTTAAGCAACGAAGAGCTTATTGATATGATACATCATCCTGAACGTTTTCAAGCGTATATTCATGACATGCTCAGCCAAAGCAATAACGCAGAAGCTCAGGATGAACATCAAGATGATGTTGAGTGGGATGAACCAGGCTGGGACATGGGTGATGACTTTTCATTCGAAAACGATGACTCTGAATTACCGATGAGCACTGCGTTATTTGAAGATAAAGCGATGACGAAACTGTATCGACAACTCGCTAATCAACTTCATCCTGATAAGGAGCAAGATCCTGCGCAAAAAGCCTTAAAGAAGGACTTGATGCAGCTTCTTTCCCAGGCTAAAAAAGATAAAGATGCGCTCGCGTTACTGATGATGGCACAGGAACATTTGCCCGAATATAAACTCATCGCTGATGAGGACATGATAAAGCGAGTGGAAGCCGCGCTATATTCAAAAATAGCATTACTAAACCAAGATCATCAATTTATGCAGCATGGCAACGACATTAAATCGGAAATTTGGCGTCGTTTTGGCGGTGGCGGAAAGGCGTCGCGCGCAAAAACGTTGCAACAGTATGGCGATCTGCTGATCATTGAAGCTGAAGCACTATACGCTAAGATCAATAACGTCACGACGGTGCAAGCCCTGCGTGAACAGTTAAGTCAGCGAATGCATCAGCAGGAATTGAATGACATGATGGGGTTTGGCATGTTTGAAGATTTTCTAGATTAGATTTTGTTTGTCGAGATGTCATCGCTGACGTTTTAAGCGTTTGGCATACTCACTTCATCTATTATGATGGGGTCATAATCTAAACCACTATCGACCCAGTCACAGGGCCGATAGTGGCTAAGGTTTTTAGCCCAGTCCCTCGCTTTTCATTAATGAGTCAAATGCATTACCATCAAGGCGAGAAGCATTGGCAACATAGGGGGCATAGACTTCAAACAGTAGTCGGGTGTCGCTATGTCCTAGCATATGGGAAATGTATAGCGGGTTCTCATGAGCCGCAATATGCAGCACTGCGGCTGTATGGCGTGTTTCATAAGGTCGACGGAGTTTTAAGCCTGCGGCTTTTAAGGTGGGGAACCACAATTTACGACTTATAAAATGCGTTGAAGGTGGTAAGCCTGTCGGCGCGATAAATACAAAGTTAGATCGTCCGGTTTTAACGGCTTGAATACGTTTAAACGCATTAAATACGGTGTCACACATCTTAAGCTCACGGCGTGATTTTGGTGTTTTTACATCACACACTTCACCATTAACCCAATTTTGACGAACGCGAATTAATCGATGGTCAAAATCAATGTGGTCCCACTCTAAACCATGCACCTCACAGCTGCGCATGCCCGTCCAGAAGCGAATGATAAAATAGTCCTTCCACTTTTTAGGCACACTCGCAAGAAACTTGCGCACCTCATCGATGGTCATGGGGTTTGACTCTGCTTTTTCTTCTTTGAAGGCCTTATAACGTCTCAGTGGATACTCAAACTTATACTCTTCTGCCGCTAAGCTGATAATGGCAACCAAAGGCCAGAGGATGAAGTTAATTCGCCGATTAGACAATAAACGAGAACCGTCTTTTTTTACCCCTTCACTTAAGTCCTGACGAAAGTAATCCACCTGTGACAGCGATAGTTCGTTGACTAATGTGTTGCCGAAGTGGGGGATAAGGTATTTATCCAATGCACTGCGCACCGAATCTCGATAGCTGTTTTTCCAGGTGGCTTTTTTTCGTTCAAACCACTGGTTGGCAAAATTATCAAAGAAAGGGTATTGGCGGTCGGGATGAGCTACACGTTGCAGTTGTTCAAACTGAGCCACTTTTTTACTGTTTGGGAAGTAGTCGCGGTATTGAAAGGTGCCTAAGTCAATTTCAGCACTCATTTTTTTGAGCATGGATTTAGCATTAGCGAGGTTTTTAGGGGTGGCCATCAATTGGGTGCCTTCACGAAAACGGCAGCCATAAAGATGTAAGTCGAACTGAATACGCCCATTGGGGCGAATGCGAATATGGACCATGAATGGCCTCCATCAAATAGATCTGTCCCTACCCGATGGAATTCGTTAGAATTTAGCCATCGGCTGGGTCTGGATTAATAGTCTTCGCAGCCGGTAAGGGGGAGAGTGGTTGCCGCCACTCTCTCCCAACTGCTATTTTTAGGGTACTCAACTTACCAATCGCGCAAGTCAATCACCTCAGTGTGCCTCCCAATAGGCTAAAAATATAGCTTATTCGTTAACCAGTTCTAGTTATATACCTAGCACTGTATATTTGTCCAGTGTTTTATTGCCAGACGCTCAACTTTTTACATTTATCCTTTCTTAATCAATCATTATCAGGATTTTGTGCTGGTCAGTTGTTTAAGTGGTGCGTTTACACATCACCAAACCCTAATAGATCACCTTGCTTCTCTTTTTCTCCGCCATTTTCTTTGATTTTCTTCTCCAATGCTTTTTTAGCATCGAGTACTTGATTCATTTTTTCAGGAGCAAGCTCAATATCATATACGCTTTGGTATGGTTGATTAGTATCTCGGTCACTGTAGAAGCCAAGTTTTCGTTTGCCATCACTACCAAGCAACATTTGGATTTTGATCTGGGTTGCCGTTGTAATGTCCTTCACTTTTATCTTTGACAGTTCACTTAAATCAATTCTATATACTGTCGGTTGAGTTTTTCCAATATGCTCTGCTGACAAAAACCGATTACCACCTGTTTCGTCAGTCAGGCCTGCGAACATAACGCAGTGATTATCGATATATAGCAGCGCCTCGTTTGCTTGTTTAATTAACGCTATATCGCGGTAATTTTCGATTTCCTTTTTGAATGTATAGATATTGACAACAATCTTTTGCTCAACAGTAAATGAGATTTCTTTCTTGTTAGCATAGTCTCGTAATGACAGTAATGAGCTTGAGATTACCCTGCTGCCATCACTGAATATCGCTCGTTCATCATCAATGTAAATTGAAACAGTTTCAGCGCTAGTTGAATCGCAGAGATTACTGAGTTGTGAAACGCTATCTTTATTTAGCAGCAAGTTGAATTCGGGCTTTAATGACTCTGGTATAGCGTATGGAATAATTTCGTTGTCGCGCTCGATACGAATTTGTGCTCGCTCTTTGTTGATTTCAAATGTATCAAATGGCGTGTGAGTTTCTGCTGCTTTGATGATGTCCTTTGCTTTGGATGTTGATAATGTATGTTGCTTTGATTGCTCTGCGAGCGATAAAAAATCGAGGTGTTCAGTTATAGCTGATTTAGCTTGAAAATAGAGCCGAGACTCGTGTTCAGTCAATGTATCTATAAATGGATATGTGCTTTTTTTGTTGTAATTCACCTCGATGTAAAAGTCAGTTTTTGATTTTACCAACTCCTTTTGATTGTTCCAATATTGCTTCAGACTACTTGCCGAAATGCTCCAGTTCCCATTCTTAATCCCCCATTTTTTTTCAGTTTCAAGGCTTATTATTTGAAGGTTATCCCCCATGCCTCCAATGATTTTGCATGTCATTTCGTCGATAACAAAAGATATACGAGCTTCGGCATCTGACTTGTTAACCATCTCAAGTAAGTGAGAGATGGGCTGATGATGTTCCGGTTTAAAAATGATTTTCGACATATAGATTCATCCTAATTTTGTTGTTAAGTGGGTAAAAAAACCATCTAGTATTGGTTTTAGTTTTTTCGATGGCATTTGGGTTTCTAAAGTGATAATTAGCTGGGTATTACCGGTTTGTGTTATCTGCTTGTTGACGCTATCTCCTCTGCGCACAAATTGCGTTTTAACCATATTTAATTTACTACTTTTAAGGCTTTTTCTATTTTGTTGAAGCACGAAATTGGCTTTGTAATGCTTAAAAGAACCCACATGGCACAGAGCAATAAATGCATCTAATACTTTTTGATTGCATTGGCATTGGAACTGAAGATTAAGTGTTTCGACGCTTGATGCTTGTGGTTGATGAATAATGACTTCTGGTTTGCCGAGTGTGTTTAATGCTGTACGCTCTTTAGCGGTAAAACTAAAAAATTTCCCTCGTGCAAGGTGGTGCCATTGTGCATTGACGGTATTAAAGTCTAGATCGCCTTTATTCAATGATGTGAAAAGAGCCTGGCAAAAGTAATGGAATGTGGTTATTTGTTTATCGAAGTAGTTAACAGGCATTGAGCTTATCCACTGTGATGCAAAGTCATCATCAATAGATCGTGTTTTTTTAATGGGTAAAATGTTATTTTTAATGAGAAACTGATTTCGTTTTAATTTTTTTAACACTTGGCTTTCACCCAATATCGGTTGAAATTGTTTTTTTGCCTTGTTCGATAATGATGAATACTCAGAAGAAAGTGTGTTTAATATACGTGATATATCATTTGAGCCGGCGGGTAAATCAAATAAATAGCGAAGCTCTGCTCGAGAGTATTGTCGACAAGCTGGTTTCAGTAACGGAACAATTTTCTCCATACCATGTATATAGTTACGCCGAGTTGTAGCATAATTAGCGTGGCCTAGCTGTCCTGAAATAATGTCAAATAATAACCCTGTATTCAGTTGGGAAAATGGGCGTCTTTCCAACCAAAAATCAAATCGTTGTATACAGCTTTCATGAGTTAACATTTCCACAGTTGCGTCATCTTGAAGAATGTCTTCGAGGTGACCCTCTTGTCGCTGATAAACGAGATGTAGTCCTTGTAAGTAAAGTAATTCTGCTCCGCTGTGTCGTAAATGATGAAAGCGTACTTTAGATCCAAATAGCATTTTGAGTGCTTGAGTCGCAGGATAGAGATACTGGCTTGCGCGAACATGAATCGATTCATGTTCAAAGCCCAGTAGTGGCTTATTGCCACAACTCCCCGATTTTATTTTGAGTAATATACGAATTAGCTTGGCTGCTGAAGCCGGCATCAACGCACTGACGACTCTCGTTTTACCATTTTTTGTGCGCCCCTCTGGAGTATGTGTTATGACGATATCGAAAAGCTGCTTATTTTGAGCGCTTACTCTAATGTCACTAAGCCGCAGCCTTAATATTTCACCTCGTCGCATCGCACCATAATACCCTAGGAGAACTGCAACGCTGGCAAATAGTCGCTGCATAGCATTACCGTTAGGTGATGAAAGCAATTTTGTTACAGTACGATTGACTTGAGAAACGTCCAGACGAAACGAGTCAACTAAAGAGGGAAGTTCTGGGCGCTCAAATAAGCTTAAATCTAAATGGTCTGTTAGCTCTTGATGCGAAGCACTTCGGAGAAAATTATATAAATGCCAAGGCGTAGTTTGTTCATTTAAGCGTTCGAACTCGTTATGCGCCCATTGGTGCAGTTTTTCCGGTTCACTCGCATCATAAAAGCTCAATGAGCTTAAGTTATGATAGAAATTCGTATAGCGTTCGATACTTCTAGGTTGCAGATTTTCTTGCTTAACGCCTCCTTCTGTAAATAATTCGTCTGTAAAGTGAAAGAACAGTTTTGGGAGTACATTTTCTAGATCCCACTCTGGAGTCGCGGGTTTAATGGGTTGCACCTTTGACCCTTTTAGATAATATTTTATGAGTGCTTTATGGGGCCAATAGGTGGTACGAGTTGTTTTAGGGGTATGCGCCTTTAGATTCCATGCCTGCTGCAATGGTGCTTGGTATAATGCCTTCTCCTTTTTAACACCAATAGGGGATTGTTTGGAATTGCTAAGCGTCGCCACATGGCGCATCGGATCACTTAGATCACGTAACAATGCCGGTGGTATAACATAATGATGATGCCAAAAAGATTGAAATGTCCGCAACCACTCAGCGGGATCCATTGGAGAGAAGTAATAGGGATCGAGGTTTACCCAGTCATTAATGGCATTCAGTAATGATTTTATGGTTAAGTTGTTTACAGAATTGAGCTGGTAAAAATCTTGCAAAACTTTCAAGGGAAAAGAAGGCAATGCATAACGAGTAAAGCTGGCTATGTTGTCATTTGAGAATGTGGCGATAGGTTTGTAATGCGGTACCTTTAAGGTAAATTGTCCTTCAAAAAATTCGATTGAAGAGGGGTCTACTAGTATTTTTTTCCAATATGGAAGGGGTAATGGGGCAACTTCGAAATTCAGTACGAGCAATGTCCACCCCATGTTACGCCATCGCTGATTCATAAACGTTTGACGCTGTTGTTCATAACGTCTAAAACACCGATTGGCACACTCACTTTTTTTCAATATGCCTAATAGCCAAATCATAGACTCATCACGAAAGACAGATTCTGTTGTTTTAGGCAGTTGCCAGTCACATATTTCGTTTAAGTAAAGTAAGACTTGATTAAGTGCAGTTGATAGCGATCTTTGGCGACCGGTAGGCACACTTCTAATTTTTTGATTAATGAGGAGCAGCTGCTGTTGAGATAATACTCGTTCACTAATATGTAATGAGTTAAGTATATTGCAAACCCATTGAATGTGTTCTTGCTTTTCACAAGTTAAGCCCAGATCATCTCGGTACTCGAAAACGCTGTCAGCCGTTAGCCCTCTTCTAGCCATAAAAATCACCGTCTATCTCTTTTAAGCTTAAAAAATCAGGAATATTATTCAGGAAGTGGTGAAGCTTACTATTTGTGATGGGATATAGCGTATCACTACCCAGTTGTTCCCCCCAGTTAGCATGCCCCATCAATCTATCAATATCTTGTGCGTTTAGCGTGGGAGAGGACGATGTTAGCGCGTGTTGGGCAAAGAAATGTCGTAATTGGTAAGGCACAGCTACTTCTTCAGGGTTAGCAGTTACCCACCACTTAGCCATAAATTGACGCAGTACTTTTGCTGATAATGGTTTTATGGACATATGTTCATCAACTAAAAACCACATATAAGTCGAATCAAGTGACGTTGATGAGTGACGGCTTAAGTTTTTCTGTAAAAAATCATAGCGTAATAATGCGTTACGAAAATAATCACATAGCCAAATTGAGCGATAGCGGCCCTTATCAAACACGATAGCGTTTCGTCGGTCGTAGCAATACTCTTTCAATAATGTGATTTGATGAGTTGGACGTGTCCCTGTCAACACGATGAATAATAATGCTAATTCAAAAGTTCGAAAATTGTACAGTTCACGCAGTGTTTCTTGCGTATGTAAACAAGAGTCAAGTTTTGAAGCGTGATAGTAGATTTGGTCAAAAAAACGGCGAACAGAATCTACTTTTATCTGTCGCAAAGAACCCACAAAGATGGGCGGTGTTTGGATATGTGTTCGCAAAGCTGGCGACACATCATAATGAAGTGAAGGGATCCGTCCTGGAGTACATAAGTAATATTGTGGATTTTTTTGGAGGCGAATTAACTGTGTATTTGTCGTCGATGTCGGTTTGGGCACACTCAATAATGCAATTAATTCTGGTTCATTTATGGCTTGGCTAAGCCGCTCTAAATACTGTGTTTGAGCTCTAAAAATATCGTATCTTATTTGTTCAGTGTCACGTCTCTGATAATTGAAGGCACTAACGTGTTGCAGTTCATCGATCCCTAGTATGACCGCTTTTGCTGGTGTGGTCAGGTTTGGATCCGCTTGCGCCATTTTATGGAAATGGTTAAATAGTACATCCTTTCGTGCAAGGTATTTTCCTTCCAATATTGTAGGCTTTCTCCATTTTGATGTGATAAAGCGTAAGAATTGTATTTTTTCAGTAGTACTCATTATCCAGCATTTTTCAGCATGCTTTGTTTTAGTGATGGCATGAGAAAACCAATGGTTTAACCCGTTTGGAATTGGCTGCCATTGCCAGTTAACACCATGCCTAGCAGGTACCTCCAGAGCATATTCGATCCATGAGGGAGATTTTTCTCTAATACTCCTTAAGCAATAGGGTTGGCAAGGCTTGCTGCCACTTACGATCGTGATATCTGGAATGTCATCGATTGATTTACATGACGCAAGTGTGCCTGTTAACCATAAGTACAAGAAATTAAACAGTGCCCTATCAAATTGAGTGACCGTTTCACTCGGAAATGGCTGATAAATTTTTTTTAATCTCATCATTGCCGCTAATAGCTTAAGAGCACAGAAACGGGCATTAGGGAAAGGTGAACCACTATTGTTGTATCTTATTTTTGATTTGATAGCTTCAGAGTTCATTAATCTTTTGCCCTACGAATTGCAGAGGGAGAAACATGACTCAATTTGCTGAGTTGTTTTTGTGTCGGTACGGTTAACCCCATTAATTTTGCGTTATTGAGCCGCCCATGCAGAATTTCTGGAAGTTGTTTGTACTCAGGGTAAAATAAAGCGGGTCGAATAATAGCTAAAGTGCACAGTATTAGCTCGATGTTGGTGTAAATGACGATTGATGCTGTGAGTTTATGATTTTCAGGGTGGCTAAGTAACAAAGTCAATAGAGGCATTGCAGTTAGCAAATAGTACTCATTCGGGGTTGGTGAGGTGATAACCGGAATTGGGCTGGTATCGAGTAAGCACTGAAGTTGTTCAAAAGAAAGAAATTGAAGATCGGGCATAGCAGACGGCTTTAACTTGTCTTCAGAGCATAATCTAATGAGTTCTGGATGCGGTCGCCATTGAAGCGAATCTAGCCGGATTTTTTTAGTTTTAGCCATATTTCCCTGCCAGATGCTCTTAGTCATAGTTATGCGCATATCAAATGACGCTTACCGAAATTAATTTTTCATGTTTCTTATTTACTGTCTATTTGTACAGTAATTATTGTTAATTACAATAGATATACTATTTATATTTATTAATAAATCCTTTACTATTCATAATATTACACAACAAAAATGTTGTTTTTTATTGTGTAATAAACGATTTAGGTGATTTTGATTCATATTTTGGCGAAAGATAAATTGATTGGGATGATGAATTTAAATTGATGTGGATGCACTTATAGATTGTCATTGAGCTTGTCGTGGAGAGTAAATTGATAGCATCCCCCGAACCAATTATTGGCATCTCTGAATGAAATGGCATTACACCTTGTTGATTTTAAAAGTCTAATACAACGAAAATTACCTGATCACATTGTGGAAAAAGCGGTTCCATCATAGTATTTTTTAACATTAGCAATCGTGGATTGCACCGTGCAAAATCACAAAATTTTCAATACGAATAATTGATTACGGTATTTCTAGTCGAGGCATGATTATTCGCAAGATCCGCTAGAGCAGCGTTAAAGTCGATTTGACGACAAACAACCATTCACTGCACTACATAAAATCAAGGTTTCGACCTTTGTTTTTGTTTGTCGATCTTGTGCACCAGTTTGCTTGGGAGTCTTTGACAGGCCTATGGTGATTGCAGACTATTAATTAGTTTCTTACTTAGGCTGTTGTTGAATAATGTTATCTTCTTGACCTTTTAAATACTATGGATGATATGGATGATATGGTTGATCGGTAAGCAATGGAATGGACACAACCTCACCCATTCGTCCCATATGCTGACAATAGAGTAAACTAGCAGCAGGAGTCTTTTTTATAACCAGTGAGGTTTTTATGAAAAACACGATAAGAGTCGGTGTCGATTTAGCCAAGAACGTTTTCCACATTCATGCTGTTAATGAAAGTGAAGATATTATCTGGCAAGGAAAATATAATCGTACTAACTGGATGAAGGCCATTGTTAAGCGTGTACCGACAACGGCAGTCATTGGCATGGAAGCTGTGGCTCTGCAAATTATTAGGCTCGAGAGCTTCATCTATTTATCCTCTAAAGCTTGCGATATAAAGCTTTTCCCCATTGTCCTAACTGCCCACAGTAAGTGAGCAAATGGTGGGTAGGCTAGTTTCTCCTGATTGGCTTTTTTGCATACGGCTGTGTTTACCATCGAAAAAGGCCAATACTCTGAACTAATAAAGTGATTCTTCATAACTCAGGCTACACGTTGGGCGTGCAAGCGCGATTAGCCCCTGTTTGCGTCCTAGGCTGACAATCACGAAGAACGTGAGCTTTAGCGTAAGCCCAGGGGCGAGTACCACAAATATCATCATGCAATATCGGGTAATTGCATAGCCTAAGCCATGTGGCTGTTCGAGTAAGGCAATGCCAATACACCAACCAAGGCCTGCCAGAATGGCTATTGGAAAGGTAATAGGTGCGAGTCGCATCATAAATTGCATGTTATATCCTTCCTAATTGGATCCGCAGCAGTGTTGGCTACGTTCGTTGGTAATCCCCCCTAAAAAAACCTATTCCACTAATTGGACTGAGTAAATCGTAAAAACACGATCCCACTAAGTGGACGTCTCTATACTTCAATATAAGGTATTTCAACTGCTTGAGCTTTTAAATACTCGGTTCTTGTAAGTATGTTGTCACTCAGTTGCTGAAAATACTTTATATCATTAGCAGAAAAATGAGATTGAGTTTTCAGACTTTCAATCAACGATTCAGTAGATAGTTGTTTTATCACTTTATTTGCCAATTCAGTCAATAACCTAGATAACAGTTTCTTATCGATACCACATGTTTCTGCGAAATCAGCCAGTTGATACGCATGAATATCATTGGGGTCAAACTCATCTCCCATAGCCATCGCCAACATGTGTTTAAATTGAGGGAACAAAGCGATATTGACGAGATCATAAGCTGGAGTGAATCGTGCGTTATTTCTATCAAAGAATAGTGAAACGTTCTTGCCGTGACTGTCGTAGTTGCTGATCATTAAATTAAACAGTTGCCAGTTTATAAGCCATTGCTTACTTTCAATTGGCGAAGACATATGTTCAGTGAATTCAAATAGCTTTACTAAGCTAGCTCCATCTCGAATATGTTGAACATCTCTTCCGTCACCCAAGTTTCGCTCATATTTGTAGTCTCTTGGTAAATTCAATGCTTGGCAGCCATCGATAACATGACGTCTCATTACTTTGTTGGAGTTGGCAACATATTTGCGGTCAAATCGTTTTACGATGAGCGATGGGTGCGGTCCAAAATGTCTATACTCAACATCAGCAGTTGGCAATCCAACTGCACTAGAGAGCTTCATACAAAAGAATTCGTTCAAGACGAGATTAGGACAGTTTCTCTTTTCAAATTTTAAAATATGGGTAGAACAGAGTGAGCCATCACCAAAGCCAATAGTGCCTTTCTCATCAATAAAAACATTTAATTTATCTTGAACTCCGGCCACGCTGAGACGTGGCTTATCGTCCCATATGAGTAGGCCAAATTCTTCTTTATTGTCGAGTCTTGTAATTAACTCTTCTTCTTCAAGTATTCTAAAAGACGGCTGGTTGTGTTCTTCTTCTAATGACGGTAAAAATGTCACAGCGCCTGCTAAGTCATTTCCAATGGCACGGACTTGTGAATAAACATTTTTCTCTGAAATACCCAGATTTTCAGCCAATAGCTTTCTTGCTTCACCTTCAGGCAAGGCATTATCTAGAAAGTTGTAAGCGACTTCTGGTGAGTGTTGATTATCCAGTGATAAATGGGGTGAGATAGCAAAACCTTCGTTTTGCCACTGCGGTGAATAACTAAGTTTTAATAAGTTGGTAGTGTTATCTAAAGATAAATTTCCAATCACTTGATCAGCGTATTTGATGTCTAGCCTGTATGCGTAAGCTTTTGTCATATCTAAACCCAGTCATCGTGAGGTGATGATATCTTTTCTAAAGGGGTTAATTCTTTAGAGGTTAGCTTAATACCTAATCCGTTTAAAATAGAAAATACCGCTGATAAAGTGCAGTTTGAATTTCCGTTTTCAATACGTGATAAAGTATTAATACCAATTCCGCATAGCGCGGCACAGTCTGCTAATTTTAGGCCGAGTTCCGTTCTTTTTGCTTTGATGAGTTGGCCCAGAACTTCTGCATTATCTATGAATGCAGAGCTAGGCATTTTCGAAGCTGTTACTTTCTTAGCCATCAATCGAACCTTACTAAAAATTAATCACCGATTTCAGTGATTATAGAACGATTCCAGTAACTTTTAAATATATTCACCGATAAAGGTGATTATATTACTCTCGTGAAATGTATCATCAATAAATAACCGATAGTGGTGATTATTTGACTAGTTAACAAACAATCATCACAGCGGCAATCTATTTCAATGTTGATTTTTGTTGAGTTACTTTAATATGTCTCTCATCTCAATTATACGCTGGGGCGAGTACGCTCCTGTTCTCATCACTGCAAATTCAGCGAGTGTTAATTCAAAAAGATTTGGATTATGCTCAATAATGTAACAACTACCGCTATGTGTTATTACCTCCAATTTTTCTCCTTTAATTTGTTTAGTCACTATTTTGGATGTCACTATTTGTTGGGACTCGCCAAATGACTTGTATTTCGATTTTTAAAATTGAAGGAAACTGACGTTTAATAAAGGTTCTAGAAGGTTTGGAGTTACCGTCATGACCCTGTTTGATAGTTACATGACGGTAAATGAATGTTTGTAACTCTTTGTAAAGGTTAGTAATTTACACTCTATACTCTGACTCTGAATGTGGTGCAGCTTTTGATTTTAGCTTTAATTCAATGTGTTACTTGTGCCTTTGTGTGTGTAAAATACATTTAGTCACCACTTTAGTACCACTTTGATTGGTCTGTAAGCTGATATTCTTATGGGCAAACTCCCCCTTGGTATTTCATTTTTTTCATTCATATTTTTTGGTCAGTCTCTTTTATGACAATACGCGTTAGCATGTCATCACATATTTAACGTCTATAGCGTGTAAATATTACTTTAACGGTTATAGCGTGTAAAACTCGATTTACCTGCTATAGCGTGTAAAGTGTTATTGGAACTGTTTATATAGGTAAAGTGATTATGAAGGTGACGAACTCAAAGCAGCTTAGCGCGTATCTTAAAGATGCACGGCTGAATATGAAGCTATCGCAAAGTAAAGCGGCTAGTAAGGTCGGCATTCGTCAGGATACGGTTTCTAGTTTTGAGCAGAACCCTGACTCTACTAAAATAGAAACACTGTTTAAGATATTATCGGCATTAAACCTTGAGCTAGATATTAAAGTTAGAAATCCAGAGTTAGGGTGTGAGCTTGTAGATGATAACGCTATACCGACTGAGCAAGAATGGAAGGAGGAGTGGTAATGGCTATCCTTGATGTTTATATGAATGGTTACCTAGTCGGAGAGTTAACTAAATCGACCACAGGCTCCCATCTGTTTAAGTATGAACAGCAATGGTTAGATACCTCCAGTAGTCGTCCCATCTCTTTGTCTATGCCACTGCGTAAGCAAGCTTATAAAGGTGATGAGGTTTACAATTTCTTCGATAATCTACTCCCAGATAATATAGCGGTGAGAAACAGAATTGTTGCTCGCCACAATGCTAAATCGACCCAAGCGTTCGATTTATTGGCTAAAGTCGGCCAAGACAGTGTCGGTGCATTGCAACTTGTACCACATGATCAACAGCCGTTTGATATCAAAAAGATTGAGTCTAAACCCTTATCAGATAAAGAATTGGAAAGAGTGTTAAAGGGTTATCAGTCGGATATTCCATTAGGCATGTTAACCGATGAAGATGACTTTCGAATATCGATAGCAGGTGCCCAAGAAAAAACGGCCTTACTTAATCTAGATGGACAGTGGCGGCTTCCTATTAAGGCGACCCCGACAACGCACATCATTAAGCTGCCCATAGGTTCGATACCGAGTCATTCACAACATACTCTTGATATGTCTGACAGCGTTGAAAACGAATACTTATGTATGATGATTGTGAGGGAGTTTGGTTTAGATGTACCACAATGCTCTATCATTAAGGTGGGTGATGTTAAGGCGCTTGCTGTGGAACGCTTTGACCGTAGGCTCTCATCTGATGGTAAATGGATTATGCGTTTGCCCCAAGAGGACTTTTGCCAAGCATTAAACATTCCGCTAGCGAGAAAATATGAAAGCCACGGCGGCCCCGATATTGAGCAGATTATGTCATCTTTATTAGGCTCCACCAATTCAGAGCAAGATCGAGTTAACTTCATGAAGTCTCAGGTACTGTTTTGGCTATTAGCGGCAACCGATGGTCACGCTAAAAATTTCTCACTTTTTATTGAGGCGGGTGGCGGATATCGACTAACCCCTTTTTACGATATTTTATCTTTGTATCCTGTGCTCGGCGGTAAAGGGGTAAATATTTGCGATGCAAAGCTGGCTATGGGGCTCAAAGCGACAAGAGGTAAGAAGTACCAAATAGCAAAGCTCTTACCAAGGCACTTTATTCAAACCGCAAAAGCCGTAGGTTTTGATCCTGCAACTATGGCGGACATTATGAATGAGATAGCCAATTCAGTTGACTCAGTCATCACTAAAGTTAACTCACAGTTACCTCAAGATTTTCCAGTGCATATAAGAGATACGATTCTTGATGGCTTAAAGGATAGATCTAGACGACTACTTAACTAGCAATTGGCTTCTTGTTGGTCTCGCTTAAATAACACTCATACATAATAGGTGCTTCATTTGCCTGCCTAATAAACCCCACCAGAGTGCTTATCAGAGCACAAAACAGCTCCCATCTGACTTACGCTTAAGCCATCCACGTGAGATGCCTCATCCTACAGCCTCAGATAATGGCGTTTCATTGGAGGGCGTTTTGGCGGTTTTTAGTCTCACCGGTGTATGAGTGGTGGTAAAAAGTTGATTTAAATCGGTTAATTAGTTTTTGGTTGGTATCTCGGTAAAACAGGTCCAACCTATTCGTAAAAAGTGGTTTTAAATCAATCGTTTAGTTGTTTTTGTTGGATGTGGTTGGCGGTTTAATCGCCTATCCACTCAA
The DNA here is from genome assembly GCF_003855395.1 of Shewanella livingstonensis. Classification (NCBI taxonomy): domain Bacteria; kingdom Pseudomonadati; phylum Pseudomonadota; class Gammaproteobacteria; order Alteromonadales; family Shewanellaceae; genus Shewanella; species Shewanella livingstonensis. Next base: position 3,747,896 of record NZ_CP034015.1, on the reverse strand, counting down.
AGAAAGTAAGCCACAATGTAATATCTCTGATGTCGATTTCAATGCGATTTCTGTTATGGCTTAAATCGATCTGAGGTGACTTAACGTCTGAATATTGGTTTCGTGTAAATCAGCGAGTTTACTTTGATAAGTATTTTAATACGATAGGCACTAAAAATCACCCTTTAGTAAACTTACGCAACAAACTTATAATGGTTATTTGCAACCCAATGTTGAGTAAACTAAGCCGATCGAATGTCTGTCTGCGTTAAAGGTTAGTCGGAGTAAAAAATTCAGTGAGTTTACTTTGGATGAATTATCGCATTTAGCGGCCAAAGCCATGTTGCCAGAAAAGCTGGTGCTGGATCCTGCCAAGCAAACAGTGGAAGGTTTCTAAGAAGTATGGACGAAAGAAAAAGTGCATTTGCCGCTGACCAAATCTATGATTGAAGTCATTGAAAAACCCTTGCGAGATCTGCCATTAGGCTGATAGAGGAAGATCCAACACAAGCCATTCAATGTCATGTAACACCCAACCTATGGCACAGTTACTTGTCGATCAATCCACAAGTTAACCGTTATTTTGTATTGGACTCATTTTCTGAACAAATCATGCATCTTCATGAGCTGTAAGAGGTTGAGCGGTCATCTCATTCTTACCTAAACCCATTAAAAGGATCACAGTTAGGCGTAACTTGACAGAGAATGCTGTCCCCCTCACATCTAGCTCAAAAATTGCTCTTCATAGGAGCAAACAATTCTAACCAACTCATCTAGCTCATTTCCCAGTTCGGTATTAGGTTCTGCATTCCATATTTGCTCAATTCGCTTCAAGGCTAGCTGATGCTTGGCAGAATTCGATATCTGGCATGTCGTCAGAATTTCTCTGATACCAATACACATATCTGAGCTTTCTTTGAGACAAATCGCTTTATCCTCATCCACAACGTCAAAAATATTATCGAATAGTAGCCCCTCGCAAGTACTTAAGTCTTGAGCGTTTGCTATCCTAATGTTTAAAGCGTTCATCGATATCGGCTTTTTACTCATGTTAGATATACCCAATATAAAATGTATTTATTACCAGTATAGTGACTTTGTGGCTGACCTCATTGTGCTACTTAACTAAAAGTGGCTAAGCCGGCTTGTAATGAATGAACCTTGTTATTAAACTCACAATAACCGTCATGTCTCATTAATTCAGTGCCATTCAGCACTTTTGCGCTGTTAACAATAATTGTCAATGTCGTCGATAGAGTCTCCAACAATAAGTGAGTGTCAGTTTGTTTTGGTTGGTGGTGGTCCAACCTAAGCATACCCACCCATTTGAATTGACTTTATATAATCGATCAACAATTTACCATCGCCACGAACACAAACCCCTAAAGCTGTGATATTACCGAATGCGGGTATAGGCTCTTGAGTAAACCAAGAGATGACCTTATTGGCATCACCTGAAAAACTCAGTAATACAGGGATCAGGTAATCTTGGTCATCAATTGTAAAATAACACTCAAGAAGTGCTTTGAGTTGTTGATATGAAGCTTCTTGGGTCGTTGTCATCAGTAGTTCCTTAACATGTTCATAATGTGATGCTCGAAGGAGATGATGTTGCCATGGTAAATACGAGTGCTACCATCATTGTTCTTTATCAATAACGGATAAGTCGATTTTGATTGGCCGTACCATATTTAGCTTTGACTTGCCTTAGCCATCCAGCATTAGCATAAAAATGTGCATATTTTATTAGTATTGTTTTGATTTAGAATGAACCCAGTCGCTCACTCTTCCTAATAAGCATTATTTTTAGCACTCAACATCAAACTCATTATCTTCCTACTTCTAAGCAGGCATTATACCTTTTATAAACTTAGCAAACGGCGCAACATTACTATCTATCGAGGCACTCTCCAGCGGATCAAGGTACTTGGTACGGTGAGTTACAGGAATAATTGTCCAATGATAACCTCCGAGCAAGAACATAAAGTTCATCAAAAACCTGCTAGTTCTTCCATTTCCATCTGGGAACGGGTGTATGTACCCCAAGAAGAAATGCCCCAGTACAAAATAAAAGGTGGGGACAAAGCCAAAAGATGGCGGTTAGCCCCTTTAAACGAAAAAACCCACAACAGAAGTCGTAGGCTTAATCTTTATCTTATGTCTTTGGTGGGCTGCCGAAGCAGGAATATCCAAAGCGCTCTGAGTCATATTAGTACAAAACTGACGGTATCGACAATATTAATCGATCTTAGGACTTTCAATGCCACATGAAGCAATAGAGCAAACGTTATCGATAAGTCGCTTTGCAACATATAGAAACGCTGTTTGTACTTCTCCAGGGAGAAAATATTAACCAAAACAGAAGATTAAAGTAGAAGTGGCAAATATTCCAGCCTATACGAAAGAACCACAACCGCTTCAAATAAACTATGATTTTTTGCCTGATGCAAACAGTGCAACGCATAAATGACTAAAACGTTAGTTGCCTTATCAATATCACATGTACAATTAATTGTACAACTTAAACGTATAAGGCTATACTTGTACAATTAAATGTACATGTTGAGGTTCATATGAAGATCGTATCTTTTACTGAAGCTAGAAACAGTCTCAAAGCCGTTTTAGACGGTGTCGTTAATGATGCTGACACAACCGTAATAACTCGCCGTGACTCGGAAGATGCAGTGGTTATGTCTCTAGACTATTACAATAGTCTTATGGAGACAGTTCATTTACTTCGCTCGCCTGAAAATGCCGAGCATTTAAATCGTTCCATAGCGCAGTATCGTGCTGGTAAAACAACAGCACGAGAGTTAATTGATGAGTAGTCGCATGCGTTTACTTTCCTGGACTGACGATGCTTGGAATGACTATTTGTACTGGCAAACTCAAGACAAGAAAACACTAAAGCGAATTAATAAGCTGATCAATGATGTTAAACGTTCGCCATTTGAGGGCATAGGTAAACCAGAGCCACTAAAGGAAAACTTATCTGGCTTTTGGTCGCGTCGTATTGATGACACAAATAGGCTTGTTTATGCTGTTGATGATCACGCTATCACGCTAATTTCGTGTCGTTACCACTACTAAAATTAGCTTCATCGCTAAGCAACTAAATAACGTTGATAGCGGTAGGTTTTATCGTCATGATAAAATCGACCTTTTTTGACAGAGTCTTACTCTATACTAAAGCGAGTTTAGTGGATGGTAGCATTATCGTTAAAAAGCAGCGTGATCTAACATTTCTTACCTATTAAACCTTTATGTATCAGGTTAAATACAAGAAAGAAGCGGTTATGACAGTTAGTTCGCAGAGGAAACCCTGTTCTGGTTATGGAATACAAGAGGACCAATGTAAAAATACCAGAATTGCCTATTGTGCTGGCTAATGATGAGCTAAAAAGGGCGTTCGAAAAGTATATTAAATGGCTGGTTGAATTGGGGAACAATACGATACCTCACAAGCATTACCTGAGCCTAAACCCAAACGCCCCGTTATTTGTCGATGACAATCTCAAGCCGTTCACTGTGCAAAATAGAGGGGAAAGCATCAGCCCACACGCAATGAACAGGCTGTTAGATCAGTTAATTAAAAATGCAGGGCTCTGGGATGCAGGTGTAAGGCGTCTATCACTTGTTAGAACGTGCGTTATTGAGTCATATAAAGCAGGAATGAGCACAAATGATATCATGATCACAACAGGCTTTAGTGATGATTCCATTAGCAAGATCCTCGCAATGGATTATACGGCTTTTAGTCCGATTGCAGAGTGGTTTATCAAAAGAAAAGCAACAAAACAAAAAAGGTTAGAATCCTTCAAGTTGAGAAGAAAGTGGATGATATGACAAATAAAGAACAAGGCGAATTTTCAAAGTATTGCAAAGCTAATTGTGGCCTAGATGCAACAGAAGTCGCAGATCTCGCCCAGGTTCCACGCCGTACCTTTTATGATTGGTGGAAGACCCGCCGCCGCGCCGTTGAATTGATAGTGTTGGGTTTGAAAATAGAACGTGATAGCAAATAGTGTGCAGTATTCGCTCAAAATAACGTTGCATGTGAGCGGCAATCGCTCATAATAGTTTTAAGTTAATCAGATAAGGCGTACAGATGAGTCCAGCAATTTACCTAGAAAGAGGGTTTAAGTTCTTCTTTTTTTCCAATGAAGAAGCAAGAATGCATGTTCATGTCGTAGGGCATGAAGGCGAGGCAAAGTTCTGGTTAGAACCTGAAATTGGCTTAGCCAGCAGCTACCACCTTTCAGTTAAAGAGCTTTCTAAACTTGAGCGCAGCGTTAAGGATCACGAAGATGAAATCAGAGCAGCTTGGAATAAACACTTTGGCTAAGGTCTTGGGAGTTACTCCCCATGGTCTTTGGCTGTTTGCTAAAGGGGAGGAGCACTTCTTAAGTTTTGAAGCCTTTCCTTGGTTTAAGGATGCGGCTGTAAGCGCCGTCTTTAATGTTGAAGAGCAAGGTCGAGATGGTTTTTGTTGGCCAGATCTTGATGTGGACTTATCTATGGACGGTATTAAACACCCTGATAAGTACCCATTGAAAGCCAAGCACTGACAAAGGAAACAGGCACATGGAAATTGAGGGGGTAATTAGCTCTTTACGCTCGACTGATAGGTATGTTGAAACCATATTTCTTGAAGGTGGGTGTTACCAATTTCACCAGTTTCTGGCCGCTCTGTTTCCTGAAGCCAAAGCCGTGATTAATGTGGGGCGAGATCACGTTGTTACTCTACTAAATGACACTTGCTATGTATGCGTCCGGGCAAGTACGTCTTCAACTGCGCTCATCGAGCCTTTATCTTAACGACTGGTAATGACATCAGGAGTTAACATGGCTACACGTTCACATCAAGATTGGGCTGCTTTGATACAACAGCAATCCGCTAGCGGCTTAACGATTTCAAATTTTTGTCGTGTGCACAAGCTTAGTCTTAGTGGGTTTTACGCCCGCAAAGCGGACATGGCTAAAACGGGCACCCAACAGATAGCGCCGTTTGTTAAGGCTACCGTGACATCGCCGACAGCGATGACAACCCAAGCTCAACCTTCCGCTTCAGCCCAGGCTATCCATTTTCAGCATCATACAGGGCTATGGACTTTCCCCAGCACCTTGCCTGCACGATACCTGCTTGAGATTATAAAAGGCCTACAAGCATGTTGATGTTTCGTGAGCTTCCGTGTGTTTATCTGCACCGTGCACCGGTGGATTTTCGTAAATCGATAAATGGCTTAGCTGTTATCGTTGAGCAGCAATTATCCTTACAGGCCACCGACGGCAGTGTGTTTGTCTTTTGTAATAAAGGCCGTGATAAATTAAAAATCCTCTACTGGGATAACACCGGCTTTGCACTTTGGTACAAACGCCTCGAGCAGGATAAGTTTAAGTGGCCGACGAAAAGTATTGATGAGTGCCTGAGTTTATCTGAGCAACAGTTTCATTGGCTGTTATCTGGCTTTGATGTGTTGGGTCATCAGCATGTGAACGGCTTGAATTACAGTTAATTGATCGCCATTGCGAAGGCTGTTTTCGATAATTAGATCACTGCTTTAGCCTTATTTAATGGGATATTTGATATAATAACACCATGAAACTAAACCCTGATAACTTACCCAATGACGTTGATTTACTTAAGCAATTATTGCTTGAGACGCTGGCGGCTAAAGATAATGTTATCGAGTTGAAAGACGCTGAAATCGCCGAACTTAAACACTCTGTGCAGCGTTTGCTTGAACAATTTCGCTTAGCCCAGCAACAACGTTTCGGCGCCAGCAGTGAAAGCCATGATTATCAAGGTGAGTTGTTTAACGAAGCTGAAGTCACGGTTGATGAGCCTGTTGAATTAACAGCAGATACTGACGCGCCTGTGTCACCTAAACAGCGCGCCAAGCGTAAATTACTGCCTAAAAACCTGCCACGTGAAGTGATTATCCATGATATTAGTGATGAAGATAAGCAGTGTGAGTGCTGTGGTCATGAGCTGGCGTTAATGGGCCAAGACAGTAGTGAGAAGCTGAAGTTTATTCCGGCGCAAATCAGTGTGATTGAGCACGTTAGATTAAAATACAGCTGCAAGCATTGTGAGACTAAAGGACCCCAGGCCAATATCAAACAAGCGCCCGTGCCAGTCAGTCCTATCCCTAAAAGCGTGGCGACGTCAAGCTTGTTAAGCCAACTCATTACCAGTAAGTATCAGTACGCATTACCCCTTTATCGGCAAGAAACCTTATTCAAGCAACACGGTATCGCCTTAAGCAGGCAAACCATGGCGGATTGGATGATGAAATCTGCAGCGCTGTTCAAGCCATTATATGATTTACTCCACCACCATTTATTAACACAAGATGTCATCCACGCCGATGAGACCACGCTCAAAGTGATTAACGATGAGCGGGTGAAATCCTACATGTGGGTGTATTGCGCTGGCGCGGATAAACCAAGCACTGAGCCTCGATATCAAAGTTTGCGCAATATAGTACTGTACGACTATCAAGACGGTAGCCGCGCGGGCACCTGCGTGAGCCGTTTTCTGGCTACCGAGCAAACGGTATTTAATGGTTATTTACAAGTCGATGGCTACGCGGCTTATCAGCAAGCAAACAATAAACTGGTCGGTTGTTGGGCTCATGCGCGGCGTAAATTCAAAGAAGCGCTAATAGCACAAGGCAAGCCCAAAGTAGGCAAAATCAGTAAAGCGGATATGGCGCTGAGCATGATAGCCAAGCTGTACCGTATTGAAACCCAAATACAAGCACTGAGCCTGGAAGAGCGATTGTATTTTAGGCGCACCCACTCACGTGCTCAGCTGGGGTTATTTAAGCAATGGTTGGATAAATCAGTGCTGCAAGTATCAAAGGAAAGTCCGCTAGGCAAAGCCATCCATTACAGCCTCAATCAATGGTCAAAGCTGAGTTGTTACACGCAAGACAGTCGCCTCAATATCGACAACAACCGCGCAGAGCGGGCAGTAAAACCGTTTGTGATAGGGCGTAAAAACTGGCTATTCAATCACAACCATCGCGGCGCTGAGGCGAGTGCAATTTTGTACAGCATCATAGAAACGGCTAAAGCGAATGGACTCATCCCGTTCGATTACATCGAACACTGCTTAGAACAATTATCCTACCCTGATTGTGACCTCAACAGTCTCTTACCCTGGCAGGTTAGGCTAGACAAGACGTAGTTCGCCGGACGCATACCTTGCTATGACATTATTGGAAAGGTTGAAAGCGCTGGGTATCATGAGTTGTCGAGATAGGATTTATCGCTTGTAGAGAGCTGGAGCTTTTCAAGGACAAGACATAGGGGATATTTCCTGAATAAAGTAGGGAGAGCATTGTGCTGCACTGCCTGCTTTAGATTACTCAACAGCCTCTTCTACTTTGTAGTTTTCTTTCCAATGCCTCGCGAGAGGCAGCATTAAAATGTGAAGAGCAAGCCACCATAAATACTTCGGAGCAGTTCCCCAATAGTTTGATGCAGGCATATACCCATGAGATAGCTGGTTTCTGAAATCTCCGTACATTTTATCTAACAGGATCACTTGCAGGTTACTTGTAATATCAGAGCCAAGCGTATCTATAATGGCTTGGTGTCCTAGCAATGCTTTTATGCTGCGTAATAACATGAAACCGATCGCTCAATAACATTGAAGACGATCACTTTTTTGTTTTCCAGTAGACCTAGAGTGTGAAAAACTGGGTTCAGCTAAACCAGCCGACTTGGGGGAGTCTGTAAGGCTGCCAGAATAAAAGCTATACCGTCACTAATAATACGTCACTAGCTTATCGAAAAGAAACTGTTCAAAAATGCCTGTTTGCCCACCACTTGCCTATGGCTTTTACTCAATTTTAGTGGAGCTTCTTGGTTATGAGTACGAAAAACAGTGGTGTTTTCACTTTGCTGTTAGAGCTAAAAAATAGCCGTTTTGAAAGGCTTTATCGAGTAAATTTTCAATACCTTTTCTATTAATGGATACAATAGTGGCTATTTTTGCTTCTTTACCGCTACAATGGATATAACTGTATCCACTGAGTCGTTGCGGATGAATTTTACCTTACTTGATGATACCGATGTGAGCCAAGCCTATGCTGCTTATTTGCGTGAGTTACGCCAACGCGCAAAACTATCACGAACGGCATTGGCAGAACGCAGCTGCGTGCCTGCGTCCACCATTAAGAAATTCGAGCTGACAGGGCAAATTTCATTTTGCCAATTGCTGTTGCTTTGGCAGACTCTCGACTCATTGGATAGGCTTTATCAGCTCACCCAACCTAACAAAGAGCGCGTTGCTACCCCCATTAGCATTGATGAGGTCCTAAAAGATGAGTTTTAAACCCATTCAAAAACTCACCGTAACCCGCACGTTAAGCTCAGGTGAGCAGGTATCGGTAGGGGTCTTGGCTCAGAACCGGCAAGGCGTTTTTTTTCAGTATGCAGACAGCTATTTGCAGCAGTTTGGCAATTTATCGCCTTTTACTTTACAAGCTCATACGCAAGTTCAAGCAGCACCTAAACAACCGCATCAAGGTGTGCATGGCGTATTTGGGGATTGTTTGCCCGATGGTTGGGGCATGCTGTTACAAGATCGTATTTTTCGGCAAAAAGGGATTCTGCCTAATCAATTAACAGCGATGGACAGGCTGGCCTTTGTTGGTGATAAAGGCATGGGGGCGCTGTCTTTTTCTCCGGAGTCTGAGTTTTCAACCTCGACGCACGCTGATATTGATTTAGCAACCTTGGGCTTAGAAGCACAAACGCTGTTCGATTCTTCAATGTCAGGTTATATGGATGACAACAACGATGATTTAGATGGGCATACTCAACAAGTGTTGGCCGCATTAGTCGCTGGGGGGAGTTCGGGTGGAGCAAGACCAAAGGCGCAGATTTATATGCCTGCCGGGGAAACTCAGCATTGTCGAACCGTAGCCCAATCCGGTGATGAAGCTTGGCTGATTAAGTTTACCTCGAAAAATCTAGCGCTCGGTCATGAAGAAGGCTTGTGTGAGGCGGTCTATTTGCAAATGGCCGAGCAAGCAAAGTGCCAACCGCCAATTTGGCAACTTATTGAAGCACCAAATACAAGCGGTGCGCCTGCTTGGTTGGCGCTCAAGCGTTTTGATTACTTCACTGAACAGACCCATTTAAGCAGCAAGCGCAGTTCAGGCCGCTTGCATATGCACAGCGCCTGCGGGCTGCTGGATACAGACTTTCGAACGCCAAGTTTAGATTACATTGACTTGATCAAAGCCAGCCGTCAGCTGTGTAAATCTCCAGCCGCTGGGCAACTGCAATTTCGCCGCGCCATTTTTAATCTACTGTCGTCTAACCAAGACGACCACAGTAAAAACTGGGCGTTTTTGCAAGCTGATGATGGCCAATGGAATCCTGCACCTTTTTTCGATGTTACGTACAGCCCACATCCATTTAACGAACACGCCACTGCATTCGGAGGTTATGGCAAAGCGCCACCGATTAAGGTGATGCAAAAACTTGCGAGCAGTGCAGGCTTTTCGAATTGGAGTGATGCAAGGCAAGTTATTGAAGAAGTTGCTGAAGCACTCAGCCAATTTACTTATCTTGCACAGCAACAAGGGACCAGTAAAACGACAGTATCTGCGATTGCTAAGACATTGGAGCAGCGTAAACAGGAAAACGCAGCGCTTTTTCTACAATAATAAGAAGGGACATAACAATGAAGCTTGGTCGTAACGATCTTTGCCATTGTGGCAGCGGTAAAAAATTTAAACGTTGCTGTATGAGCAGCCTCTCCAAACAACATGCCCAAGTCTTTGATGATGTCGACGCCATGCTGGCAATGAAACCAAATTTGACCCTTGATGAACTCAACGCTGCTTTACAGCACAAAGTCCAGGATCGCAATAATCAACCTCATCCCGATTTTTGTGGTGTGACACCAACGCAAATGGCCAATTGGCTTTATGCGCCTTTCGATGAATTACAGTGGGTGACAATCAGCACACCATATGAGCTGTTGGCCAGCCCGGTGATGCGTTATCTCGCTCTCATTCTTGATGAGGCCATGGCGCAAGATGGATCATTCAAAGCAACGAGCAAAGGCAACTTACCGGCTAAATTGGTCAAACAGGCCAGTGAGTTATTGCCTGAGTTTGCCGTTGCTCAATTCGATCGTCACATTAGTATCAGTGAGTTTGCAGGTAGTAACGAAGATAAGTTTAATGCTTTGCACTACACCAGAGTGCTAGCCGAAATTAGTGGCATTATTTATCGACGCAGCGGCCGCTACCATGTGAAAAAATCAGCGCAAAAACAGTATCAGGCCGAAGGTATACAAGCATTTTTCAAACTTATGTTAGAAGCTGCAATCAGCAAATATAACTGGGGGTATTTGGACGGTTTTGAATACAATATCGACTTGCGACCCTTTTGGTTGTTCATGCTGTGGCGTATTCAAAGCCACAACAGTGTGGATCAGCTGGTTGAAGAGGTTATGACGGCATTCCCCGATTTACGACAGTCTTTCCCTACGGAAGATGACTTCTCGTCAGAAAGAAGTTTAAGCATACTCATTGAATCACGTTTTATTGAGCGATTTTTACAGTTTTGGGGATTTGTGACCATTGACCCCAGACGTTATTTAAACGCTGAACCCGTCGCCAGAGTGGTTCAGGTACAGCCTTTGTTAAAACACACCTTTCAATTCACCATTAACGCATAGCAAGGTCATCGTGAGCGAATATCAATACTATAAATTCGAGCGATTGGATGGGTACTTGGATGCTAAGGCACGCCAATCACTCAGAACCGTTTCAAGCCGCGCTGAGATCAGCGCTACGTCCTTTCAGGTGTATTACACCTACAGTGACTTAAAGGCAGAACCCGCTGAGCTGATGTTAACATACTTCGACATTGGTTTTTACTATGCCGATTGGGGCACAATCGATGCTTACATCAAGCTACCAGCAGGAACTCTTCCTGATGCGTTACTTGGTTTTTCACGTGATGGGTTTCATGTACACGAAAGTGAAGAATGGCAATTGCTGATTTTTTCCCTCGAGGAGTATTATGAATATTTTGACGATGAAAATGCTAACGACTTTTTCCAGTATTTAGCTGGTTTACGCAGCGAGTTAATCCAAGGTAATTGGCGCCTTGTGTACTTTATGTGGCTCAAAGCGTTAGATTGTAATGACGAACTTGAGGAAATACCTTTAATTCAATTCGATTTTGAGCATCTTAGTGAGGAATTACAGGCTTTTTCTGCGTTGTATGATATTTCCTTAGCTTGGGTTAAAGCACTTGCGATGGTACTGAACGAACAACCACGTCACCAAGCAAAACAAGCCCAATTTCAGTATGATGTGTGGCTGCATAATCTCACGGAAGCGGAGAAAAACACGCTATTAAGCACGCTTTTTGAACAAGGCCAGCTAACCCGTCATCAAGCCTTAGCGATGACGCGAAAAGAATCTGCCAACAAAGACGAAACCTATCAGTATTGGTTAACCCCCGACGTGATTTCTTCTTACTTTGAACAAGCTCAAAGCCAATTACAGCAGGAGCAAGCCGCAGCGATCGCAAAAAAAATGGCGATTGAAAAAGCGGAAAAAGAGAAAATGTTGACGGATCTCTACAATCAGCGTGAGCGCTGCTGGCAGCAAGCACAAGAGCAAGCGGATCGAACTTGCGCCAGTGGTTACGATGCGGCATCACGCGATTTGCATCAGCTGAACGAAGCCTATCAGTTCAAAGGGGATCGTCCTGCTTTTGAACAGAGTTTCAAATGCTTCATTGTGGCTAATAGTAGCCGTAAAGCGCTGTTAAACCGGCTCAAAGATCTACTTTAATAGGGCGTCCCGTTTCGCCCCTTCCTGTAGTACAAACATGTGATAGCCAAACTCGCCTAGTTAGCGTCAATCACCCTAAGCAGCAATACACCCACCTCGTCAGCAGCGGGTTTTGCGTTTGCCCGAGGTGAAGGTAAAAACTGGTTTTGGCCGCAGTACCATATTATGCCCCTGTTTATACAAAGAGAGAGGCCAACGGTGAATTTCCTCTTTGCTGAGCATCCTGTCTTTACTAGACTCAACGCCACGGGCATCATCTACTGTAAATGGATTATGCGTTTGCCCCAAGAGGACTTTTGCCAAGCATTAAACATTCCGCTAGCGAGAAAATATGAAAGCCACGGCGGTCCCGATATTGAGCAGATTATGTCATCTTTATTAGGCTCCACCAATTCAGAGCAAGATCGAGTTAACTTCATGAAGTCTCAGGTGCTGTTTTGGCTATTAGCGGCAACCGATGGTCACGCTAAAAATTTCTCACTTTTTATTGAGGCGGGTGGTGGGTATCGACTAACTGTGGTCGAGTAATAAAGTGCCATACCAAGTATTAAAGTATCATACTGGTTGCTCAGCGGTTCATTTTTCTCGACATATTAGATAAAACAGCCCTTTAACCATAAAGCCAGACTTTAACCATTGTTCCTAGGTTCATCTGGTGATACAGATGGTTCACTCAAAAGCGGTGAACAGCGCTTCATACGACCTCACGTCGCACGCCCCAATGTGAGCTACGGCTCAAGTTGTGTTTTTTTGGGGGGGTTACTGATTTTAAAATACAAAAAGTAATGGGTGATAAGAGGCAACACTTGACCTCATTGTCTTGCGCGAGCTACTCACCTCAGCTAGCCTTCAAGCACAAAAAGGCCGCTATTAAGTGGTTTTTTGTATCTTAATCCAATTACAATAGTTAATTTGATGTATCCTTTTTAAGATACAAAATCATAATTAGTATCTATAATCTCATACGCCTAACAAAATATGTATCTTAATTAAGATGCATTTACTGTTTTTTTGTAATCAAAACAAATGCAATACAAAATATTATGTATCTATTATGTGATACAAATATCAAATTTGTGTCATCATATTGAAATACGCAAAATGGAAAGTGTATCTAATTTCGATTACGCTTAAGACATAAACAATGGAAAACGAGGTTACTATGTACTCTTTTCGAAGCAATCCGCACAAGCAACAACCCGTTAAGAAAACGGTTTTAAGACAGTACAGAGAACTGGTTGATGCAGTTAAGGGAACGCTAATCCCCTCAATACCTAAAGAGGGCTGGATTAGAACAGTAAGAAAAGCTCTGGATATGTCAGGCGCCCAGCTAGCAGATAGAGCTGGCATGACAAGAAATAGAATTTCAGTCCTTGAAAGGCGCGAGGCTGATGGCGACATAACTCTAAATCAGTTAAGGCAACTGGCTGAAGCTCTAGACTGTGACTTCTCATACACTCTAAAACCTAAAAAGGCTGTTTCTGACATAATGCAAGAGCGTGCGCTGATGATTGCGACAATAGAAGTAAAGAAAGCATCTAAAAATATGTTTCTAGAGGCGCAATCAGTTAGCAAAGAGAAAGAAAATATCTTAATAAATGAACTAGCCGAAGAAATTATGCGTGCCGGTGGGCGTAAGCTATGGGGTAAAAATATGGAAGACAAAGTATTTTGATTATTGATGAACCAGAAGCTGCTACACCGCTTGATCCAGATGATATGGAAGGGTTGAAACACCCACACGTAACAACAAGAGAACAACTTAACGAACTTGAACAATCCAATATCCTAGCAGGCCAGCAATGGGTTAGTGGTATCTCTGGCCTAACGCTGGATTCTATTTTCTCGGCTGAGTTCGTTCTTGCCCTCCATCAGCACCTATTTGGTGATGTATGGACCTGGGCTGGGGCCACTCGAAACAAAGAGTTAAGCATTGGCTGTGATCCCTTCCAAATCAGGCCCAAGCTCCACAACTTTCTAGAAGATGCCAAGTGCTGGGTAAAGTTCAAACACTACTCACATCTAGAGCTCAGCGCTCGCATACAGCACAAGCTTGTTGAGATTCACCCTTTCCCAAATGGTAACGGCAGGCACTCGCGTATATTTACCGATGTTGTTCGCATGGTTTTACTAGAAGAGCCACCGCTTAACTGGGCAGAGGGCAACCTAGAGAAAGTGAGCGAAGAGCGCAAAGCTTATATCTCTTGCCTTAAGGAAGCTGACAAAGGTGATTTTGCTCCGTTCGTTAAATACCTAGAGAACCTTGGCAATTAACTTAAACAACAGACACAAAAATGTATGGTCCGCCTCGTTATTGCAAATGATATTGTCGATAACGAGGTTGGTTTGCGCTAATGTATTCGGAGTCTTCATTAGGTGCTTCACCACCCGCTCCACGATGAGTTCCGCGCTAGATTGTCCTCAAAAAGCCCAAAGCAGAAAATCGAAAATCGTTATCCAATGCCACCCTCTCAGATAACAAAGTAGCGTTTTCCACATAGTGGAAAATCGAAATTCGTTATCCAATGCCACCCTCTCAGATAACAAAATAGCGTTTTCCACATAGTGGAAAATCGAAATTCGTTATCTCAGCACCTCACTCAGTTAACAAAATAGCGTTTTCCACATAGTGGAAAATCGAAATTCGTTATCCCACGACACCCTCTCAGTTAACAAAATAGCGTTTTCCACATAGTGGAAAATCGAAATTCGTTATCTCACGACCCCACTCAGTTAACAAAATAGTTTTCCACATGCTGGAAAATCGAAAATCGTTAGCTCCCGAAAGGCGAACACTCATTGCAAATGTTCACTGGATTACCCCATTGCCTTTGCTAACGGTACCTGTAAGGTACTGTTTTAATTCACTTAAACCGATTTCAGCGTTTGTAAAATACTGCAATCTTTGATCTGATGGCTTTTACAGCAGCTCGCGAGTGCCGCTAATGATTGTTCTAGTAATGCCAACTCTCGCTGGGTTTGTTGAATGCGGGCAAGTTGTTCGGCAATGATATTGTCGACTAGTGCGCACGACGATTTTGGGTCTTGTTGTGTATCAACCAAGCGCTTGATGTCATCGAGTCCGATGTTTAATTCTCTGCATCGTCTTATGAACACTAATGTCTCAATGTCTTTTTGTTGGTAATGACGATAGCCATTACTGGTACGGATTGGCGGAGAGAGTAAACCAATTTGCTCATAATATCGGATGGTTTTAACCGATACCTGGGCAATTGATGCCAATTCACTTATTTTCATATTGACCTTCCAGTGGCTGTAACCTTTAAGCTTAAGCATATCATTTTCGGTAATGTGTTGTTAAAAGGAAGTTGTATGTTGAGTTATTCCGCGGCGTCATTAATTTTGTCGCTAGGTGTTATTGGGGTGAGTGAAGCCAGTGTGGTGGACGACTCGATAAATACGTCTGGACAGAGTGCAAATCACAGTGAGAATGACAGTAAGAGCCAGACTGAAAACCATGAACATTCTGAGCATGATGCCCCAAAAGTGGATGTCGATGAACACGAGCATGAACACGAAGAAGAAATGGAAACCATTGTCATACAAGCCACTCGCTCTGGGCGAATTGCCGATGAACAACCTATTCGAGTTGAGGTCATTAACCGCGAAGAGATTGAAGAAAAAGCAGCGATGAGACCGGGTAATATTTCTATGCTAGTGGCAGAAACGGGTGGGGTAAGGTTACAAACAACTTCACCTGCGTTAGGCAGTGCTAATATTCGCCTACAAGGCTTGTATGGTCGTTATACCCAATTATTGGCCGATGGTTTACCGTTGTACGGTAATCAAGCAGGATCGATTGGTTTGTTGCAAGTGCCGCCGACTGATTTAAGTCGCGTTGAAATTATTAAAGGCTCGGCGTCATCACTTTATGGTGGTTCAGCACTCGGCGGGGTCATTAACCTTGTGTCTCGAACGCCTGGTGATGAATTAAGCGGTGAAGTGTTGGTCAATGCAACCACGCGCGATGGTCAGGATGTGACCACCTATTTTGAGTCGCCATTGAGCGAGAATATAAAAGGGTCGGTGACGGCAGGTGCTCATTATCAAGACAAGCAAGATATAGATGATGACGGCTGGATCGATCTGGCAGGTTATGAGCGATACACTGTACGTCCTCGATTATTTTGGGAAGGGCAAGAAGGACAAACACTGTATGTGACTAGCGGGTTTATGACCGAGCAGCGTACTGGCGGTACTTTAGGTGATAATACGGTCGCTGATGGTACTTCGTTTGAGCAATCGCAAGATTCAGACCGGCTTGATGGCGGCCTTGTGTTTAGTATGCCGTTACTGGAGACTCTGACGTTTAATACTCGCGCATCGGCGATGGTACAAGATCATGTGCATGTTTATGGTGCCGATATAGAAGAAGACCAACACGAGAGTTATTTACTTGAAAATAGCATCGCAGGTTATACCGATAACAGTGATTGGGTTGTTGGTTTAGCCTATCAGTCTGAAATTTTTGCCTCTGAGACTTTTCCTGAGTTTGATTATTCTTATAAAGTGCCGGGTGCATTTGCTCAACTTGATTATGAGCTGACAGACCAAATCACCACTTCTTACAGTGCGCGCATTGATGATCACAGTGAATATGGTACTCAATTTAGCCCAAGAGTGTCGGTGCTTTATCGCCCAAGTGACTTAACCATAAGAGGCTCTTATGGGGAAGGGTACTTTGCTCCTACACCGTTTGTTGAAGAGATTGAGGCTGCAGGATTATCAAGGTTAGCGCCGATTGACAACTTACAAGAAGAGCGCGCGAAAACGGCTTCGCTTGATGTGAGTTATACCTTTGATGATGTGGAAACGAGTTTGACCTTGTTTGGCTCGAATGTGGATAACGTCACGGGTTTAGAGGCTTTCTCTGCCAATAACGATGGTTCCTTAGACGCTGTTAGGTTGGTTAATGCACCCGGCGAAAGTCAGATCCGTGGTTCTGAAGTGTTGCTGCGTTACTATTTAGGCGATGTTAAGTTGACCGCAAGTTACTTGTATCTAGATGCAACTGAAGTGTCACCCGACGGGGACGGCAGAAGAGCCATTGCCTTAACACCACGTCACTCTGGTGGTTTTGTCGCTATGTGGGAGCAACATGGCAATTTTAGAGCGGGCTTTGAAGCTTATTATACCGGTACTCAAAACGTTAACGATAACCCTTATATTGATGAAACCAATCCTTATTGGCATCTGGGTTTAATGGGCGAAATTACTGTTGGCAGAGTCAGTTGGTTTATTAACTTAGAAAACTTACTCGATGTAAAACAAACCGATGAACATCCTATGTTACTGCCTAATAGATCGCCTAGCGGCCAATGGACTACTGATATCTGGTCACGTAATGATGGGTTTATTGCTAACGCAGGTGTCAGAGTTAAATTTGGTCATTAACTTGTCATCTCACCGGTGAACTGTTTTTGATTGCCGTTTGGTGTTGTTAGGCTTTACCGATCTCAATCTCTGCCATGGGTAACAATGCTTGATATGCTGAGGCCAACGCTTGTTTAGCCTCATCATCGCCATGAACAATACGAATATGTTTAGGTTTGTGGTGCATGCGTTTAACAAAATTGATGAGGTTGTGTTGGTCTGCGTGAGCGGAGTAACCACTGATGGTGTGAATCGTGGCGTTAATATCAATCTTTTGTTCGTTGATATACACGTATCCGCCTTGAGGTCCGTATTCTTGTATGTCTCGACCTGTGGTGCCTTTAGCTTGGTAGCCGACAAATAATACGTCGGTAGTGGCTTTGGGTAAAAAGCGGCTAAGGTAGTTGCTAATTCGGCCTCCCGTGCACATGCCCGATGCGGCAATGATGATGGCGGGCTTATTGACCGAATCTAAATAGTTGATCACCGCCAAGTGATCTTGATGGCTGTCGATGGTGGTGAGTTGTTCAAAATCTAACGGATGACGGCCTTGTTTAAGTTTTCGCTTAGCCTCTTTGTCCCACAGGTTCTTAAATTCCCTGTATTTTTGGGTGAAGTTTGCTGCCATGGGGGAGTCGACAATAATGTCGATATTTTGCCACATGGGGTTGTGTTGATTACGATAAATGATGTGTTCAAACTCGTAGAGCAACTCTTGTGTACGTCCGATACTAAATGCAGGGATTAATACCACGCCATTGTCCTGTACCGCTTTTTTAATAATCCCCCTAAGCTGTTTGCTGCGATCTTTGCGGCCTTGATGGTTTTTATCGCCGTAGGTTGATTCAATGACTAAGGTATCTGCTCGGTAAGGGCTTTTAGGGCTGGGAAGTAAAGGTGCATAGGTTGCGCCTAAGTCACCTGAAAATACCACTCGATGTTTGTTATTCGGCCCTTTTAGGTCAAGCTCGACATAGGCTGAACCAAGAATATGCCCCGCAGGTTTAAATTTGAGTTTAATTTGATTAACAGGCTGAGTCGCATTGGAACTCAGATTAACAGGCAGTGAAATCCATTGGTTGTAATCTATCGGCACAATGAGTTTGTTGAGCTGATTTAAACACGCTTGAATCAGCTTTTTATCGCGAGTCACGCCCACTTTTAATGCATCTTCAATCACTAATGGCAATAACGACGCGGTTGCCGTAGTGGCGTAAATGGGTTGATTAAAGCCTGCTGCGAGTAGATAGGGAATTCGGCCAACATGATCGATATGACAATGAGTGACGATTAACGCTTTGATATTGTCGATAGTGAAGTCTATTTGCAATTGATCCGCTGAGTTTTGACCTGCGGTTTCAGCCCCTTGAAATAAGCCACAATCGATAAGGTAACTGCTTGGGTGTTGTGGGTTAATGTCGAGCTGATGGCAAGACCCCGTTACTCCATTAACCGCGCCATGGTGAATGATCTGCATGTTAATCCTTGAATTGAATGAGTACCTCGTTAACTTAGCAGTGGATACAGTATTTTGCGAGATAACCATTATCATGCGATGGCAAACGGGGCGGGTGCTCACGAGCAATGCTACTGATAATAAGCGCTTACAAACTAAGCATGATATTTGGCGTTAATTAACCTTGTGTAGTGGTCGTTAATATCCTGTTGTTGATATAATCAGTTCAATTTCTGGCTTATGTTCGATGGATTGCTGATGTTAGTGTTTAACTGTACCAAAGCGGCTGCAGAGTTTTTTAGTGTCACTCGCAAAGGCGAAGTGTTGTCTTGTTTAGAGGCTGCACCGCATAAAACCATTGCTGAGTCAGTCGCGACTCCTGTTTTCCCTTTAGATGTTGAACCGCATGAGCACGA
Source organism: Shewanella livingstonensis (assembly GCF_003855395.1). Taxonomy (NCBI): domain Bacteria; kingdom Pseudomonadati; phylum Pseudomonadota; class Gammaproteobacteria; order Alteromonadales; family Shewanellaceae; genus Shewanella; species Shewanella livingstonensis. Next base: position 3,728,811 of record NZ_CP034015.1, on the reverse strand, counting down.
TGGCATTCAATGGCATTGGGTGGTGCATTGTGTCACCGTTAAGCGCAAAAAATACTTATTAGTGATGGATTATGTTAGCCGCTATTGCTTGACATTTTTGGCGACAAAAAAGGGTGATGAAATTGATTTTCTCAATATGTTCGAGAAAATGATGCTGTCTAATTTTATGTTTTTAGCCAATAAAAAAGGCGTTGATAGTGTTGAGGCTGACTTAGCCATCGCACGATATCACGATAAATTTACTACCTGTGCATTTCATCCACGAGGTGATCGTAGCGTACAAGGGCATTTAAACGAAGTTGCCTGGCACTTAGAGCAACAATGTCATAAAGATGGAATGTTGTTAATGCCCAATCAGTTTATTGAATTTAGCGCCTTTATGGGACAATTCCCTCGAAATGCAAAAGGGCGCAGTAGCCACTTTTTTGCTAACGATGTGTTTATCGATACCTGGTTACAAGATCTTGATGTTGAAGATGGCCCGGTAGACACCACGAATGTGGTTTACCTTAGCGATTATCGAAAATAGATAGCGATGAATAATAAATAACTCACTAAAAATAATTAACTGGCCTATTAAAAACTGATTTATTACAAGCTGGTTAATTACGCACTGGTTAATTACGCACTGGTTAATTAAAACAAAAGGACATGTAATGAAAGCTTTTTCTCTGGTATTGACCAGTTTAGCGATGGCCATTTCGGGCATGGCTCACGGCGTCGAGATTGATGCTAAGCACATTGAGCGTATTGGCCCTGTGACACAAGCCTCTGCTACGACGTTATCTAAAAGCGCTCAAGCCGATGCCTTGCGTGCCAATGTAGTGGCAAAGCTCAGTCAAGCAAATAAGGCCAGTAAGGTTAGGGTATTTAATCAAGCGCTTTCCTGGCAAGCCGCCACATCGAAAGTAGAAGGAGAGGGCTGGTTAGCTTATCGTTTACCTGTTTCTACACAGCGATTTACGCAAGGTACATTAACCGTTAAAGGCCTTGAAAACCCTCAGGTGTACCTTAATGGCCAGTTAGTGAAATCAGCCGACAAGGTCGAGCTTGAACTTGCTAACGGTGATTATCAACTCATGTTGCTTGCAGATGGCTTACAAAAAGACGTGCCTTTTGGCCTCGATTGGCAAGGTAAAAGCGATGTTGATGAGCTCGATGTTACCGCGCAACAAACACAACGCGTATCGGCAGAGCAGCTTTTTGACTCAAAAGTGATTAGCAATTTAACCTTATCGCCAAATGGTAAATATCTACTGCAATCAACCATTGAGTATCAAGCCGCTCAGGGCGATAAACCGATCCAAGTGACAGAGCTGCGCAAATTGCCAGACAACAGCGTAATTTATCGCTGGCAAGATAGCCGCCCGAGCAGTGCGGTATGGTCTGATGATTCAAGACACCTCGCGTTTGTGGCTAACAAGCAAATTCAATTATTCAATGTCGCTGATTTAACTATCGATATTGCCGCCACTGAGCTTGATAATGTGTCTGGGTTACAGTGGTTTGGCGACAGTTTACTGTTTAGTTGGGAAAAGCCGTTTAAAGCAGATGACAAAGCCACCTCAAAGCGTTTTCAAGCATTGGAAGATCGCTGGAGTTATTGGCGTAACAATAGTCAGCTTTATCAATTAGATGTGGCCTCGGGGTTTATTCGCCAACTTACCGACAGTAAAATCACCAGTTCGCTGTTAGACAGTAATGCCGATAACGGCAGCTTGTTGCTGACTCGATCACCTGTGGATTACAAAGCACCAGCTCATGGTATCACTCAGCTCATCGAACTTAAGGTAGCGGATTTAAGCGAAACTATAATTGGTGAATATCGCAGCTTCAGTGGTGCTTTATATGCAGATGATGGCATGTACATTACCGCTGGGCCGCGCTTTATGGACGGCACAGGCATGCAAGACCCCAACATTGAGGTCAATGATTATGATGGTCAGTTATATTGGCGTGATGCTAAGGGCAATGTCAGTGCATTAAGCAAAGCGTTCGACCCAGCCATTGGCAGCATGATCAAGCTTGAAAATGATGATTTATTGGTCACCGTTACCGAAGGCGATCGCTCACCGCTTTACTTGTTTGATAAGCGTAAAAGCCGTTTTAGCCTCATCGACACCGGTGTCGATATGGTTGACGGTTTCAGTGTGGCCACCAAGCAATCTTCGCCGACCTTAGTGGTTGCAGGCACCTCGGCCACTGCGCCGCAAAAAGCTTACCGTATGTCGCTTAATTCAAGCCGTAAACAGGTGTTATTTGACAGCCAAAAGCAAAACTATGCCGATACGCGTTTAGGTAAAATTGAAGATTTTGATTTTACCAACAAGCATGGGCATAACATTGACGGCCGTGTGTACCTACCTGCCGATTTTGATGCCAATAAAAAGTACCCTGCATTGGTGTACTACTATGGCGGCACTTCACCGGTAGGGCGTCACTTTACTGGCCGCTGGCCATTTAATTTATGGGCAGCCCAAGGGTATGTGGTGTATGTGTTGCAACCTAATGGTGCCACCGGCTACGGCCAAGCCTTTAGCGGACGTCATGTTAATGCCTGGGGCAAGTACAGTGCAGACGACATTATTGAAGGCACTAAAGCATTCTTGAATGCCCACAGCTATGTTGATGCAAAACGAGTCGGTAACATGGGCGCGTCGTATGGCGGCTTTATGACCATGTACTTGGCGACAAAAACCGATATTTTTGCCGCGTCGATGTCACATGCGGGGATCAGTAATTTATCATCGTACTGGGGTCATGGCTGGTGGGGGTATGGCTATTCTGGCGTCGCGAGTCGCGGCAGTTTTCCGTGGAATAATCCTGAGCTTTATGTCGAGCAAAGTCCGCTTTATCATGCCGATAAAATCACTACGCCGTTATTGCTGATCCACGGCAATGCCGATACCAACGTGCCGGTGGGCGAAAGCCATTACATGTACACCGCACTTAAGTTGTTGGGTAAAGAGGTGGAGCTGGTGGAGTTTAATGATCAAGACCATCACATCAATACCCGCCAGGCGCGCTTTGATTGGTGGAACACCACCATGGCCTGGTTTGATATGAAACTTAAAGACGAGCCACAATGGTGGAACAGCCTTTACCCTGAGACGACAGATAAGTAGGTAAGTGCTTTCTTACCAAGCCAAATGGATAAGCATGTAATGACATATTGATAACGAGGTTGTCACTCTTTACTCGCTGCTGCGCGAGATAACATGTGACGTAAAGAGTGACGACCTATATCAATTGGATGGGCATGTGTCGTTCCAGTGATGGAAAACACTCGTGACAACAGGTGCTGTAAACCTAACCCATGTGTATTTCAAACCGCTGCCAATAATGAACGGTCTGTCGGTTAACCTTGCCTTGCAGAGCGAAGGAAATGGCTTTCTGTTATCGAGAAGGGGCTTATTCAGCGCATAAAACAGATCCCATCTGACCTATTCTTAGGCCCCCCACGTCAGAGGTCTCATTTTGCAACGTCTGATAATGGTGTCTCAATGGCTGGCTTTTTGGCCATTTTCAGTCTCAGGAGGAAATCGCGTTAAGTGAAAAGGTTATTTTAAATCAGGGGCATAGGGTTTGCTTGTTTGCATGTGTAAAATAGCCTAGAACTATTTTTTCTTGATTCTATGATGTGGACACTTTAGCCGAGGCAGCCTATTTTAGGGGGCGGGTATTTTAGCCTTGCCCTGTGTGAAACTCCACCTAACCACCTAATTAATTCAGTTTTCCACCTATTTAATGCGCATTTCTCCCCGTGGCAGTTAGAGCAATCCATTCATCAAAATTAATGGTATTAAAATCTACATCAGCTTATGAGGAAAATGGGTACTGACTCTGCGTGTAGGACTTTTTCGCCGCTGATAGAAATCACATGAAGTGGATATTTAGGTTTTGTTCGCGTGAACACCATTGACAACAAAAACACGAACGGGAGTTGGCATAATTGTCTCATAGCTTAACGAGCTTAACGCGGCTAACTGAATTCAGTTGGCCAGATAATGTCATAACACATCAGTTTACAATGATATAACGGTAAGCTTTTTGGCCATATCATTCCCATCATGAGCCGCAACAATTGATTATGACAAGCTCAGTTGCTTAAAAGAACAATATGAGCTGGCAACAAAATATAATCGACCAAAAAGTGTTCTGATTCATTTTTTAATTGAACATTGTCAAACTAACCCCTTTTTTTAATTGACTTTTTAACTGAATCTCTTTCTAATCGTTAACAATAGTTAATCATACGAAAGTATTCTTGTGGAGCATCGCCTTGTTAAGGAATGACATGAAAATAAAACCTATCGCGGTAGCCGTAGCTGTCGTTTTTTCACTGACCAGTTGTGTATCAACGGATCCATTGAAAAAAAATAAAGAAACATTGATTGGTTGTGCCATCGGTACGGGTTTAGGCGCATTACTGGGTAATTATATTGCTGGTAAGGACGGGATTGCCTATGGTGCCGCTGCTGGGGCCGCGATTGGTTGTACGATTGGGTATGATGTTCAGAAAAAACGCGAAGCCTTAGAAGCATTAGCCAAAGCCGAAAACCTCAATATCCAATATGCCTCGATTAGTACCAGTACTGCTGAAGATTCTCCATCGAGTATATTCATCAACTCCACCGACAATACGGTCACCGGTGAAGATGCAGAAAAGTACGCCGACTACCAGGATGTCGGCATGGCGGCGACCATTTCAAGTAACGATGACACCATGTTCGTTTCGGGTTCTGCTATCGCAACCAATAAAGCCAAAGTACAGTTTCAAAAATTGTCAGAGATTTACAAAGACTCATCAGCAAACATCTTGATAACCGGCCATACAGATTCTAGTGGCAGTGAAGAGTTGAATCAAAGTTTAAGCGAGCAAAGAGCACGATACGTTGCCCAAATATTCAGTGAAGCGGGCATTGCACCGGAGCGATTATATTTCCAAGGTGCTGGTGAAAGTCAGCCTGTCGCGGCCAATCGCGCTGAATCCGGTAAAGCTCAAAACCGTCGAGTTGAAGTCATTGAGATTGTTGGCAAACCAGAACAATTACTCGCATATTCATCAAAACAAAAATCAAACTTAGCGTATCTATCTCGTCGCTCACAAGACCGGGTTAATTCGGTTGCAGCGCCAGCAAAAGAAACAACACGTTCAAGCTCGGGGTCACAAACCCCTCAAATTGATTTAGCCAAGGTGTCTCAAGCTCAAGTGAAAAAATTGGTCAAGCCTACCAGCCTTAAGGTACCAAGTGTCGATTTTGGTGGTACAGAAATGACCCAAATAGCATCAAATTTTGCGTATTTAGTGGGTGAGAGAAAGCAAGATAGTTTTGCCCTGTTTAGTAAAGCGTATGCATCAGAAATATCAAATTTAAATTGTGCTGCAGAAGGTCCTCGAGTTGATGGTGAGGTCAAGAGCCTGGCAACCGGCGATCGTTATCAAAAGAGTGATTACAATACTGGTGATTACTTACCTGGCATGAATGGCACTGTGTGGGTTGAAAAAGTCAATGGTCATTATATTGGCCTTACGCCTGTTGCTGTTATCAGTAATGGTGGCGCTGCGGTTACAGCGCCGGTGATTAACATTTGGAAAGATTTTGATAGTGGTAAAACACAAGACACCCCAAGCTACCAAGTCAATAGCTCAATAGAAACCTATTACGGCGAAACAGGTCTATTATACCGCGTTTTCTCTACGGACCGTAATGCTCCAGTTCGTTGCATGGATATTGTTATGCCAATTGATAAAACGGCAAAGGCGATCGCTGGCAAATTATATTATGAAAAAAATAAAACAGTTTACGAAGCTAACTTTGAACCTAAATTGTTATAACAAATAAGTGTTATGGAGTAAAAATGGATTTTTTAACAACCCTATTTAATGAATACCGAATATTAGTATCTGCACTGCTAACGACTTTGATGTTGATCGTCATGATCACCATTTGGTGGGATAAAGTCAGTTTTTGGTGGCTCAATGTGTATTACTCGTTACCCTTGGTCGGTAAAGAGAAGCGTTTGTCAAAAGATTATGAGACACCCGTAAAAGTGTACAATAAAACATGGTTAAACAGTGAAGTGTCATTATGTGCTGATTTTGCCAGTCATTATGAAAAAGTGAATAAAGATGAAGAGTTATTTGCTAAAAGCCAAGATTATCTTGGCAAAGTAACTGAAAATGGCCGTAATAACTTGCACGCCATTGGTTGGGTGCTCATTGCCGCATTAGTGTTTGTTGAAGCTATGGGGTTCAGTTATGTACTGTCTGGTTTTACCATTCCGGGCGCATCTGAATCGATGCAGCAACAAGGTGCTATCGGTATAGCCTTTATTATTTCAGTACTGCTTGTGGGCTTAACTCACTTTACGGGGCATGAACTTCACGGTAACTCGCTAATCAAAAAAGCAAAAGTATGGTGGAAAAATGCGAAAAACAGAGATCGAAATACACCTGAACTTGCGCCCAATACCCGTATTAATTTAGATAAAACATTTGAAGATGATGCTGAGCCACAATATAAGCAGCTAATTAATCGTATCGCGACCAATGCTGAGGTGAAACCACGTTACTTGGTGACTATTATTACTGCTGTCGCAATTATCGTTATCGCGGTACTGGCAACATACGTACGCGGTCAAGTATTAGAACGAGAGCATATTGAAACGGTGATTATTGACACTAGCTCTTCTATGTATCAAGAACAAGATCCATACGCAGAAGCTGTACCCGCTATATTGTTACAAAATAAGCAAGAGACCGATGCTAAAAGTGATGAAGATATATGGGACCGTGAGAAAAAAGGTGGTTGGGGTACATTTATCTTCTTGGCGTTCTTATTTGTGCTATTACAAATATTCGGCATTTTAATCGGTTTTAAAACCGGTTTTGCCGGTAAACACTCTAGTGATGCACGTAAAGAAATTGGTCCTTTTAAAAGTGAGCGAGAATTTAAAGCCCACTACTCCCGTTTGAAGCAACAAGTTGCTCGTATTGCGCAAAAAAGATTGACCAACCTGCAACAAAAAATGAATCAGCGTGCAGAAACCAACTGTCAAGATCCTAAAGTGTTGCACGTATTAGAAGCCTGCGGCGATCGCTCATTTTTAACATACATGGAAGAGCTTGGGGCAGCCGAAACTAAATTTGACCAGTCGACTCGACGAAGAGAGCACCAAACTCAAATTGATAACAGGGCATTACATGCTTCTAATGCTCACCCCGAAGCAGCAGTCGCTCCTACACCAGCAGAGCTCGTTGCACCTGTATTAGACGCAGTCGTTGTGCCAGAAACCATTGTTGTTGAAACCGTTGTGGCACCAGCCGTTGCAGCAGTAGAAACGTCAGCCGAAGCAGAAGCGCGAATTCGTCAAGAGTTGCTCGCTGAAATCGCTAAAAGCAAAGCTGAAAAAGTGGTTGAAACCGAAGAGCAAATGCGTGAGCGATTACGTAAAGAGTTAATGCAGGAGATGAGCTAATGGCATTAAATGCAACCAAGATAGGATTATGTAGTGCATTATTTCTAGCATCGACTCAGTATGGTGTTGCTGCTGAACGAAATGATATTAAAAGTTGTTATGACTATGCTAAAGTCAATCCTCAAACGGCAACTCAAGTCGCTGAACGTCATCTATTTGTGGCAATTGATGGCACGTTTTCGCCTGACATGAATATTAAAAAGCTTGTGCATCAAAAAGTGCAGCTTTTTTTACAACCGGGCGACAAAATTACCATCATTAATTTTAGTGCCTACGTAGAAGATTTTTATACCAATATATTGTTCACGGGTAAGTTAGATACCGATATTGAAGATCGTGATGATGTATCGAAAAAGCTCTTGAGAAAGTTTGATAATTGCATGAACCAACAAGGCACGTTTGTGCAGCGTAAAGTGGACTCGAGCATTATTCAGTCCTTTAAAAAAGACGCTGTTGATGTGCCAAAAACGGAAATATTGTCAAATCTATCACAAGTTATTGCACCGATAGTCGCCGCCGACAGTGAAGGTCGCCGTGTATTATTGTTAGTGTCAGACATGGTTGAAAACTCAGACGTGACTAGTTTTTATGCCAGCAACTCATTGAAAACCATTGCACCAGAACAAGAAATCACCAAAGTGACTCAGGCAAATATGCTCAGTGACTTTAATCAGGCTGATATCTATGTACTTGGCGCAGGTTGGATAGCGTCGGACACAAAAGGGTTTCGTGGCGGTGAGAAAATGCTGCCATTAAAACAATTTTGGAGCCAATACTTTAAGCAATCTAATGCGAAGTTAAAAGCATTTGGGCAACCTGTGTTAATGGTTGATATGTAATAAAAACACCGCCTGTAGAGCCTAGCGATACAGGCGGTGTCATTTATACAGTTTGTGTACTGCTGGGCAAACGTGACATTAATGCCAACGTTTACTCACGGCGTTAACGAAGATTGATTTATTAATAGCAAGCCTACCGCTAAATAAGCCACTAACTAACCTAGTCGCACCATCACTTAATTTAACGTCTTGATGTTTGTACGGACAACAAAGCGCATTGCGTAAAATAAAGGATTATTGAATGAAACATTGCACGACAACGCTGACGATTGAAGATCACTATTGCCCAGATTGTGGCGATAAAATAGATAACCTTGTCACCATAAAATCAATAACTGTATTACATCCAGATATTATTGATGAACTAAAAGTACATTGTCCTAATGCGACGATTTATACTGGTTGGGTAGAAAAAACGCATTATTACAAACGCCGTTTTCAATCCGGCGGAAGTAATAGCGAAACGTTATATTATTCATACTGGTTTTTAACATTTAACAATGAAAATGGTGAGCAAAAAACGGTCAGTATCAGCGCAGAAGACAGCTCGCTTGCTCGAGTCGTCAAAGGCGATGTGATAACTATTTTAATGCCAACCGACTACAGTGCTAATTATCCATTAGCGTATAAGAGTGAAGCCAACTTAGTGACTCATAATGAGCTTGCTCCCGTTGTCGTTTTTCATCGTGATAGTGGCCAGGAATCTATACGTGAACCTGGTTATCGCGTTGAAGATTTTTCTAAATTCGGTATTTTTATCAGTGCTTTATTTCTTTGTTGTATATTGGGTGTTATAGGGGGGTATTTTGCGTTATACCCCTTTGAGTTGGGTGCGACACTCACCGTCATCGCTACCATTATTAGCTCATCAATGTGGATCAGCCGCCGCACAAAAACATTTGATGCAGAGACCGCAAGATTAGATGAAATAAAGAATACAACGAAACGTATATTAAGTGTGTCGATAGACGACATGGGCTATAACCAGCGTGCTCGACAAGCCAAAAAAGACGATGTGTACTGCCATCATTGTGATGCGCTTAACGATAACCAATACCGGTATTGCTCATCTTGTGGCGCATTGCAAATCAACGAGATGGCCAGTGAATTGATTGTGGACGCTAACAAAGCGCATAACGAACGTGACACTCATTCGTTAACAGAGCTTGGCAACAATACCATTGAGCGTGTTGTGCCACCTTCGCGCCTCACAAGACAAGAGAAAATACAGCAAACTTGCCACCCTTTCATTACGCACAATGAGAGTGATTACTTGCATAAGCATGTATTGGTGTCTCATTTCCCTTGCACAATTACCAGTTATTCCCAACTTGTGAAAGTGATTGATAAGAGTGTCCAATCAGACGTGAGTGACAATACGCAAGTTAGTTCGAGAACAACACGTACCGATTATAAAAATCACTATGGCATGACTATTCGCTCAGAGTACAACACCACCACCACAAGTCATCGTCAACGAGACTCTAGTATTTATGGCGAATTGATGGTCGAAACTCCAGAAGGGGAAGAAAAAGCGTTTAAGGCACCTCAATCACTTTTAGGTACTGCAGATATCGGTGATTGGATTTTATTAGGTTACAGTAGGGTCGAAGGTCGTGATACCAATGACGATTACAATGAGTTTTATTTTAATATTAATAAGAATGAAACGATAAAACCTGAAACCGCAACGCATTGGAGCAGGACGTCAAATAAAAGTCAGATGATTATTTTAATGCTTTTAATATTAGCCATTGCGGTTACCGTATATTTTCAACCCGTCATGAATGCTATTTTTTCTATTATTCCGTATGCAGTGGGTTACCCAGTATTTAAACTGACTGATATGTTGCATATTCCCATTAATTACTCACCACTAGTGCTCTTTACCCTCGTTTTTATATTATTAATCATTATAAAATCGAAGTTTAATCGTAGTAATCAAAAACGTCGTACCCTTGCGCTAGGTTCTTTATACGACACGCTACAACAATGTCAACGTGCAAGAGAACCTTTCTTAAAGCTATAGTCTACTAGGTAGTTTCAATACAAAAAAACGGTCATCGTGAATACGATGACCGTTTTTTTTATCGGTTTTTTATCATGAAATCGTTATTGTTTATTCGCAGCTAGCGTCTTTTTCTTCGTATGTTGTGATGTGAATAACATCATCAGAACAATCATCTGAGAAGCACACTGTAAATCCATAGTCGAATGATTCGATATCGAAATCAGGTACTAGCTGTGTTGTCTTTTTCGTGTCACTGATGAATAACTCAGTGGCACTGTCATTCACATCAATAGCGGTGCCTTTTGGTGCACGATAGACGTTATAGGTTACATGATCTCTTTCTGTACCAAGCGCATTCAGTGTTAATTCAAGCATTCCGCATAACGGAAGTGACTCGCCAAATGTTTCAATCAGTAGCTGTTTATCACATGCATTACCATAAGGAAGTGCCTGCTTGATGTAGCTTAAATTGCCCGCCTGATAAAGTTCACCCGCTTCAACAAGTTTGTCATTGTTAAGATGACCTTCACCACAGCTATCAACAGTACACGTTGTGGTGTCACTAAACTCAGTAGATGTTGATAAAAGAAGGTATTTCACTTCTGCTGGCGTTAGCCCGTCAGTAACACTAAGTACGTTGGCAATCGCTGATGAGACTAGAGGGCCAGAAAATGATGTTCCTGATCCAATGTATGTCTTATTAGGCAAAGATGGATCATCTAAGCCATAAAGGGCAACATCAACTCCGCGAGAAGTAATGTCATTTGCATGCCCATAATTTGTAAAGCTTGCCTGGTTGTCGTTTATATCAGTAGCAGAAACAGTAATAACACCCTTACAGCCTGCCGGCCACGAAAGTTCTGTTTCGACGTTACCATTTCCTGCTGAAGCGACAACGGTAATGCCTTTTGACATAGCATAATCAACTGCTTCCTGAATATCGATAGGACATCCACCATAACCACCACGACTAACATTAATAACATCAACAGAATGACTGATATCGGCGATACCTTCATCAGCAAAACTTCTTCCAGCCAGCCAAGCTATGCCGTCACTTGTTTCAAAGTTGCTTCCTTGGCCACAGGCAGCCACTCGTGCTGGGACGACTTCAACGTTATTGCCAGCACCAAAGATACCCACGCCATTATTGCTTTTTGCTGCAATGATTGAAGCGACATACGTTCCGTGAGGAGTGCATGAGGATGACTCACGCATTATCTTTTCACTGTATGCATCATTGTCATTTTCAAAAAAGTCGGCACTTTCATTCGCGTAGTTGATATCAGGATGAGGAGCAAATCCCACATCAACAACTCCAACACGGATTTTTTTTGTCTGCTTGGTTTGTGATTTTAGCCACGAGCCAATAAAGTAATTGCCGACCGTTGCCTCAGTTAATGAAGAGTGCATGTAAGAATACTGTAGGCGTTGAAACTCAGCATCGTTAGGCAATGAGCCATCAGATGACACAGACTGTTTACCAGTAGGCTGGGGCGCAAGCTGTGGCGTAAAGTAACGTTCAGTAATCTGCGTTTCTTTTGGCGCAGACATTGCTGCTGTTGCTACGAAAGACGCGAGTATTGCCATTGATAAGGTAGTTAATTTTTTCATGATATTCTCCGGTAATACAGCGTTATTCTGCGGCACAAGTTGATGAAATGATTTTGCCGATTAACGCAAATTCGCTATTAAAAACCCACTGGCCGTTCACATATGAGCCCATGGATGGATTACCAATTAAAGATGACATGCCAGTCAAGGTCATACTTAACTCACCCGGAGTAAACACCGGTAGCTTGTCTGAAAGCGCTGCAATATCACTGATTTTTGTCGCCAAAGTGGTGTTGATTGAAAGAATGTAGGTTTGCAAGCCGCTTATAGTTGAATCAATATCGGTCTCACTCAGTGCGCCAGTCTTGTAGTCTGCAAGCATTTTGGTGATTGCTGCTGAAGAGTAAGAACTGTTTTTGGCTAAGGTGCTGTATGCCACTGTTTGCGAGTCACTAAAGGCATCTTGATAATCATCTGCATCGGATGCTGTTGTTTCGCCAACATACACCCCAGCACTACTGTAAAAGCGGTAAATATTCGTCATGTCAGCAAATAATGATTTTTGGCTCACTGATGATGCGTAGGCGGTTAAAAACGAAACCTTACTGACGGCTGATGTGTTTTTAACATTGGCCGTGAACGTAACGGTATGTGAAGTTTTGCTGTCTTTAGCGGTAACGACAAACTGCTCAATGAGATCGTTGTTCATTTCAGGGGCAGTAAAGGTCACATTAACTGAATTACCACTAACATCAATTTTGACTTTTCCTTTGCCTGAATAGCTACTTGTTGCCGACAGTGTGCCATTAACATTGCCTGCTGAGAATGAGCCAGAAACTGAGCCTAGCTCATCTACTGAGGTGCTAATCAAAGACGTACTAACTGTCATTGGTTGAGATGGCTGTGTGGTTACTGGTGGCGTTGGTGTTACCGAGGAGCTATCATTTTCATCGCTGTCACTGCCCCCACCACAAGCAGAAAGAAAAACGGTTATAACCGCAGTATAAATAAACAGAGCGATGTTCTTTTTCATTATATAATCTCGATTAACAGAGTTGATTAAACTGGACATATATAATTGATTAATACTGATTCTTTTAAATAATTCAGCATTAATTAATTACTATGTTATTTGTTATTTGTTATTTGTTATTTGTTATTTGTTATTTAAATCTAATTGCATAATCCATTATTGCAGGGCGAGATCGCGAACGTTTTACGAACAGATTCAGTATATTTTTAAAACTACATTTGTTCAGAACGTTATCATTTCATGAATGATTGGAAGTGGTTCTGTATTGATACTATTCATTATGAACAAAAAACGCACACTCATGCGGTTACCCTGTCCATTATTGCCACCTATTTAACAAAATACTTGGTAATAATTAACTGCCAACTTTACCTGCCAGGTATTATAATTAATTCATCATATTATTGTGGCGGATAAAACATTGGTGACGGTTGAGATTCAATTGTTTGGTTTAATATTTTCTCTATAATCAAAAGCCACTTCTCTGCTTCATTATACTCCATTTTCGCAAACACTTTTGGCATTAAAATATTGTCTAAACTAAAATAAAGTCCAGTTTCAAGACTAGAATTAACCTGAGAGTTAATGTTTTTTGTTAAAACACTGTGTTTATCCATTGTACTAGCATGGCCAATGACATCTGTTAAGGTATGCCCAGGAGAGTAGGCTTTGTAATCCTTTATGATTTTTGCGTCAAAAGTTATAGGTGATAATAATTTTAACTTTCTATCAGTAGCAACAACGACAATAATGTTATTTACAACATCAACACCCATAGCACTACCTGCGGAAGTGTAATAGTAGTCGGTATTCTCAAGCAGTTTTTTTACATTACTCTCAAGTAAGTCAGCAGACTCGTTGAGTTTATTTATTTTCCTAGATGTATGAAAGTAACTTAATGCTATAGGAGAGCATATCAACCCAAAGAAAAACGCGGTGCTATTGTATTGATAACCTAAAAAACCACCAATTATTAATCCTAAAAAAATCCAAATTGGAGATAGGACCATAAATGAAAGAAAGTATAGGCCAAATGATTTATTTTTTACTATTCTATGACTACTCATGATTACCCTTTATACATTTGTTAAAATTGTTGCAATGAGAAAAATGTTATTGTGCAAGATAAATGTGTTACTAGGAGATAGACGTTTAATTTGAAATTAGGGTAACTTATCGCTGCCCCTAATTTATATTATTTCCAGTCGGCTACCCATGTTTGATAATTTGATTTAAATGAACTGTAAGTCATTACTTGCCCATAATGATTCTTTAATCCAAGCGCATCAAACGCTGACTCAAAACTAGTGATACCGCTTGCTGTATTTGAATATAACTTGTTTATGGTATCAATATCGTTATTTAGGTGAAGATAGCTATAAGCCAACCCATATTCTTCATAGTACAAGTTTTTATCTGATGCGTTGTTCATATCATCAATTGATGTATTTGATACTTCGCTTCGTTTAGCTATTGATTGGCCTGAAAGATACACTGCCTGACCTTCTACAAGCCAGTACGGAAGGTTGTATATGCCTATAACAGAACCATCAGTGACTCGATAGTGTTGCATTTGAACATGGTGAATAAGCTCGTGCTTGGTGTATACTGATTCTAATACACGACTATCCGTTTCTGGCTCAGCGAAGTTTAGCCCTCGAAATGTCCCTTCAGCAAAACGACTTTTGTTCATGTGTCCAGCAAGACAGACAATAACTTTGTCGCTGCGTTTTTCAACTTCCGTTCCTGATAGTTCGCTAAATTTTTCGGTTAGAATTAAAGCCGTGTCAATAGCGCCCTGAGTGTCAAGAGACTGATAATGATCTGGAATGCCATAGATAACATCGCTAGCGGTCATTGACTTCCAATCAAGATCTTTATGAATGCCGGTATAGACATAGTTATACGCAAGTTCATCATTGTATTCGTTTGTTTGTAAAAAACGATTTGCGATAGTTGGTGCGTATTGCGGCATAAATTCTTTTAGGGATGCCGTGGTAAAGTTCATTTTCCCGTAGGAAAAAGACATGTTGTTCTGAACAATTGTTGCAACAGCCATTAAGTCATTATTGCCAACTGCGCTGTTAGCATAAACTCGTACAAATTCGCTTTCAAAATACTTGTCAGAACTACCATTACAGTAATAACCCTGACCTACATCTTCTGTTGGATATTCTATATAGCCAGCACTACCAGATTGCACCGTATTACCAGACACATAGGTTTTAGATGGTGTTGTATCTGATGGGACATCGGTTTCTTTTTCTGAGTCAGCACCACCGCCACCACAAGCCGATAACACCAATGATGCTAATAATGTATAAGAATGTTTTTTCATTTTAATGTCACAGAATCTCAATAACGCCATTAATATCCATCCACACATTAAATGTGTGGTGATAAAAGCTAATGTAAAAACAACAATGCTTCGTTGTTTTCAGCCTCAGTGTTTAGTACCCAATTAATTACTCGCAATGAGCAGTAAAGGGGACATGAATGCGCAAACACCCTATAAAAAAATAACCCAATTTACAGAGAATGGCTACAGACGGATTTTTTAAAAAAAACCACATCAGAATCGAATATTTTTTATATTATAGCGTTTCAGGTCAAATTTTAAGCATTTAAATCAGTCTGTTATAGACTTTTAAACAGTTAAGGATATAGTCATCAAATTACACGGTGTCATACTTTGTGATGACTCTGCGATACGCTTGATCAAGGAGTCAATTACCCTATGTTGCTGCGTAAACGTTAACGGTGCAGCACTAATAACGACATGTTGATTTTGTGAAAGATTAATAACATAGCTTTGGTGTTTATATGGTTTCATTATTTGCGTGTTGTTGAGCATTTTAGGCATCTTTATACGGATATAACTCTCATTCACAGGCGGGAACGTGACTTCACTTTACGATATTTTTATTCAAGCAATCTCACTTCCTGCTACACAACAACGTGCATTTATTCATCAGCAGTGTGAAGGTGAACAAGCATTAATTGATGAAATTAATGTGCTTATTACCAATGACAACGAGCTTGCTGAACATGATTGGTCAAGATTAATGGCAGACCAGTTTGACAGCTTATCTAACCATGTGACCGCGTTAACAGGCTGTTTTGTGGGGGCATTTAAATTGGTGGAACTCATTGGCCAAGGTGGCATGGGAGCCGTTTATTTAGCCGATAGAATTGATGAGAAATTTGAACAGAAAGTGGCTGTTAAAATTATTAATCATCAATTAGAGTCATTTATAGGTAAAGAAGCCTTAATTCGTGAAGCCAGCTTTATGGCAAAGCTCAATCATCCTAATATTGGTAAGGTTTTTGACGCGGGGATCTCCGCTGAAGGTTATTCTTACATTGTGATGGAGCTCGTTGATGGAAAGCCAATTTCAACGTTATGGGCCGATAACAGCGTTCGATTAAAAGATAAGTTAAGCGTTTTTTGTAGCTTATGTGACGCCATTCATCATGCGCACCAAAATCAAATTGTTCATGCAGATCTTAAACCCGCCAATATTCTGGTCGATAATAGCAATCAAATAAAGGTATTGGATTTTGGTATTGCGCGTATCTTTTGTAATAGTGACGAACCAAGCCAACAGATATACAAAACGTATGTTAAGGCGTTAACCCCCATTTATGCCAGCCCAGAAGTTAAACTCGGCGAACTTGCCAATACAACAAGTGATATTTACTCACTTGGGTTAATTTTAAAAGACTTACTGCTTTGCTCAGATGAATATGGCAAAAGTGTGGAGTTACATGCGATTGCTGATAAAGCATCCAGCCTTGATAGTTCGTTACGTTATCTTTCTGTTTTAGATCTTAAATATGATATTGAACGCTATTTAAGTCATCAAAATGTAACTGCGTATTCGGGCAGTTATAGGTTTAAATTAACAAAGTTTATTTTTAAGCGATACCCTATCCCAACATTGACAGCGGTGAGTTTTTTAGCCGCGATAACTTATCTAACTGTGAATTTATATATACAGTTTGAAGACCTTAAAGTGGCTAAGAATCAGTCTGACTTGGTGGTAAAAAAGTTATCTGAGCTATTGGAAATGGCAGACTTAAAAAAATCGAATGGTAAAGAGTTACTCGCGGTAGATTTATTAGATAATGCTAAAAAAATCGTCAAAGATGATAAAGTCCTTAATGCCGATTCTATTGCGAAAATCAAACTGACTCTGGCTGATAGTTATGAGTCTATTGGTAATATTGCACAAGCTAAAGTTCTGTATCAAGAAGTGATAAATAACGTTGCATTATTAAACGACGCTGATACGGCTTTTAAAGCAGGTGGACAATTAGTGCAATTGTACAACTATTCAAATGAATTTAGTTTGATTGACCCTAATACAAGTGTGTTACTTGACCATTTAACATTTTCGGATGTTGAGGGGTTACCTGATACACCATTGCAAGCCATTTTTTATCACAATTACCTTAATGGCCAGAAATACCATTTATATCAAAGTATGCCCAGCGATATGGGGTTACAACACATTAATTTACTGAGAAATATCAAAGCCCATTATTGGAGTGAATTAACCGATGAGCTTAAAGGTAATGTGCTTGGGGCACTTGGTGGTGCGCTAGAGAATCAAATACCCATTGGGATAGAGTTTAACTTTGAGCAAACCGATGAACTCATTTTTGACTCTCAATATAAACCACTTATTGAAGAAGCCGCTGTTGCCCTTAATCAATCGGTCGAGATTTATACTGGTTTGAACAACCAAATTGAAGTGTTAAAAAAGCAGTTGGTATTAGGCCGGGCGTACATAGAATTAGACAGATTTGAAGAAGGACAGCGTGTAATGAACCAGGCGCTGAATAACCACAAAAAAATTGTCGGTGAACAACATCCTAATAATATTTACTTTTATCGCATGATTGCTGGTTTTTATGCTTATGATGCGCCGCAATTAAGTTATCAAGCGGCGGTAGACGGTGTCACGTTAGCGGAAACATATTTGGCGACTAACCCCGGTTTATATCTGAATTCGCTTGAGGTACTGTTGTTCACGTTATACAACATAGGGGATTTTGAACAATATCAACAATATGCTAATCGGTTGTTTAATGTGTATTTAACCCTTGGTACTGATAAGCGGGACATTGCATCGGTGACGTTAGCAGCAAAAATTATAGATGAGTATTTGTCTATTATTGGGAAAGCCCCTGAAAACTTGCCCGCGATTGTGACTCAAATTTTAAATGATGTTGATGGGCTGGTGAGTGGCAAAGACAATATTTCAGAGCGAACAACAGCGCTATTTACACCCGCATTCAATACTTATTTACTGAACTTAGTCACAAGCCAGGACTTAGCACTAACGCGTATTGATTATTTGCAATCGCAAGATGTGCTTACTACAACAGCAAAGCGAGATGTTTATTTTTACAATAAGAAACAACTTGAACTTGCCTATTTACTAAGTGAAAGCGTAAGCACAGAAGCGGACTCTGACATTGTGTTAGCTGCATTACCTCAGTTTACGTGGGGAGCAAAAGAGCGTCGCAATTCTGCTAATCGTCTTGATGTATTGATAAAAGAAGCCAACATCGCCCTGAATTACCGCAATATAGCGTTTTCAAAGCGCAACATTACCCAGATTAAAACACTGTTAGATAACCGAAATATTCAGAGTAATAGTAATTGGTATAAGCAATACCAGCAGCTGGTGGATGACGTAGTGGTTGCTGAACGGTCTGTGGGTTTAGCGAAACGCAGCAGTTAATATAGATTCAAAGGAGCTTGTTAATGACAGAAAGTGAAGTGTTGTGTTTAATTAAAGCTTGGCAGAATGGCGAGCCTGAGCCAACGAAGGTATTGATGGAATTGGCTTATATTAAAATAAAAGAGTATGCCAATATTCATTATGACAATCTGCCTGAGGATGTAAATACTGCATTTTTATCTTTGTCTGTTACGGATTTAACGCATGATTGCTATGAAAAGTTGTTGGTCGCCGAGTCAACTTTACCTGTTGAAACATTACGTGAGTTTTACAGTTATTTAAATTCAACGGTGAGAAACCTATTTATTGATCATTATCGTAAGACGGTAAAGAGCAAGGCGAGGGGGATGAGTAAAGTGTCATCAACCATTGCGATTAATCAAAAAGGCCAATCTTTGGAGGATGACTTTAATAGCATCATTTTGTACCTCGAAATGGACGGCTTTTCTAAACACTATGCAAGGCAGGCAGAGGCACTGGATTTACGCTATTTTGCTCAAAAGAGTAACAAAGAAATTGCCAGGTTACTCGGAGTGTCTTTAAGAACGGTAGAAAATGATTTACGGTTTGCCAAAGCATGGTTAAAGCAACGCATGCAGCCGTCTGTTCAACCGTCTAGAGAGTTTGCATAAACGGTGTTGTGATAGTGATTTAATACCATTCCGAATTAATATGTGACCACTCAGAATGCGTCCAGCGGTTTTTGATTAAGGTGTCGCTATGTAGTAATGGTTGTTCCCTTTCAAATAGCGAGAACGCAGAGCAAAAGCCGCTGGGGCATTCCTTTCAGGCGAGTTTTAAAAGGGCTTATACTGCGTTGCATGACTTCGAAAGAGAACAACTATTCATTCAGTCATTCGCCTTGTTTAAGTCCTTTTAAATTCTCGCTGAGAGATCACTTACTAACGCTGAATGGTATAAGATACGTTTAACCACCAATAAAAAACCAGACAAGCTGTCTGGTTTTTTTATTGAACTCATTTAACTAACGAATAAAGATCAGTCATCACAGGTTTCACAAACGTTAACACCGGTGAAATCAATATCACCTAATTCACCATTAACAACGGATTGTGTCATTGGACCATAAGCATTTTCATCAGCGGTGTCGATGGCGTAAATCTGGTAGTCGCCATCTGGAATGCTGCCAACGGCATAGCTATAGCCGCTCTGATCTGTATTTACCGTAACTTCATACTCATTTTCTTGATCCAGTGTTGGTATAAGAAACAATCTGGCGATGGTGACTGTCGCTGAAACAGATGTAAATGATGCTGAATATTGATCTGTATTCAGCCAGTCATTTAGGATTAGTTCACTGTATCCTTCTGTTGTTAATAGGTCTGTGTAGTCATAGCCAGAAGGCAGTGTGAATGCGCCTGTTGCTTGCAACATTGCGATTTCACTGTGAAACTGTGGCATTGTTTGAGGATCTTGTCCTGCTTGATACGAATTTCTAATGAGTGAGATAAGTGCTTGATCAGTTAACCCTTTGTCTACTAAGTAGTTAACCGAGGTTTTATAGATTGAGTATAGTTTATTATCGTATTGTGGATAGGCTTCTAAGATATCTTGTTGGTGATTATAGGTGTTAATGCCATAAGCTGATTGCAACCCTTGTAATGAGGAATTGCTTGCCAGATCGCTTGTAAAGTTCATTAATAATGAACGGCTTACATTACTTGAATCCATTGAAGCAAAATACTCTGCACTGCCTTCTTGGAACCAACGAGGCAAGTGAAGATATACAGTACTTTGTTCAAGCAGTTCGGATTGAACAACATGGAATAATTCATGTTTTGCTAGTTTGAAGCTATCTGCGTCAAGCTCGAATGGGCTAAATGTCATACTGGCAATTGAGCTTGTTCCAATACCCGTTTTATTATTATCGAGACAAATTACCCACTTATTTTGTCCATCCAAATTTAGGTCATTGCTTTTATTTAAGCCCGTCGCTGTTACCAGTTCATTTAAGGCGACTTGAGTAAGTTGTGCTGCATAAATTAAATCAGCGTCATTCCCATTACTTTTGGCGCTTGAGCTGAAACCTACATACAAGTCAGTCGTTTCATAGACACTGCTTGTTGTCGAACATTGAGCTTCTACGCTGTTATCTGATGCAGATGGGGTTATCGCCAGCATTTTTTGAGCAAGTTCACCTGTTGGGGCCATATAGACACTTTGCTCAGAAGAAGATGAGCCGTTGCCATTGCTAGGTGTATTGACTGAATCGTCGGTGTTTTCATTACTGTCGCTGCCACCACATGCAGTTAATCCTGCAGATAATAATGCGATACTGATTAACGATGTATATTTTTTCATATTATTTTCAACTTTCTTCATGGTCAGAGTGTCATTAATCAACTTTGGTAAATTTTATGGTCGCAAGACCTGATTTAATCAGTAATGAACCGTCTTTATCGATGATGTAGGCTTGATCGCCTTCTTGTGTTTGCATGATTAAAAATTTTCTGTCGTCTTGTTCTTTGACGTAGATTTTTTCGACTTCTATTTTTTGACCATTTGATTCAATGTAATCAGTGCCGATGTACATTGTTGTTTTAGGCATCATGCTATTTAAGCTGCCTAATCCGGTAGCCTCGATGCTTGACTCATATTGACCTTCATAGCCATGTCCCCCGCAAGCGGCGAGTAAAAGTGATAAACCTGCAACGATAAAAGATTTTTTCAGCATAAATTTTCCTTTGCGAACTCAAATATAAATCATCTAGAGGGTGTAAAAGCAGATGTCAGACGATGCGAGCAGATAAAAATACCTAGAAAAGGTGCAGTTTGCTACAGACGTAGTTTTAAAAAAAAACCACAATTTTTTTATAAAATGTTGAATTAGATACTGATTTTATTGCAAAGT
The DNA here is from genome assembly GCF_003855395.1 of Shewanella livingstonensis. NCBI lineage: Bacteria > Pseudomonadati > Pseudomonadota > Gammaproteobacteria > Alteromonadales > Shewanellaceae > Shewanella > Shewanella livingstonensis. Next base: position 3,707,267 of record NZ_CP034015.1, on the reverse strand, counting down.
GAGCGATGTTCGACAGTATTTGAAGAATTACAGTTGCGGCGTGGCCAAACTCATTTTGACTAAAAAAGTCCTATAAGTGATTTATATTAGGGGATTACCGTTTTAGTTTTTGGGAGCCTGTAAATTATTTTCAGGCTCCATCGGTCAAGTTTATAGTGTAATTGTTTGGAATTCTTTTGATGTCAAAATATCATTCAGCCCTATGGTGACTAAAGCTTTATCATCAAATTCAGCAAGTCGAATTATTTTATAAGCGGCTTTTTGATTGATTTTTCTCTCTGGACGTGCAATTAACAAATTAAATTTTTCACTATTATCAAGCTTAAATCGCCCATCCGCGCTAACAGTAGCCACATAATCTAGCTGATTTAAAAGAATATTATTGTAGTGAAATTCCGAATACAAATTCAAAGTACGCATATGTTCAAAAGCAACTTCGGTAGCTATTTTTTCATCACTAGGAATTATCACTCTATCCACAGCGTCTTGAGCCCATTTAACTTTGGTTTCAATGCTTTCTAGCATTCTTCTGTCATTACGTTGGTATCTGTTATGTAGATCAGCTATCTGAGGATGGTCTTGGTAATACGAGTTGGATTGTTTTATTAACTGATTGGCGTCTCGCAAATACGATTGAGCTTTATTTAAGGCAAGTTTAATTGCGTTAATTTGTGGTTCTTTAAGTTTCTGGTTTTCCGTATTATCAGACCCATAACTAGAAGGGAAAGCAATTTTTGTGCAAACTAATTCTGATTTATCGTCTGTTATACGGGCATCTGAATAATAAATAGAATTTGGTTTATTTCCTGAATTCCTGTCTAACTCGCGACACGTTTTATCTTTTAATGCCTCGGTAAAATTATACGAATACGTATTATAAAATCTATCAATATTTAATCTTTTACCTATGTTTCCAGCCGAATCAACTCCTACATCAGCCAGACTTTTAATGGCTTCTGTTTTTGCCAATTGAAACGCATCACTTAACGCATCTCTTTGAGATTTAAATGACTCAATATCAGATCTCCCTTTTTCAAAGGCAGCAAGAGATTCGTTGTAAGTGGGAAGAAATGCATCTTTTTCAGCTTTACTCGCTGCTAACTGTGCTAATTCGTTATCAAGTTGTGCTTGATAGGTCGCTTTCAGTTTTGCTTTAGCCTCTACTAGGTTAAAAGGCTTTACGTCATCGACTAAATCAACAAGATCCATTTCATCAATTAAATCGTCAACGGCTTCAACGACAGCTTCAGCATCACTAAAATCCTTCGTGCCCGTAACTTCTTCCATTCTTCGTTTGAAGTCTGCTTTAGCTTCAGCCCAATCCTCGATTGCCGATGAATCGAGTGTATAAATATCGACTTTACTCGAGCCTAAATAACGCATTGATGAATCATCTATCTTGCCAATATCAGGGCCTTGAGTACAACCTTGGGCTATAAAAATTGCAGCGACTACAGTAGAAAATTTAAAGATATTTGTCATTTAACGAACCCTTATGCGTAATTTAATTATCAAATAACAATCCTTATTTAATTAATGAGTTTTATGTCAAATAATCAGCCTTAAAGGATGTACAGATAGGAATGAACAAAGAAAATACCTTGGTGTTGAATCGATTGCGACAGACGTAATTATTAATAAAAACCACAATTGTTTTTATCAAATTTTGAGTTAGATACTGACTTTACAGAGTCATTTTTGAGTGGGATGGACTTTAGGTTAAGTGTCATGCATCGGTGTTTAACGATTTTGTCGCGATAAAAATAAAGCATAGCTAGGCTGCTAGTGCTGACAAATACAGGGTACTGGAATGATAATTTTGGTCAGCCCCTAGAGCAGTAGGCTATTATTGATTAATCAAGGGGTAGTGTGATTGAGAAATGTTATTTAACCGGGATGAACCCGATTTCTGCCTAAGGTTTTAGCCTGGTACAAGTTTTTGTCGGCGTGGTTGATCAGTTCGTCGATACTTTGATCTTCACTGAGTTGAGCTATGCCGATACTAATGGTGATTTTGATTTGATGTTTGTGAAAGATGATGCTGTGTTGTTGCACACTGGCACGAATTTTTTCAGCGATAATGTTGGCTTGCTCGGCGGATGTTTGCGGCAATATAAATAAAAACTCTTCGCCGCCCCAACGGGCAACACAGTCTTGTTGTCTGACATGATCAGTAAATATTTGCGACAACTCCATTAACACCATATCACCTGCGTTATGACCGTATTTGTCGTTAACCGCTTTAAAGTGGTCTAGATCGCACAATAGTACCGAAAGCGGCTCGTTATTTCGATTTACGCGTGACTTTTCTTGTTGCAATACTGCTGATGCATTACGTCTGTTAGCGAGTTTTGTGAGTGGATCGGACATGGCTAATTGTTGGTATTTGCTACTCAACGCGACGACATTTTTGTAAGACTGCATTCTAGAGTATTCGTATAATGCAGATAAAAATGTCATGGTTAAAAATGACAATATGAGTCGCAACTTAAATTCTGGAGTGTACGATGCATGCTCAATAACATGTTGCGGTAAAAACATGATGATACTGACGACACTCAAAAATACTGCCAGATTAATTAAGCCTTGGCGTAAGCCTAAAACATACACGGAAACGGGGGCTACAATGAAAACCCATAATGGACCAGTTTGTGCGACTCCACCGCTAAAGACCAAATAAAACATTAATAAATATAATGAATAAATGATGATAGTCCCACTGACTTTTAAGCTGAATTTTTTTGATAAAAAAAAGGCGCTTAGGTAGATTGCGCTGGCAATAAAGAGGATTATTGTTAAGGTACTGCTGTTACCCCACAAGCTGAGTATTCCCATAGCGCCAGTGATGGCCATTCCCACCAATGAAAATAGTGCAATGACCCTAGCGTGTTTGAGGTTACCGTTACTTTTTAAGTGTTTTTTAATGGAAGTAAGCAATGAGTAATCCTTACATTGTATGAACGATGGGTCCAATGACCAGCCATTTTAATCGCCTGAAATAATACCATACAGTGGTATATGAGTAATGTCTTCTGCTTGCTGTAAAACGGTTGTTTTTCTTACGACAGGTTGTTAATTAAGTGTACCGTCATTGCTCATTAAAATGCGTTTTTACTGTTACGTTATACGGATGAAAATAGCATAATAAACGGGGTTTACTTTAAGATAACAATCACGGTATGTTCAATTGCTCAAGCCATCCTTAGTGGTTATTACTTGGTGTAATCGTTTCGGCTAAAATATGGCCTATCTCTTTAGTGAAGGATTACCGAATGCACGTTTTTCAAACAATATATCAAAATAGTCATTGGGATAAACCATTACCCCAATGTTTATCGAGTAATCTGTTATTAGCATTTGGTTCACCCGAACTGATGTTAAGCAAGCAGCTTAACGATGAATTATCAATAGCTTTTCCGAATGCGCAGATTGTTGGCTGCAGTACCAGTGGAGAAATTCAAGACGATTGTTTGTATGACAACAGCATATGTGTCACCGCGATTGATTTTGATCATACTCAGGTGCAAGTGGTGAGTCATTCGATAAACCAATTTGAGCATTGCACCGAGTTAGCCAAGCAGCTGGTTGGTGAACTATCACTAGATGGATTAAAGCATGTTTTGGTTATTTCTGATGGCCAGTTAGTTAATGGCTCTGAATTGGTTGATGGTTTACAGCAATATTTACCTCAAGGCGTGATGGCTACCGGCGGGTTAGCCGGTGATGGTGAACGTTTTAGCCAAACCACGGTATGGCATAATAAGCGCATAGAAAGTGGTCTTATTGTACTGGTAGGGCTTTATGGTGAAAGGTTATCTGTTGGTTGTGGTAGCTTAGGAGGATGGCGTCCATTTGGGCCCAAACGTGAGATCACTAAATCGACGGATAATGTGCTTTATGAACTCGACGGGCGACCAGCGTTAGATTTATATAAGGAGTTCTTAGGCGAGTTTTCTTCGGGTCTTCCTGCATCGGCTTTGTTATATCCTCTAGCGTTACAACAACATGGTGAGCAAGAACACGTAGTGCGTACTATATTATCGATTGATGAACGGCAAAAAAGTATGTTGTTTGCCGGAAACATGACCGAAGGTGCTACATGTCAGTTAATGCATTCCAATTATGAAGATTTACTGGAGGGGGCTCAACTTGCGGCAGATAATGCCGGCGCATCTTTTACCGAAACGCCAGTTGAGTTAGCTATTTTAATCAGTTGTGTCGGTCGCCGATTAGTCTTTGGGCAACGGGTTGAAGAAGAATTGGAAATCATAAAACAAGGCTTACCTGAGCAATGCGTTATTTCGGGTTTTTATTCGTACGGTGAGATATCACCTGTAAAATCTATTGGTCGGTGTGGTTTACATAACCAGACTATGGCTGTCACGCTACTTTCTGAGAAATAATGATATTGAAAATGCATAAATTGTTATTACGCCAGCTTAAGCGCACTCAAAAAGATGAGTTATTTATTGCCGACAATAATAACTTGTTATCTTCGATATCTGACGCCTATGCTCAACATGAGCAAAGTGTAAAAATGTTAGAACGATCTTTATTTCTTATCTCTAATGAGCTCAATGAGCGCAACGAAACCCTAAAGAGCCAGCTGGCAGAGATGAAACAAGTTCAACATAAACTTGAACATTCTATTGGTTTATTAAATGCGACCTTCAACTCAACCGGTGAAATTTTGTTTGTGTATGCATTAAATGGTGAACTCTTGTCATTTAATAGCATGGGACAGGCTTTTTTTGACGAAAGTGGTTTTAAACCGGTGTCGCACTGGGAAGAGTTTATGAGCATCGTAAAAGACAAACAGCATATGCTGTCTATTATTGATGATCTTAACCAAAACCCATTTCAATATTTAACGGGCACCATTGAATTACTCGATAAACGTTTCTTTGATTTTAGGTCTTTGCCGCAAATACAAGAAGAGAAAATTTCTGGCCGGGTGTGGTGTTTTCGCGATGTGACAGTGCAAAAGCAATATGAAGCGACTATTGAATATCATGCTTTTCACGATGCGCTTACCGGTTTGCCAAATCGTGCATTATTACTGGATAGAATTAGCCATTCTATTGCCTCGAGTAAAAGAGAAAATAACAAGCTAGCGGTGTTATTTTTAGATTTAGATGATTTTAAAAAAATTAACGATACAGAAGGCCATGACGCTGGCGATTTGGTGTTAAAAGAAGTTGTAAGACGACTTCAAGGACGCTTACGCGAATTTGATACCTTATCTCGCCAGGGCGGCGATGAGTTTATTATTGTATTAGAAAAAATAGAGTCAGAAATGGTTATAAAGCAGGTCTGCCAAGACTTGTTAGCATTGATTAAGCAGCCTTTTATTATTGGTTCGCGTCAATTTGTGGTGACATCAAGTATCGGTATTTCGATTTTTCCTAATGATGATAACAATGCCAATGCACTGATCCGTAAAGCAGATTTAGCCATGTATCAGTCAAAGTCTTTAGGTAAAAATAGCTTCCACTTTTACAGCCAAGCACTTGAGAAAGAAGCGTTAACTCAACTGGCGATTGAACAATCACTGCGTAAAGCCATTGAAAATAATGACTTGTATTTAGTCTATCAACCCAAAGTTGATTTACACACAATGAAGGTTGTTAGTGTTGAGGCTTTATGCCGCTGGACCCAGGAAGATGGCACCGTGATCCCACCTGATGTCTTTATTCCAATAGCAGAACAAACCGGGTTAATTATTGATATCGGTCGGTTGGTCATTTCTAAAGCCTGTTTACAGTTAGTAAAGTGGCGAGAAGCTGGTATTGGTGAGTTGGCTATTTCAATTAATTTAAGCTGTTTAGAATTTCAAAATGAAGCTCTGATAACACACTTAATTGATACCTTAACGCATCATAAATTAGAGGGTAAGTCTTTAATTATTGAGCTCACTGAATCGATTTTTATGGAAGATAAATTCAGTGTTAAAAACATCATGCTTCGGCTTAATGAGTATGGAATTACTTTCGCACTGGATGATTTTGGTAAAGGTTATTCATCATTCAGTTACTTACAGTTTTTGCCGTTGCATTATCTCAAAATTGATAAAGCATTTTTACAAGATGTTGAAAGCAGCAGTTCATCGGCAGCAATTGCCAAAACTATTATCGACATCGGTCATAACCTCGGTTTAAAAGTAATTGCAGAGGGGGTAGAAGACCAATTTATGCTTGATTATATAAAGACCTATGAATGCGATTTAGCTCAAGGTTTTTACTTGTATAAACCCATGCTGCCAGAGGCTATCGAATCCTTATATCTTGTTAATGATCCCAGTCACTGAGCTGCAATACCAATAAAACACTTCGTGACTAGGATTTAGCTACCGCTGGCTATCACTGGCTTAGCCTTCGACTATGGTTGTTAACCACGGCAATAATGCGGTTACTGTATTGGCACTTGTTTCTGCTGAGTCGGCCTGATAACCATAAATACGAATGCCAAATATCACCGTCATGAGCTGTGCTGCATAGGCTTTCGCTTGAGCCTCAGTAACGCTTTTACTTAGGTAAGTAACGTAAATTTGCTCTATTTGTGCCAATTGGGCAGAGGCAAACTGATAAAGCTTATTACCTTGAGATGCTAGTTCTAGCTGGGTTTTTATTAAAAAGCAGCCGCAATATTCGCATGATTTTGATTGTTCGATGAGGTCATTCAAAATCTGTTTAATCGCTTGGTTTACGCTGGGCGCATTGGCCATTGATTGATGAATAGCGTCAATCGAAAATGTGGCATAGCGTTCTAACGCGGCTTGGAATAAACCTTCTTTACTCTCAAATTCATAATATAAGCTACCCGGTTTTAGTCCGGTTGCTTTGGTTATTTGTTGAATACTCGACGCGGCATAGCCATTTTGCCAAAATAATGTAATGACCTTATCTAATACGTCTTCTCGTTCAAAGTTTTTCTTTGCCATGACATCGTTCCTTAATCGTTTGTGTTGCTATATTACCACTACTTGAATGATTGTTCAAAAACTGCTTGCGCAATAGTAGTTATTTCACTATCTTGAACGCATATTCAAAAATAAATGAGAAACTATTATGTCTTTATCTGCTCAGCTCACGGAAAAACGTGATGCTACCAAAGCCAACCTACCTGCACAGACGTTGGCAATTATGTCGGATGCAACATTGAATTTGAAGCTATCGGGCATTATTGATAGCGCTCCTAAAGCGGGCGATAAATTGGCTGAGTTTTCGTTAATTAACTCATTGGGTGAAACGCGTCATTTGGCCGATTTATTAGCCAAAGGACCATTAGTGGTGACATTTTATCGTGGAGGTTGGTGCCCTTATTGTAATTTGGCACTGCGAGCTTATCAGCAACACCTGGCGGAGTTTAAACAGTTAGGTGCAACTTTGGTGGCCATTACGCCAGAATTACCGGATATGTCGTTATCGACTGCACAAAAGAATGAGCTTGAATTTGATGTATTGTCTGATGTTAATGCCGAGTATGCCAGACAGTTAGGGCTAGTATTTTCGTTACCCGAGTCAGTGCGTGAGTTATATCAAAACTTTGGTGTGGAGGTAGAGAAGCATAACGGTGCGGATCAATTTGATTTTCCGCTTGCTGCGACATTTGTCGTCGCCAAAGACGGTATCATTGCTAAAGCATTTGTAGATGCCGATTATACTTATCGTCTTGCTCCTGAAGATATTATTAGCTCATTAAAAGCGCTGTAAGGATTTGATTTATTATGTTTAAACGTTTATTTATGTCTAGAAAGTCGATTTTAGCATCATTAGCATTGCTCAGTAGTCTACTCAGTTGCAGTGTGTTGGCGGCAGATTACTCGGTGTTTCGTGAGCTAGATGGCCAGCATCCTCCGGGTAATGTGGCGGTTTCGTCCAGTGGACGAGTGTTTATGAGTAATCATCACTTTTACGGTGTTAATTCGAGAATTGTTGAGCTTAAAACGGATGGTTCGATAGTTGATTATCCTGATACTGCATTTAATCAAAACCTTAACCCTGTGCTAGGTGTGGTAATTGATGAACAAGGTATTTTATGGATGTTAGAAACGGCTTCTGCCGATGATGGTGTTGGTCGACTTATTGGTTGGGATACTGAGCAAAACAGCTTATATAAAATGATCTCTTTAGCGGCGCCGGTATTACCTAAAAATTCATTTTTAAATGATCTTGCTGTGGATAGAAAGCATGAAACCGTTTATATCACCGATCCTGCTGGTGGCAGTAATGCGGGATTGATTGTAGTTGATTTAACAACAGGGAAAGCCAGACGAGTATTAGGCGGCAGTGTTTATACTCGCCCAGAAGATGTTGATACTGTGATTAATGGCAATACTTTATCTATTGGCGGACAACCGATCCGTATCGGAGTTGATTCATTAACCATTGATCCGAGTAATGAGTGGGTTTACTTTGGTGCGTTAAGTGGTGAAAAGCTGTATCGCGTTCACACGCAGTACCTGCTGGATGCCAAAATGTCGGCTAATATGCTGCGCAGTAAAGTGGAATTTTATGCCAATAAGCCAATTAGTGATGGGATCACCATTGATAATGGCGGTAATATTTATGTTACCGACATTAGCCATAACGCGGTGGGTTATATTGACACTGATCGTCAATATCATATTTTATATCAAGATGATGATAAGTTCAGTTGGTCTGACGGTTTTTCAACTACAGCCGATGGAAAACTATTGGTCACGGTGAATAAGTTACATCAGTCTCCTGCGGTAAATAACCAGCAAGACAAAAGTGATGGTCGCTATTATATTATTCAGTTTGATGCACTAACCGAAACGACGGTAGGACGTTAAAGATATCGCTCTGGAAATGAGAAGCTAGACGACTAGAGCGCTGCTAGTACGCTGCGCGGCTAGAGGCTATAAAAGCAAAAGCCTAGATGACTGAATTCTAGCTGACTAGAGCGCTGCTAGTACGCTATGCGGCTAGACTCTAGCATCTAAGCTTAACAGCGCAGCGGTCCTTAGCAGGACGTAGTCCGCCCTAGAAGTGCAGCGCACTATCAGCGAAGCGGCCTAGAGTCTAAGCTTAACAGCGCCGCGGTCTAGATTAGTAATCAATTTTGGAAACACTATATTTTTCAATGTCTAGCTTGTAAAAAAAGCATTTTTCGTCCAAAGTTAATGTCTGTGACTCTTAACTACTGATAAAAATGACCAAACTATCGAGTTATAAAAATGCGCTTAAATTGGGTATTGGAGTATTTGCTTTTGGCTTAGTCATTAGTTTTGTTACTGCTTTAAGTGTTAAGAATCAAAATAACGATATTATTACAAAATCACTCAAAGCGGTGACCGAACAAGTTGCCAATAATATTATTGATCGTATCGTATTGTACCAATATGGTTTACGAGGTGCCCGAGGTGCCGTTTCTACCATTGGTGAAGATAACATCACACGTGAAATTTTTAGCAAATATAGCTCAACGCGTGATATTGAAAGTGAATTTCCAGGCGCTCGAGGATTTGGTTATATCCGCCGAGTGCCTAAAGCTGATGAAGCAGATTTTGTTGCTAAAGCCAAAATGGATGATTGGCCAGATTACAGTGTCCGCCAGCTGAATCCTCATGACGATGAGCGATATTTAATCGATTACATTGAACCCGTTGAGCGTAATGTTGGCGCTGTCGGCTTAGATATTGCCTCAGAAGAAAATCGTAAAAATGCGGCGCAACAAGCATATTTAACCGGTGAAGTACGCTTAACGGGGCCGATTACTTTAGTACAAGCCACTGGTCATCCGTTACAAGCTTTTTTGATTTTAATGCCCATTTATCGCACAGGTTTTACCCCATCAACGCCGGAGTTAAGGGAGCAAAATGCTTTTGGTTGGAGTTATGCGCCATTAGTTGCTAATGAGGTTTTTGATAACATCAATCTATCCCGTAAGACGACCAAAATTTTTATCAATGATGTGAGCGATGATCAAAACAAGGTCATGTTTTATGAAACCCATGTGAATGATCTTAATCCGTTATCATCTTTTTTCGTCACCTTAGAACGCGAGATTTTTGGCCGTAAATGGCAAGTATCGCTATTAGCTTATCCTGAGTTTATTAGTGGTTTACATTTAACCTCACCTAAGATCGTTTTTAGTTATGGTGTGATTTTTAGTTTGTTACTCGGCGGGTTTGTTGGGTTTTACGGTTACGCTTTAGGTCGTAAGCGTATGATTATAGAAGATAATGAAAGACGCGCTAATATTTTAGAACATTCACTTGATGCTATTATTAGTTTTGACTGTGATGGTGTGATCACCAGCTGGAATGATGGTGCGATAACGATTTTTGGCTATGAAAAAAGTGAGGTGATTGGCCTCAAAAAAACCACGTTTATTGTGCCTAACGACGGTATTGATGCAGAGAATGAACAATTTAATCAGGTATTAAGTGGTAAGTCATTATTAAACTTTATTAGCCAACACAAACGCAAAGACAATGAACTACTGTCAACGTCGATGACCTCACTGGCAATTTACAATGAGTTTGGCAAAATTATTGGCGTCAGCCAGACTATTCGAGACATCACCATTCAGCTTAATGCGGAAAAGCAAATTTTAAGCATTAATGCCAGTCTTGAGCGTAAAGTTACCGCACGTACCCATGCATTACAACAAGCCCTGTCAGAAAACAAAACCTTACTTGATAACATCAATCAGCAGCTGCTTTATTCTGAAACCGATAAAAATGGCGTTATTTTAGCGGTGAATGATTATTTCTGTATAACTTCTGGCTTTACTCGAGAGCAGATGATTGGTAACAATCATTCAATTGTTAAGTCGAATGAACATGATGATGCGTTTTGGAAAAACATGTGGCAAACCATTAATTCAGGTCAGACTTGGCATGATGAAATTTGTAACCGTGATAGTCAGGGTAATATTAAATGGCTCGATACGGTTATTGCACCCGTTATGGATCAAAGCGGTAACCTTGATCGCTGTATTGCATTGAGGATTGATATTACCGAACGTAAAAACAGCCAACTAGAAAAAAATAAACTCGGCTCTTTACTCACCAATGTGCTTGCTGCGGCAACAGAAATTGCCATTATCTCAACGGGTAATGACGGTATTATTACTATGTTTAATCGTGGTGCAGAGCTGTTACTCGGGTATAAGGCTGAAGAAATTGTTGGTAAACAAAGCCCGGCGATAATGCATGTGCCTGCTGAAGTTCACCAACGCAGTATCGAGTTAAGCGAAGAGTTTGGTGAAGAGATTAGTACTTTTGATGTGTTTGTGTATAAGCCAAGAACTCAAGGGCCTGAAACTCGGACTTGGACCTATATCCGTAAAGATTTTACTCAGTGCCAAGTATCGTTGTCGGTATCGGCTATGCGAGATCAAAGCGGAGAGATTATTGGTTATTTAGGCGTTGCTGTGAACATTGATACCATGCTTAAGCAACAAGAAGAGTTGGTGTCTGCCAGTAATCAACTGATCAAAGCGGCAGAAGTGGCAGAGCTAGGTATTTGGAATTTAGATTTAGATACGAATGACTTGCAATGGAATGACCGTATGTTTGCCATGTACGATTACCCATTATCGTTGAGTGAAGAAGGGCTAAATTACCAGCATTGGCAACGACGAATTCATCCTGATGATGTTGATATGGCTACATTTGCTTTACAGCAAGCCATTAACTTAAACATTGCTTATGATCCTATATTTAGAGTGATTACCCGTTCGAATCAAGTTCGCTATATTCAGGCTGGAGCCCAAATTAGCTATGACAAATTGGGTAAGCCAGTGCGGGTTGTTGGTATTAACCGTGACATTACTGAGCAACGCGAGTTAGAGCAAACATTGCGCTTAGCTAAACAGGCTGCTGATGCCGCCAGTGCGGCTAAATCTGCTTTCTTAGCCAATATGAGCCATGAGATTCGTACGCCAATGAATGCTGTATTAGGGATGTTACAGCTGATCCAGCACTCTGATATGAGCCGCCAACAAGTTGATTATGTGACAAAAGCCGAAATTGCTGCCAAGTCATTATTGGGCCTATTAAATGACATTTTAGATTTTTCTAAAATTGACGCTGGTAAGTTAGAGCTTGATTTGCACCCATTTCAACTCGAAACCTTAATGCGCGAGTTAGCGGTGATGTTGGCGACGAATGGACACAATAAAAATATAGAAGTTATTTTTGATTTAGACCCTGCTATTCCATACTTAATTGAAGGTGATGAGCTTCGTTTACGCCAAGTATTGCTAAATCTCGCCGGTAATGCGATTAAATTTACTGCAGAAGGTCACGTAATTGTTAGCGTGCATTGCAATGAATCTAATGAAAAACAAGTTAATTTAACCATTTCTATCACCGACACGGGCATTGGCATTAGTGCTGAGCAAGGGGATAAAATTTTCCAAGGTTTTGTTCAGGCTGAGTCATCAACCTCAAGACGATTCGGTGGGACTGGATTAGGGCTAGCAATTACTAAACGTTTAGTTGAGTTGATGGGCGGAGAGTTAACCCTAAAGAGTCACATTGGTGAGGGAAGTCGTTTTTGGTTTGATTTGACGTTTAACATTGTTGAAGTGAAAAACAGTGATGTAGATATCGATTTGTTGGGTAAAAATATTCTGCTTGTTGATGATAGTAAGATGAGCCGTAAAATATTATCAAAAACCTTAATGGCCCATGGCGCCTATGTTAATGAAGCCCATAATAGTAAACAGGCCATCAATCTTATTGATCAAAGCTTAAATGCTACTAGCCATTATGATGTCATTATTATGGATTGGCGTATGCCTGATATGAATGGCTTGGAAACGGCCAACCATATTCAATCAATGTTTGCAGCAGGTAAAGCTCCTGCCATTATAATGTTGACCGCGTATGGTGCCGAGGTAATGGAGCAAACCAAGCAATATAGTCATGCGCCTTTTGTCAGTATGCTAACCAAACCTGTTACAGCCAATTTAATGCTTGAGGCAGTTTACCAAGCCATTAATGGTTTAGAGCAACCATTGCAGACTAAAAAAATAACTCAATTGGTTCTAAAAGATGTCAGGGTTTTAGTGGTTGAAGACAACCAGCTGAACAGACAAGTTATTGATGAATTGTTACGGCTACAGGGTGCTATTGTTACATTAGCTAATGACGGTATAGAAGGCGTTGATTGGGTTACCAAATCTAATAATCAATTTGATATAGTGATTATGGATATGCAGATGCCGGTTATGGATGGCCTTGAAGCCACGAGGCTTATTCGTGCAGATGGCCGCTTTAATGATTTATCGATTTTAGCCATGACGGCTAATGCTTCGCTTGCTGATAAAGCATTGTGCCTTGAGGCCGGTATGAATGAGCATATTGGTAAACCAATAGACATGGCGCTTTTATTACCTTGTATGCTTAACCTCTTGACCCTAGAAGATAATACTTACTATCATTCTATTGTTGATAATCAACCTATTGGGTTACCAGAGGTGTTGAGCGACAGCGACGATGATGTGATTATAGAGGATCCTGATTCTATTTTGCGTCGTTTTGGCGGTGAACTTGCATTTTTCATTGATGTAAAACATCATTTTGCAGCAGAAATGTCAGAGCAATTATCAATGCTGACTCAAGCATTCGAACAGCAAAATAATGACGCGATTAGCAGTATTGCTCATACGATTAAAGGTACTGCCAGCAACCTTGGCGCTAAACGACTCGCTGCTTTTGCTGCTATGCTAGAGCAAAATATAAACAATGCTATTAATGTGGATTCGGTCACTTGTTTAAGCCAAATGCAAAGCCAGATTAATGATAGTTTGCATATGTTAGATACTTTATTTCCAGACGAGAGTGCGGTATTAACTGCCAGCCCCCTAGATAATAAAGCCGCATTGCCGATACAAAGTATAGCTGCTGATAAAATGAATCATTTAATGGAATTATTACTTGATCAGAATTTAGATGCCATTGAATATCTTGAGCGCCTGTTAAACAATGTGGCGGCAGATAAGCAGTGGTTAAGATTAAAAAATCAAGTGAGTCAGCTTGAGTTCTTGGATGCTATCGATACATTAAAATCGATAATTAAGGAGTGATGCGTGTTCATAGATGAGTATATTTCTGGTGCTGAGCCAGTTAGAGGTAAAATACTGTTAGTTGATGACCAGGTTGTTAATATCAAAATATTGCATCAACTATTACAAGCTGATTACGACATTTATATGGCTCGAGATGGACACCAGGCCATTGATATGTCGAAAAAAGTCAAACCAGACATTGTGCTGTTAGATATTGAAATGCCGATGTTAAATGGCTTTGATGTGTGCGCGCATTTAAAAAATGATCCCGAGACCGAAGATGTCGCGGTTATTTTTGTGTCGGGACATTTTGATGAAGATAAAGAGGTTAAGGGTTTTCAGTTAGGTGCGGTCGACTTTATTCACAAACCCATCAACCCCGTTATTACTAAAGCACGAATTAAAAATCAGATTAAATTGAAGTTAAATTCTGATTTATTACGAGCGATTGCCCTATTAGATGGATTAACAGGCGTGGCTAATCGACGTAAGTTTGAACAAGTATTACCCGTAAGTTGGCTACAATGCGCGCGTGAAAAACAGCCTTTAACTATTATTTTATTAGATATCGATTTTTTTAAGCATTTTAATGATACCTATGGTCACACCGAAGGCGATATTTGCTTACGTGCCGTGGCACAGAAGATACAAGACACAGTTAACCGCCCTTATGACTTAGTGGCGCGTTTTGGCGGCGAAGAGTTTATTTGTGTGTTACCCAATACCGATTTAATTGGCGGGACTTATGTGGCTCAGCAAATTGTTGACAGCATAGTGTCATTGAAAATTGCTCACAAAAATTCACCAATATCAGATTTTGTCACGATTAGTGCAGGTGTTTCTACCATAGTACCGATGTTTGATATGCCGAATAAAATTTTAGTTGAAACGGCAGATAAACAATTATACTTAGCAAAAGACCGAGGCCGAAATAGAGTGTTGGGTTGTTTAGTAGAAGAAAACACCTAGGTAACTAGGGCCTGTTGATCTTTCAAGGTTGTTTTTGCAGCGAATTGTTGACCATTACTCACATTTACAACTGCGCGGCAGAGACTTTGAGGTGTAGTTATTCTACATAAAAAGTCGATAACACAGTAAAAATGGCCAACAAACGCTGCCCGAAGGGTTCGGCTAAAAACGTTTTACTCTTTGTTGAATGCATTTTGCTTAGATGACTAGGCATCAATCCATTCGCCTCGATTAAAACGTTTTTAACTCGAACAAAATTCAACCAGCAAAGATCAACAGGCCCTAGAGTGCTGCGCTGCTAGATGCTACGCGGCTAGATGCTATAAAAGCTAAAGCCTAGAAGCGCAGCGCACAGAAACTAGAGTCTAAGCTTAACAGCGCAGCGGTCCTTAGCAGGACGTAGTCCGCCCTAAAAGCGTAGCGCACTATCAGCGAAGCGGCCTAGAGTCTAAAACTTATGCCGATAACCTAAGTTAAAAGCAATGTCAGCACTGTTATCCATGTTTAAAAAGTTCTCAACCATAGTGAATTCGATTGCGCTGCTGTTGAAGTAATAGCGATAACCTAGTAATGCTTCATTAGATGCCTCTGAGAAGTTCTCATCCCAGCTCACCATCCCATCATAACGGTGGTATTCAGCTAACCAACCGTGTCGACCAGTACGGTATTCATACCCGAGACCTAGCATTAAATAATGTGATTCAAACGCCCTTTGCGATACCGGTTCCTTATTATGCAAGAAGCTGATTCCAAGGGTTGAGTTAACATGATGATTACCATTGTGATAGCCATAATTGATTTGTAGGCTTTGCTGAAGACTTTCATCGACAAATGGGCCCGAATCGACATATTTATAGTACAGAGCACCGCCGACGGAAATGCCATGATGCTCATTTTGTAGTACTTGGTAGCCTAAGTATGCATTAAGAGCATTGTTGAGCGTTTCGCCACTAAAGTTATCTAAATTAATACCGTTTTTGTTCGAATGAATTTGGTTTTGATGTTTAGCTTGCTGGTTACGTCCATTTTGATCAAAACCAAAAGCATCGTGAAACCACATTGTTAATGAGTCTAAATGGTTATCGCCACTAAATTGCCAAGTGTAACTAGCATCAAGCAGTAAATCTTCAGTGATTTGCCACTTTAGGCCACTGCTGATTGCATTTTGGTAGTAATCGGCTAGCAGATCATCTGATTCAGACCAGACGCTGGCGACATTAGCTGTGATGTACCATTCTTTTTGCCCTTTGGGTAACGAAAAGCCAGAGCGTAAAAGTGGAGTCAGATTAATAGACTGCATGGGTGATTGTGCGTATACCTGCAATGGTCCGTAATCATCAAAACTTACCATTTGTGCATGAGCAGGTAAGATAGAACAAGCCGTCAGTACGGATATCAGTTTAAGGTTGGTTGTCATAACTATTTCCTGCGTTAACTATTCAGTTATTAGCTGAATTTGGCTTAACTTTATATCCAAGTCACTTCAAAATATTTTTTTAATATTTTTGTAGAATAATTGAACAAAGCCGACATTGAAGATTATGGCGAGTTGCTTATTAATATCATCAGCACAGTGCAGATATTGATGGAAACTTCCTTAGGGCAATGGGGCAAGCAATATGTTTCTAGGTTATAAAATAGAAAAACGATAGTAATGAGTCCGCTATTTTATGAACATTACCACAAAAGATGGTAACGACGTTTATGCGGGAGAAATTAACGATCTTGAATTTTATGACTTCTCGGGATGCGAAATATTGCATATCGAGATTGTTTGGCTATATGTGCGATTAATTTTCAAGCAGTATGGTATTCGTTATCTCAACTATCGTCATATTGGTTATATTAGTTATATTGTTCATTTGTCAGGCGTTCATTGATAAAGTTATATGCATTATGCTGGTATAGATACATAATTAGAATGTTTAAAATAGAACAGGTTATGACGTTCAGTTATATCGCATTTCTTGGCTGGCAATACTGTTCTAGGCTTGATACCGCACATGAGTCAAAAAAACTATTATTTATTGGTTGTTTTTTGTTTGTAAAATATTGTTTTTATATATTATTAATGTATAAATAAGTTGTGGTTAGTGATGTTGACCACAGTGCTTTAGCGTTGATTTACTCCGTAGATTGAAGTTGAAGTTGAAGTTGAAGTTGAAGTTGAAGTTGAACTTGAAGTTGTTCAATAGTTATTTTTTAGCACATGTGTAATGGATATGCATTAGTAAAATGGATTTGTAATGAAGCGATTGTATTGTCGAGTTACCCAAGCTTTATCTCTTAATATTTTTTCTATTTCTCCGATCCTTGCTATTCATCATTTACTTATTCGTCTTGGCGTTTATGCTGCTATTTTTGTTGACGACTTTATTCTTGATAATATTATTTACAGCAATGTAGATATGGATATTTGTCACAGCCCAATAAGGGGGGCGTGATGAATTTTATTGGATTATTAGGATTGCTGGCAGTTTATATTCCAATCCAGATGTGTATTGATGTGTTTATTGTGAATCGAAGTAACGTACAAAAAAAGGGCAGTGATTATGCACTGGCATTTATTCCATTATTGACTCTTTTCTATCCAGAACACTACTTATATAGTTTTATCTCTTTAGCGCTGATTGTGTTGTATGGCATATCATTACGGTATTATGCAGCATTTAATGATTGGCTCGATTTTGATCAAGATCATTTAGCTGGTTTGTGTCTCGGAGGCCTTATTTTAGGTGGCATTATTATTACCATAAGACTGTTTTACCAATTTGTACTGCATTAACTTTGTTAACTCATAACCCCATTATTCACGCTATATAAATTATTCTATTATGGTTTAAGGTTTAAGGTTTAACGCTTATGACTTAAGCTTGGGCAACGATTTTTTGATGAAGATTACTCCATTGCTCAGGAAATTTTCCATCCAACATGTACACAAAAGCAATTAGCTCTGCGATTAATAGGTATAGCTCCTTAGGCACTTCGTCGCCTAATTCTAAGAGTTGTAAAAACTCACTGAGATGTGGGTCTTGATGGATATGGATGCCAGCTTCTTTAGCAATTAATATCATTTCTTCGGCAACTAAATCCTTGCCTGTAGCGGTAATTTTAGGAGCACTTTTACCATCAAAACTAAGTGCGACAGCCTGTTGTATTTTTTTTGAGTCATCCTTCATCATATTCTCTATTAAGCTCTCGTTTTGACTAAATAGTGGTCGCCAGGTAATAAGGTTGCTGGGATTTGGGCTAACTGAGTTGTAAGTTTACCTGGGGTAAAACCTATTTGAGATATTTTTTCTGATAATGCTTGGTTAAAACGTTCTACTTTAGTAAGTAGCATTTGGTTATTGCCTTTAAATTGAATATCGAGCACCTCTGCTTGCTTATGTACACAAATCAACAATGAGCCTTGAGCTAAGTTAAATTTAAGCTGTAGCTTCCAGCCAGCTTTTTTATCTGTGTTTGGATCTGTTTCTTGTTCAAATTTACCTTCAAATTGCTCATCACGCTGGTTTATTGAGTAGGGCAAGGCAAAGTACCATGTCATGGCTTGATTAGGATCAGTGCTTGCGTGTTGGTATAGGGCAATACTACTGGCTAATTGTGCGAGTGAGTCTGTGCCACCTAACTTATCTAGAGCTGCTAATAATCCTGAATTAGCGCTGAGTTTACTCAGGGTACGTTGTTGTAATTGTGCCAAGTGGGCTTGAAGTTTGTCACTGATCGCCGTACCTGTTGATTTAGTTTTTACCCCTAATAATATTTGAAATAGGCTGGCGATTGCGCTACCTGAAAATAGTGGTGAGGTTTGTGAGCTACTTGTATGACCAAGTTGAGTCTGGGCAAGGTTGAGCGCCGCTAAACTGTATAGTTCACTACTGAGTAATGCAGGGTCGCTTAATGCACTTAATGGATGTGGGCCAATTTGTGGTAAATGTTTAAAGAGTTCGCTGGCCAGGTTATGCGGGATTTGTTGAGTTAGCTGCTGTTTTATAGGCATAGCGCCTGCTTTAGATAAGGCTTTATTGAGAACTTCAATTGGAGCTGGGTCGGTAGTTAACTTATTGGGCAGATCATTTTTTATGATGATAGGTGCCGTGTCTGCTTTGAGCGTGTTTGGCGAAGTGATGGCGCTTTGAGGAGGCGTTGTTGGTTGCGTCTTATCTATACTCGTTTTTGCTAGGTTAGTTTCTGGTGGCAGTGTGGGTGCCGCTTGTTGTGTTATCGGTACGGCTGTTTTTGCTGTACTGCTATTTTGGCCTATTTGAGACATAACGCTAGCCGAACCTGTATTGATATTGGTTAAGGTGTCGCCTGCTTTAGTCACATTATTATTGCTAGGCAATGGGGTTGATTCTAGCTTTTTTAAAAATTGACTAAGAATTTGTGCCGGTTCATTTTTAGTGATAACGATGTTTTCTGTTTGAAGAGGCTGTATTGTTTGAGGGCTATTGAGTTTAGCTAAATTAACGCTTATTTCTGCAATGACAGGTGTGAGAGCGAGCTGCAGTTGCTGATTTTGTACTACAACTTTGGCTAAATATTGCCCTGAGCTTAAAGAGGTATTGGACGCAAGTTTAATACTTGTCCCTCCAAAAAACGTTAATTGTCCTTGATCTATTACGGCGGTTGGCAGCGGATAACCCTGAGCCCTTGTTGCTAATGTCGCTAGTTGTTGTGTTGAAACACCATTTTGTTTTGCTAATTCCTCAAGAGCTTGTGGTAAGGCAAACAGAATAGGTTGTGCCAAAAGCACTAGCTGAGTGGTGACCGTTTGAGGTGGTGATACTGTAGCTGAAGCCGTTGACGCAGAAGTCAGTGTTGAAGGCGTTACTTGGTTGCTAATAACCTCTGCCTGGGCTGTTGGCTGATTTACGCTGGCAGTAGCTCGAGCGACCAGTTTAGCTTGATCACTTGCTATTACCACTTGGGTTGTTTGTTGCAATAATTTTTGTAATTCAGCGGTCTTATTAAGCTGATACTGCTGATTTTCAATGGTTACATTGAGTTGTGCGCTTGTTGGTGGTTGCAAAACCTTTACAGGTAATAACGCTGCGGCTAAATCTGATTTTGTGGAGGATGGTGTGGATGAAACCGATTTATCGTTTGTTGTTTTTGTTGGCAAAGAAGTACTGTCGATTTGCGTTTTTTTATCTTGAGGCACTGGTTGTTGACTTGCATCTGCAGGTTTAAATGTGACGGTATTGACCGCTTTTTTGGGAAGCGTTGTTGGCACAGCCATAAAAAATCCTATCAAACGAATGTGTTTATCTATAGAAATCAACCAAATTGTAAATTAAGAATATCTGCTTCATTTACAATTTTTGATTGATATTGTCAAAAGGCGCAGTATCCTTAGCCCCCTGTTACCGTTATTGGGGCAACTCATATGGTTTGGATTACCATTTAGTGAATGATTGCCAGTAACAGAGACGTATTAACAACGCCCGACTGTTAAATATTGTAAGATAACAGCCTAACACTAGCCTGTTAAATTATATCGACTTGAACAAAAATTGCTTTAATAAAAAGACAGAAATAGCAGTTTGTTGAGTAGAACCTTTTGTCATTTTAAAGAGAGTTATATGAAGTATAAATGGATATTACTTCAGGTGATCTTTGCTGTTAGCATACCAGTATATGCCCAAGCAGAAGCACCTCAAGTTATCGCATCATCGCTGCCTGCAGTTGAAATCAAATATAATGATCCTCGCGATCCATTTGAAGAAATTAACCGCACAATGTGGGATTTTAATTATCTGTTTTTAGACAGATATATTATTCGCCCAGTGGCTCATAGTTATAAAGATTATGTTCCTAATCCAGTAAGAACAGGTGTTAATAATTTTGTTTATAACCTAGAAGAGCCTAGCTCGTTGGTGAACAATACCTTGCAGGGAAAGTGGGGCTGGGCAGCTAATGCCGGCGGTCGTTTTACGGTTAATACCACGTTAGGTTTATTGGGGTTGGTGGATGTTGCTGACATGATGGGGATGCATCGTAAACAAGAGGATTTTAATGAAGTACTCGGCTATTACGGTACCCCGAATGGTCCTTATTTTATGGCACCATTTTATGGCCCAATAGTGACAAGAGAAATCGCCTCCGATTGGGTGGATGGTCTATACTTTCCTTTATCGGAGTTAACGTTTTGGCAGTCAGTACTTAAATGGGGCTTAAAAGGTTTGGATGCTCGTTCTAAAGCCATTGATCAAGAAAGGTTATTAGACAATGCTCTTGACCCTTATGCTTTTGTAAAAGATGCCTATTTGCAGCATATGGATTACAAAGTGTTTGATGGTGATGTGCCATCTAACCCAGCTAGCGATGAGTTACTTGACGAGTATTTAGACGAGCTAGAATAGTCGAGGCATACAGGCACCTCGAAAGTATATGTTTGCGAGGTTGTGGTATGGCGCTAACGGATGTAGAAATTCTCTTTGTTGAAGATGACCCGATATTTCGCGGTGTTGTTACCGATTTTTTGCAAGCTCAGGGTGCTCGAGTTCAACAAGCATGTAATGGGAATGAGGGCATTGTGCTTTTTTCCCATGCCATTTTTGATATTGTTATTGCCGACTTAAGCATGCCTGGTCTTGATGGTTTGTCGATGCTTAAGCAAATGCAAGATATTAACCCCGCTATTCCCGCCATTGTTATTTCTGGTAATGATGTGATGTCTGATGTAGTAGAGGCTCTGCGCATTGGTGCCAGTGATTATTTGATTAAACCAATCGCTGATTTATTGATTATTGAACAAGCGATTGTGCAAGCGTTGATGACAGCATCTACCCCTATGAATGTTTCTGGGCAATCACATTTACAAGAAATGAATGAATTGTCATATCAAGAGCTTACTGACAATGTTTTTCTACTTGAGCAAAATGCCCAAGCGGCTAAAAGTGTTCAGCAGCAGTTATTTCCTGCTTCACATGTGTACTACCCTAAAGCCGATATCAATTACAGCCTGTTTAAAAATAATGATGTGAGTGCTTACTTTATCGATTCCACTATGGTGGGTGAGGATCATTTAATTATGTACATGGCGCACTTCTCTCCGGAGGACAATAGCGCTGCTTTTGGCTGTGTATTGTTACGCAGTTTTATTAATCAGAAACTTAAACTGTTTAGAAATGGTTTAAGTAATACCCTCATCGAACCAGATAATATGTTGGCTTATCTTAATGATCGTATGGTGAAATCTGGCCTGCACATTAATACTGATATTATTTATGTGTGTATCGATTTAAGCCAGTATCGCTTATTAATAGGGCAATCGGGCAAAGGGCTAAGGTGCTATTTGCGTAATGGTAATGACCTTACGCCTTTGGCATTACCAGAGTCAGCTCCTCTTGGCTGTTCGTTATGGGGGAAGCCAAGTATGCACATTCGTACTTTATTGCGGGATGAACAAATTTGTATTGGTACGCATTTGCATGAGCATAAACAACAACTGCTTGAGAACCGCTTTACAGGGCTCGTTTATCAATCTGATATCAAGGCTGGTGGCTTTATACAGCTAGCGTGTCGCTGATTATTGTTTAAGTCTATCTAGACACTAGACATTAGACATTAGACATTAGACACTAGACATTAGACATTAGACATTAGACATTAGAAACCTAGAGCGCTGCGCTGCTAGGACGCTTCGCGGCTAGAGGCTATAAAAGCAAACTGCATAGCGAAGCGATCCTAGTAGAACGCTGTCCATTCTAGCAGCGAAGCGATCCTGCCAGGACGCTGTCTGCTCTAGCTGCGAAGCGACTCTAACAGCCGCAGGCGCTCTATTCCTTATCCTAGCTGCACTTGATGTAGGTATATAAAAAATCCCCTCACAAGTTAAACTTGAAGGGGATTTTTTTGCATAACAACTACATCAAAACCAATTAACGCTTAATGGCTTCATGCTCAGCCGTGACTGCGATTTCTTCTTCTAAAATTTGCTCTTCAGTGTCATGTTTGCCTTCAGCACCATGCATCCAAGTAACTAATTTATCAGACATTAAGTATAAAATAATACCCGAAATAACCGCTGTTATACCGATACCAGCAAAAATAGCCATCGCGTTAGCAAGTTGTTCTTCAACTTCGCCGCCATGACCAATCAACGAACCAACTAGGCCGCCAATTTTGTTTGCAGCAGCAATAAATAGGAACCAAGCACCCATCATTAATGATGCAATACGCAGTGGAGCCAGTTTAGTGACCATCGATAAACCAATTGGTGATAAACATAATTCACCCATGGTGTGGAAGAAGTAAGCTCCTACTAACCACCACATGCTTGATTTAACTGAAGCGTCGCCACCCATTTCGAATACAGCGCCCATCATGAATAAGAAACCAATGGCCAGTAGGAATAAACCTAACGCAAATTTAACGGGTGAGTTAGGTTCATTTTTACCTAAGCGAATCCAAATAGAGGCAATCACTGGAGCAAAAACTACAATAAAGATAGCATTGAGCGATTGGAAATAAGTGGTAGGTACTTCCCACGAACCAATCATACGGTCGGTGAAGTTATTCGTGAACAAGTTCATTAATCCGCCAGCTTGTTCGAAGCCTGCCCAGAATATAATGGTAAATAATCCCATTACCATAATGACTTTAATACGGTCACGCTCAACCTTAGTTAGTGGTTCACTTCTGGTTTTGCCTTTAGCTGCATTGTTTCTTTGTTCTACTTTAGCTGCCGGTTCAGTACCGATGTCACCAAGTAATTTTTGGGCAAAGAAAAATTGAATAATTAACGATAAAATCATACCAACACCGGCGCAGAAGAAACCTGCTTGCCAGTTGTTGATAAATACTTCTTCACCACCAATAACAACTTCATGACCAAATGAAGTATAAGCCCAAGCTACGATAAAGCCTGATAACGCCGCACCTAAGTTGATGCCCATATAAAATATGGTAAATGCGCCGTCACGACGGTGATCACCCGCAGGATATAAATCACCAACCATGGTAGAGATATTTGGTTTAAACAGGCCGTTACCTAAAATTAACGTACCTAAACCAATATAAAACATCGTGGTTTCTAAACCCGGCATCCAGCTATGTGGTGCAGCTAGCGTAAATTCACCCGCAGCCATTAAAAAGCCACCGATATAAATAGATTTACGTTGACCAAGTACATTGTCGGCTAACCAGCCACCAATCAATGGTGTTAAGTAAACTAAACCGGTAAAAGTACCATATAGTGATAATGCGTCAGCTTGGCTCCAGCCTAAGCCGCCACCAGCTTCGTTATTTTGTACTTTATCGACTAAATAAAGTACTAAAATGGCACGCATTGCGTAATAGCTAAAGCGTTCCCATAGTTCTGTTGTAAAAAGTAAGAACAACCCCTTAGGGTGTCCAAACAATGTACCTTGAGGTTTTGCGTCACTCATTAAGTCTTTCCACCTTAAGCTTGTGATTGCCTGTGAGAAAATATCATCACAGAAATAATTGTTTTCAAGAGTTGTCTATGATTCCTTCAGCGAATAAAGCCTAAAATAACGAACATTTATTCGTGATGAAGCAATACTGAGCAACTTTATTGGTTATTTTTTATAATAAAGAATGTCATTTTGATGCCAAAAGCTGACCAAACATCAAAAAGCTAACCTTATATACCCTTTAAGAGGCAATAAAGTCAATGTTAATGCGGGGAACAGAGAGGTTAAGCTTGTTATAAATTGTGTCAAAGCAAACAATTAACTCGTACAGATGTTAATTTTTTGGTTATTTTTGGTTAGTGGATAATTAAGGCGGCAATAAGGTTTTCCGGCATAGAGCCGATATCCATATCATGCTTAAGATAAACTTTACTGAAGGCTCAATGCGCAAGGTATTGATTATAAAGTGTTGTCTTTTAATTTAAGCAAAAAACAGGTAAAATACGATTCATTAACAAATTTCGATGTCATGTCGAAGGGGGATTTATGACTATCGTTCGAACGGTGATATTGATCTTATTTGGGTGTTTTATCTCCACAGCTTACGCTTGGATTGACACTGATTTTGATGGCGTACCCGATAAAAAAGATGCTTGTAATGATACTCCAACGAATAGTGTTGTTATGGCAAACGGTTGTATTGATACCGAGTTATTAATCGTTGATGAAGATGCTGAAGATGACGATGAATTTGATGATGCTGAATTAGGCGCGACTATAACGAATAACGCTGCACTTATTGCAGAACAATGTCGGCAGCAGCGAGATGTTTCCTTAGCTGTCGATTGTTTTGGGTCTATCCTTCAACCTGTGTATTTTGATTTCGATAAGTCAGAGGTGTTGTTAACTCAACGGCCAACGTTAGTTAGAGTGCAACAATATATAGAACAACATCCTCAAGTAGCCATTCGTGTAGAAGGCCACACTGATAATATCGGTAGTGATGCCGTTAACATGGCGTTATCACTTAAACGTGCTGCAGCCATTAAAGATTTACTCGTAAATGAGTACCAATTTCAACCAACGTCAATTGCAATAGTTGGCATGAGTAACAATAATCCGATAGCTGATAATGCCACTGTAGAAGGGCGCCAGCGTAATCGACGTGTAGAATTTATTATATCGGCAGAGTAAGACTGCTTTAAATGGAGAAGAGAATGGAAAATTTTGAAGGTTTAGACGCTTTAGTGGAGCAGGCACCTGAGTTTTTGATGACTTATGGTCTTAAAGCGCTAGCTGCTATTGTTATTTTTCTCATCGGTAAGTATTTTTCCGGTGTAGCAAAACGCATAACAACCAAATTACTGACTAATCGTAAAGTGGACGCAACAGTCGTTTCGTTTGTGGCAAACTTAGCGTGGATGTTGGTCTTTGTATTTACTATTGTCGCCACGCTAGGTCAAGTTGGCGTACAAACCGCGTCATTGGTTGCGGTTATTGGTGCTGCAGGTTTAGCGGTTGGTTTAGCATTACAAGGTTCGCTTTCGAACTTTGCATCAGGCGTATTGATGGTGCTTTTCCGTCCTTGTCGTGTTGGTGACTTTATTGAAGCTGCTGGTGTTGCAGGTGTTGTGGATGAGATTACTATTTTCTCA
Organism: Shewanella livingstonensis; assembly: GCF_003855395.1. Taxonomy (NCBI): domain Bacteria; kingdom Pseudomonadati; phylum Pseudomonadota; class Gammaproteobacteria; order Alteromonadales; family Shewanellaceae; genus Shewanella; species Shewanella livingstonensis. Next base: position 3,681,211 of record NZ_CP034015.1, on the reverse strand, counting down.
ACACGTTTACGTACCGGTGATAACAAAATGATAATTGCACCTAACTCAGCGATTATGAACGGTACCATTACTAACTATTCTGCACTGGAAAAGCGTCGTATTGATTTAGTCATTGGTGTGTCTTATTCAGCAGATATTGCGACAACAAAGAAAGTCATCGCCGATGTGCTCGATAACAACCAATCAGTATTGAAAGATCCTGGTTATACTATTGGCTTAGCTGAATTGGCGGATTGTTCAATTAACTTTGTGGTTCGTCCTTGGGTTAACACTTCTGATTACTGGCCGACACGTTTTGAATTACTTGAGCAAATTAAGAACGCTCTAGATGCTGCAAATATTGAAATTCCATTCCCACAAATGGATTTACATGTGAAAGAAGTTCCAGCAAAATAATATTGCAGGCAAGTTAATATTTTAAAAACCAGCATTTGCTGGTTTTTTTATACAAGGAGTTTTTCCATGAAGCTATTTTCAATCTTTGCAGCGGTCACATTATTATCTTCATCTTTTATGAGCGCCCCCAGTTTTGCTGGCGAAAAAACCATGATTACTATGGGCGGTAATCCTGTCGCTTTAGAGGGTAAAATGCCGAGCTTAAATACGGCCGCACCACTGTTTACTGTGGTCGATGAAAAGTTTAACCCCATCAGTTTAAGTGACTTTAAAGGCAAGACGGTTTTGATTAGTGCAGTACCCAGTTTAGACACTGGCGTATGTGCATTACAGACCAAGCGGTTTAATAAAGAATTTACTAAATACGATGCAGATGTGGTGATGTTAACCATTAGCGAAGATTTACCGTTTGCTCAAAAGCGTTTTTGCCAAACTGAAAATGTCGATAAAATTAAAGTGTTGTCAGATTCAGTATGGCGTGACTTTGGTGAAAAGTATGGCTTGTTGATCAAAGATCGTGGTCTATTAGCCCGTTCTATTTTTATTATTGATCCCCAAGGCATACTGAAGTACCAAGAGTTAGTGACGGAAGTCAGTGAGCACCCAAACTATGATGCTGCTTTGGCTGCATTGACAGAGATATCATCAGCAGCAAAGTAATGGTTGAGTGAATGAGGATAGAAATGCAGCATGATTGATTTTCGAAGTGATACGGTTACTCAGCCTACAGAAGCAATGCGTTTAGCCATGTCTAGAGCGGAGGTTGGTGACGATGTTTATGGTGATGACCCGACCGTTAATAGTTTACAAGATATGGCCGCTGAGATGTTTGGTTTTGATGGTGCTTTGTTTGTAAGTTCTGGCACACAAGCTAATTTACTCGCCTTAATGTCTCATTGTGAACGTGGTGATGAGTACCTTTGCGGCCAACAAGCTCATAACTATAAGTTTGAAGGTGGTGGGGCTGCAGTGTTAGGCAGTATTCAGCCTCAACCACTGAATAACCAAGCTGATGGCAGTATATTACTGAGTGATATTGAAGCCGCAATTAAGCCTGATGATGTGCATTTTGCTCAAACTCGATTATTGAGTTTAGAAAATACTATTGGCGGAAAGGTATTAAGCCAGGATTATTTAGCTCAAGCCCAAAGCCTTGCTTTTAATCGCGGTCTTAAAATTCATTTAGACGGTGCCCGTATTGCTAATGCTGCGGTTGCTCAGGGCATTGCCATGGCCGACATTACCCAGTACTTTGACTCAGTATCAATCTGTTTGTCAAAGGGATTGTGCGCGCCTATAGGTTCGATTTTGTTAGGTGATGAGCGACTAATAGCTAAAGCGACTCGGTGGCGTAAAATGCTTGGTGGTGGAATGAGGCAAGCGGGAATTATTGCTGCTGCGGCTAAGTTAGCCTTAACTGAGCAAGTAGACCGTTTAGCTGATGATCATCACAATGCTAATACCTTAGCTGTATTATTAGCCGATATGACAGAATTTACGGTCGATGTTAGTTTGGTGCAGACCAACATGGTATTTGCCACATTAGCAGCGCATATTGATCCTAAAGTACTTGCTGTAAAACTGGCCCAGAACGGTATCATCATCAGCCCTAGTAGACAGTTACGCTTAGTGACCCATAAAGATATTAGTGCTAGTGATATTGGTACTTTTGTTAACACTTTAAAACAGATTATTCGTTAACTTTTAATCGTAATTTATTTAAGCGTAAGTCAGTCTAGGGCCTGTTGATCTTTGCTGGTTGAATTTTGTTCGAGTTAAAAACGTTTTAATCGAGGCGAATGGATTGATGCCTAGTCATCTAAGCAAAATGCATTCAACAAAGAGTAAAACGTTTTTAGCCGAACCCTTCGGGCAGCGTTTGTTGGCCATTTTTACTGTGTTATCGACTTTTTATGTAGAATAACTACATCTCGAAGTCTCTGCCGCGCAGTTGTATATGTGAGTAATGGCCAACAATTCGCTGCAAAAATAACCTTGAAAGATCAACAGGCCCTAGTAAAGGCCACATTGAGTGTGGCCTTTACTTTTTTGGTGCGACAATGCCTTTTTATTGTGCGTATTGATAATGTTATTACTATCGAATTGTCCTATCTGCCTGATTTTAAAGGTTCAATATATTTGGCTTAATCATTGCTACTTATTTAGAGGTATGCGCCTAACGACGCTAAATTAATAAGTCAGTTAATGAGGTCACTATGAAATACTTCTCACGTCATATCGTTATGCCGATTCACCTTAATAGCACTCAAAGCTTGTGTTGTGGCCAGTTATTAAGTTGGGTAAACGAAGAAGCCACTATTTTTGCCAGTTGCCAAATGCGCAGCAAATTACATATTGCTAAAGTGATATCAGAAATTAACTTTATGGCGCCAGCACAAACAGGCGACATTATTGAGTTTGGGTTTGAATTAGTGAGCTTAGGCCAAAGCTCTGTCACGGTTCGTTGTAAAATACGTAATAAAATCAATCATGCACCGATTGCTTTTATTGATAAGATGGTATTTGTTAACGTAAATGAAAATGGCTTACCTATTCCACATGGTATACGAGCTAATGCGGCTTAATGCAATGTCGCTTAATAAATACTATTTAATCAAATGAGTATTACTGGTGAGTGTTAACTGGGGACTGGTTGTTAAAAGGAACGAGGAAAAAGTATAAAAATAAGGAGCTATGAAAGCTCCTTAATGTTAGCTGGCAATAGACTTAATATCTTATTCGATTTTTGAAATACGTTGTTGATAGTCATCGATTAAATGCTCCATAATTTTATTAGGAGAAGCATCTTGGCAGCAGTTGTCTAAATATATTTTAAAGGTAACAAGAGCATGGCCATCATGCTTAAGGCGGTCACTTTGCATCGCAAAATAAGCTTCTTCATTGTCAGCTTTTCTGATCACAAAATCGTCGATTTCAAATGATTTAGTGCCAGAAAGGTTATGCCACTTAGTGATACGGTCTAGTGCTATTTCACACGATTGATTTACTTCGATATGGTTGAGCCATGTTGCAGTTTGTTCGTTTTCTTTATAATGCGGGCATCGAACGGTGTAATTGTATATATGAGTGATTGCTGTCATTGTTTACCTACCTATTCGCTATCTAAGTGTTTTCATCATAGACCTTATTTTTTGTATTGGTCAATCCTTATTTCAAGAACTTAGATCTAAGCATCACTTTTTACTAAATTAAAAATAAGTTGTTGTCATTGTTAGATTTTTACATTAAACGCTAGCTAAAAAAAAGCCCGTAAATAGATACAGGCTTAGGTTGTTCAGTCAAACACGTTAACTTTTACTGGGGTTTAGCAATGGGGCCAGTTAGCTAAAATCAGCCTACTCATCCATTTACCAACGTTTGTAATCCCCGTTACGTTTTATAGAGCGTTAGTAAAAATTTGGCAGATTTCTGCGTGTGTTGCTTGTTTAGGGTTAGTAAAACCACAAGCATCTTTCAGTGCGTTGTCTGCTAGGGTCGGAATATCTTCTGCTTTTACGCCTAAGAGGGTTAAATTTTCTGGAATATTAACCGCTTTTGATAATAGCTTAATCGCATCTATTGCCGCCTTTGCACCTTGCTCGTCTGACATTGCTGCGGTATCAACACCCATGGCTTTAGCTACGTCAGCCAAACGTTTAGGTACTACCTGGGCATTATACGTTTGAACATGTGGCAGTAATAACGCGTTACATACACCGTGTGGTAAGTCATAGAAACCACCCAATTGATGTGCCATCGCATGCACGTAACCAAGGCTGGCGTTATTAAAAGCCATACCGGCTAAAAATTGAGCATAAGCCATATTTTCTCTAGCTTGAATGTCATCGCCATGGATAACGGCATTGATTAAATTAGCTTGAATGAGTTCGATAGCTTTAATAGCACATGCATCGGTGATTGGATTTGCGGCAATAGAAACATAGGCTTCAATGGCGTGAGTTAATGCATCCATACCTGTAGCTGCTGTGAGTGATGCTGGTTTTTCAAGCATTAACTCAGGATCGTTCACTGATAGAATAGGTGTGGTATTTTTATCGACGATGGCCATTTTAATGTGCCTTGCTTCATCGGTAATAATACAGAAACGAGTCATTTCACTGGCGGTACCGGCAGTGGTGTTAATGGCAACTAACGGCATTTGCGCCTTAGTTGATACATCCACACCTTCGTAGTCTTTAATATTGCCACCATTAGTGGCCACAAGTGCAATCCCTTTAGCGCAATCGTGCGGTGAGCCGCCACCTAAAGATATAATCACGTCGCATTGATTAGCTCTTAATAGCTCAAGACCTGCAGCAACATTGCCTGTTGTTGGGTTGGGTTGAACACCATCAAAAATGACCACTTCAATACCATTAGCATTGAGCTTTTTAGCAACCTTTGCGACTAAACCAATACTCACTAATGGTTTGTCAGTCACGATGAGTGCTTTTTTAAATCCAAATGCGTTGATGTCTTTAATCGCTTCATCTACGCTACCTTGACCAAGAATGTTGACACTTGGAATAAAGAATTTAGTCGCCATATGAATTGTCCTTTATATAAAATTGAATTTTCTCTGTATTAAAGCTATCAATAACGCGGCTGCGATTATGTGACGTGGGGCTCGTTAACGTCGAATAAGTCATAATCATTAGGTCAATTTATTACAAATACCGCATTTTTTAAGTAACTGTGATCTTGCTTGATGTTGTTTTGGTGCAGTGGTTATATGAGTAAACTATGAATCTTTGTATTGGGTTAGCTTGAGATACCATTTCTATCGAACAGCCATTGCGAAATTTCAGATGAATTTTATGCTGTTTATATATAGAATGAGTTACGGTATAAAGATGAAAAAATCATAGTGTTAGTCTGGTTCTACTACACTAAACAGAGACAGCTTGGATGCTAATGTGCTTGTTAAGGATGGATAAGGAAAATGTATAGATGTTTAATCTAAATGTTTTTTTCTCAATTTTAGAAAATGCAGCGCTATTACTTGCGCTAGTTTATGTGTATTCAATATCTCCTACGCATCAAAATAAAGTGACGCCAGTTTTATGGCAACTTTTTATGGGTGCACTAATTGGCACGATTGGTGTCATCATCATGATGGACCCACTGGTTTATCGACAAGATATATTGTTTGATGCCCGCTCTGTGGTGCTTTGTTTAAGTGGTTTGTTTTTTGGGGGGATCCCGACACTAATAGCAACCATTATGATGGCAATATATCGTTATAACTTAGGTGGTGTCGCGGTATGGATTGGTATCTTCTCGCTAAGTGGCAGCGCGCTAATTGGATTAGTTTGGCGTAGGTATCGCCGACATCAATTGGATCAGATCAGTTATCGTGAATTTTTTATTTTTGGCCTAATTGTGCATGTCATCGTGCTTCAATGGCTATTTTTATTGCCATTTGAACAAGCGTTGCAAACGATTAGTGCTTTAGCATTACCTATCATGATGGTGTTACCTTTATTGACCATGATTATTGGTCATTTACTTGCCAAAATTGTATTTCGTGGCCGCGATATACAAGTCAAACTACAAGAAGACTTTCTTTTTAATAATCAATTTGATATTGGTAATATTGGTATTTCTATTACCACTAAAACCAAATATTGGCTGAAAGTTAATCCTTATTTATGTCGGATGTTTGGTTACACCGAAAATGAGCTAAAGTCGTTAACTTGGGCAGAGTTAACCCATCCAGACGATTTGAATAAAGATTTATTACTGTACGAGAAAATGCTCAAAGGCGAACTCAACGAATACGAAATTGACAAGCGTTTTATGGCTAAAGATGGTTCGGTTGTTTACACCCATGTGACGATTGCGTGCCGTCGCCATGTTCAAGACAATACCTTTTTGGTGATTGCTGGTTTTCTCGATATCACCCAACAAAAACAAGCCGAGCAAGCTTTACTGCAAAGTAAAGAGCAACTCGCACTGGTACTTGATAGTAGTGAGCTAGGTGTGTGGGATTGGGATATCCAAGGTAATCGTATTAGTACCAATCGATACAGTGCTGACATTTTAGGTTGCTCAATGGATGAGCTAAATCTGCATCCTGAACGGTGGATTAATGCGATACAGCAAAAAGATAAATTTAAGTTTCTTCGCAGTATTAATGAGATTATAAAAGGCCGCAGCATTAGCCAACGTGTTGAATATCAATTAACGAATATACACGGTGGTAGCCGTTGGATTTTGCAAACGGGCAGTGTCGTTGATGTTGATGACAAAGGTAAACCGCTTAGAATGTGTGGTACGCATAGTGATATTACTGATATTAAGCAGGTAGAAGATTCGTTAAGTATTGCTTCATCAGTGTATCAAAACTCTAGCGAAGCGATGAGCGTGTTTACCGCAAAAGGGATTATCATTGATTCTAATCCTGCATTTTCTTTTATTACCGGGTTTACTAAAACCGATATTCAAGAACAACATTTACGGATGTTTGAAACTGACCTGCAGCCTAAGCATTTTTACCAACAGTTAGCCCAGCAGCTTAATCAGCAAGGGCATTGGCATGGTGAAGTGTGGATGCGACGTAAAAATGGTCAAAATTACCTTATTTTATTAACCATTAATTCAATTATTCGGACCAAGTCGCAGGCTGCTCGGTTTGTTGCATTATTTTCCGATATTACTGAAAAAAAGCAAACTGAAGAGTTAATATGGCGCCAAGCCAATTATGATGCGCTCACTGGTTTACCTAATCGGAGGATGTTGTTAACATTTTTAAATCAAGAGGTATTGAGCTCTGAGCGGCAACATGATCATTTTGCATTGATGTTTTTAGATTTAGATTATTTTAAAGAGATTAATGACACCATGGGCCATGATATGGGCGATGTGTTGTTACTTGAAACAGCAGATCGTTTAAAGCATTGCGTACGAGAAACCGACATTGTCGCGCGTCTTGGTGGTGATGAATTTACCATAGTGTTGACCAATCTTGAGGATACTCATGGTGTTGAACGTGTTGCACAGCAAATACTTAAGCGATTGGCTGAACCTTATTTATTAGGTGACCAAACCGCTTATATTAGTGGCAGCATTGGTATTACCTTATTTCCTGATGATGCAACGACAACGGAAGCATTATTAAAAAATGCCGATCAAGCAATGTATTCGGCCAAAACCCATGGTCGTAATAGATTTAATTATTTTACCTCTGCAATGCAAGATAATGCACAAAAGCGGATGATGCTGATTCAAGACCTTAAAGTTGCGATTATACAGCAACAATTTGAGCTTTATTATCAACCTATTATGGATTTATCCACTCAACAGGTTGTCAAGGTGGAAGCGTTAATACGTTGGAACCATCCAACGATGGGCTTAATTTCGCCGGCAGATTTTATTTCTATTGCTGAAGAGACTGGGATGATCATTGATATTGGTAATTGGGTATTTTATCAAGCTTGCGAGCAAGCGGCTAAATGGAAGACGCAATTTAATTGCGTTATTCAAATCAGTATTAATATGTCATCTGTGCAGTTTAGAGATGAGTCTAGCGAGGTTGAGAATTGGCTTCAACACATGTCTTCACTCGAACTAATGACCCATAATATTTGTATCGAGATTACTGAAAATTTATTGCTTGATGTTGACGCTAACGTTGAGTCTAAATTACAAGCTTATAGTGTAGCGGGTATACAAATCTCGCTCGACGATTTTGGTACCGGTTTTTCATCATTACCCTATTTAAAGAAATTTAATATTAGTTACCTTAAAATTGATCAATGTTTTGTGAGTAATTTGACTACAGAAAGTAATGATCTTCATTTGTGCGAAGCCATTATTGTGATGGCCCATAAACTGGGAATTAAAGTGATTGCTGAAGGTGTTGAAACCGAAAGCCAGCGACGATTGTTAGCGTTAGCTGGTTGTGATTATGGCCAAGGGTATTTATTTTCGCATGTATTATGCCGTCACGATTTTGAGCAACGGTATTTAGCACAAAAAGTGCTATCTACGCCGGCGAGTCAGCTGATATCCCATTAGTATTGAGGCTGCCCATTTAAAATCGATCTGACTCACTGGATGATATGGTTGCAGACATCACTAATGTAATAGTTAATGCTGTTTAGATTAGTATACAATAGCGGCCTATTTTTATTTGTTTTATTGAGTCTGTTATGTCATTTACGTCGCTAGGGTTATCGCCATTATTACTAGATGCGGTTAATCAATCTGGGTATCAAACTGCTACTCCTGTCCAACAAGCGGTGATCCCACTAGCGCTAGATGGCCGAGATGTATTGGCCAGTGCCGAAACCGGTACCGGAAAAACAGCCGCTTTTGCATTACCTTTGCTAAGTCATTTAATGGCACAAGATAATGTAGACTTGCTGCCATCGCAGCGTTTACGGGCATTAATCATGACGCCGACCCGTGAGTTAGCGATTCAGATTGAACAAAATTTAGTTAAATATAGCCAGTTTATCGATCTCACTAGCTTAGCGGTTTATGGCGGCGCAAGTATTAATCCACAACGTAAAGCATTAGAACAAGGCGTGGATGTGTTGGTGGCAACGCCAGGGCGATTATTTGATATTATTGGTCAGCATGAATTGGATTTATCTTTTGTTACTCACTTAGTCATTGATGAAGCGGATCGCATGCTAGACCTTGGTTTTGTAAAAGATATTGAAAAAGTGAAACGCTTAATTGCCAGACAACATCAAACCATGATGTTTTCGGCTACGTATTCTGAAGAGGTTAAAGTCCTTGCCGCTAAGATGTTAAACAATCCTGAATTTGTTCATGTTGAAACTCAAACCACAGCCGCTAATGTTGCTCAGCAAGTTTATAAAGTAGATACCCGCCGTAAAGCCGAATTGTTATCTGAATTAATTGGCAAACATAACTGGCAACAAGTGATGGTGTTTACCAGCCGCAAAGAAACCGCCGATCATCTATATCGCGAGTTAAGCTTAGACGGCATTAAGGCATCAGTATTTCACGGAGATAAAAGCCAGGGCGCTCGCAACCGCGCCTTAGAAGAATTTAAAGCAGGCCAATTACGCGTATTAATCGCTACCGACCTTGCCGCTAGAGGCCTTGATATTGAAGCGCTACCAAGAGTTATTAACTTTGAATTACCGGAAGAGTGCGAAGATTATGTTCATCGTGTAGGACGCACTGGCCGTGCAGGACTCGGCGGTGAAGCGATTTCGCTAGTGAGTCCGCAAGAGCTAGAGTTACTTGCTGCAATTGAGCAACTTATTGAACAATCATTACCGATAATGGTGCCTGCAGGGTATGAAGAAGGGGCGCCATTACCTGCCAGATATAGAGATGTGGCGCCGGAAAAACCTAAAAAAGTGCTTAAGTATAAGCGTGGTAAGCCGTCGCAAGCGGATGCTAAGCCTACTCGAAAGGGCAAATACGCTAAAGCGAAAAAATGATCACTAAACCGATTAACACCAATATTATTACTGGTTTTTTGGGTGTGGGTAAAACCACACTCATTAGCCAATTATTAGCTCATAAGCCTAAGGGCGAAGTGTGGGCTGTGTTGGTAAATGAATTTGGCGAAATTGGTATTGATGGTGGATTGCTAAATGCGACTGTTGATGCTGATGACGTTAGCGATTCTGAGTCACCAATAAAAAAGCCTACCGTGGTGATAAAAGAAGTGCCCGGCGGTTGCCTGTGTTGTGTGTCTGGCTTACCTACACAAGTGGCGATTAATCAGCTTATTCAGCAAACTAAACCGGATAGATTACTGATAGAACCCACAGGCCTAGGCCATCCTGCAGAAATCGCTAAATTGTTAACATCTGAGTATTATCAGCATGTGATCAATCTACAAAGCAGTGTATGCCTAGTTGATGCCCGTAAAGTCAGCGATCCGCGCTATCAACATCATGATACTTTTATTCAGCAATTAAAGATGGCAGATGTGCTGTTGGCCAATAAAGCACAATATTATACACACTCCGATCATCTACAATTACAGCAATTCCTAAGCCAATTACAATTACAACAAACGCCGCTGATGACTGTTGCTAATCACTTTACTGATGTTGCCTTAGTTGAGCAGATATTAGTGCACTTAAATACCCCGACAAAGTATCAAGCTGTGATAAAGGGTCAACGGATTTTGGGCAATAAATCGCTTATGGATAAGTGGCTTTCTAGCGAACCACCGCTGGGTGATATTGATAGTCCTGAGTTTGATACTACAGGGTTTATGCATAAAACTAATCAAGGTGAGGGCTGCTACAGTAGTGGCTGGGTATTCTCTGCGGTGCATTGTTTTCAGTTTGAACGCTTTATGACGTGGATTGACACGGTTAAAATAGACAAGGTGCTTAGGTTAAAAGCTATTGTTATCACCAGTGACGGAGTATTAGGAGTCAATATGGTTGATGATAAGCTAGTACTTAATGAGCTAGATGATGCCCTAGATTCACGGGTTGAGATTATTAGCGATATGCCACTTGAAAACGCGCGATTGCAACAGCAGTTGTTAAGCTGTTTATTGACTTAGTTTTTTATTGTGACCAGTTATTATTACTCTTGAATTAGTCGTTGTCGAGACGAGATAAAATAGGGCATTGATATGATATCAATGCCCTATTTGTTTGTACTAGCGATTATTTATACAACATATAATGATAAGAGCTTAGGGCCTGTTGATCTTTCAAGGTTGTTTTTGCAGCGAATTGCTGGCCACTTCTACAAGGCAGAGACTTTGAGGTGTAGTTATTCTACATAAAAAGTCGATAGCGCATTAAAAATGGTCAACAAACGCTGCCCGAAGGGTTCGGCTAAAAACGTTTTACTCTTTGTTGAATGCATTTTGCTTAGATGACTAGGCATCAATCCATTCACCTCGATTAAAAGGTTTTTAACTCGAACAAAATTTAACCAGCAACGATCAACAGGCCCTAGCTTAACGGGTACACTCTTCGAGTAAGTACGCTAAATGGCGATAAGAAATACCACTGTGTTGCGTTAAGCCTACTTCACACATTCTGTTAGCGTAGTAACCTTCTTTTGTTTCTGCCGGGATGAGCTTTTTAATGTTACGCAGTGCACTGGCGTTAATTTCAGGCTTATAAAGCCCTTTTTCACCCGCGTAGCCACAACAGCTAATCCCTTGAGGTAACACCACATGGTTAGCACATGCATCAGCAATAGCTTGCTGCTTAGGCTCCAATTTCATCTTACGGGCACTACAGCCTTGGTGTAAAGTGACGTTCGATTTCTTAGTAATCGTCATGTTTGGTAACATCTCGTCGTGCATAAACTCGACTAAATCGGTTATTTTTACCTTAGGGTTACCGGTTAATGTGCGATAAGTACAAGACAAGGCATCAACAATAATAGGCACCTTGCCATTTTCAGACTGTTTACTGAGTGCGTCAATAAGTTCATCACGCTTAGCATCGGCGTTTTTGAAGTCACCTTTTGATTCCCACATCTGACCGCAACATAAATGGCGGGTATTTTCTGGGATGATCACATTGTAGCCAGCGCGTTCAAGTAAAGTGATAACCACTTCAGGTAAGGTGCGGTTATCAGGATCTTTTGGTGTTGGGCCAAAGGTTCTGCCACCACAAGCTGGGAAGTATAAAACGGTTTGTTGACCCGGTTTATGGGCTGATGGCTTAGCCACTTTGCCACCTTTAGGGAAGTCTGGATTCCAATAAGGGACTTCTTTGGAAATTAAACGACCGGCTTTCATCAACGAGTTGGTGATACCATCGCCAGTTATTTTATGCACAATACCTAAAATATCAAAGCCAGTGCTGATCACTTGATTTACAGCGCCAAAATGCTTGGCTTGGAAGTCGAGTACTTTTTGCTCTGTAGTGGTGATATAGGGGGTGCGTAATTTGCGTACCAATTGACCCATACTGTTATCAACCGGACAGGCAATTGTACATAACTGACACGCTGCGCAAGTATCAACCACATCATATTTGGCACTGGCACGCATTTCTGCAGCCGCTTTCTTATCACCAGACTGCTCTAAACGTTCAATTTCACGCAATACTGCAATACGTTGGCGCGGAGAGAAGTTAAGCGCCGATGTTGGGCAGGTTTTTTCACAAAAACCACATTCAATGCAATTATCAATAAAGTCATCAACCACCGGACAAGGTTTGATGTTTTTGACATGTACTAAGTTATCATCGTTAAGGATAACCCCAGGATTCAATAATTTACTTGGGTCGAATATCTGTTTGATTTGCTTCATTAACGTGTAAGCGTCAGCTCCCCATTCCATTTCTACAAAGGGGGCGACCGCACGACCGGTACCATGTTCAGCTTTCATTGATCCATCGTACTTATTGATCACCATTTCAGCTACATCTTGCATAAAACCATGGAAACGATTGATATCATCTTGTGAGGCAAACGTTGGCGTGATAATAAAGTGGAAGTTACCCGCTAACGCATGACCATAAATCACCCCTTCAGGGTAACCGTGCTTATGGAATAACGCAGTTAAGTCTGCTGCTGCACTGGCTAAATGCTGTAATTCGAAAGCCACATCCTCAATAATAACTGAGGTGCCTTTAGGGCGCGCGCCACCAATAATGGGGAACAAACCGGAACGCATTGCCCAATACTGACCAAATACAGCAGGGTCATTACTGAATTCTGTTGGACGTTCTGTGTCGATATGGGCTATTTTTTCAATCACATCTTGCGTGTATTTTACTAAGGTTTGCGGATCGTTAGCTCGACACTCAATCAATAAAATGGCTGAACCTTCGGGTAAATCACTTAACCATTTTGGCATACCGGTTTTACCGGTAACCGATTTAATTGAGGCCCAGTCAAGCAATTCTGCAGCGGCGACGCTATCACCTTTAATCGGTGGTACTGCTCTGGCGGCATCTTCCATATTGAAAAATACTGCCATGGCAGAAGCTTTAAATTGTGCTTCTTCAACCGTGTGATAAGTCACTTCATTCACAAATGCAAGCGTACCTTCTGAGCCAACAATTAAGTGATTGATTAAATCAAATGGATCACTGAAGTCAACCAACGCATTGATGCTATAGCCTGTCGTGTTCTTAATTGAGAATTTTTTACTAATCCGTGCGGAGAGTGTTGGGTTATTCTGGGTCAATTGTGCAAGATCAGTTAGTGCGGTCAATAAGGCGGGATGTGATTGACTAAACGCGGCTTTAGAATGTGTACAGCCAGTGTCAAGTTCAGTACCATCTGCGAACATTAATTTAGCTGACTTAATGGTTTGATAGCTGTTTTGTGCCGTGCCGCAACACATCCCAGAGGCATTATTTGCCACCATACCGGCTATTTTAGCAGAGGCTAATGTAGCAGGGTCGGGACCAATTTTTTTATTAAAAGGTTTTAATGCCATGTTCGCATCAGAACCAATAACCGCTGCGCCTAGGGTGATCGATTTTCTATCTTCACTGACTTCAATATTTCTAAAACCATCATGGCCCAGAATAAGTAAAATGCCTTCACCAATTGCCTGGCCTGATAAACTAGTACCAGCGGCACGAAAAGTCACCGGTACATTATGTGCTCTGGCGATATTAAGGGTTATTTTAACTTGTTCTGGAGTATCAGCGTGTACCACAATTTCAGGTACGATACGAAAGTAACTGGCATCAGTTGACCAAGCAAAACGACGTACAGGATCATTGGATACGGCGTGACTGCCCAGTTGTGACGTTAACGTATCCATCACTACTTGATAATTAATAGTCATAACATGCTCTCTTAATACTTGAATGAACAGCAGGAGTTGGTGCCTGCTGTTGTATTGTTATCATTAGAATAGAAGACACTTTATCGTGAATTAAAATCCACCCCAGATAACAGCAATCGTACCTGCCACTAAGGCATAACCCAGCGCGATAGGCATTGTTTTACGAATAATTTCAGACTCACGTCCTGCCATTCCCACCACAGTTGCCGCAGCAACAACGTTCATGACACACATCATGTTGCCCGCATTTGCCCCAATACCTTGAAGCGCCAGTGCGATGGCGTGATTCATGCCGATATTGTCGGCAACGGAATACTGTAGGCCAGAGAACATCATGTTTGAGAACGTTGCTGAACCAGACAAGAAGGCACCAAAAATACCCACGATAGGCGAAACCCAAGCCCAAACGGAACCCATGCTGTTGGCTAATAAGTCAGCTAATGCCACCGGCATTGAAGCCAGACCCGCGCTATTGTCACCAGAGTTTAAGAATATTTTTACCATAGGTACTGACGCACCTAATGAAATAATGGTTGGTAACATTGATTTACAAGACATGGTGAATGATTGTTTCATGGCAGTAGGTTTCATTTTAAATAACACAAAACCAATTAAACACACGACCACGAAGAAAACCCCAGGAGCATAAAGCGTAGCAAAACCGGCTTTCAACTCTGTGCCTAATAAACCAGTCCAACTGATGTTGAAGCTGGTTAACCAACTCTTAAATGGACCCACAACACGAGATAGGACTAACAATGCTGCCATAATGATGTATGGCGACCAAGCTGCAATTTGTGAAAACTTAACCGGTGTTGGGTTTAGTGCCAATTCTTCATCTGTTTTGTGGTCATTTTCGCTGAAGTCACACCAAGGTTGTGATGGTAATAACCAGCCTTTTCTCGCGACAGGGATGACCAGTGCCATACCCACAAGTGAACCAATAACCGATGGAAACTCAGGGCCCGCAAAATAGTTAATTAACCATGCTGGTACAGTAAAGGCAAAACCTGCAAACAAGGCGAATTTCCAAATTTGTAAGCCTTCTTTAATCGATTTGTTGCGCCCAAAAAAGCCAGTTAATACACACACCATGACTAACGGGATTAATGAACCTGTAATTAAGTCAATGGTGATCATGTGTTTAGCAATAAACTGAGCATAACCCGCAAATGTGCCACCATGTTCAGCAATTTGAGCTGCTGCCATGTTAACGCCACCTTCGGTTAGACCTTGTTCCATGCCAAATAATACTGGTAAGCCGATCGCCCCAAACGATACTGCTGTTGAGTCACCAATTAGCGCTACTACTGCTGCTGCAATGGGTGGTACACCTAATAATACCAGTAGCGGTGCACCAATTGCTGCTGGAGTACCAAAGCCTGCTGAACCTTCAATAAACGAGCCAAATAACCAACAAATAATGATTACTTGAACACGGGCATCGGCACTGATGTTAGTAAAACCAGCGCGAATGGTGTCCATGGCGCCAGAATATTTAAGCGTATTTAATAAAAACACCGCGCCAAAAATAATGGTTAGCGGTGTTAATGCTGATAGAAGTCCTTCGACTACGGATGCTGCAAGGAGTTGCGTATCCATTTGCCAAATAAATAGGGCAGCAAGGCCAGTGACAACCATTGATATCGGCATCGCTTTGGATGCCGGTAAGCGCATTAGAACTAAAAATACCATTACGCTGATAATGGGCGTTAAGCTTGCGAGTAACTGTAATATTGTCATTCATACCTCTGATCACTAATTGTGGGTACTAAATTGTTATTATTTGTTAGCGTTTCGCTAACTAGGGCGTAATAGACGTTATTTAAGTGTTAAAAGTGTTGATCGAGATCATCTAATACACCAGAAAGTGTAGTAGCCGACAGAACTGTGAGGCGAGTCAGGTGTGAGGTTTTTAGTGCGTGTTTGAGATCACGCTTTTTAGGGACGTTAAAGGTCATATACTGTAAAACCAAACGAGTTATCGATTGGCTTTACAATATAATTAATTAGCATTTGTTAATGTGAAGAGGCTCACTAGAAAGAAGATAGTGTTGTGATCGAGTTCAAAATGTTAGAAAAGTTTGCTTCCCCAACCTAACTTGTTGCGCAGCACATGGAAGTAATTATGACCTTTAGGATGGATAAGCCTTAGGCGTTCATTTGAGCGACGAATAAATATCTCATCACCAGGTAATACGGCTAAATGCACATGGCCATCACAGCTTACTTCGAGGTTTTCACCGTTATCAGGTGATACCACTAATTTAATGGTGCTACATGCATCGACAACAATCGGGCGGCATGACAATGTATGCGGAAACATAGGCACTAAAATAAGCGCTTGAAGATTCGGAGTTAGAATTGATCCCCCAGCAGATAATGCGTAAGCAGTTGATCCAGTAGGCGTTGAGACAATCATTCCATCAGCGCGTTGGCTGTACATAAATTGCTCATCAATATAAACCTCAAATTGGATCATATGAGCAATTTTGCCAGGGTGAAGCACTGCTTCATTCACTGCGGTGTTGCTAGAGGTTATTTTGCCATGGCGGTGAACTTCTGCCTCAAGTAAAAAGCGGTGTTCAGTTTCAAATTCTCCTCCCAATACTTTAGACAAGGCTTCTTCGAAGTTATCGGGAGGTAAGTCGGTTAAAAAGCCTAAATTACCACGATTTACGCCTATTACAGCAACATTGAAACGAGCCAATATTCGTGCCGCGCCGAGCATATTACCGTCACCACCAACCACGATGGCTAAGTCACAATGCTCACCCATTTCAAGTAGGTCCATTGAACAAACATCAGGGCCTAGCTCTGCAGATACTCGTCCTTCAACGATAACCTTAAAGCCCTGCATGCTCAACCAATGATGTAACCGGGTTAACGTAAGGTTAGTCCCTTGATGATGTGGTTTGCCGATGAGTCCGATTGTCTGAAACAATTTAGTCATATTCGAGTTTGTTATGCCTTTAGGCCTTGAAACATAAGAATTGATCCCCATAATATACTCAAACTTATTAGAAGTGTGAGATTTGCTGTTAATTTTCAGTAAATGGGCACTTTATTTATTGTAGTCGAATACCCAATAACGCATTTTTGTGCTGGAGTGAACATGAGCAACGAATCGAACAATACATCGCAAGATCAAGTGGAAGAAGTGGTAACTCCTGAAGTCGCTGCTGATGAAGTAAGTTTGATGGATGAATTAACCCAAGCAAATTTTCGTATTGAAGAGTTAGAGCAGCTACTGGCAGAGTCTGAAGCAGCCTTAGCTGAGCGTAAAGATGTTGAAATGCGCGCGGCTGCTGAAACACAGAATATCCGTACTCGTTCGGCAAAAGATGTCGAGCAAGCACGTAAGTTTGCTTTGGAAAAGTTTGCTAACGAACTATTGCCTGTGATCGACAATATGGAGCGCGCCTTACAAGGTACTGCTCCTGAAAATGAAGCGACCAAAGCGATTTATGAAGGCGTTGAGCTGACCATGAAAGGCTTTTTAAACTCGGTTGAAAAGTTTGGTGTGGTGCAAGTTAATCCACAAGGTGAAGCATTTAACCCTGATCATCATCAAGCTATTGGTATGCAGCCAAGTGCTGAATTTCCTGCCAACACTGTAATGATGGTAATGCAGAAAGGGTATTTATTGAATGATCGTTTACTGCGTCCTGCTATGGTGATGGTATCCCAAGGCGGTGCAAGTGTGGATGTTGAAGCTTAGTATTTAAGCCAATATTGTGTCTAGATACGAGAAATATTAGTACTAGAGCGATACACTAGTGTAAGAGATATAAAAAAAGGACTGAATATTCAGTCCTTTTTTATTGGTATTATCGGCAAGTCTTCACAATGATAACGAATGTAATGGTCGTGAAGGTATAGCTATTAAGCCATAAACGCTTGGATTTGCGCTAAAATACCAGGAGCATCAAGTTGCAGCTCTGCGATAATCTCATCAGGTGCACCGTGTTTAATAAACTCATCAGGTAAGCCTATTTGTAGTACAGGTTTAACGATACGCATTTTGTGTAATGCTTCAATCACCCCTGAACCTGCACCACCCATAATCGCGTTTTCTTCTACGGTAATAATCACATCATGACTGTTTGCCAGTTGTTCAAGCAAGCTTAAATCAAGTGGTTTAACAAAGCGCATATCGGCCACTGTAGCATCCAGTTTTTCAGCAGCATCAGTAGCGGCCTCAAGTGTGGTGCCAAAATTAACGATAGCAATTTTTTGACCTTGGCGGGTTAACACCCCTTTACCTATTGGTATTAAGGTCATGGCATCGACTTGTGCAGCACCAGTAGCAAACCCTCGAGGATAACGGACTGCCGTCGGGCCATCTTGGTAACAATATCCGGTGTACAACATTTGGCGACATTCATTTTCATCGGATGGCGCCATAATGATCATATTAGGAATACAACGCATAAAGCTTAAGTCGAATGCCCCTTGATGAGTTGGGCCATCTGCGCCAACAATACCACCGCGATCAATGGCAAATAATACCGGTAGACGTTGCAAGGCAACATCGTGGATAAGCTGATCGTACCCGCGCTGTAAAAAGGTTGAGTAAATGGCGACAACAGGTTTTAGACCTTCGCAGGCAAATCCTGCCGCTAAGGTGACGGCATGCTGTTCTGCAATGGCGGCATCAAAATATTGACTAGGGAATTGTTGTGAAAACTCAACCATGCCAGAGCCTTCACGCATAGCCGGCGTAATCGCAACTAACTTGTCGTCTGTTGCTGCCATGTCGCATAACCATTTACCAAATACTTGTGAAAAAGTAGGCAAGCCAGGCTTAGTCGCTGGTTTTTTAAATTGGCTAGGATCAAACTTAGGCACTGCGTGCCAGCCAATAGGATCTTTTTCGGCAGGTTCATAACCACGACCTTTTTTGGTCATGATATGCAGTATTTGTGGGCCTTTAAGGTTGCGCATATTACGCATGGTTTCAACGAGCGAATCGACATCATGACCATCGATTGGGCCAATATAATTAAACCCTAACTCTTCAAACAGTGTTGCTGGCACGACCATGCCTTTAAGGTGTTCTTCGGTGCGCTTGGCCATTTCTTTAATGGTAGGCATACCTTTAAGCACTTTTTTACTGTTTTCTCTAATAGTGGTGTAAAAACGACCTGACATCAGCTGTGCTAAATGATTATTAAGGGCACCAACATTTTCAGAAATCGACATCTCATTATCATTAAGTACCACAAGCATGTCGTTATGCAGATCGCCAGCATGATTGAGGGCTTCAAATACCATACCGCCTGTCATTGCGCCATCACCAATCACTGCAACGACTTTACGGCCAGCGGCTTCTTTTTCTGCTGCAATCGCCATACCTAATGCCGCACTAACAGAAGTGCCTGAATGACCAACACTAAAGGTGTCGTATGGACTTTCTTCACGCCATGGGAAAGGGTGCAAACCATTTTTTTGTCGAATAGTGTGCATTTGATCACGACGATTAGTCAGAATTTTATGCGGATAAGCTTGATGGCCTACGTCCCATACTAAGCGGTCAAATGGAGTATTGTAGACATAATGAAGTGCCACAGTTAATTCTACTGTGCCTAAGCCAGAAGCAAAATGTCCGCTAGAAATAGCAACAGACTGAAGTAAGAATTGTCTGAGTTCATCAGATACTTGAGGAAGTAAACCTTGAGGTAACTTCCTTAATTCTTCTGGTGTATTAGCTTTCGCTAGTACTGGAAATTTAGAAATATCGAAGCTCATAGCGAGATTGTCTGACTCTTTATTATAATCTTCGCTCAATAATGTAGTGGGCGAAGTCTGCAATTAACTGGCTATTGTATGGTAATTTAGTCAGCGCTGATAGTGCGTCTTGTATTAGTTGTTCTGCACAGGCTTTAGCACCATCTAGACCCAATAGTTTAGGGAAAGTGCTTTTATTCGATTGTTGGTCACTGCCTTGGGGTTTCCCCAACTCTTCGGTGCTTGCGATGATGTCTAAAATATCATCTTGTACTTGAAAAGCTAATCCGAGTGTATGGGCATATTTCATCATCAGTTGATAGTGATCATCGGGTACATCTGCAGCAATTAACGCTAGCTCGACTGCGCAACTGATTAACGCGCCGGTTTTTTTATTATGTAATTCGGTTAATCTGTCTATATCAATACTGTGATCGGTAGCACTGAGATCAATTGCTTGGCCACCGCACATGCCTTGGTACCCAGACGCTTTTGCTAATATTCTAACCATAGCTAATTGTTGCTTTGGATGTAAGTCCTGACAGGGAGCTGTGATTATTTCAAATGCCAACGTTTGGAGTGCGTCCCCAGCAAGTATGGCTGTTGCTTCATTAAATGCTATATGAACAGTAGGCTTACCACGTCTAAGTGCATCGTTGTCCATAGCGGGTAAATCATCGTGTATTAACGAGTAAGCATGGATGCATTCAATGGCTGCGGCAGCTTTATCAAGTGCATTGATATTGACACCAAGCATATCACCTACACTGTAGACCAAAAAAGGCCTAATGCGTTTGCCACCTAATAATGCACCATGCAGCATCGCTGCTTTTAAATCTGGGGCAGCATCATCAAGTTGGGTTAAATGCTCGTTAAGAATAGCATTAACGCGCTTTTGGTATGTTGTTATCGCTTCAGCTAACACGTATCAAGACCTATTATTTAATACACACTATTTGACGATTATTCACTTTCAACGGTGAACGAGGTTAATTCAGCATCATCTTCATTTAATAAAATAGACACTTTTTGCTGTGCTTGTTCAAGCTTGGCTTGGCTTTGGCGGACTAGTTTAATACCACGCTCAAATTGTTTCAGCGCATCATCCAGCGATACTTCACCTTGCTCCAAATGAGCAACAATGGTTTCAAGTTCAGTTAATGATTGTTCAAAACTGAGGTTTTCTGGTTTTTTAGCCACGATTAATATTCCTTTCATTCAGCGTGTGACAAGGTATATCAGCCCAGCGTATCGGTCAAATACAGTCGCTGGTTATTTGCTCAACAACACGCTTTGTTATTGAATTTTGTTTAGAATGTGTAAAAAACGCTAAACTTGAGCCGAGTTTGTCCGATAATAAGTCATGATTTAGCATTGATAGCGTAAAATAGTATTGAAACATAGTATTGAAATGGTTGCTGTAATATAAAACCATGGGCAATATAGTTTACACAACATGTAGTTGAGTTGTTCGGATTAAAGAACGTGCGCTAATAGCACGATAAAGCAGCATAAATAGGCAGCGCAATGACTGCGATTGAGGAGAGGTTGTGGATTTAGCTACCCTGATAGGTATTATCGGTGCTTTTGCATTTATTATTGGTGCGATGGTGACCAGTGGTGGCATCGGATTATTCATCGATGTACCGTCAATTTTGATTGTTGTAGCCGGTTCTTTATTTGTGGTGATGATGAAGTTTAACCTAAAACAATTTTTAGGTTCGATAAAGATTGGTATGAAAGCCTTCATGTTTAAATTAGATAAACCTGAAGATTTAATCGAACAAGCTGTCACCATGGCTGATGCTGCCCGTAAAGGCGGTTTCTTAGCCTTGGAAGAAGCGGTTATTACCAACACCTTTATGCAAAAAGCGGTTGATATGTTGGTTGATGGTCATGATGGTGATGTCGTGCGTAACGCATTAGAAAAAGACATTGCATTAACTGAAGAACGTCACAAAACAGGGGTAGGTATTTTTAAAGCCATGGGTGATGTGGCCCCTGCAATGGGCATGATTGGTACTTTGGTTGGTTTAGTGGCGATGCTATCTAACATGGATGATCCCAAATCCATTGGTCCCTCAATGGCAGTGGCATTGTTAACGACTCTCTATGGCGCGGTGATTGCCAACATGATCGCCATCCCGATGGCGGATAAACTATCATTACGAATGAATGAAGAGTTACTGAATCGTAATTTAATTATGGATGCGGTTTTAGCCATCCAAGATGGGCAGAACCCGCGAGTTATTGAAGGCTTTTTGAAGAATTATTTGGCTGAAAGTCTGCGAAAAATTGATACAACGGACGGAGAGTAACTCATGGCTAAGGCCAAGTGTGATTGTCCACCCGCTGGCGCTCCTATGTGGCTGGCCACATTTGCAGACTTAATGTCGTTGCTAATGTGTTTCTTTGTGTTGTTGTTAGCGTTCTCTGAAATGGACGTGATGAAGTTTAAACAAATTGCCGGCTCAATGAAGTATGCATTTGGGGTACAAAACAAAGTTGAAGTGAAAGATATCCCTAAGGGAACATCTGTTATTGCGCTTGAATTTCGCCCTGGTCGACCGGATCCCACCCCAATTGAAATCATTAATCAACAGACTAATGAAATGACTCAACCGACCATTGAATATCAGGCTGGTGAAGAAGACAGTGCTGGTGGCACCCAGAAGCAAAGTGGTGAACAACGTGGTGGTAATGCCGCTGCCACAGCGCAGCAAGAAGCGGAAGCCGTTAAAAAGGATGCCGCATCTTCACAGGAAAATATTAACGACCAAGTTAAAAAAATGGCTGAAAAGCTCAATGAAGAAATCGTTGACGGTGCTATTGAAATTGAGTCATTGGGCCAGCAAATTATTATTCGTATTCGTGAGAAGGGTTCGTTTGCTTCTGGTTCTGGTTTTTTACAACCTAGGTTTAAACCTATCATACGTTCAATTGGTGAGTTATTAAAAGATGTTCCTGGCATTATTACGGTGTCAGGCCACACTGATGGTGCAGATATTAGTAATGAGCTTTACAGTTCAAACTGGGAATTATCAAGTCAGCGTGCTGTTTCGGTCGCCCATGAATTAAGAAGAGTGGCTGGTTTTGATGAATCAAGAATGAAAGTGGTTGGTGAGGCCTCTAATAGGCCATTAGTTGCCAATGATTCAAATGAGAATAGGGCGCGGAATCGTCGTGTTGAAATCTCTATCGAGCAAGGTAAGGCTAAAGAGTCTAATGAAATAATTGTAACTCAATAGTTTGCCATTAAAAGATAAGCGCAATTTCTGTAAGTTACAGAGATTGCGTTTTTTTGTTTTATAAATGTGCCTTACAGCGCTTTTACGAACAAATAACAGATAAAAAAGTGAATGTGTTTGGTTAATAGGCATCATTTGGTATAATCGGCGAACTATTGCATACGTTATGCTATTAACTGGATTGTATACACATCTAGCAAATAGAGCTGTGCTGTTTTTTAATTTATTATCAAGGTATTACTGTCGTTTCTATTTAGCAAAACCGAGTGTAGTGCTATTTGGTGGTGATACCTGTGGAACCCTGATGAAGTTTATTGTAAAGCTGTACCCTGAAATCATGATGAAGAGCAAGTCGGTAAGAGTGCGCTTTACTAAAATGCTCGAAACCAATATTCGTAATGTACTTAAGAACGTGGATGACGGTGTTAAAGTTCTACGTTTATACGATCGTATTTTAGTAAAGGTACCGACGGATAAGCCGGAGTTGTGTGATACCTTCGCAGAAAGACTCGCTTGTATCCCAGGTATTGCTCACGTTGTTCAAGTGAGTGAGTACAGTTTTGATTCGATTGATCATATTTATCAGCAGGTTTTACCAAAGTACCGTGATGAAATTGCCGGTAAAACGTTCTGTGTACGGGTAAAACGTTCTGGTAATCATGATTTTAATTCAATTGAAGTTGAACGCTATGTGGGCGGTGGATTAAATCAACATACTGAGGCGCTAGGGGTAAAGCTTAAAGACCCTGACGTAACCGTTAATCTTGAAATCAATCAAGATAAGCTTTATATGGTAGAGCGCCGTATTCAAGGTTTAGGTGGTTTCCCTATGGCGACACAAGAAGATGTATTGTCGCTTATATCGGGTGGCTTTGATTCTGGGGTGTCGAGTTTTCAGTTTATTAAGAAAGGCGCTCGTACCCATTATTGTTTCTTTAATTTAGGTGGTGCTCAGCACGAAATTGGCGTGAAGCAAGTGGCTTATCATTTATGGCAAAAGTATGGTGAGTCGCACAAAGTACGCTTTATTTCAGTCCCCTTTGAACCTGTAGTTGAAGAGATCCTTGAACGTATAGATAACGGTCTAATGGGCGTGGTACTTAAGCGTGTAATGATGCGAGCCGCAACTCGTATAGCTGACAAGTTCGGTATTCAAGCATTAGTTACCGGAGAAAGCTTAGGCCAAGTCTCTAGCCAAACACTGACTAATTTGAATGTTATTGATCGTTGTACTGATTTATTGATTTTACGCCCGCTTATCGCAATGGATAAACAAGACATTATTAATCAGAGTCGTATTATTGGTACTGAAGATTTTGCTAAGTCTATTCCTGAGTATTGTGGTGTTATTTCACAAAAACCGACGGTTAAAGCGATATTATCAAAAGTTGAAGCACAAGAGCTTAAATTTTCTGAGGATTTAATCGACCGGGTCATTGAGTCTGCCGTGGTGATGGATATTCGTGATATTGCAGCCGAAATGAACCAACAAGTGACTGAGACTGAAACGGTTAAAGATGTCGCTTCTGGTGAAATCATCATTGATGTTCGTGCTCCTGAAGAAGAAGAGCGAAGCCCACTGTCGATTGATAATGTGATGGTTAAGGCGATTCCTTTCTTTAAATTAGCTACCCAGTTTGCTGATTTAGATAAGTCTAAAACGTATTTATTGTATTGTGACCGTGGTGTGATGAGTAAGCTGCAAGCTTTATATCTTGTAGAGCAAGGCTATACTAACGTTAAAGTGTACCGTCCTTAAGCTACTCACTCGACATTGTATTTGCGATGTTGTGGTTTACATTTTTTTGGTGCTAGTTGTCTACATCATTGTGTTGTGATGATGAGCTTAAAAGGTAGCGCAGAATAAGTTAGACGGATTATAGACAATAAAAAAGACAATAAAAAACCGCATTTAATGCGGTTTTTTAATGTCTATGTAACGTGCTAAATCGCAATACTATTAGTTTGCTTAAGCCACTTCTGAAGTTTTTTGTGGTTGTTCATTGTCTGCAACTAAAATGCTGTTAACATCGTTGTTAATATCGATTTGCATGGCTGTAATACTTTGTGATAATTCAGCATGTAAATCGGCCAAATCGATAGGTTCTCGCTCAGTTGCTTGTGCTGTTGATAATCCGATTACGGATGTAATAGCCACTGCAAACAGTGTGTTTAGGTTAAACATAAGAGGTAAGCCTCCAGGCTAATTACTCACATTTGCCGGACTATCCCATTTACGTCGTAGAGATTGTCCAACTGTATTTTCAATGATGCTAATTTAACCAAATACTGTGTTCTTTACAAACGACAAAATACCCATAATCATTAGAAAAACTAATTGAAAAACGAGAGATTGATCACTATGTCTAGACGATTACCGCCTTTGAATGCAGTTAAAGCATTTGAAGCAGCAGCAAGACATTTGAGCTTTACCCGCGCTGCAGAAGAGTTGTTTGTCACTCAGGCTGCGGTGAGTCATCAGATTAAAGCATTAGAAGATTTTTTAGGGCTAAAGCTATTTAGACGTAAAAATAGATCATTATTGTTAACAGAAGAAGGTCAAAGCTATTTTCTGGATATAAAAGACATTTTTATTGAGTTAGCTGAGGCGACTAATCGTTTGCTTGCCCGAAGTGCGGTAGGGTCGTTAACGGTCAGCATGTCTCCTAGTTTTGCCATTCAATGGCTCGTGCCGCGTTTAGCTAAGTTTAGTGAAAAAAATCCTGATATTGATGTGCGGATTAAAGCCGTAGACAGTGATGCCAGTTCGTTAACCGATGATGTCGATGTTGCTATTTATTATGGTCAGGGTAATTGGCCAGGCCTACGCGCTGATAAACTGCGTAATGAAGTGCTTATTCCGGTATGTTCACCATTATTACTCAATGGTCCTAAACCATTAACGCTCCCGAGTGACCTAAAGTTTCATACCCTGTTACATGATTCTAATCGCCAAGATTGGCAGGCATGGTTTAGGCAATGTGGCGTTACCGACATCAATGTTAATCAAGGACCGATATTTAGCCATTCTTCATTAGTGTTACAAGCAGCGGCTCATGGACAAGGTGTCGCATTGGGTTATAGCGTACTTGCTAGGCCTGATATTAAAGCAGGGCGCTTAGTGTGTCCGTTTTCTGAGGTGTTAGTGAGTAAGGATGCATACTACTTAGTGTGCCAACAGAACCATTCTGAAATTGGCAAAATTTCAGCTTTTAGAGAGTGGATGGTCGACATGTTTGCAGAGGAGTCGCGTAGTGAGTTACTTACCGGATAATACGCCAATGTTAGCTGATGATTTTCTTTTGCAAGGTCCTAAAAGCGACACGTTAATTGTTTTTGCCCATGGTGCTGGCGCGAATATGCATCATCAATATATGACTTCGATGACTGATAAGTTAATCGCTCAAGGTTACCAAGTATACCGATTTAACTTCTTGTATATGCAGGCCAATATGCAAGATGGTAAACGTCGTCCGCCTGATCGAGCACCTAAATTGCTGGCGCACTATGAGCAGGTGTTGATGGATATTCAACAAAAAATAACACTTGGGTTGATCAATTGTCAGCGAATAATCCTCATGGGCAAGTCTATGGGTGGCCGTATGTCGGCGATATTGACCAGTACTGATCATCAGCTTCAACAGCCCAACCTTGACGATGTAATGAGTAAAATTGCTGCAATAGTGTGTTTGGGTTATCCGTTTATTCCTCTAAAAGGGGGCGAACCGCGACTTGCGCCTATTCAGCACAATTGTCATCCAATGCTCATTGTTCAAGGTGAACGGGATAAGTTTGGTGATCTTCAGCAAGTATCGACATGGACTTTAGGTGAACAGGTCGAAGTATGTTGGATTGGTGATGGTGACCATAGTTTGCAACCGCGAAAATCTTCTGGTTATACCCTTGAGGGCAATCTTGATCATGCCATCGAGAATATTAGTCAGTTTATTGCCCGAGTAGGTTAGCGCTTTAGTGACATGGTTTACGTCTATTTTGCACTGGTGAATGCCATATCAAGATGCATATCTGCACGAATATCAAAAATTAGCACTAACTTAATATCAATGATAATGGTTTAAGTCACGATAATGAGCTGGCATCAATATTATGGTGTATCGACTGTCTTTACTGCACAAGGTTAATTAAGATGAAAAAAGGTTTGTTATTATTTGCCACACTAAGTGGTTTTTTAGCCGTCGCGCTGGGTGCTTTTGCAGCACATGGGCTTAAAACTATCGCGCCACCAGAATTGGTGAGCATTTTTAAGCTAGGAGTTGATTACCAGTTTTATCATACCTTTGGATTGATTGCGTTAGCATTTTCTGCACATTGGATCCCGTCAAAATTGATTAATTGGGCAGCTTATAGCTTTATCGCTGGGATCATATTATTTTCTGGTTCGTTATATCTTTATGCCTTTACTGGCGCTAAATGGATTGGCCCAATCACCCCAATGGGTGGCTTATGCTTCTTAATCGGCTGGTTGTTATTTGGCGCAGCAATTTGGCATGCAAAATTACCAGAATAATGGCTTGGCTAAATTCTCCCACCTTGAGCATTTTTGGGTATAATAGCCAAATTATTGTCTCGCTATGATGCGAATATCCTTACGCTAAGGCTCCAAATGAAAAACCTATTCCTATTTTGTCGCTCAGGCTATGAAAAAGACTGTGCGGCAGAAATTCAACAACGTGCCGGTGAGTTAAATGTCGGTGGTTTTGTTAAAACGAATCTCAACGATGCTTATGTTATCTATCAATGTTTTGATGATAATGGTGCCGATACGTTAGCCAAGGAATTAGCACTGAGTTCATTAGTTTTTGCGCGGCAAATGTTTGCTGCTGGTGAGTTACTGATTGATTTACCAGAACAAGATCGCGTAGGGCCTATTGTTGCTTCACTTGCCGAACTGTCAAAGTGTGGTGAGCTGCGCGTTGAAACACCTGACACCAATGAAGCAAAAGAATTATCAGCGTTTTGTCGTAAATTGACCGTGCCGTTACGCCAAGGGCTAAAAAAGAGCGGTGCATTGCTCAATGCTGAAAATGATCGTCGTCCTATTATTCATGTGTGCTTTATTGGACCTGGTAAAGCGTACACTGGTTATTCGTTAAACCATAATAGCTCGCCTCATTTTATGGGTATCCCTCGATTAAGAATGGCTGCAGATGCGCCTAGTCGCTCAAGCCTTAAACTGGATGAAGCATTTGGGGCTTTTTTAACCAAAGAAGAGCAAGAAACACGTTGTCGTAGTGGCCTAAATGCGGTTGACTTAGGCGCTTGTCCGGGCGGTTGGACTTATCAGTTAGTGCGCCGTGGGATGATGGTTGCTGCCGTTGATAACGGTCCTATGGATCCTAAATTAATGGAAACTGGCCAAGTGAAGCATTTTCGTGCCGATGGTTTCCGTTTTGAGCCGCCACGTAAGAATATTTATTGGTTGGTGTGTGACATGGTTGAAAAGCCTGCTCGTGTAGCTGAGCTGATGGAAGCATGGGCTATTAATGGCTGGTTTAAAGAAGCTATTTTTAATCTTAAATTGCCCATGAAGAGCCGTTACAAAGAAGTCAGCGTAATCTTAGAAACCATTGGAGCCATTTTAACTGAAAATGAAATTGATTTTAAAATGCAGTGTAAACACCTTTATCATGATCGTGATGAAGTGACTGTGCATTTATGGATTTTCCCTGAAAAGGGCGTGAGCTACGCATAAAATACAATAGTACTGCTAACAAAAAGCCCCTTATACACTGCTGTATAAGGGGCTTTTTAGTCAATGGCTTATTGTATTGATTGGTTATTACCAACATTAAGCCACTTACTTTATCTTAAACGATTAAGAATATGCTTATATCAGCACTATCCTAAACGATCTAATACTGCTTGAGTAAAGTCAGTTGTGCCGTGAGTGCCGCCTAAATCGCGGGTAGTACGGTCGCCTTCTTCAATAACCGCCGATACTGCGCTACGGATCATCTCAGCTTTATCAGACATGCCTAGGTATTCCAGCATTTGAATCGACGCTAAAATAACCGAGGTTGGGTTAGCTAAGTTTTTACCTGCAATATCAGGTGCACTGCCATGTACGGCTTCAAAAATAGCAGCATCACGACCAATGTTAGCACCTGGTGCCATGCCTAAACCGCCCACAAGACCTGCACATAAGTCAGATAGAATGTCACCAAATAGGTTAGTCGTCACGATAACATCAAAGTTTTCAGGATTCATAACCAGTTTCATGCACGTGGCATCAACAATCATTTCTTCGGTGGTAATGTCTGGGTAACGTAAGCTTACTTCACGTGCCACTTTCAAGAATAAACCTGAAGTTGATTTCATGATGTTAGCTTTATGAACGATAGTCACTTTTTTACGATTTTCTTTACGTGCAAGCTCAAATGCGAACGTGGTGATTTGCTCTGCGCCTTGACGAGTAATAATACTGGTCGCTTCTGCAGTTTGACCATCGTCAGAGATTTTTTGACCTAAACCTGAGTACATACCTTCAGTGTTTTCACGCACGGTAATAATATCAATGTTCTCGTAACGCGCTTGGGTTCCCTTAAATGAAATCACCGGGCGAACGTTGGCATACAGCGCAAATTTTTTACGTAAGCTCACATTGATAGAAGTAAAGCCTTCACCTACTGGAGTGGTTAACGGCCCTTTAAGGGTAATACGATTTTTTTCGATAAGGTCTAAAGTACGTTGGGGTACTAATTCACCGTGCTTTTCTAACGCCGTTAACCCTGCATCTGCAAATTCATATTCAAAGTTACATCCTGCTTTGTCGAGGATTTTTAATGCTGAATCGATAATGCTTGGGCCAATCCCATCACCTGGGATCACGGTTATTGTACGTTTTGGCATGAATAGTCCTTCCACGGTAGTGGTTACTGCAATTGATAGACCGCATGCATGACACGGCTAGATGACGATAAAAATCGTCGTTTTTCTGCGGCGTATTTTAACGACTTTTAACGTTTATTTACAGAAAATAGTGAGTATTATCACATTATTTCCGTTATTTTTAAGTCAATTCTAATTTGATTGTTTTACTATGAACCTTTGTTACAAATCGTTTACTTGTAAAGCATCTTAAGGTTGAAGACTCATCGGCGGTTCAATGTTTTATTGGCGAGCATTAGCTTATTCGGTGAGTATTTTTTATATAGACGACTTTGGTCGAATATATTGTGTTAAATCTACACTAGGCTCGTTAAGTCTATTGTTACTTCGCTAAGATTGCAGATTATCCATTTCGATAGCTTATTACGAAAAGCTATTACTGTGATTTATTGCGTTGATTTGTTCCAGCTATTTATGACCGGAACCATTAGAGGAAAACTGTGAAATTATTTAATTTAATTCCATTGGCAGTCTGTCTGTCATTTAGTGCCCATGCGGCGGAGCAACGTGCACTGTCTATTGATGACATTATGCATTTTGAAACCTTACAACAGCCGGTTATTTCTGATAATGGCAAGGTGATTGCTGTACAGGCTACTCCTGATAGAGGCGATAGTCGTGCATTAATTCGTTTTAGTGATAATCGCAAACAATATGAAATAGCCAATGGCACCGATGTTCAAGTTAGTGCTGATGGTAAATTTGTATTAGCGACAATTGAAGCAAGCTTATTTGACCGTGAAACCAAAAAGAAAGACGACTTACCTCATGAGGTGGTATTACTCAATACTGAAAATGGTGAGCAGCAACAATTTGCTAAAGTTGACTCCGCTTCATTTAGTGATGATGGACGCTTTTTAGTCGTCAAGTTTGAAGCGAGTCAACCTGAACCGGCTGATACTAAAACGACTGATATTAACACGACGGCATCTCAATCTACTGAGCTTGAATTGACAAAGCCTCAATCGACAAAGTCTGAAACTATAACCACTGAAAATAGCGCTAATACTGCGGCTAATACTGCAGCTAATCCACAGGCTGAAACTGACAAGGCTGATAAAGGCGTTGATATCCGCTTGATTAATCTGGCTACAGAGCAGCAAACATTATTATCGAATGTGACTCAATTTACATTTGATAAAGCAGGGCATCATTTGGCTGCAGTGATCAATCAAAGTGAGACTCAACTGCATCAAGTGATGTTGGTCACATTAGACAGTCAAACACAGCGTGAACTTTATAGTAGTAAAGAAGAGCATATTGAAGCATTAGCGATGAGTGATGATGGTCAATATGTTGCCGTAACAAAAGGCCTGGCAAGTTCGATGCGCTATGGCCGTGAGCACAATCTATTGTTACTTGATGTTCAACACGATAAACAACATCAGTTTGCTCAGTCTGAGGGATGGACTTATAACCAATATTCTAGCTTACAGTTTTCAAAAGATGCTCAGCGTTTATTTGTTGGCCGAGTGCCAAAAGTGGCGCAGCAAGCTGAATTAGCTGCTTATCTAAATCCAAAGGATGTTTTTAATCCTGAGATGATTACTGCTAACAAGCAGTTACGTATTTGGCATGGTGAAGATGCCAAAATTAAGCCGCAAGAAGTCAAAGAATATGAGCAAGAATTAAAACGTACCTATTTAGCGGTTTTACACCTAGATTCAAATAAGTTAGTTCAATTAGCAGACCAAGTTGTACCAGATGTTACTTATGGCGAACAAGCCCGTTTCTTATTAGCCAGTTCAGATCTGCCTTATCAAAAAATGGTCACTTGGGCAGGCTTTTATCGCGATGTGTATTTAGTGGATGTTAATAGCGGCAGTAAAACCCGAGTATTAACTCAGCAACCGAGTGATGCGATGCCGACCTTGTCACCAAATGCGAAGTACTTAGCGTATTATCGACAAGGTAATGTATTTATATTTGATGTTACATCACAGCGCAGGGTTAACCTAACCGCCAATATTGCCACACCTTTTGCTGATGAAGATCATGATTATCCTAGTGCGGCACCCGGTTACGGTTTTGGACCTTGGTTAGCTGATGATAGTGCGATAACAGTATATGATAAATATGATGTATGGCAGTTTAATACCGTATCTAAGCAAGGCTTTATGTTGACCAAGGGCCAAGGGCGAAAACAGCAAACTCAATTTAGAATAGTCGGTTTGGCCCACGAAAAACCATTGCCAGCAGTAGTGAGTAAAGGTGATAGTGTATTACTGCAAGGTTATAGTCATCAATCAAAAGCCGATGGTTTTTTTAGCGCTAAAATCGGCGTAGCAGGCGTTAGCCGCTTAACCCAAAGCGACAGTAAACTAACCTTGCTTACTCGGGCGAATAAAGACGCGGCTGTGGTATTTTCAAAGCAACGTTATGACTTATATCCAGACTTGTATATTGCCGATAATACGTCACCGCAAAATGCAAAGCAGCTAACAACTCTTGATAAACAACGTGAGTCCTTTAAGTGGGGTAATGCAGAGTTAGTCCATTGGCGTGATGGTGATGGCGTTAAAATGGATGGAGTGTTAATTAAACCTACAAATTATCAAGCTGGCAAACAGTATCCAACGCTAGTGTATTTTTATCGTTTTATGAGTGATAGGTTACATGCTTTTCCTGATATGAAGCTCAATCATCGGCCTAACTTTGCTTGGTATGCCGACAATGGTTATGCTATTTTCTTACCTGATATCCGCTTTGAAATTGGTTACCCGGGGATTTCATCAGTAAAAGCATTGACTGCTGGGGTGCAAAAGCTAATTGAGATGGGCGTGAGCGATCCAGATGCGGTTGGTATTCAGGGACATTCATGGGGCGGTTATCAAAGTGCTTATGCGGTCACTCAAACCAATATCTTTAAAGCCGTTGTCACTGGAGCACCTGTATCGAATATGACCAGTGCATACAGTGGCATTCGCCATGGCTCTGGCTTAGCAAGACAGTTTCAATATGAAACTGGACAAAGCCGAATAGGTGAAAGTTTATTTGATGCGCCCCAGAAATACATTGAAAACTCACCTATTTTTTATGTTGACCGGATTCAAACTCCAATGATGATCATGTTTGGTGATAAAGATGATGCTGTGCCTTGGGAGCAAGGGGTTGAGTTATACCTTGCAATGCGCCGAGCCGGAAAGGATGTGGTATTTTTACAATATGAAGATGAGCCACACCACTTGAAAAAGTATCCCAATAAGCTCGATTACAGCATTAAGATGAAGCAGTATTTTGACCATTATTTAAAAGGAGCACCAGCCCCTGACTGGTTACGTCAAGGTGAAGCTTATCAAGAGTATAAAAAAGCAGATTAAAGCCGCAAGTTATTGTATTGTTTAAATTAACAATGTTTTCGCCCTATGCAGATACTGCTAGGGCGTTTTTGTTAATGATACCGATGGTAGAAAACAGATTTATTGCGGTGCTTGCTGGGTTATTGGCACGTCAAAGTATTGCTGTTGGGTATCTTGTCCCCATGCAACAAGTAAATTGTCTCTGAATAACAATGGTGTACATTCTTCTTTAGTCGTTACTCCGTCTGATTTTATATGATGAGTACGGTAATATAGCACTTGATATTGGCCATCAAGGCCCGTTTTAGCTTCGACAAAGTCAGCGCTGCCTAATAAGGTTCGGATTTCATCTAGGTTTTGACCAAAGTGGATATCACTCATTTTTTGTAAGTTGAATGCTTGTCTGTCATCCCAGGCTCGGTCTTCTGGTTGGGGTTCATAAACAAAAATCACTACCGCAACAAACAGTAAATAGGCCGTGAATATTCCACCGATGATATAAGTCACTTTTGAGTTCATATTGTGTTTAATCCGTTATGGTCAATACCGTTGACTGAATGTATTTATTATTGTTTATTACAGTCGTTTATTATTACAGTCGTTTATTACTGCATTAGTGTGTTGTCGGATTGGTTCTAAATTGTTTCAAATTAATATTCAGTGGAATATCGCATTGTAACTGCGCTAATTTATAGCTAATCCGAGCTATTTCTTTTCCTTCAGCTAATTTAAGGGCTTGTTTGGCACCAAGATTATCTAAAGAACGATATAAATTTGCTAGAGTTCTGAATTTATTGAGTAAATCTGCAGCTGATTTTGGGCCAATACCCATTATCCCTGGAATTTTATTGCCACTGTCACCTGCAAGGGCAATAAAATCGAGCATTTGATATTGCGCTATACCGAGTTTTTTCTCATATTGCTGAACATCAAACACCTGTTGATTAAAGTGATCCCACAAGGTGAGTTTTTTTGTCGGTAGCTGACTAAAGCCTTTGTCGGTTGACACTATGATGACCTCACCATCGTTACTGATCATTTTCATCGCAATGGTGGCGATAACGTCATCGGCTTCAGACTGAGCGTCGAAAGAGTTGATGTTATGTTCAGCGAGAGTGTTTTTGATATTAATCAGGCCATCACTCAATGCCGCAGGCATCGGTTTACGGCCTTTTTTATAGTCGCTATACAGGGTTTTACGCCAAGAAGGCTCATTGCCGTCCCAGACGACAATACAATGAGTTGGTTGATGTTGTAATAGCATTTTTTTAGATGCTGCTAAAACACGTTCTTGTACGCTGGTAATATCGTTTTCATCAGGTAGCACCGCATGAATGCGGCGCACGAGATTGAGTCCGTCAATAATAAGTAGTTTATTCATGTGTTTTTATTATGTTGTAGCAGGGCACGTAAGCGCTTCCTGGTAGTTTCATTCGTTGTTGTTTAACAAAAGCGTTTAAAAGCTTATCCATCATTAGCATCAATTTAGCATCACCTTCAATCTTAAAGGGGCCAAACTGTTGGATTAACTTAATCGTATCGCCCTTTACGTTACCGGCGACAATGCCCGAAAATGCTTTACGTAAGTTTGCGGCAAGCTCTGCTTTATTATCCTGAAAGTAGAGGTTTAAATTTGCCATCACGTCATGAGTCGGTTCAAACGGTAGTTGAAATTCGGGTTCAATTTTTAATGACCATTGATATTGGTAAGCATCACATTTTTGTTTACGGTATGTTTTTACTTGTTCCATACCTTGTTTCATTATTTGCGCTACTTTTACCGGATCGTCAATAATGATTTGATATTTACTTTGTGCTTCGGCGCCCAATGTGGCCCCAACAAACTCATCAATTACCGTGAAGTAGTCAGCACTTTCTGCCGGCCCGGTTAATACTAATGGAAAGGATGCATCGCAATTGTCCTTATTTAATAAGATACCGAGAAAATAGAGTAGCTCCTCTGCTGTGCCAGCTCCGCCAGGGAAAATAACAATCCCATGACCCAAGCGAACAAAGGCTTCTAAGCGTTTTTCTATGTCTGGTAAAATAACTAATTCATTAACAATTTGATTGGGTGGTTCAGCGGCAATAATACTGGGTTCAGTTAAACCAATATAGCGGGCATTATGTACTCGTTGTTTGGCATGGGCAATTGCCGCGCCTTTCATTGGTCCTTCCATTGCGCCAGGTCCACAGCCAGTACAAATATCTAATCGACGCAGGCCAAGTTGATAACCGACATCTCGAGTATATTGGTATTCAACCGCGTTGATACTGTGTCCACCCCAACAGACTACGACATTAGGGTCTTTCATTGGAGAGATGGCCTGAGCATTGCGCAGAATATCAAATACGACGTTAGTAATGTGTTTTGCATTGCTTAAGTCAATGTGTTTTAAATTTTCGTATTTATTGCTGATATAGATAATGTCGCGAAGCACTGCGAACAAATGCTCTTGAATGCCGGTGATAATTTCACCGTCGACAAAAGCTTGGATAGGAGGATTAATGAGTTCAATTTGTATGCCTCTTTCGCGCTGTAAAATATTAATGCTAAAAGATTCATAGCGGCTAAACAATGCTTCAGAGCTGTCGCTGATAAGACCTGAGGCTAATACGGCTAGTGAGCAATTTCTATATAATTGATACAAGTCGCTTTTTGCGCCTTGTTTTAGACGTTCTACTTCTAATTGAGAAAGTTGATCTAAACTACCACGGGGACTAATTTTTACGATCATAAGCAATTCCTTTGGACTCGAATTTTTGATACCGAGTCCAAAGAATTATCTTGGAATGGGCTAGATATCAATAACGACTCGGTCTCTGCCGTTGTTTTTTGCTTGGTATAATGCTGCATCGGCTCTTTCGAACGCTTCTTCAAGCGTTTCATTTTCCATCACTTGTGCAGCGCCTATAGATAATGTAACTGTAATTCTCTGATTTTTAAACTTAAACGGAATATTTTTAATTTTCTCTCTCACACGGTTTAATAATTGAGAGATATGTTCATCGGTGATATCAGGTAATAATAATACAAATTCTTCGCCACCATAGCGGGCAACAAACTCACTGTCACGTAATGAATTTTTTAAGGCCATAGCGATGACTTGTAGGGTTTTATCGCCAGTACTGTGGCCAAAACTATCATTAATACCTTTAAAATGGTCTATGTCGGTAATGGCTATCCATAGCGGCGTTTTAAAACGAATATGGTTGCGATATTCTTGCTCCATACGGTCTTCTAACGCGGTACGATTGGCTAATTGAGTGAGCGGATCAAGCAGATTGAGTTTTTGATGCTCAAATAGCTTTTCTTTGTAGTTATTGGCTTCTTGGCTCATCGAATTGAGCTCTTTACGCATCGACTCAATCGACTTACGTAATAGTGTTTGTTCGCGTTGTTCTAGCGCTTCTTTACGAGAGAGTACATCACGAAGTGAAGACAACTGTACGGTTAGTTGAACTTTTAATTGGTTAAGATTATCGGCACTAATAACCAGTTCGTCAGCGGTATTAACGCGTAAATTTATCTCTTTATTGAGTTGCCCTTTGAGCTGTTCACCACGTTGGCTATTGTTATAGGTGTTATTGACGACATCGCGAACGATTGTCAGGGCATCATTAAGCGCAAATAAAAAGTCTTGCGATGCGCTTTTTTCGCGAGCAATATTCTCTAATAATAAGCTTAATATGGCTTGGTAAGATTCGAGCAAGTTGCTTAAGCTGATATCACCAAGCAATACTTCTTTTATGACTAAAATTTGGTCTCGCTGATCTTTTCTAAATTCAATTTCGGCGATCTTTGCGGCAAGTTCTTTGGCTAGTTGAATATGTTGCGGTAAAATTTCATAATCATCAGCATCGGCAAATTCGTGTTTTAAAATT
Source organism: Shewanella livingstonensis (assembly GCF_003855395.1). NCBI lineage: Bacteria > Pseudomonadati > Pseudomonadota > Gammaproteobacteria > Alteromonadales > Shewanellaceae > Shewanella > Shewanella livingstonensis. The sequence continues at coordinate 3,644,021 of NZ_CP034015.1, read as the reverse complement.
TCTTCATAGAAAAAAATCAGCTTTTCAACTTTGGGTATATATTCCCATACCGTGTGAAATGGCTTGCTTAATTCTTGTTTAAAATAGGTGATTTCTTTTTTTAATTTATCAGGTGCAGCATTAATACGTTGGATCTGGCGGATCACTCGATTGAGCCCATTTCGACTGTCCTCTAAGCGAGTCATAGTATGGCTATATTGGGATTTCAATAACCTTTCAATGTCGACTAATTCTGGAAGTGCTTCGTCAATTTGTTCAAAATCATGCATATGATGACGCAATTTAGCCAGTTTATTATCGAGCTCTAAATTTTGTCCTTTGCAAGCAAGACTAAGATGAGAGATAAATTGAATCAGTGTTTTCAATTTGTCATTGCGATCGATATTTATCTCTTCAAGAGCAAGTTTAGCTGCATGGAGCTTTTGCTTCATCAATGAAATTTGAGTTATCGCTGTATTTGACTCTTTCATGTTGCAGTGCCTACTCTCGTTTATCATCTAAAAGCATCGACTGCTGTAATTGTAGCAATAATGTCGACATTAATTAGGATTTATATTCATTAACCTTTAACCAGTTAACATTATAGTAATATTATCTCAATAAAGTTGTGCAGCAAATCCAATTACCGTACAAAACAGTATAAACAACTATAATTGCAAGTTTATTAAACGATTAGTTCTTCGGCCAGTTGATATCATGGGTATTGCGATTACTTTCTGCACGAATAATGCCTCGACTAAGTGCCTGAGTTAGATTTAAATAAAGTGGTCGCATAAAAATAGCTGCAGGCGCAAAGTTAAGTGGTCGAAGTGAAACATAAGCCGGTTGTTCTGTTATTTCCATTGCTGCGGCAAGGGCATATTGCAATGTTTCAAATTTTAATTCGGCACTAATACTAACATCGGGGTTAGCAAGTAAAGGTAAACTTATATGACCAATACTGGCATGCAGTTCTGCTGATTTTAGGGCAAAGTTTGGAATCGTAAATTGCGTCGCTTTTAATTGTTTAAGGCTCTCTATTACCGCATTTAAAATGATATCTGCGTCATAGTGTTTATCAAAATAACACCCAATCACCCCTGAACGTATTGTAAAAACTTCAGTGTCTAGGTGCTGACTAAATTGGTCATTGAAATGTTGCATTAATGTAACTGACTCAGTAAGTCCAAGTTGAATATCAATATTATTTAATTCATTGATATTCACTAATGCTAACGTTTTAGGTTCATTATTTTTTAGTGTGTTGATCCGCTGAATAAATGCGCGGTAACCTTGAGCTTGTGTCATAGGGTCTATGGTATTTAGACGTTGCGCATTGAGGTACAAAATATTTCGCTGTTGAAATTTTCTGTAGATAAAAATCAATAATATTATCGCAATACTAAAAATAATAATTAACACTAAAATGATAAACTGATTGTATTTATTTTTAGCCGTTTTCTGTTCCAGTTTATTATGTAATAGACCCAGTTCGAATTTTAATTTTTGTTCAGTGAGTTCTGAAAAATCATTAGTTTGATCGGTTTTATCTTGTGAATTATTGATTAATTCAACTATGGCATCGACAGTCTCAAGTGCCGCATTAAGATTGTTGATTTTGCGATAAGCGGTGGATAAGTAGCCTAACGCCTCAGTTTGTACTTCTGTTAACTGTTTCTTTTTAGCTAGCTTAATAGCTTTTTTTGCATGTTCAATAGTCTTATCCCACATGCCTTCGCTAGCCGTTATTTCAGCAAACAGTAGTTCGTTATGAACTAAGTAATGTTCTACTTTACGTTCTCTAAATATATCATTAGCACGTTGCATTACATTCAATGCAGCTTGGATATTATTCAATTTGAAATAAGCTTCACCTAAATTATGGTATGTGAGCCCTATTGCTATTTTGTTGTCCATCCGTTCATTGACTTGCTGGACATTTAAATAATAATCGATGGTTTTGTTCCATTGACCTTGGCCAGCGTAAATCATTGCCATGACGGTCAATGTTTCAGATAAGTAGACATCTTGACCTATTGTCTGAAATATCTCTGCAGCATTATGGGCATATTTTAGTGCATCCCCCCATTGCTCTAAATCACGGTAGGTCCGGGCGAGATTAAGCTGTGTATGAGCTTTAATTCCTGGGTAGTCTATGTTGTTGGCTAAACGAAATGCTTCACTATAATGCTGTAATGATTTTGCTTGATCACCATTGAGGTTGTAATAACGACCTAATTGCGATTCTGCATCCGATATAAAATAATTATTGTGTAACTGATAAGCGATTTCGCGGTAACGATTTAAATGAGACAGCGCTGGGGTGGGTTGAAGTAATAACACATGTAACATGCTTAATTGTTCGTGAAGGGTAGCTTTAAACAGCGTGCCTTCTAGGCTGACATCGGTATTAACCATATTTAACGCATCATTATATTCAACGATAACCTGATTATATTCTTGGTGTTGACGTCCCTTAATTCGTGCTTTAAGCATTATCACAACCGCTTGTTCAAGTGTTGTTGATGCGATAGCATTTAATTGGGTTATGAGCAGTTTGGCATCTTGATACTTAGTTTGCGATGTTAGTTTGGCTTCCAAATTAAGCCGAGCTAATAACTCTAAATCACGATGAAGCTCATTTGGTGGGTAGCCTAACTCTCCTGCAGCTTGTTCAAATTCCACGTTATTTGAGAACTGTAAAGGAAATTCAGTGGTCTTCATTAACCTGCTATAAAGCTTCTGTGGATTTTCTTTGAACAATGTTTCTAGCTGTTCAATATCTCTTGCACACACCACGGAACTTAATAGTATCGAACATAATATGACAAGAGAAAAACATCGAAGCATAGTAAGAGATACCTTTTATAGTGTTAGTCAACGTGGACTTTATTTTCGCGTTGTATGGGTAAATAAATTTATGTTAGTCAGTGTGGATACTGGGTGTTTTTCGCTAAGTGACACATTGCCACTGTGTTAATGAGTCTAGATCGTTATAATTGTTCGGAATTTAAAATAAAAACAATAGAATCATACCAGAAGGAACCTAGAGTGAAACCTACTTCTCTTGCTATTTTAACCAGCAGTGCCATTTTTTCGATGAGTTGGGCTATGCCAGCCCTTGCTGATGTCGATTACCATATTGATATTAATCAGCCCGCGCACCATTTAGCTCAGGTGAGTGTGTCATTTCCTCAAACTGACGCGCAGGTATTAACCGTTAATCTACCCGTATGGCGGACGGGTAGATATCAAGTATTACCCATTGCCGATGGCATAAGATTGTTTAATGCGACTGACAGTAAAGGCCGATCGTTACCCTGGAAGCGAACTGCCAGCGGCGAATGGCAAATAGCCTTAATCCAACCTACATCAGTTAAGGTGACTTACCAACTACATGCTAATGAACTTGGTGAGCGTTTACGTCATATTGACAGTAGTCATGCATTTTTAGATGCCAGTGGCGTATTTATGTATAGCGCTGCTTTTCGTCAGCAACCTGTTACGGTTAATATGACTGTGCCTAAAGGCTGGGAAAGTTATTCTGGTATGGACAAAGGCCGCAAGTCCCATTCGTTCAAAGCCGCCAATTATGATGTATTAGTTGACTCGCCAATTGAAACGGGAATAAGCCAGCATTTTAGTTTTGAGGCTGATGATCGTCAATATGAGGTGGTATTTTGGGGTGAGGGTAATTATGACACGACTCAAATTCTTACCGATTTACGTAAAATAAGCGGCCAAGCCTCAGAGATTTGGGACGGTTATCCTTTTGAACGCTATGTCTATATGGTGCATGCTACTAGTGGAGCTCGCGGCGCTACAGAACATCTTAATTCTACTGTGATTCAATTACCGCGATTTAATTTTCGTGAGCGTGAAGACTATTTACGTTTTATCAGTACTGCTTCGCATGAGTTTATCCATAGTTGGAATGTAAAATCATACCGCCCTCAAGGATTAGTCCCTTACGATTATCAATCTGAAAATATGAGTGATTTACTGTGGATGGCCGAAGGCTCAACCAGTTATTTTCAAAATCAATTATTGTTACGTGCTGGAGTGATAACTGCCAAAGAGTTTTTTGACGATTTAAGTCAGCGAATTGTATTGAATCAACAAAATCCTGGTCGTGAAATTCAATCTGTTGCAGAAGCCAGTTTAGGCCAATGGAGCAGTACTTGGGGCGATTATGCGGTTAATCACAGTGTGAATATTTACTCTGAAGGTTACCTGGCTTCAATGGCACTTGATTTTAGTTTGTTAAGCGATACGCAACTTGCTCATTCATATAGAGATGTCCATAAAGCGCTTTATCAACAATACAAAATTCCATTAAGTTATAACGTCGCGGACGTGCAATCTATTTTAAAAAACCTTTCTGGTAAAGACTACCAATCGTGGTGGACTGAATATGTAAACCAGCCATTTAGTTTACCTTTTGATGACTTGTTGGCACATGCTGGTTTGATCACGACTTATGGTCAATCTCCTAAAACCGAAGTCGATGCTGGAATGATGTTGTCTGGCTTATATAACGATTTAACCATTGCTAGTGTGCTTAGAAATGGTCCTGCCTGGAATGCTGGTATTGCTGCTGGCGATGAAATTGTGGCGGTTAATGGATTAAAAGTGACGGCGGATGGACTGACTAAGCGCCTTAATGATTTTGCTGTTGGTGATACGATTAAGCTGAGTATATTCAGTGATGAACGTTTAAAAGACGTAAGCCTACAATTAACGGAGCAACCTAAAGGTGACTTATCTATTACATCTGTAGATGAGGTTACCGACGCTCAGAAAGCATTTTATAAGGCGTGGTTGGGTGTTGATTGGCCGTTTGATGATAAAGGTGGTTGGATTAAATCTACTGACTAAGTCAGCGATATGCCTTATGGATTGATACTTATGTATTCATTTACATGCATTGAGATACATATATTGGCATATTAGGACTAATTGACAATAAAATGCCCTGATAACAGGGCATTTTTATGAGCTTAATTAAGTTGGAGCCGTTTCAATAAAAAATGGCTCTTTTTCTATTACAGCTAAAAACAGTTTCAGTTTTGGGTAGTCTTCGATATTAATCCGTTGGCGAAAAACCGCCCAACTTAAATAACAGCCTAATCTCAACTGTACATCATTAAACGGCCCGTGCTGCGGTAGCTCGAATTGTTCAAACTCTGCTAAGGTTGCTTTAATTCGCTGTGCTTGTCTTATTGTGTAATCAAACCGCTCAATATCAACACCATCACGAGACAAGAAAAACAAATTAATTGAACTGTCTAGCGCAGTATTGATCATGCAAAACTGATCAAGTTCTATCACAGTATCAAGATACGTTTTTGCCGACTTATGACGTATATAGCGTAATATTGCGCTGGAATCCGTTAATGATAACGCTCCATCGTGCAAAAACGGTACCCGTTTAGTTGGCGATAACTTTGCGCTACTATCCTGATCTGTTTCAATAAATTGATAATCTAATGTTGATTCTAATAAGGCTATTCGGCAATGACGAACAAAAGGAGACGTAAAGCTACCGTAAAGTTTCATGGATTACCCTTGTGGTGTTAGACGCTCTGTTCTAAAGGACCAAAAGCTTGATTAACTGCATTGATAAAAGCCACTAATTCGCCGCCCATCAAAGAAAAGTCAGCGTCTAAACGCGCTAATGGATCTTCTGTACCCACGTCATCATTGCCTGCTCGAAACTCTTCAGCAAACTTAAGGCGTTTAATACTGGCATCAGACTGCATTAAAAAGGCAATAGATTGGCCAAAATGTAAGGCTAATTTGTGCACTTGCTTGCCTGTGGCTATGTGGGCAAGTACTTCGTCTTCTTGGAGAACTTGTTGCTTAAAGCGAACGATTCCACCTTCGTCTGAGTCAGATTTGAGTTCGGCTTCATCTTGCATTTCAAATGGTGCTGGCGCTTCACCCGCTTGTAGCCATTGCGTTAAGGTTGACTCTATAGGTGTCGCATAGCTCAGCGGAATAACCGGTAAGCTACCTATAGCTTTACGAAGCAGTGCTAGCAACTCTTCTGCTTTAGTCGCACTAGAACTATCAACTAAAATCATTTCTAGCTCAGGCATGATGAGTGCATGAGTTTGGCTACGTCGAGAAAATGCCCGTGGCAATAAGGTGGTAGTAATTTCGTCTTTAATAGTGTCTTTTTCTTTTTTAGTGACTTTGCGGTTTTCCAGATTTTCAATCTCAGCCACTTTTTCATCTAAGGCTTCTTTGATTACTTGGCCTGGGAGAATTTTTTCTTCTTTCGTGACGCAAATTAGATGGCGGTTTTCGGCGCTATGGACTAATGCTTGGCCTTTTTTGCCCAGGGCATTAGAAAAACCAAACTTGCTTATGTCTTGGCTTGAACAAGGAGAGAAAGTGAAATCAGCTAAGGCATTTTCTAACGTTTCGGTATCTGTTGTAAACGGTTTATTGAAACGGTACAGGGTGAGATTTTTAAACCACATAGAAGGCTCTCATTAATTAACAGGAAAAATAAGTTACTGCAGTTTACGGGATAGATGCAAAGCGGTAAACCTACAAAAAAACACTAATAATGCGACCGCTATAGTCGCTAGGGTTAGAATTCATCAAATTGTCACATTTCTCCAACCTTACCGGAAACCACTGCTGTAGCTAGATTTACTGTCCAATAATGTAGCTTGGTATGGTAAATATTCTTTTTTAATCACGCAGTGCAATATTTCTGAAACATTCGCAAGGCAAAATTCTGCTCGTTCCGATACAACTAACCCAGAATAACCATGACGAAATATACGTCGAAAGGATGAAATGATGAATGTTTTTTGTAAAACTCTACTAGCCTCTGCAATGGCAGCCTCTTTAGTATCAAGTGCTTATGCGGCAGATCCTCTACAAGTTTATGGAAAATTAAATGTTACAGCACAGTCTAATGATGTTAATGATGAAACTGAAACAACCATTCAAAGTAATGCATCACGTTT